>NZ_BJUV01000003.1 GCF_007988805.1 Frigoribacterium faeni | reverse complement strand
TCCGACCACTCGATCCCGGGGGGGGGGCGCGGGCGACGGGGCGCGGACTCGCGGGCGCTACGCGCGGTCGCGGGCGGCGAGCGCGTCGGCGGCGGCCTGCTCCTCGCGGTACTGCTCGATGACGCTGACGTCGTCCATCGGGCGCAGCTCGTCGGCGTAGCTGACCGACTGCCGACGCATCACGCCGTTGCTGCCGATCGAGTACTGGCCCATGCGCCAGAGCGGCGGCGAGTACGCGTGGATCGACACCGAGCCGTCGATGTGCCCGCCCATGCGGTGGATGTGGTCGGGCCCGAAGTGGAACGAGCGTCCTGCCTCGACGACGCGGCTGACCGGCTCGCCGCCCATCCGCGGGTTGGCCTCGTTCACGGCGCCCTCGACGACGGCGACCGCGCCCGACGAGATGTCGTGGTCGTGCCATCCGGTGTCGTCGGTGGTGTCCCAGCAGAGCAGCCAGACGTCGATGTGGCTGTCGCGGTAGAGCGACGCGAAGTGGCGCTGCCCGCCGCCGTGTCGCACCAGGTGCCGCCAGGCCTCGGGGCGGGTGGCCATCTCGTCGACCCAGGCCTTGAGCTCGGGACGGGTCAGATCGCGGCCGGGCAGGGCCGGGACGTCGGCGGCGGTCGGTGCCGAGGAGGCGCGGGTCGTCGAGTCGGGGGCCGTGAGGGTCATCGAGGTTCTCCGGTCAGCAGGGTGCGCGGGTTGGCGTGCACGTGGGCGTGGGTGAAGGCGTGGCCGAGCCCGGGGTCGCGGGGCTGGGCGTAGGGACGGTCGGAGCCGTGCACCACGGGGTCGACCCCGACGACGCGGACGACGGCGTCGATCGCCCGGGTGTCGTACGACGACGTCTCGTAGAAGACGTTCGGGTCGACCGAGCCGAACTCGCCGCCGCGGGCGACGAGGCGTTCGTGGTGCAGCGGGGCGAGACCGGCGAGGGCGACGAAGACGATGCGCAGCGTGGGGTGCGCGAGACGCCCGCCCTGGTGCCAGGCGAACCAGGCCGACTGCAGCTGGCTGACGTAGGGCACGACGGCGGGCCACCAGGCGGGGGTGTCGGCGACCGAGGGGGCGGGCCCCGGGTGCACCATGACGGGCTTGCCGGCGACGGCGACCACGTCGAGCACGGGGGCCATCCGCTGCACGGCGGCGGGGTCGAGCAGGCAGGTCGCGGGCAGCTGCAGCCCGACGACGCGCTCGTGCCGGAGGATCTCGGAGAGCCCGACCAGGTCGTGCTCGTCGACGGGGGTCGCGGCCCAGACCCGGAACGGGTCGCCGAGCTCGAGCGCGGAGCGGTGCCAGACGTCGATCAGGTCTCGGGCCTCGGCGCCCGGCAGATGCTCGATGCCGAGGGGGCTCGAGAGCGAGACGAGGACGTCGTCCTTGCCCTCCGCGAGCTCGCGGGCCCGGCGGCGCTCGACGTCGTGAGCTCCGGGGTCGACGGCGTAAGGGGCCTCGCCCTCGGTGAGCAGGGTCCAGCCGTCGACCAGGCGCGGCGTCGTGCTGCGGCCGCGGAGGGCCTCGACGAAGGCGGCGGGCCAGACGTGCTGATGCGTGTCGGTACGGCCGCCGACGACCGGGGTGCGCAGGGGCGGGCGGGACGGGACGGATGCGGGGTCGCCGACCCGCGCCTCCTCGGCCGTCGCCGTTCTGTGAACCGGTTCACTCATGAGAACAGTGAACCGGTTCACAGCACCTGCTGTCAAGGTGCGGATGTGACGATCCGGTTAACGCAGGGGGCGGGCCGTCGCGGTCACCGCGACGTATGCTGATCCGCGTGAAGGAGCCTCGTCGTCGCACGCTCCAGGACGTCGCCGACGCGGCCGGCCTGTCGAAGGCCGCCACCTCGTACGCGCTCCGCGGTCTCCGCGGCTCGCCCGAGACCCAGTCCCGGGTGCTCCGGGTGGCGTCCGAGCTCGGCTACACGGTCGATCCGGTGGCGCGGGCGCTGGCCGGCGGGCGCAGCAGCAACGTCGTCATCGTGGGCAGCCTGCGCGACCTCTGGCAGCAGGACCTCGCCGTGATGCTCAGCCGCGCCCTGGCCGAGCAGGCCCTGAGCGCCTCGATCGCCGACGTCGACGCCTCGCCCGCCCGGGAGGAGGCGGTGCTCGCCGCCCTCAACAGCCGTCAGGTCGACGCCGTCGTCGCGTTGCCGGTCGACCCGTCCGCGCTCTACTGGGCCGACGTGCCCGACGACATCCGCCTGGTGTCGATCGGCGACGCGCTGGCGCACCGACCCGACTCCCCCGTGGTGCTCTTCGACAACGCCACGGGCGTCGGCACGGGCCTGCGCCACCTGGCCGAGCTGGGGCACCGGACGGTCGGGGTGCTGGCCCCCGCGCTCCCCGCGACGCCGGGTCGGCCGGCCGAGATGCTCGCGACGTCGCTCGGCGCCGAGCTGGGTCTCGTCGTCACCGTGACGGCCACGCCGGCCGCCGTCGGCGAGGCCGCCGACGCGACCGAGCGGCTGCTGCGGACGGCTCCGCGGCCGACGGCCCTGCTCTGCCTCAGCGACTCGATCGCCTTCGGCGCGTACGCCGCGGCCCGGAGGGTCGGACTCGAGGTGCCGCTCGACCTGTCGGTGCTCGGCTACGACGACAGCGCGATGGCGCCCCTGGTCGAGCCGCAGCTCAGCACCTTCGCCTGGGACGAGACGGCGATCGTCGACGCCGCCGTCGACGCTCTGCGCACCCCGCTCGACGAGCTCGACGCCGAACCGCGGCGGCACGTCTTCCGGCCCGACTTCATGCCCCGAGGGTCGACCGCCTCGCCGGCGTGACCCGCGAACGGGCGGTTCCGTCGGCGGCCGAGGGCGGCTAGCGTCGCCGTACTATGACAGTCGCTTTTCCGCGTATGACCGTGCGGCGGGCGGCCACCGACGACGGTGCGCCACCGCTGATCCGCGCGGCGAACCGGGCGACGCCGTTCGCCAACCAGAGCGTGGTCGTCGTGATCGCCGTCGTCGCCGCAGTCTGCAGCGTGGTGCTCCCGTATCTGACCGTCACGAACGCGCTGAGCATGTGGACCGGGGTCGGTCTGGCGCTCCTGGGCCTGGCGTTCGCGGCGCTGCTCGTGCTTCGACCGGGCCTGGCCCGGTGGGAGCTGCTCGTGCCCGCTCTTGACTTCGTCGCCATCGGACTGCTGCGGTTCGGAACCGGCGACGCCCGCTCGCCGTTCCTCGCCGCGGTGCTCCTGCCCGTGATCTGGATGGCCGCCCGACCGGGTCGTCGGAACATCGTCTACCCGCTGCTCGGCACGGCCGCGACGTTCCTCGTCCCGATCGTCGTCGGCGGCGTCGCGCTCACGGCCCCCGAGGCCGTGCGACTCGTGTTCGTCGTCCTGGTCTTCGCGGCCGTCGCCTGGGTGACCAACGAGCTCGCCCGACAGTCCGGCAACCGCCTCCAGGACGTGCAGCAGCACCGACGGGTCGCCGAGGACGAGATCAGCGAGGCCGCGCTCGTCCAGCAGGCGCTGCTGCCCACGTCATCCGACGGCATCCCCGCGCAGTTCACCGTCCGGGCGGCGTGCCTGCCGACGCGCTCCGTCGGCGGCGACTTCTACGACTGGTTCCCCACGACGGACGGCGTCGCCTTCACCCTGGGAGATGTGATGGGCAAGGGGGTGGGGGCCGGGATGATCGCCGCCGTCGTCCGCTCGACGCTCCGGGCGACCCTGCGCACCGGAGCACCGGAGGAGGCGATCGCCCGCACCTCGATCGGCATGGACACCGGCATGAACGAGTCCGCGACCGAGCAGTTCACGACGTGCTTCCACGTCCACCTCGGCACGGACGGCGTGGCGCGCTGGGTCGACGCCGGACACGGATTGGCGTTCGTGATCCCCGCCGACGGGGGTCTCGAGTGGCTGCGGAGCACGGATCTGCCGATCGGCGTCGGCACGACCTGGTCGATGCACGAGACCCGGTTGCAGGCCGGGGACCTCCTCGTGACGGTCAGCGACGGCGTTCTCGACCTGTTCGGCGAGGAGCTCGAGGCCCTCGACGAGCTCGCCGCGTTCGCCGTCGCCCACCCGGAGCCCGACGATCTCGTCGCCCGGATCGAGGAGCTCGGCCACGCCGTCCAGCACGACGACGACGTCACCGTCCTCGCCATCCGCTACGACCCCTCCGCAGCCCCGCTCGCCGCCTCCGCGTAGTCCCCGACGGGAGCCGACGCCGGGGGCGGCGCCGAGCAGCGCCCGCAGCCGCCCCCGTATCACGGGTCAGCGCCCCCGCTCGGCCAGGGCCGCGTTCAGCTCGAGCACGTTGACCGTCGGCTCACCGAGGTAGCCGAGGTCGCGGCCCTGCGTGTGCTCGTCGACCAGCGACTCGACGTCGCTCGCCGAGAGCCCCCGCGCGGTGGCGACCCGGTCGACCTGCTCCAAGGCGTACGCGGGGCTGATGTGCGGATCGAGACCCGACCCCGACGCGGTGAGCGCGTCGACGGGGACGCTCGCGGGATCGACCCCGTCGCTCTCGGCGACCGCGGCGCGGCGCTCCTGGACGGCCTCGATGAGGTCCTCGTTCTCGGGGCCGTGGTTGCTGCCACTGGAGGCGGCCGCGTCGTAGCCGTCTCCCGCAGCCGACGGCCGCGACTGGAACCACTCCGGCAGAGCGGCTCCGTCGGCATCGGTGAAGGACTGCCCGATGAGGGAGGACCCGACGACGTCGCCGTCGGCCTCGACCGCCGAGCCGTCGGCTCTCGCGGGCACGACGAGCTGCCCGATGCCGGTGATCACCGCGGTGTACAGCAGGCCCAGCACCACGGTGAAGACCACCATGGCCCGGAGGGCGACGCCGTGCTGGCGGAGCGTGGAACGGAGGTTCATGTCGGTTCTTCTTTCGAGAGGCGGTGCGAGGAGCGGAGGAGGCGCGGTGCCGGCCGGGACGGCGGCTCAGAAGCCGGGGAGCAGGCTGACGACGAGGTCGATGATCTTGATGCCGACGAACGGGGCGACGACGCCGCCCAGGCCGTAGACCAGGAGGTTGCGCGACAGGATCGACGACGCGGACGCCGCTCGGTACCTCACGCCGCGGAGGGCGAGCGGGATGAGGACGACGATCACCAGGGCGTTGAACACGATCGCGGAGAGGATCGCCGACGCGGGCGAGCTGAGCTGCATGATGTTCAGCAGTCCCAGCCCCGGGAAGACCCCGGCGAACATCGCGGGGATGATCGCGAAGTACTTCGCGACGTCGTTCGCGATCGAGAACGTGGTGAGGGCCCCTCGGGTGATGAGCAGCTGCTTGCCGATCCGCACGATGTCGATGAGCTTGGTCGGGTCGCTGTCGAGGTCGACCATGTTGCCGGCCTCCTTCGCGGCGGAGGTGCCCGTGTTCATGGCCACCCCCACGTCGGCCTGGGCGAGCGCCGGGGCGTCGTTCGTGCCGTCGCCGGTCATCGCGACGAGCGCCCCGCCCTCCTGCTCGCGGCGGATCAACGCGAGCTTGTCCTCAGGGGTCGCCTCGGCCAGGTAGTCGTCCACACCGGCCTCGGCCGCGATCGCCTTCGCCGTCAGCGGGTTGTCGCCGGTGATCATGACCGTGCGGATGCCCATGGCGCGCAGCTCGGCGAACCGCTCCCGGAGGCCGGTCTTGACGACGTCCTTCAGGTGCACGACGCCGAGCACGCGGGCTTCGCCGGACGTCGACTTCGTCGCCACGACCAGCGGGGTGCCGCCGCCGTTCGAGATCTCGTCGATCCTGGTCTGCAGCTCGTCGTGCTCGGAGCTCGCCAGGCGGCGGTCCTCCTCCACCCAGGCGATGACCGAGCCGCCGGCGCCCTTGCGGATCCGCGTGCCGTCGGGCAGGTCGAGACCCGACATGCGGGTCTGAGCGGTGAACGGGACGATCTCGCCCTGCCGGCCCGTCGCCGTGCGCCATCCCGTCGTCGACGCGAGATCGACGATGGACTTCCCCTCGGGAGTGGGGTCGCTGAGCGACGAGGTCGCGGCCGCATCGACCAGCTCCGCCCGGGCCACGCCGTCGAGGGGCGTGAACTCGGCCGCCTGGCGGTTGCCGTAGGTGATGGTGCCGGTCTTGTCGAGCAGCAGGGTCGTGACGTCGCCGGCCGCCTCGACGGCGCGGCCCGACACGGCGAGCACGTTGCGCTGCACGAGGCGGTCCATGCCGGCGATGCCGATGGCGCTGAGCAGGGCCCCGATCGTCGTCGGGATGAGGCAGACCAGCAGGGCGATGAGCACCGGCACGCTGACGGCCGCGTCGCTGTAGCTCGCGATCGGGTTGAGCGTCAGCGTGACGACGACGAAGACGATGGAGAGGCTCGCGAGCAGGATGTTCAGGGCGATCTCGTTCGGCGTCTTCTGCCGCGACGCCCCCTCGACGAGGGCGATCATCCGGTCGACGAAGGTCTCGCCGGGCTTGCTCGTGATGCGCACCACGATCCGGTCGGACAGCACCCGGGTGCCCCCGGTGACGGCGCTGCGGTCGCCGCCCGACTCGCGGATGACGGGAGCGGACTCGCCCGTGATCGCCGACTCGTCGACCGAGGCGATGCCCCAGACGATGTCGCCGTCGCCGGGGATCAGCTCCCCCGCGACCACGACGACCGTGTCGCCCAGCGTGAGGTCGGCGGACGAGACCGGTTCGAGCGCGGCGTGCTCGGCGGCGGCGTCCGCCGCCGGGTCGTAGCGCGTGACGCGTCGCGCCGTGGTGCTGGTGCGGGTGGCCTTGAGCGTCTCGGCCTGCGCCTTGCCCCGCCCCTCGGCGACCGCCTCGGCGAGGTTGGCGAAGACCACCGTCAGCCAGAGCCAGATCGCGATCGCCCAGGTGAACGACCCGGGGACGGCCGATCCGCCGGACGTCTGCGGACCGGTGAACAGGCCCGCGACGGCGAGGATCGTCGTGTACGCGGCTCCGACCTCGACGATGAACATGACGGGGTTGTGCCACATGTCGCGCGGGTGCAGCTTGCGGAACGCACCCGGCAGGGCGGCGACCATCTGGGAGGGGCTGAACGCGCCTCCTCGGGGGGTCTGCGGGGTGGGCTGCTCCGTCTGCGGAGCGTCGGTGAGTGTGGTCATGGTCTACTGCAGCCCTTCGGCGAGCGGCCCGAGCGCGAGCACGGGGAAGTACGTGAGGGCCGTCACGATGACGGAGACCCCGATGAGCAGGCCCACGAACTGCGGGCGGTGGGTGGGCAGGGTGCCGGCCGTGGCGGGCACCCTGTCCTGCACGGCGAGCGAGCCGGCCAGGGCGAGCACGAGCACGATCGGCACGAACCGACCGAGCAGCATCGCGACGCCGAGGGCGGTGTTGAACCACGGGGTGTTGGCCGTCAGCCCGGCGAACGCCGAGCCGTTGTTGTTCGACGCCGAGGTGAACGCGTAGAGCACCTCGCCGAGCCCGTGCAGCCCCGGGTTCCAGATCGACGTGCTCTCGACGTCGGCCCGCACGGCGGGGATCGCGAAGCTCAGCGCCGTGCCGGCGAGCACCAGCGTCGGCGTGACGAGGATGTACAGGCTGGCGAGCTTGATCTCGCGCGGCCCGATCTTCTTGCCGAGGTACTCGGGGGTGCGCCCGACCAGCAGACCGGCGACGAACACGGTGATCACGGCGAGCACGAGCATGCCGTAGAGGCCCGAGCCGACGCCGCCGGGGGCGATCTCGCCCAGCATCATGTTGACCATCGCCATCATGCCGCCGAGCGAGGTGTACGAGTCGTGCATCGAGTTGACGGCACCCGTCGAGGTGAGGGTCGAGGTGGAACCGAAGAGAGTCGATCCCCAGATGCCGAACCGCGCCTCCTTCCCCTCCATCGCCCCGCCGGCGAGCTGGGGCGCGGTGCCGGCGCCCCGCAGCTCGAACCAGGTCATCGCGGCGAGCGAGACGGCGAAGATCGTCGTCATGACCGCCGCGACGGCGACGCCCTGCCTGGTCGAGCCGACCATGCGGCCGAACGTGCGCGGCAGCGAGAACGGGATGGCGAGCATCAGCACGATCTCGAAGAGGTTCGTCCAGGCCGTGGGGTTCTCGAACGGGTGCGCCGAGTTGGCGTTGAAGAAGCCGCCGCCGTTGGTGCCGAGCATCTTGATCGCCTCCTGCGACGCGACCGGCCCGCCGGGGACCGTCGCCGTGCCCCCGGTGAGGGTGGTCACGTCGGTGAAGCCGGCGAGGTTCTGGATCACCCCGCCGAGCATCAGCACGATCGCCGCGACGACCGCCAGGGGCAGCAGGAGGCGGACGACGCCACGGGTCAGGTCGACCCAGAAGTTGCCGAGCATGCCCGTCCTGACCCGGGCGAGGCCGCGGATCAGAGCGACGGCGACCGCGATGCCGACGGCGGCCGAGACGAAGTTCTGGACGACGAGGCCGAGCACCTGGACTCCATAGCCCATGGTGAGATCGGGCGAGTACGACTGCCAGTTCGTGTTCGCCACGAACGAGGCCGCGGTGTTGAACGCGAGGCCCTCGGGAACGGCCGGGAACCCGAGCGACAGCGGCAGCACGGCCTGCAGCCGCTGGATCGCGTAGACGAGCAGGACTCCGACGAGCGAGAAGGCGAGCACGCCCCGCAGGTAGGCGGGCCAGGTCTGCTCGGAGGCGGGATCGACTCCGATCAGGCGGTAGAAGCCGCGCTCGACCCGGAGGTCGCGTCGGGCGGGTGCGGTCGACGTGGCGCGGGGCGAGGGCGTCGCGCTCGCCACGGGCGCCGTCGAGTAGACGCGGGCCATGTAGTCGCCGAGCGGCCGGTACAGGACGACCAGCACGACGACGACCGTGAGGATCTGGAGGAGGCCGAAGAGGGTGTCCATCAGAACCGCTCGGGCTTCACGAGGGCGTACACGAGGTACGCGACGGAGGCGACCGCGAGCACCGCGGCACCGATCTCGAAGACGATCACAGCTTCTCGACCCCCTTGGCGACGAGGGCGACCACTGCGAACACAGCGATGACGGCGAGGATGTACACGAGGTCGAGCACGACGACTCCTGAGGAACGACTGGCGGCGGGGCCGCGGCCCCGGTGCCCTGCACGGGCACAGCGAGTCAGTAGACACCCCGCCTCGACGGCGTCCGGGGGGCCCTAACGACTTCCTCACGGCGGCCGGCGGCATCCTTACGGATCCCGCACGCTCACCCTCGCGTGGCGACCTCGAGTGGTCGGAAGATGCTCTTCGGCGAGCGACGACGAGCATCTTCCGACCACTCGAGCGCCGCGACGGCGGCTACGACGGCGACCAGGGGGAGGCGCGGCCGGCGACTCAGGGTCGGGTGCGGCGTGCGTGCCGCCGCGTGACGGACCAGATGACGAGCTCGACGCCCGCGGCGACGACCGCGTACCCGATGACCGCCGCCCACAACGGGAGCTCCGCGTACAGGACGGCCGACCAGAAGAGACCGCCGACCCCGAAGACGAGCGCGACGTTGACCACGATGCGCCACCACGGCGGGGCGCTGGTGACCTTCTCGACGTAGGCGTGCGCGTCCAACGGGGTCGCTGCGGGCAGGCCGTCCTCACGCGTCATGGTGCGAGTATCGCGCACGACCACGCCCTCAGAGCCCGAAGCCGCCGTCGGACGTCAGGACCTGGCCGACGACCCAGCTCCCCTTCGACGTGGCCAGCCAGCCGATCAGCTCCGCCGGGTCCTGCGGCCTCCCGACGCGTCCGAAGGGCGTGCTGGCGACGTACGCGTCGAGATCCTCGAGCGATCGGTCGGTGGTCTCGGGATCCATGTAGCCGGTGTTCACCGGTCCGGGGTCGATCGTGTTCAGGATGATCCCGAGCTCCAGCAGCTCGGCGGCGACCGTGGGCGTGACCCCGGCGAGGGCCGCCTTGCTGGCCGCGTAGGCGACCTCGCCGCGCATCGCACCGTGGATCTGACCGGACGTCATCCAGAAGACGTGACCCTGCGCCTCCTCGTAGGGCCCGCTCCCGACGATCCGGTCGCCGGGCCGTCGCGCCTCGTCCGTCCGGGGCGCACGGAGCCGGGCGAACTCGGCCGTGAGCAGCAGGGTCGACCGGGTGTTGACCTCCCAGAAGGCGCTGAGCCGCTCGGGGGTCATGTCGAGGATGCTGCCGTCGTCCCCGCTCTTCGCGTGGTTGCACACGAGCACGTCGAGTCGGCCGGTGAGCGAGGTCGCCGTCGCGATCACGTCGGCGATGGCGGAGGGAGCGGACAGGTCGGCGGCGATGTCGGCGAACCGCGCGCCGTCGGTCAGCTGCCCACGGATCCCGTCGCGGACGGCGTCGAGGTCGTCCCCGCCCCACGGCAGGTCGAGGTCGTGAGGGCGGTGGTGGTGGATGACGACGTCGGCGCCGAGCGAGGCGAGTGTCGTCGCGACGGCGAACCCGATCCCCCGGCGGCGCGAGACGCCGGTGACGAGGGCGGTCCTGCCGCGCAGGGGCAGGGACGGAGACGAGAGCGGGGATGCGGACATGCTGGACCTTTCGATCGCGCCGGAGAGGCGCAGGAGCGGGAATCGAGGAAAGGTCAGCAGCACTGCATGCGCCCTACCGTATCGAGCACCGCCTCCATCGGCAACCGTCGGAGAGAGGCGCCGACGCCGACGGACGACCCGGGCGGACCGTCCGGCCCTAGGCTCGTGCCGATGAGAGACGACGACGTCCCGACCGACCCGGACCGCGCCTCCTGGCTGTCCCGCCGAGGAGCCGTGCTGACGGTGGCGCTCATCGTCGGCATCTCGCCGTTCGCGACCGACATGTACATCCCGGCGCTGCCGGCGATCGCGCGGGACCTCGGCGCGACGACCGCGCAGGTGCAGCTCAGCCTGACGGCGTTCCTCGTCGCGTTCGCGGTGGGCCAGATCGTCATCGGACCGGTCAGCGACGGGACCGGCAGGAGGCGCATCCTCCTGGGCGGGACGGCTCTGTTCGCCCTCGCCTCCCTCGCCTGCGCGGTGGCGCCGGATGCCGCGACCCTCGTCGTCGCCCGCGTCGCGCAGGGGCTCGGCGGCGCGGCCGGCTCGGTGGCCGCCCGCGCCATGGTCGGCGACTCGACCACCGGCGTCGTCCGCAGCAGGCTCTTCGCCACCCTCGCGGCGATCAACGCCGTCGGGCCCGTCGTCGCGCCGCTCGTCGGCGGAGCCGTGCTGTCGGTGTCGACCTGGCGGGCGACGTTCGTCGTGCTCGCTCTGCTCGGCGCGGGGCTGACGGCCGCCGCCGCGCGCCTCCTGCCGGAGACCCTGCTCTCCCCCGAGCCGGGCGCCGGCTCGCTGCCGGCGTCGCTGCGACGGATGGGGCGCCTCCTCGCCATGCCCCGCTTCCGCTGGTACCTCGTCACGGGCTGCGCGGCCACGATCGGCTTCTTCTCGTACATCGCCACGTCGTCGTTCGTGTTCCAGGAGCAGTACGGCTTCGGGGAGGGTCTGTACACGCTCGTCTTCGCCTCGAACGCGTCGTGCATGATCGTCTCGACCCTGGTCTTCCGCCGCCTGGTGGGCCGGTTCAGCGAGGACGGCCTCTTCACCGTGGGCCTGGCCACCTGCACCGTCGGCTCGGCCCTCGTGCTGGCCGGAGCCCTCACCGGGATCGGCCCCGCCCTGATCTGGCCGGCCCTCGCGCTCGTCACCGCCGGCTGGGGGTGGGTGATCCCCGGCTCGATCACGCTCACCCAGGCCCTCGGGCACCGGTCGCCCGGCACCGCCGCGGCACTCGCCGGCGGACTGCAGTTCGGGCTCGGCGGCGCCGCGACCCCGCTGGCCGGCGCCCTCGGAGGCACGGCCACCGTGATGGGCGCCCTCATGCTCGGGTTCATCGCCGTGGGGCTGACCGTGCAGGTCGTCGCCTCGTCGCGATCGCGGTCCGACGGTGGGCATAGCGGTCGTTCTTAACACGCGTAGACAGCACACCCAGTATGGGAACCGGTCGACACGAGACTCACCCGGGAGAACCACCATGCGCGCCTTCGTCCTCGACGCCTACGGGCGGCCCCTGAACGAGGCGGACGTGCCCGAGCCGATCGTGGGCGACCGCGACGTGCTCGTCCAGGTGGCGGCGGCCGGGCTGAACCGGCTCGACGCGAAGATCCAGCAGGGTGCGCTGAAGCTGGTCGTCCCGTACACGCCACCCGTCGTCCTCGGCCACGACGTCGCCGGTCGGGTCGTCGAGGTCGGCTCGGCCGTGCGCTCGTTCGCCCCGGGCGACCGGGTCCTCGCCCGCCCGCGGGACCCGCGCATCGGCACCTTCGCCGAGCGCATCGCCGTCGACGAGGCCGACGTCGCGCCGACGCCGCCCGCCATCACCGACGTCGAGGCGGCGTCCTTGCCCCTCGTCGCGCTGACGGCATGGCAGGCGCTCGTCGAACGCGGCCGTGTGCGGCCCGGCCAGCGGGTCCTGATCCACGCCGGGTCCGGCGGCGTCGGCACGATCGCCATCCAGCTCGCGAAGCATCGGGGGGCGCACGTGGCGACCACCGCCTCCTCGGCCCACGCGGCGTTCGTCCGAGAGCTCGGCGCCGACGTCGTGATCGACTACCGCACCCAGGACTTCGTGAGGGAGCTGGCCGGGTACGACGTCGTGCTCGACAGCCTCGGCGGCGAGAACCTCGAGCGGTCGCTGCGGGTCCTCCGCCCCGGAGGCGCGGCCATCGGCATCCAGGGTCCGCCCGACCCCGCGTTCGCGAGGGAGGCGGGCCTGAATCCCCTTCTCCGCGTCGGCGTCTCCGGGCTCAGTCGGAGGATCCGAGGCCGGGCCCGGAGGCTCGGCGTCTCGTACGAGTTCCTCTTCATGCGCGCGGACGGAGCGCAGCTGCGCGAGATCGCCGCCCTCGTCGAGTCCGGGGCGATCCGCCCGGTGGTCGGCGCCGTCCACCCGTTCGCCGACACGGCCGCGGCGCTGGCCGGCCTCGGGACGACGAGCATCCGCGGCAAGACCGTGATCACCGTCCCGTAGCCGCACGGGGCGGCTCAGCGGGCCGAGACGGTGGCCAGCTCGTCCCAGTGGGTGGTGGCGCGGGGCGAGACCATGTCGCGCTTCATCGACCAGCCTCGGCGGTGCCGGAGACCGGCGACGCCGAGCCCGAGGGCCTCCTCGCCGAACTTCCCGGCGATGAGGTCGAGGACGGCTCCGTGGGCCGGTGGGGCACCGTCGCCCTCGTCGAAGACGTCGAGGCTCGCGTGCTCGTCGCGGGGCGTGAGCTCCATCAGCGTCACGCCGGCCCGCACGTAGAGCCGGCCGCTCTCGAGCTGCGGGCCGAGGGCGGCGATGGCCGCTCGGTACAGCGTGGCCGCGTCGTCGGTGGGCTCGGGGAACGCGACCGACACCGTGTGGTTCGTGTGCGCGGCGCTGTCGGAGAAGGGCGAGGTCGCCGCGAAGCAGCGCATCATCCGCGTCAGGGAGCCCTGCTTGCGCAACCGCGCCGCGGCCCGCTGCGTGTAGACGGAGAGCACCTCCTCCAGCTCGGTGACCGTCGTGATGGGCACGGCGAACGACCGGGAGTGGTGGATCTGCGCGCGGTCGGGCTGCACCTGCTCGATCGGCAGGCAGTCGACGCCCCGCAGCTCGTGCACGACGCGGGCCTGGACGACGCCGAACCGCGTGCGGATGCGGGCCGCGTCCGTGTCACGGAGGTCGGCCGCCGTGTGGATCCCGAGGGGGGCCAGCTTCTTCGCCGTGCGCCGCCCGATCCCCCAGACGTCGCCGACGTCGACGCTCGCGAGGATGGCGGTCTGCTGGGCCGGGGCGTAGCCGCCCAGGTGGCAGACGCCGTTCAGGGCCGGGTTCTGCTTGGAGCCGCGATTGGCGAGCTTGGCGAGGGTCTTGGTGGGCGCGATGCCGATGCTCACCGGCAGACCGATCAGCTTGCGCACGGCCCTGCGGATCTCGCGGGCCTGGGCGATCGTCTCGTCGAGCGTGCCGGTCAGCTCGATGAACGACTCGTCGATCGAGTAGACCTCCTGATGACTGGTGTACCGGCTGAGGATCTCGGCCGACCTCGCCGACATGTCGCCGTAGAGCTCGTAGTTGCTCGAGACGGCGACGACCCCCTGCATGGCCGCGATCGGCGCGATGCTGTGCCAGGGCGCGGCCATGTCGACGTTGAGCGCCTTGGCCTCCTCCGACCGGGCGATGACGCAGCCGTCGTTGTTCGACAGCACGACGACCGGCCTGCCCTCGAGCGCGGGGTCGAACACGCGCTCGCACGAGACGTAGAAGTTGTTGGCGTCGACGATCGCGATGCTGCGCTCGGAGGCGGGGCGTGTGGAGGCGGGGCGCTCGGAGGCGGCGCGTTCAGACACGATGCAGGCACCTCGTCACGACACCCCAGATGACGGCCTCGTCGCCGTCGGACAGGACGATCTCGGGGTAGGCGGGGTTCTCGGGGCTCAGCACCATCAGCCCCGCCCGGTACGAGAGGCGCTTGACGGTCAGCTCGGCGTTGACGACGGCGACCACGACGCGCCCGTCGTGGGCGTCGAGCCCGCGGTCGACCACGAGCTCGTCGCCGTCGAAGATGCCCGCGCCCGTCATGCTGTCGCCGCTCACCCGCACCAGGAAGGTCGCCGTCGGGTCGCGCATGAGGTGCCGGTTGAGGTCGACGGGGCCGTTGTAGTACCCCTGGGCGGGCGAAGGGAAGCCCGCATGCACGGCCTCGGCGGCCTGCAGCGGCAGCAGATGGTCGGGTCGCTCCGCGCCGCCGACCGGCCCGACGACGTCGATCACCGCGCGACCGCCCGTCGGACGACCCGCACCCGTGACGAGGGGTCGCCGAGGAGGCACGTGTCCGCACACGCGGACGGCCTCCGCCGGTCACCCATCACGCCTCCCACCCCTGGACGATACGTGACGCCACCGACACCGAGACGACTAGCCCCCGGCGACGAGCGCTCCCGCCTCGAGCGCTCGCACGAGCGACGCGACGTCCCGCCCGAACGGGCGGTCGAGCACACCGGGCGGCAGCACGGAGTCCAGCCCGGCGAGCTCGTCGTCGAGGGGCGTCGCCGCAGCCGGTTCGACGCCTGCCGAGTCGAGAGCGACCCGGTCGACGCCGACCACGTCACCCCCGACGGCGGCGAGCACCCCGCGCAGCCGCCTCGCGTGCAGCACGGCGAGCAGCTCGCAGGCCGTGACGTCCCGCCATCCCGCGAGCGCGCCGTCGAGCAGCTCCGCCGCCTCGAGCGAGAACGACTGGGCGTCCTCCTGCCCGAGGGAGGTCTCGATGATGCCGAGCGACGCGGGCCGCGCCGCGGTCAGCAGCCCGTGCACGGTTCCGACCGCTCGCTTGTGCACGGTCACCATGCCGGCCTGCGCTCCCGGCGCCGACGACAGCTGCCGCGGCAGGCCCGACACCGTCGGGTCGAGCAGCCGGTGCAGACGGGCCGCGCCCAGCTCGGTCAGGTGCAGCACCGCGAACCGCACGGCGTCGAGGGACGCCGCGAGGTCGAACCCGTCGAATCCGGCCGTCCCGACGAAGGCACCCGCGACACCGCCTGCATCCGCTCCGACGAACGCCGGCGAATCCGTCACCCCGTCCAGCGCCCGCGAGACCGCCGCATCGAGCGCGTCGAGCGTGCGCCCGAGATGCGCCAGCCCCGGCCCGCTGACCCGGAACGACACCGGAGACTGCAACGCCGCCGATCCGCGCTCCGGTCCGAGCAGACCGTGCAGCCGACCGAGCACCTCGGCCAGCGCCGGGTCGGCCCGAGCGACCACGGGCCGGAACGGATCTCGATTCGCCCCGACCAGCTCCAGCTGCGCCGCCAGCACGGCCAGCGACTGCTGCCGGAGGCGCCGCGCGGCGTCCGCGAGGACGATCGCCCGCGCCGTGGTCACGGGTACGCCCTCGATGAGGGCCACGCCCTCCTTCGCGCCGAGGAGGTGCGGGTCGAGTCCCGACGCGACCAGCGCCTCCCGGGCGGGCAGCACCGCACCGTCGGGGCTCAGCAGCTCGCCCGACTCCGCCCCGGTCAGGGCGGCGCCGAGGTGCGCCAGCGGGACGATCTCGCCGGCGGTGCCGAGCCTCGTCGCCGGCACGGCCGGCACGAGGTCGAGCCGCAGCACGTCGACCAGCCGCAGACAGAGCGCGGACGAGACGCCCGCGTCACCGGTGAGGAACGTCCGGAGGCGCACCGCCAGAGCCGCCCGCACCTCCCGTCGCGGGAGCCAGGGCTCCGATCCCGTGGCGCGCGCGATCAGGAGGCGGGCCTGGTGGCCGGCCCGCGCCTCCTCGTCGAGGACGATCGTGCTGGCGGCGCCCATCCCGGTGCTGACGCCGTAGACCGGCCCGCCGGCGTCGAGGGCCGCGACGACCTCGGCACGTCGGGCGTCGAGCGTCGTGACGAGCCGCTCGGTCAGGTGGACCTCACGACCGTCGGCCACCTCGAGGAGGGCCGCCGCGTCGAGGTCCGACGCCCGATCGACGATCAGCGGTGCTGACGGCGCCACGTCAGCGGTACCGCAGCATCGTGCCGACCTCGGCCTCCTCGGCGGTCCGCAGCACGAGGTGGGCGAGCGCGACGTCGAGGATCGACAGGCCGCGGTGCCAGAACAGGATCCGCTCCTCCGCGGTCTCGCGTCCGGCCTTCGCCCCGCTCGCGATCTCGCCGAGCTGGGCCCAGAGCGTCTCGGGGCTGAGCAGTCCCGTGTCGACGTGGTGCCGCAGCGCGCCGAACCGGCCCGACCGCGACTCGGCCCAGTCGTCGACGACGACCTTGTCGATCACGTCGAGCAGCTCGGGCTCGACCGCGCTGACGGTGCCGTACGGCACGACGAACGCGCCGGGACGGATGTGCTCGCGGCGCAGGAGCGGCGCCGGCTCGGTCAGCCGGGTCGCCTCGACGATGATGTCGGCCCCGTCGAACGCCTCGTCGGCGGTCCCGACCACGACGACGGGGGTGTCGGTCGCGGCGCGCAGCTGCTCGCCGAAGGCCTCGCGCGATTCGGGTCGACGACTCGTCACGCGGATCTCGTCGAGGTCGAACAGGCTGTCGAGCATCGTGACGTTCGAGAAGGCCGTGCCGCGGGCGCCGGCGTGCGCCAGGACCTTCGAGTCGGGGCGGGCCAGGTACCGGGCGCCGACGGCGGTCATCGCGCCGGTGCGCGCCTCGGTGACGAACGTGGCGTCCATGACGGCGAGCGGCGTGCCGTTGTACGGATCGAACAGCGTCGCCATCGCCATCTCGCTGGGCAGACCCTCGAGGTAGTTCGGCACGAAGTCGCCCACCACCTTGACCCCGCTGACCCCCCGCTCGCCGAGGGTCGACACGTGGCCGCGCAGCACGTTGAAGTGCCCGACGCCGCCGTTGTCGGGCACCAGGTGCGTGCGGGGCTCGAAGACCGTCTCGCCCCGGCCGTGCGCGGCGACGACCGAGTCGATCGCCTCGACGACGGCGGCGGTCGGGATCTCGAGCGAGTCGATGTCGGGCCCCGACAGGTAGCGCAGCCAGATCTGTCGGTCGGTGCTGGTGGTCACGGGTCTCCTCGGTTCGGGTCGGTGGGTCCGGACTACTCGTGAATTGTTCCATGCGCTGTGTGTCGATTGTGTTTAATGATGTTCAGGAGGCGCGGATCCGGCTCCGAGCGCCGCTACGGTGGCCAGCACCTCCCCGAAAGGCCCGACCGTGACCATGCCGCAGCTCGACGACCATCAGCTCGAGGGCGTGCGCGGCTGGCTGATCGGACTCGTGCACGAGCACCGCCTCTCGCCGACGCAGCGCCGGGTCGTGCAGCACATGCTCGACTCGATGCCGCAGGTCGCGTTCGCGTCGACCATCGACATGGCCGAGGCCGCCGGCGTCAGCCAGCCCACCGTCACCCGGATCGCGACGGCGCTCGGCTTCTCGGGCTACGCCGAGTTCCGCAACGCCGCCCGGGACGCCGTGCTCTCGGCCACACCGCCGCCCGCCGCGAGCACGACGGGTCCGCCGCCGACGACCCCCGGGGCCGCGCTCGCCCACGAACGTCAGAACCTCCGCACCGTGGAGGCGACCATCGCGTCCGACGCGATGCGTCGCGCCGTCGACCTGATCGCCGACAGCCGTCCGCTCGGCATCGTGGGGCTGCGGGTGTCGGCGGCGCTCGCGAACTACGTCGGCTACCTGGCGCAGCGGATCATGCCCGACGTGCACGTGCTCGACGACGCGGCGGGGCTCGACGACGACCTGACGCAGCTGCACCTCGACGGCGCCACCACCCTGCTCGTCTTCGCGATGCCGCGGTACCCCGACGCGACCGTGCGGGCGCTGGCCCGGGCCCGCGAGCTGGGCATGACGACGGTCGGCATCGTCGACACCCCGTTGGCCCCGTTCGCCCACCTGATCGACGTCTGCCTGGTCGCCCCCGTCGGGCAGGACCTCGTGTTCGACTCGCACGCCGCCGCCGTCACCCTGTCGATCGCGTTGCTCGAGGGGGTCGCCGCGAGCGACGCCCGCCGGACCCGCACGCGCCTCGAGGCGCACGAGGAGCGCGTCGCCGAGTGGGAGTACCGCGCGCCCTGACCCGCGCCCGTCCGACTCCTCGCGCGCACCTCGCACCCGCGCGTCAATCGAGTGGTCCGACGACGCTCGTCGCGGCCACGGGAAGAGCGTCTTCGGACCACTCGAGGGCGAGCGGGCGAGCGAGCGCGAGCGGGCGCGGGAGGCGCGGGTCAGGGGCGCGGGACGTCCGCGGTGATCCGGGCCACCGCCTCCTCGGTGAAGGCCCGCGACGGGGGCTCGGGGTCGAGCACCCGGTGGATCGAGAGGCCCTCGATGAGCGCGTCGACCCGCCGGGCGGTGTCGGGGTCGAAGTGCCGCTCGAGCTCGACCCGACTGCGGCGCATCCACTCGCGGGTGATGCTGCGGAAGCGGGACTCGCGCGCGGCGAGCGTGTAGAGCTCGTACGAGAGCACCTGGTCGCGCAGGTGGTCGTCGCCCGTGAGGTCGTCGTGGATCAGGTCGACGATGGCGACCCGCGCCTCGTCGGGGGTCGTCGCGGCGCCGAGACGCTCCTCGAAGCGGGCGACGATCGACTCGGCGAACCGGGTGAAGGCCTCGTGCAGCAGCTCGTCCATGCCGGCGAAGTGGTACGTCATGGAACCGAGCGGCACGTCCGCGCGGGTGGCGATCCTGCGGTGCGACGTGCCGGCGACGCCGCCCTCGGCGATCAGGTCGAGGGTGACGTCGATCAGACGGTCGCGCCGCTCGGGGTCGCTGCGCCGAGCGGTCACGCCGACTCCCCGGAGAGCGCGTCGCGCGCGGGGCCGCCGGGGCCGACCCCGTCGAGGCCGGGCGCGGCACCGGCGCGCGCGTCCGCCGCGATGCTCCGCACGACCCGGGCCGGGTTCCCGACCGCCACGACGTCCGCCGGGACGTCCCGGGTGACCACGGCTCCCGCGCCGATCACGCTGTTCTGCCCGATCGTGACGCCCGCCAGCACGATCGCGCCGCCGCCGAGCCAGACGTTGTCGCCGATCGTGATCGGCTCGGCCGACTCGATGCCGGCCCGGCGCAGCTCCGGGTCGACCGGGTGCGTCGGGGTCAGCAGCTGCACGTTCGGGCCGATCTGGCAGTGCGCCCCGATCGTGATCGGCGCGACGTCGAGCGCGGTGAGGTTGTAGTTCACGAACGTGCCGGCCCCGATGCTGATCCGACTGCCGTAGTCGACGAACACCGGCGGGCGCACATGGGCGGTCTCGTGCAGGTCGCCGAACAGCTCGCGGCCGGTGCGCTGGGCGGCGTCGACGTCGTCGCCGAACTCGGCGAGGAACCGCGCGGCGAGCGTGATGGCCCGCTGCTGCGCGGCCGCGATCTCGGGGTCGTCCGACACGTAGGGGTCGCCGGCGAGCATGCGTTCGTAGTTGCTGCGGGTGTCCGTCATGCGTCCCACCCTAACCGGCGTGTGTACGTCCGTACACAGTGCGCCCGGCTCGACGGGCTACCGCAGCACCGAGCTCAGCAGCAGGCTCGTCTCGGAGTTCACGACCCCCTCGACGCTGCGGATCCGCGCCAGCACCCGGTCGAACTCGCCGAGCGACGAGGTGCGGTACTCGGCGACGAGGTCCCAGCCGCCGTTCGTCGTATGCAGCGACACCACCTCGGGGAACCCCCGCAGCTGGCGGATGACGTGGTCGGTCGACCGCCCCTCGATCTCGATGAACCCGATCGCGCGGATCAGGTCGGGGTCGCGCTCCTCGCGGACGCGCACCGTGTAGCCGAGCACGGTGCCGGAGGCCTCGAGCTTGTCGAGCCGGGAGGTCACGGTCGCCCGGGTCACCCCGAGTCGCCGGGCGAGACTGGCGGCCGACTCGCGGGCGTCGACCCGGAGGGCGGCGAGGAGGCGGCGGTCGAGTTCGTCGAGATCGGCCATGCCCCGAAAGCTATCGCACAAACGCTCGATCGCACTGCGCAGACCGTCGATCTCGGCGTGCGAAAGGGCGCTGGATGGTGATTGCCGCTGCACATCGCCCAGTCCTAGCGTGGACGCACCACCGGACGACGATCGAGAGGGGAGGCGCTCATGGTGCGCTTCGTAGACGTGCAGAACATGATCCGCTGGGTGACCGACCGCGGGGTGGGCCCGATCACCGCCGGCATGGTGACCGCCCTCGAACGCGACTTCGCCCGCTGGCCCGCCTTCGACAAGTCTCCGCGGGTGGCCTCGCACTCCCCCATCGGCGTCATCGAGCTGATGCCCGCGAGCGACAGCGAGACCTACGGCTTCAAGTACGTGAACGGGCACCCCTCGAACCCCGGCCGCGGCTACCAGACCGTCACCGCGTTCGGCGTGCTCGCCGACGTCGACACCGGCTACCCGACGTTCCTCGCCGAGATGACGATCCTCACCGCCCTGCGCACCGCGGCCACCAGCGCGATGGCCGCCAAGCGCCTCGCGCGGGCCGACTCGCGGGTGCTCGCCCTGATCGGGGCGGGGTCGCAGGCGGAGTTCCAGGCGCTGGCGATGCGCGCCTCCCTGGGGATCGAGACCGTGCGCGTGTTCGACGTCGACCCGCGGGCCACCGGGAAGTTCGTCCGCAACCTCGCCCCGCTCGGCTTCGACATCACCGTGTGCCACAGCCCGGTCGAGGCCGCCGACGGCGCCGACGTGATCACCACCTGCACGGCCGACAAGCAGAACGCGATCGTGCTGCCCGACGAGGCCGTGCGCCCGGGTGCGCACGTCAACGCGATCGGCGGCGACTGCCCCGGCAAGACCGAGCTCGACCCGGCCACCCTGCGCCGCGCCGACGTGTTCGTCGAGTACCCCGAGCAGACCCGCATCGAGGGCGAGATCCAGCACCAGAGCGCCGACTTCGCCGTGACCGAGCTCTGGGAGGTCGTCGCCGGCCGCCGCGACGGACGCACGAGCGACGAGCAGATCACGATCTTCGACTCGGTCGGCTTCGCCATCGAGGACGTCTGCGCCCTCAAGTACCTGCGTGACGACGTGGTCGGCACCGACTTCGCGGTCGAGATCGACCTGGTCGCCGACCCCGACGACCCCAAGGACCTGTTCGGACTCGTGGCGGCGCGCCACCCGGTCGGGGTCTGAGGGTCGACGTGACCAGCGTCGCCCCCTCGCGCCGCGCCTCCTCGTCCGCCTCGCCGAGACCCGTCGCCCCGACGGCCCGGGCCGCGGCACCGGACGCCGAGGAGGCACGACTCGCCCGGCAGTCCCCCGCCGCCGTCGTGATGGTGCGACCCCGCCACTTCACGCCCAACCCCGAGACCGCCGCCGACAACGCGTTCCAGACCGACCCGGCCGAGGTCGACGCGACCCGTGCCGAGATCGCCGTGCGCGCCTCCGCGGAGGTGACGACCGCCGCCGAGGCCCTGCGGGACGCCGGCGTGCGGGTGCACCTGGTCGACGACGAGCGCGCCGACCGGCCCGACGCCGTGTTCCCGAACAACTGGTTCTCCACCCACGCCGACGGACGCGTGCTGCTCTACCCGATGCACTCGCCGAACCGGCGCTCGGAGCGGCGGGCCGACGTGGTCGAGCTGCTCCGCGCCTCCTACCGGGTCGACGCGGTCGTCGACCACTCGGCGCTCGAGGGCGTCGGGCTGCACGTCGAGGGCACCGGTGCGCTCGTGCTCGACCACGTCGGGCGGACCGCGTACGTCGCCCTGTCCCAGCGCGCCGATCGCGCCGCCGTCGACCTCGTCTGCCGCGACCTCGGCTACGACGTCGAGGCGTTCGTCGCGACCGACGCCGACGACGTGCCGATCTACCACACGAACGTCATGATGAGCGTGGCCTCGCGCGTCGCGCTGGTCGGCCTCGACTCGATCGCCTCGGCGAGCGGACGGAGGCGCGTCGCCGACCGCCTCATCGCCTCGGGTCGCGAGCTGGTCGCCCTGAGCCGCGCCCAGCTCGCCGAGTTCGCCGGCAACGCGCTCGAGCTGCGGGGCGCCGACGGGCCCGTGCTCGCGCTGTCGTCGCGCGGCTGGGACGCCCTCACGCGCGCGCAGCGAGCCGTCGTGTCACGGCACGCGCGCCCTCTGCCGCTCGACGTGCCGACGATCGAGCTGGCCGGCGGCTCGGTCCGCTGCATGCTCGCCGGGGTGCACCTGCCTCCGAGGTGAGCCAGGCGGACGCTCGGCTGATGCTCGGCACCTTCACGGCGCGTTCTTTCATAACGTTGAGGGCATGGATCTGGATTCTCTGCTCAACATCGGCCTCGTGGTGCTCTTCGTGCTCATCGGCGGTGTCTTCGCAGGGACCGAGATGGCCATCGTCACCCTGCGCGAGAGCCAGGTGCGGGCGATCGAGGCGCAGAACGAGCGCGGCCGGCGCATCGCGTCGCTCGTGCGCAACCCCAACACGTTCCTCTCGGCGGTGCAGATCGGCGTGACGCTCGCCGGGTTCTTCTCCTCGGCCTACGGCGCCTCCACGATCGCGCCCGACCTCGAGCCGCTGCTCGTCGGACTGGGTCTCTCCGAGGCGGCCGCGGGCACGGTGGCGTTCATCGGACTGACGCTGGTGATCGCCTACCTCTCGCTCGTCTTCGGCGAGCTCGTGCCCAAGCGGATCGCCATGCAGCGGTCGGTGGCGTTCACCAAGGTGCTCGCTCCCCCGCTCAATGGTCTCGCGAAGCTGATGCGCCCGCTCATCTGGCTGCTCTCGGTGTCGACCAACGGCGTCGTGCGCCTGCTCGGGCTGAACCCCGACGACCGGGCGGAGGAGGTGTCCGCCGACGAGGTCCGCGACCTCATCTCGAGCAACACCGAGATCGACAGCGACAGCCGCGCGATCCTCACCGACGTGTTCCGGGTCGACGACCGCCGGGTCGCCGAGGTGATGCGGCCGCGGCCCGACGTGGCGTTCCTGACCGGGGCGACCAGCGCCTCCGACGGCTACCGCTCGGTGCTCGAGCTGCCGCACTCGCGCTACCCCGTGGTCGGCGACAACCGCGACGACGTGCTCGGGTTCGTGCACGTGCGCGACCTGATGGGCGCCGTCCCGGC
The DNA here is from genome assembly GCF_007988805.1 of Frigoribacterium faeni. GTDB lineage: Bacteria > Actinomycetota > Actinomycetes > Actinomycetales > Microbacteriaceae > Frigoribacterium > Frigoribacterium faeni. The sequence continues at coordinate 139,208 of NZ_BJUV01000003.1, read as the reverse complement.
CGCGGGCGGCGGCGGAGCGACGACGGTGGCCGACATCACCCGCCCGATCCTCGCGCTGCCCGGCACGACCAAGGTGCTCGCCGCCCTCAGCACGATGCGCGCCGACGGACATCAGATCGCCGTCGTCATCGACGAGTACGGCGGCACCGACGGCATCATCACCCTGGAGGACCTCCTCGAGGAGCTCGTCGGCGAGATCTACGACGAGTACGACACGGGCCTCGGCGAGCACGACGTGCTCGAGATCGGCGAGACGCGCGACGTCGACGGCGGCCTGATCGTCGAGGAGCTCGAGGAGTTCGTGGGCGTCACCCTGCCCGACGGCCAGTACGAGACGGTCGGCGGGTACATGTTCGACGTGCTCGGCCGGTTGGCGGTGGTCGGCGACACCGTCACCGTCGACGGCGTCACCCTCGAGGTGATCGAGATGGACCGCTACCGGATCGCCAAGGTGCGGGTCAGCCCGCTGCAGCACGCCCACGAGCCCGAGCCCGCAGGAGGCGCGGCGCACGATGCCGAGTCGACCTCACGGGTAGCAGCGGACGGTCCCCAGCAGAAGTGACGTGACGCGGATGTTCGTCGACGCCGTCGACACCTTGCTCCACGCGTTGGGGGCGACTCCGAGGTTCGTCCGCAGCGTCACGGCGTAGGGCGTGCCGAGGCTCAGGTTGAGCAGGCTCGTCCGGTCGTAGGTGAGCGACGTGGCCGTCCCCGGAGCGCTGGCGAGCACGGTCGTGCCGTACATCAGGTCGAACGAGTCGGCCGGGACGCCCGAGTAGGTCCACGAGATGACCGGGCTGACCGTCCCGGAGGCGTCCGCGCAGCTCAGAGTCGTCGCCGCCTCCGCGGTCGCGGCGGTGAGGTTCGACGTCGGGTTCGACGTCCTCGCCGCGAAGGGGGCCGCGACCGCGGCGGGCGGCAGCAGGAACCCGATGCCCGAGGCGGCGACCACGATCACGCTGAGTCCGGCGACGCCGCGGACGACCCGATGACGGCGGTCGGCGACCCGGCGGTGTCGGTGACGCGATCGGCCGGAGCCGACCCGCGCCTCCTCGGGATCCGTCGCGGCTCCGGGCGCGGGCTCCGGTCGGCGACGCAGCGGGCCGTCGATCAGGGTGAGCGCCAGCACCACCGCGAAGGCGAGCCCGGCGAGCACGACGCGGGGGACGTCGCCCTGGTGGAGCCAGACGATCGGCAGGCCGAGCAGCGGGACCCTCAGCACCCCGACGCCGTGCACGTCGGCGCTCGACACGGGACTCGAGTCGACCGCGGGGTTCGCGTCGCCCTTGGTGACGAGCGTGCCGCCGGGCTCGATGGACTCGACCCGGTGCAGGCGCAGATCGCCGGCACGGTCGGGGTCGTCGAAGAGCAGCACCTGGCCCACCCCGAGCTGGCTCGGTGCGGCCGGTCGCGCGAGCACGATGTCGCCGACGGCCACGCGCGGCATCATCGACCCGGTCATGACGGTGGTCGGCTGCCACCCGAGGAGGGCCGGCGCGGCCGCCCAGAACGCCATGCCGAGCAGGGTCGCGATGAGGCCCCGGGCCACCGTGGCCACGACGATGCGCGACCAGTCGGCCAGCGTGGCGACGTCGATGCTCGACGCCCGCGGTGCCACCGCGACGTGAGCATGCGACGTGGACACGACGACCTCCCCTTCGGAACGCCCGGGGGCCGGATCAGTTGTTCTGGGCCTCCCACGTGAAGCCGAGGGCGGCGGTCCCGCCCTGGACCGTCGACGGGGCGTTCGCGGGCAGCGTGTACGTGAAGCGGAAGGCCTTCGACTCGCTGCCGCCGCTGGCGGCGGCGGCGGGCGACCAGGTCGCCAGGCCGTTGGAGAAGCTCGTGTACGTGGTCCCGAACGAGGCGACCGTGCCGTTGTACAGCGTCGCGCCGGTCGCCTGGGGGACGAAGCTCGAGCAGCTGGCGAAGGTGCCGCCGGTGCCCTGCTCGACCGTGAGATTCAGGCTGCCCGCGAGCGCGTTCGTCGTGGCCGGGTTCGTGCCGTACAGCTTGACGTCGGAGGCGAGCGAGCCGGTCGACGTGACGAGGATGCACTTCTGGCCGGTCGAGCCGGGCTTCAGCGCCGTCGCCGTGAACAGGGCCGTGTTGCTGTCGTCGTCCGCGAGGAAGACGTTGCCGGCCGTCCAGTTGCTCGTGGGGTTCGTCGTCGTGGCCGAGAAGGCCGAGTACGACGCGGTCGAGACGAGCACGCCCGACGCGACGAGGGCGAGCGGGACGCCGATGAAGGCGGCGAGACGGGCGGCGCGGGTGGCGGCGATGGGCATGACGGTGCTCCTGATCCTGACGAGGACGGAGCGTCACGGGGACGGCGGGAGGCGCGGCGCGAGTGGTGAGGTCGCGGCGCCCGGTCGCTCGGGCCTGGTGAGGACCCGATGACGCTCCGTTGGTACGAAAATGAAGATACGTCAGTCTGCGAGGGTGCACAACCCGTTCGGGTGACCCCCGTTCGCGGGTCGGCGAGCGCCGCCTACGCCTCGACGGCGGGCACCTCGGCGACGGCGATGTCGGAGCCGTCCGCCCCGCGGATCTCGACGGCCGAGACGTGCTCGCGCAGCACGGCGGCGTTGAGGCTGCAGTCGATGGTGACGTCGCTGCCGAGGAACGTGCCCGACGCGTACTCGCGACCGTCGTCGCCGACCACGACGACGGTGAACGGGTCCCCGGAAGGCAGCCCCTCGACGGTCAGCACGGTCTCGGTGCCCCAGGTGTGCGCGACGACGTCGCCGTCCACCTCGACGCCGCTCGGGGCACCGACGAAGGAGACGTGCTCGATGGCGCCGAGGGTGCCGGCCGGACCCTCGACGTGGCTGTCGCGCGGCGTCGCGATCAGGGCTCCGGCTCCGGCGCCGACGGCGAGGCAGGCGGCGGCTCCGAGCACGGCGAGCAGCGCCCGGCGGCGACGGGTCGGAGCGACCCGACCTCGGGGCGCGACCGGGTGCGGGGTGGTGAGTCGCGCCTCCTCGGGGCCGGCTCCGGGGACGCCGATCGCGGCGATGCGGCGGCGGAGGGCGTCGTCGGGCTCGGCCTCGTGCCAGCCGTCGACCGCGCCCAGGTCGGCGAGGCGCCCGGTCACTCCGGCGAGCGCGGCGAGCTCGGCGTCGATGCCGGGGTCGGCCGCGCGCAGCGCGTCGAGCTCGACCCGCTCGTCGGGTGAGAGGTCGTCGGCGAGGGCCGCCCCGATCAGCTCGTCGCGGCGAGAGGGCGTCGGATCAGTCATCGGTGCTCTCGCCTTCGGCGTCGAGGTGGGTGCGGAGGGCGCGGAGGCCGTAGTGGACACGGGTGCGCAGGGTGGCGATTGGCACGCCCGTGGCGGCGCTGACGTCGCCGTAGCTCCGGCCGCGCAGGTGCACCGCGACGACGGCCGCGCGCTGTTCGTCGCTCAACCGGGCCAGCCCCTCGAGGAGGCCGAGACGGTCGAGCGGATCCGGGTCGCGGGTGGCCGTGGCGGACTCGGGCGCGTCCTCGGCGGGGACGAGCGAGGGGGTGCGCGCCCGCGCGCGGTACGCGTCGAGCACGATGCGGCGCTCGATGGCGAAGAGCCAGGTGCGGAGGGAGGCGCGGGTCGGGTCGAACCGGTCGCGCGCCCGCCACGCGCGGAGGAACGTCTCCTGCACGCAGTCCTCGGCCTGGCCGCGGTCGCCGAGGGCGTTGACGGCGAACCCGAGGAGCGCCGAGCCGTGCTCGGCGAACGCCGACTCGACGTCGAAGCTCGACGGAGGTGCGGTCATCGGGCTCCGCTCGTCGGTCGGGTGCGGGTGCTGCGGGTGCGGGTCGTGCGGAGGATGCGGGTCGTGCGGAGGATGCGGCGAGCGCGGGCGGCTCGGCGGCCGGAGGACGGTCGGGAGGGACGTCATCGGCGCTCCTCTCAGCCTAGGGTGCGGTGCGGTCAGCGGGGGATACGTCGCCGAGCGCGGTTCCGTTCATCGACGTCGACGGGAGCGCGACGACGACCGCCCCGCCGGGTGGGCACCCGGCGGGGCGGTCGTCGTGGCAGGCGGTCGACGGGACGGTCAGGCCGCGGGACCCCGGAGGGCGCGGCGTCGTCGCGAGACCACGACCGCCCCGAGGCCGAGGGCGACGAGCAGCGCACCGATCAGTCCGACCGGCCCGGCGCTCTCGGCACCGGTGTAGGCGAGCGAGCCGTCGGCGTCGCCCGCGGCGACCGACCCGTTCGTCCCCGAGCCGATCACGGTCGCACCCCCGGTGCCGACGGTGGTCGACCCCGGTCCGGCGGCGGCTCCCCCGCCGACCGCCGGGTCGAGGGCGGAACCGGGCAGCACGACCGACACGCGCGTCGTGATCGACGGCGAGCCGGCGGTCACGCCCACGGTCCCGGACGGGCTCACGACGGGCTCCTCCTTCTGGCGCAGGGTCAGGACGTACTCGCCGGGCTCCAGGTAGGCGAGGGCGCGCCAGGTGCCGTCGGCGCCGACGGCGGCGTCGCTCAGGCCGAAGCCCTCGGTCGTGCCCCGTCGCGCGTCGATCTCGATCGTCGCGCCCGGCGTCCCCGTGCCGACCAGATCGCCGACGAAGGCGGGACGCGGGCCGAAGATGGCGTCCTGCGGGTACCGGCCGTCGGCGACGAGGACGCCGCCGTCCGCGACCGAGGTCAGCGTCGGCGCCGCCAGGGTCACCGGGCGCACGGTGAAGTCCCGACCGCCCGAGACCGCGGAGCGCGAGCTGATGCGGCGGCCCGTGTCGTCGACCAGGTACTGACGGGCGCTGAACCGCCACTCGCCCGTCGGGATCGTCGCGACGTGCGTCAGCACGCCGGAGGCGGGCACGGTGATGTCGCCGGAGGGGCCGGCTTGGCGCCCCTCGCCGTCGCGCCAGGACATCTCGGCCTTGGCGCCGGGGATCCCCTCGACGACGATCGTGACCGGGCCGCCGAGACGCGTGGCGCCCTGGGCGCTCGACGGCTCGTAGAACGCGCCGACGGTCGGCGAGACCACCGACACGGGGGCCGGGGCCGCCTGGTAGGCGACGACGTGCTGGAGCCTCGTGCGCAGCTCGGGCGACGGGTCGCCGGTCGGCTGGCCGTCGGCGCCGGCGACGTACTGGCGCACGGTCGTGACCCAGACGATGTCGCCCAGCTCGACCGTGGCCGTCCAGCCGCCGTCGGCGGCGACCGGGGCGACCGCGTACCTCGTCGGGGAGTACCAGCCGTGCAGGGGGTCGAGGCGCACCTTCACGACGGCGCCGGGCTGACCGGTGCCCGTGAAGGTGACGGGAGCGCGGAAGTCGCTCTCGCCGCGAGCGGCCGAGCGCACGACGGCGCCGGCGGCGGGGCTCGTGAGCACCGGAGCGGTCGGGATCGCCGCGACGGCCTGCTCGCCGTCGGCGACGGGTCCGGCGGCGGAGGTCTCGACGACGGGAGCGTCGGCGACCGGCTCGGCGGCGACGGGCTCGTCGGCGACGGGGGCCTCGGTCGCCGGGGCCTCCGCGGCGGGCTCGGCGACCGGTGCCTCCGCGAGGGGAGCGTCGACGGCGGGCTCGCCGGCCACGGGCTCGTCGGCGACGGGCGGGGTCGTGACGGCATCGGTAGCGTCGGTCGCGTCGGTCGGAGCCTCGTCGTGCGCGGCCTCTTCCGCGACGGGCTCGATCGACACGACGGCCTCGGTCGGCTCCTCCCCCGGAGCCTCGGTGACCGCCGCCGGCGTCGGGTCGGCGACCCGCGCCTCCTCGGTGACGGATGCGTCGGGCGTCGCGGCGGTGGCCGTCGGGACGACCAGCAGCACCCCTCCCACGGCGATCGCGAGCGTGGTCGGGATCGCCGCCGCCTTCTTCCAGGTCGTGTGCGTGTGCACGGTCGTGCCTCTCTGCGTGGGTCGTTCACGCCCGATCCGCTCTGACCCACCCCCGAGCGCCGGACGACCGGCGTGGTGATCTCCCTGCCGACATCGCCGACATTAGGGGCGTCGAGAAGGCCGAGAACGCCCCGATACCGTTCCGTGATGCAACATCGTTCCAGAGGATGACGGGGCCTCATCTATCCAGATGACAACGGACCCCGGATGAGCCCCACGGCCGTCGACCGGAGCCGAGGAGGCGCGGGTCGGGACCTACCGCTGCGTCCCGCGGCCGCGTGGCCGACGCGCGCGCGACCGGCGGGCGTCGTGGCCGAGCACCGCCCAGCCGATGATTCCGACAGGGGGCAGGACGACGATCAGGACGAGCCACAGGAGCTTCGCCCGATCGCTGAGCGCCGAGCGGAGGACGGTCACGACGGCCAGCGCGAACGCGGCCACCACCGCGACGATCATCGACGTCCACAGGATGTCGGTCGACGCGGGATAGACGACGGCCGTTCCACCGGGAGTGCCGACGGCGAGGACCGCGAGAGAGCCTGTCATGGCAGCACGATAGCGCGGGGCGTAGCGTCGTGGGCATGACCGACAAGACCCAGAACGAGCCCATCATGGACGGCAGCGACGACGCGACCAACGGCGAGAAGCTGCACGGACTCATCGAGCAGGTCGAGAACGACCACGGCCACGAGGGCGCCGGCGCGATGGCCGACCACCTCCGCGACCGGATGGACGAGACGAAGGTCGAGCCCGAGGACGGCGGCGACGTCGAGGACTGACTCCCCGGCGCTCCCCGCGCCGTCCCGACCATGCGACCCCGCGACCCGGTCGACGCCGTCCTGACCCCCGATGCGGACAGCCGATAAGGTGCTGGACAGGGGGTTCTGTCGACGACGCGTCGGCGTCTCCCGACGTCGGACTGTCCGACGCGGTGCGGGCGGCGGATGACGTCGCGCGGGCCGACAGCGACGCCGTCCTGCGGCGTGATCACCAGGGGGAGACATGGCAGCACAGGCGACAACACGGAACAGGATCATCGGGGCCGTCGTGGCGATCGTCGTGGCGATCCTCGTCGCGGTCGGCGTCCGGTTCGCGTTCGACGCCTTCGGGGGCGACTCGAAGGAGGACCAGATCGCCGAGACCGTCACCGAGGTCAAGGAGCAGTACGAGCTGCCGCAGCAGATCGATCAGGTCACCGTCCTCGACGACATCACCGCCGAGAGCGACGCGATCCACTACCACTACACGCTGGACGGCGAGGGCGTCGAGACCGTCACCGAGGAGGCGCTGGAGGCGTCGGTGCTCCCCCAGCTCTGCAGCACCGAGGAGACGCGTGCGATCCTCGACCGCGACATCGGCATGAAGTACTCGTACGACGTCGCCGGCGAGAGCGACGCGCTGCAGCTCGCCTTCACGAAGGCCGACTGCTAGGGCACGACCGCGCACCCGCACGCCTCGGAGGCGCCCGCCGACCTCGGCGGGCGCCTCTCTGGCAGAGTGGGCCGATGAGCGAGCACGCACGCGACGAGAACACCCCCTCCACCGGCGCGGCGCACGACGCCGCCGATCTCGATCCGACCGCCGTCGACGACCTCTTCGACCGCACCGAGCGACGCGACCGGGTCGTGCAGCTGGGCGTCGTCCTCGGCTGCGCGGCGCTCTGTCTGGTGAGGCCCGCCTCCCTGGCGACTCCCGCGCGCGTGGCGTACCACCTGGCCATCGCCGGCCTGGCCGGAGCGAGCACCGCCAGCGGCCTCACCCGCGAGCCGTTCGCCGACCGGACCATCGCGGCAGGAGGCGCGGCGGCGGCCGTCGGGACCGTGCTCGGTCTCGTGCGCACCACCGAGCGACTCGACGAGCGCCTCCACACCTCGCTGGTGCGCGGCGGCATCAGCCACCCGAGGGCGATCACCGCCGGGATCGGCCTCGTCGCCGGGGCCGGGTCGCTCGCGCTCGACCGCGTGCTCACGACGCGTCGGCGCGCCCTCGTCGAGGCGGAGGCAGCCGCCGCGACCGCACCGGCCGGCTCCTCCGCCGACTGACCCGGCCGGGCCCTGTCGCCGACCGACCCGACCGGGCCCTGTCGCCCGCTGCCGGCATGCCCTACGGTCGAGCCATGAACGACACCTGGATCGCCACGTGGGGGTGGGTCACCCTGGCCCTGATCAACGCCGGGCTCGCCGAGCAGAAGAACCGCTCGCGCGTCGTCTGGTTCGTCGCCTCGCTCGTGATCGGGCCGGTGGCCACGGCGCTGATCGTGATCCAGGCGCCGGCGCCCGCCCCCGCCTCGTCCCTCCCGGAGGGATCGGCCGACGACGGCGACCGCCCGGGCGTGCTCCTGCTCGGCGCCGGTCTCGTGCTCGTGGTGGCCGGGGCGGTGACCGCTCTGGCGGCGTCCGCCTACGCCTCCTGGATCCTGTGGACCCTCGCGGCGGTGGGGATCGTGGCCGGTGCGGCGCTCGTGGTGCTGCACGTCCTGGTGCGGCGTCGCGAGCGCGAGCTCGACCGGACGCCGCTGCCCGTCGCTCACCCTCACGACTGAGGTGCGGGGTCGCCGCACCCCGTAGCGTGGAGCGATGCACTCCACCTTCGGCGGCGGCTTCGACGCCGTCTCGCTCCTGTTCACTCTCGCCTCCGTCGCGCTCGTCGCCCTCGCGGTCGTGATCGGCGTGCTCCTGATCCGCACCCTGCTCTGGGTGATCCGGGCGCTGCAGTCGATCGTGCGCGAGCGCGAGCTGCGCATCGACCTCCTGGTCGCCGGTGACGACCCCGAGGGCCCGGCGCCCGTCACTCCCCCGACGACGCCTCGCGGTTGATCGTGTCGCCGTCCCAGGAGAGCTTGTCGGCCTCGCCGACCCCGTAGCTCTCGAAGCGCGGGTCGGCCAGCACGGCGTCGATGAGGCGGCGGTCGCCGGCGACGATGGTGGAGTCCCAGTCGATCTCGCTCGCCAGGACCCAGGCGTGGTCCTCGGGCCAGAGCAGCTGCAGCGAGGGGTCGCGGTGACCCATGGCCCAGCCGAGCCCGTCGCGGTATCCCCAGTCGGGATCGGCGAGCCGCTGCACGTCGGTTTCGAACAGCACGAATTCGCGCCCGGGGATCTCGAGGTGGGGGCCGGCGGTGCGCGCCTCCTCGTAGCCGGACTCCTGGGCCTCGCGCCGGGCTCGCTCGCGCTCGGCGAGCATCGCGAGGCCGCTCTCGTGCAGGGCGTCCCGCTCGGCGGTGGCGGCGATGTCATCGGTGGCGTCGTCGTCGTCGACCGCCCTGAAGTAGATCGCCTCGCCACCTCCCCAGCCGATCCAGACACCGGCCACGAGGTCGTCGGGAGTCGTCGTGGCCGCGCCCAGCAGGGTGACGAGCTCGCCGAGGAGGCGCGGGTCGAGCCAGCCCTCCCGGCTCTGCGCCGTGGACCAGCCGTCGGGCCAGTCCATCCGCCTCTCGTCGGCCGTCAGGCGTCGCCACTGCACGAGCGGGTGCATGACCTTGCCGTTGCGGCGGGCGACCTCGGCCCACGGCCAGCGGGCATCCTCGACGTGGAGCGGGTACCCCCATTCGTCTCGGCGTTCGAGGTCGGACCGCGAGGCGTCGATCGGGTGCAGGATCCGCGCATAGGCCTCGAAGCCGCGCCCGGCGACGCCGCCGACCTCGGCCCAGCCGCCGATGCGGTCGACGAACCACGCCCCCCGGGCCATGTCGGTGACGATGCGCATGCGCCGAGTATGCCGCAGCGCGCCGCCCCGGCCCCGCGTCACCGCACCGCCCCGCACCGCGTTCCGACCACTGCACCGCGTTTCGACCACTGCACCGCGTTTCCACCACTGCACCGCGTCTAGCCTCGGTGCGGTGCACGAAACCCGATGCGGCGCATCGCGGCTCCGATCGCGACCGCGATCGCTCCGCCCCGCTCATCCCGGTCGACGCCGCACCGCACCGCATCCCGCACGCCGCACCGCGTCCGCCCCCGGCGCACGACACCGCACCGCGTTCCGACCACTGCACCGCGTCTAGTCCTGGTGCCGTGCACGGAAGCCGGTGCGTCGTCCTCGCGCGCCGTCGCGAGCGACGGCCGACGCACGTCGGACCGCAGCCGCGGAGGCGCGGCTCAGGCCCGATACACCGCACCGCGTTCCGACCACTGCACCGAGTTCCGGGCAGCCGCACCGCATTCCGCACACCGCACCGCGTCCGGCCCCGGAGCACCGCACCGCGTTTCGACCACTGCACCGCAACTAGTCCCGGTGCGGTGCACGCGACGCGGTGCCGCCCTCGCGCTCGACCGGTAGACACGAGAAATGAAGTCGAACAGCCCGTTCGGGCGTGCCCTGTTTCTCATCAGCATCGTCGTCGCGATCGGCATCGTCGTGGTCATGTGGACGGTCATCCCTGACGTCCCCCTGATCGGTCGGGTGCTCTTCACCGTCTTCGCCGCGGGCAACGTGCTCTGGAACGCGCGTCTCGCCTACGGCTCCGACCGTGACCGCTGAGCCCCGCTCGTCCCGGTCGACTCCGCACCGCGTTCCGACCACCGCACCGCGTCTAGTCCCGGTGCGCTGCACGGAACCCGGCGCGGTGCACGGAACCCGGTGCGATGCACGAGACACGGTGCGGTGCAGTCTCGGGGCCCGGCCTCGCCGCAAACCCGCCGCCCTGCCCGCACCGCACCACGATCCGGACACCGCACCGCGTTTCGACCACTGCACCGGGTCTAGTCCCGGTGCGGTGCACGGAACCCGGTGCGATGCCGTCGCGCGCCGCCGCGCGTCGGACGGCAGCCGAGGAGGCGCGGCTCAGGCCCGGTACGGAGCCCAGACCCGAGACTTCCGCACCCGTCCGTCAGCACCCACCGTGTACGAGTACCACTGCGTTCCGGCGGGCGACGGCAGCGCCGGGCGCTGACCGAACACACCGGCGAGGAGCGTGGCGGCCTGTTGCACGAGACCCGGCCCAGGCACGCCCTCGACCAGGATCGTGGTGGGACGCGTGATCGTGATCCCCACCCGACGAGCCAGAGCCCGCTCGCGGATCGGCACGAGCTTCGGATGCAGCGCGCCGGCGTCGACGCTCGAGCCGGACCCGGCAGAGGAGACGCCGTCGGCACCCAGGCCGGCACCGGTACCCGGGCCGGCACCGGCACCTGGGTCAGCACCGGCACCCGTGGCCGGCGAAGCGCCCGTGGTGGTCGACCGGTCGGCTGCGGCGTCGTCGCTCATGCCTCGACCCTACGCACCGGGCGGTCGACGTCAAGGTCTGCTGGTAGCGAACCCCGCGCCTCCTGGGCTCTCGGGCTGGCAGCGTGTGGGCATGAAGCTCCTCGTGCTCGGCGGAACCGCGTGGCTCGGCCACCTCATCGCGACGACGGCGATCGACGCCGGTCATGACGTCACGTGCGTGGCCCGCGGCTCGTCGGCGCCCGACGGCGCCACCCTCGTCAGAGCGGACCGCGACCACGACGACGCCCTCGCCCCGGTGTCGGACACCCGTTGGGACGCCGTGATCGACGTCGCCCGCGAGCCCGGTCACGTGCGGCGGGCCGTGCGCGACCTCGAACCCGTGGCCGACCACTACCTGTTCGTCTCGACCACCAGCGTCTACGCCTCGAACGAGCGGATCGGCGCCGACGAGACGGCCGAGCGCCTCCCTCCCCTGACCGCCGACCGGATCACCGCCCCCGACGACTACGGACCCGCCAAGGCCGCCGGCGAGGACGCCGTGCTCGCCGGCTTCGGTCCGGACCGCTCGCTCATCGCGCGCGCCGGCCTCATCGGCGGCCCCGGCGACCCGACCGGCCGCACCGATTACTGGCCCTGGCGCTTCGCGCACCCCGCACCCGCCCCGGCACCGGCCGCCGCGCCCGCCACCGCGTCAGCGCCCGCGCCCACCACCGCACCCGCCCCCGCGTCAGCGCCCACACCCACCACCGCGCTCACCCCCGCACCCGCCACCGCGTCAGCACCCGCATCAGCCCCGGCCGCGACGCCGTCGTCCGACGATGCCACCTCCCCGGACGCGAGCGCCGAGGTCACCCCCGGCCTCGTCCTCGCCCCCGAGGCGCCCGGCCTGCCGACGTCGGTGATCGACGTGCGCGACCTCGCCGAGTGGCTGGTGCGCTGCGCCGAGCAGGGCACCCGCGGCGTCATGAACGCGATGGGCCCGGTGACGCCCTTCGCCGAGCACCTCGTGGCGGCTCGCGAGGCGGCGCGAGACTCCGCCGACCAGCGCGCGGTGGGGCCGACATCCGCCGACCCGGTCGTCGTCCCCGCATCCGCCGACTGGCTCCTCGCCCACGACGTCGGTCAGTGGGCGGGTCCGCGCTCGCTCCCGCTCTGGATCGCCGACCCCGCGTGGCACGGGATGAACGCGCGGTCGATCGACCGGGCGCGGTCTGCGGGACTGACCCACCGCCTCCTCGTCGACACCCTCCGCGACGCCCTCGACCATCGTTCGAGCCGGCCCGACGCCGACGACCGGCCGAGCGGGCTGTCCGACGGCGACCACGCCGCCCTGCTCGCGGAGCTCCTCGCGCCCTGACCTCATCGCCCCTCGGGCGGATGCGATCGACCGGTCGGAAGACGTCCCCCGTCCGCTCGCGAAGAGCATCGTCCGACCACTCGATCGGGTCAGGCCAGGGCGAGAGCGTGGGCGAGCACGGAAGCCGAGGAGGCGCGTCTCACAGCAGGTCGCGCACGACCTCGTACGTCCGATCTGGTGCTTCGAGGTGCATGTCGTGATGCACGCCTGGGAGTCGGCGCAGCTCCCACCCGACGGACTCGAGCCTCGTCGCGAGGGCGTCGGGCAGCACGGAGGGCGAGTCGTCGGACAGCACGATCGTCGACGGGACCGCGGGAGCCTCGACCGCCACGGGGTGGAACGCGACGTCGCGGAACACGCCGAGGGCCATGCGCTGGTCGAACTGCTCGTGCGCGTGGTCGAGGGAGGCGCGGATCTCCGGGGCGTAGCCGGCCCGCGTCCGAGCACCGCGGCGGGCCTGCAGGGCTCCCGCGACGCCCATCGTGAGCTGCGGCACGGCCCAGAACAACCGCCCGCCGAGGCCCGTCGTCGGCAGGGCGAGGCCGAACCCCGGGTCGAGGTAGACGGCCCGGGCAGGGCGCAGCCGTTCGACGGCGCGGACCAGCACCGATCCGCCCAACGAGTGGCCGACGACGGCGTCGAGCCCGGTCGGGAACGCCGACACGACGTCGTCGGCGAAGTCGTCGAGCCGGTACGAGGCCGAGCGATCGCTGGCGCCGTGGCCGCGGAGGTCGAGCGTGGTGACCGTGTGGTCGCCTGCGGCGAGAAGCCGGTCGACGAGGGGCCGCCACGTCTCGCCGTCGGCGCCGAGGCCGTGCACCAGCCCGATGTGCCGCTCGCCCTGTCCGGTCGTGGTCGTGTGGAGACGCATGCGGCCAGTCTCGCGCCCCGACCTCCGACGCCGCCGAGTGCCCCGCGCTCGCGCGCTCTCGCTCCCCCGCGCTCGCGCGCTCCCGCGCTCCGGCTCATCGACTGGTCGGAAGATGCTCTTCGCGGGCGATGGAAGAGCATCTTCCGACCACTCGATCCCCGAGACCCAGGTGCGAGGGGACGGTCGCGAGAGCGACGGACGCGACGCCCACGCCCGCGCGCGCCCGACGGGCGCGACGAGGAGACCCCCGAGGCCCCCACGGCGGTAGGTTCGACCCGTGGACGACATCGACTACGAGCGACTCCGCCGGGCCGAGGCGGAGGTCGCCGCTCTGCCGGCGCGCGAGCCGATCGAGGCGAGCCCGAGCTCGCTCGAGGGCACGGCCCGCGGGTGGCTGCTGGCGGTCGCGGCGCTCCTCCTCTGCCTGGTCACCGCCGCGTCCGAGACGGCCTGGCTCGGCTCCGACAGCCCCGTCGTCCAGATGGCCGCGATGTCCATCGTCTTCCTGCTTCCGGGGAGCGTCATCCTCGCGATTCTGGCGGGGTCGCTGGTGGGGCGCGTCGGCCGGGTCCTCGGCGTCATCGGCGGTGTCGCCATGCTGCCGCCCGTGTCGTTCCTCGTCGCCTGGCCCGTCGCGACGGCCTTCGGCTGACGCCGACCACGAGGACGAGCCCGCGACGGGATCGACTGGTCGGAAGATGCTCTTCGCGGGCGATCGAAGAGCATCTTCCGACCACTCGATCCCACGACGCGCGAACGAGCGACGCGCGCGCGTCAGGCGACGCGCGCCTCGAGCACCGCACGGGCGGCGTCGCGCGCGACGGCCAGCGGCCGGGCGAACGTCTCCATGCCGATCGTGACGAGACCGCCCTCGTAGAGCAGCATCAGCAGGCGAGCCGTGTCGTCCGCGTCCGCCACCCCGGCCGCGCGGCAGAGCTCCGCGAACACGTCGAGCATCCAGACCTTCTGCCGTGACACCTCGGGGAACACCGGGTGGCCGTCGTGCCCGTCGCCCACCTCGGCGCGGGCGTTGATGGCGCTGCACCCCTTGGGGCTGTTCGCGTCCATCCACGAGATCGCCGCGTCGAACACGGCGAGCACCCGGTCCACGCCGGGCTCGGGCACCCGGGCGAGCTGGGCGGAGACGTGGTCGCGCCATCCTGCGTCGCGATGCCGCAGGTACGAGACGACCAGCGCCTCCTTCGATCCGAAGCGGTCGTAGAGGGTCTTCTTCGTCACCCCGGCCTCGGCCGCGATCGTGTCGACGCCGACCGCGTGGATGCCCCGGTCGTAGAACAGGCGCGACGCGGCGTCGAGCACGCGACGCGCGGCGGGGGTCAGCGCCGGGAGGTCGGCGGGGGCGAGGAGCACGGCGAGCGGCCCGGAAGGAGGCGCGGCGGAGGCCCCGGAGACGGCAGCGGATTCGGTCACCCGCCGATTCTACCGACCTGTATAGTCGGCCGCATGAGTAAACAGATCGGTGTACTCGGTGCCGTGGTCACCGTGCTCGCCTCCGCCGCCTTCGTCGCGTCGTGGAGCTCGGGCTTCGTCATCGCCAAGATCGCCACCGTCGACACGCCCGCGACCACCCTGCTCGCCTGGCGATTCGCCCCGCTGGCCGTCGTGCTGATCGTCGTGGCCCTGGCGACCGGCGCCTTCCGCGGCGTCTCGCGCACAGAGCTCCGACAGCAGGCGACGATCGGCCTGTTCGCCCAGTTCGGCTACTGCGCCTTCGTCTACGCCGCGGTCGGCGCGGGCATCGCGACGGGCACCACCGCGCTCATCGACGCCGTCCAGCCGCTCGTCGTCGCGACCCTGGTCGGGCCGCTGCTGGGCCTGCGGGTGCGGGGCGGCCAGTGGGTCGGCCTGGCACTGGGCGCCGGCGGGGTCGCCGCGGTGGTCGGATCGCAGCTCGGCGGATCCGACGCGTCGGCGGCGGCGTATCTGCTGCCCGCGGCGGCCATGGCCTGCCTGATCGTCGGGACCTTCGCCGAGCGACGCGCCCCGGCCCGGCTCCCGGTCGTCACCACGCTGACGATCCACGTGTCGGTCACCGCGGCGGCCCTGATCGTGCTCGCCGTCGCCACGGGGACGCTCGCGCCACCCGCCGAGGCCGGCTTCTGGTTCGCCGCCGTGCTGTCGGCCGTGCTCCCCACCCTCGTCGCCTACGGCCTCTACTGGTGGCTGCTGCGCCGCGTCGGCATCACCGCCCTGAACGCCCTGCTGTTCCTGGTCGCGCCGACGACCGCGCTCGCGGGCACCGCCCTCCTCGGCGAGCCGCTGACCGTCGTGACCGTCGTCGGGTTCGCGCTGTGCGCCTCCGGGGTGGCGCTCGTGCTCCGCTTCGACGGCGCCCGGGCGATGCCCGCCGACGAGCGACCCACGGGAACGCCGGACGGCGCGGGACCGGACGCCGTGCCTCCCGCCGATCGCCCGGCGGCGACGCCCGCCGACGAGCGACCGGACGAGAAAGTCCGATCCGCCGTGAACGGACCGCGCCTCGTCGACGTAAGCCCCTCCAGAAGCGCCGTCCGACCGGGCCGCGCCCAGCGAGAGGCAGAGGAAGCATGTCGAAGATGAACCGTTCCGTCCGCACCCTGACCATCGGCGGCGCCGCAGCCGCCGCGATGACCCTGCTGGTCGCCGCGCCGGCGAACGCCGAGACCGAGGTCGGCGAGCCCGACTCCTTCACCAGCGCCTTCACCGTCATGGCCACCCCGGACCAGGTGATCGACAACGACGGCGTCGCGACCCCCGGCCAGGAGGGCGCCACCGGGACGTTCGACTTCCGGATCAACTCCGAGCTCGAGATCATCTGCTACGACATCACCCTCTCGGGAGTGTCCGGCGACTACGAAAGCCCCGCCAAGACGGCGACCCACATCCACGAGGCCGCCGCCGGTCAGGCCGGCCCGCCGCGCATCGCGTTCCCGAACCCGGTCGACGACGGCACCGGCGAGCGCACGAGCAGCGGCTGCCTGCAGGGCCCCTTCACCACGGGCGTCACGAGCGATGCGGGCAGCGACACCGGCGAGGGCTTCACGCTCGCGCAGATCGAGGCGAACCCGGCCGGCTTCACCGGAGACTCGCACACCGTCGACTTCGCCGCCGGCGTCGTGCGCGGGCAGCTGACGCAGGTGCCCGTGGGCGGCGTCGACACCGGTGCAGGAGGCGCGGCGAACGCCTCGACCGACACCTCGGCCCTCATCGGAGCGGGCGCGTTCGGCGCCCTCGGACTGCTCGGAGCCGCCGGCCTCGTCGCGGCCCGACGCCACCGCCGCCAGGAGTCCTGATCTCCGGCGGTCGCACGACGGCGGGCGGGCTGCGCGAGCAGCGCGCCCGCCGTGCGGCCGCGCCCGCCCTCGCGCTCGCGGCCCTGCTGCTGACCGCCTGCTCGACGGGAGGAGGCGCACCCGCGGCCCCGAGCGGCGCCGGCGTGCCGACGACGACGAGTCCGACGCCGACCGTCGCCGCGCCTCCTGCGGCATCGTCGGCGCCCGCGGCCCCCGCGATCGCCGAGGGCGTCGCCCCGACCCGCGTGTCGGTGCCCGCCATCGACCTCGACGAGCCCCTGATCGACCTCGGCATCGCCGCCGACGGCCGGATGGAGGTGCCGGTCGACTTCGACGACGTCGGGTGGTTCACGGGAGGCGGCAAGCCCGGCGGCCGCGGACCGACCGTCATCGCGGCGCACGTCGACTCGACCACGGGGCCCGCCGTCTTCGCTCGCCTCTCGGAGGTCGTCGCGGGCGACGAGATCAGCGTGACCGATGCCGAGGGCACGATCGCCCGGTACGTCGTGACCGAGATCGCGGACGTCGCCAAGGCGGAGTTCCCGACCGCGCGGGTCTTCGGCGCGACGGCGGACGACGAGCTGCGGCTCATCACCTGCGGCGGGTACTTCGATCGCAGCGTGGGGCACTACGACGACAACCGGATCGTCTTCGCCGAACGCACCTCGTAGTCGTCGCGCCTGCCGATCGAGTGGTCCGTCGATGCTCGTCGCGGCCGCGGGAAGGACATCTTCCGACCACTCGATCGCGTCGCCGGTCGACGCGCGTCGGGCCACGAGAGACGCGCGACGGATGACGGGCGGGGAATCCGCTCGTGCGTCGCGGACGACGGGTTACGTCCGCAGATCGGGCGCTAGGATCCATTCCATGCCTCAGATACGGATCCGCGACGCCGCGGTGTTCCTCGGCGTCAGCGACGACACCGTCCGCCGCTGGATCGCCGACGGCACGCTCGAGAGCGAGCGCGACGCGTCGTCGCGCACCGTCGTCGACGGTCTCGCCCTCGCCCGACTGGCCCGTGAGAACGCCGTCCTCCCCGACGACCCCTCGGGTGTCGGCCGGTCGGCCCGCAACCGCTTCGTCGGCCTGGTGACCGACATCGTCATGGACACCGTCATGGCGCAGGTCGAGATCCAGTGCGGTCCGCACCGCGTGGTCTCGCTGATGAGCAGCGAGGCCGTGCGCGAGCTCGGCCTCGAGCTCGGCTCGGTCGCCATCGCCGTCGTCAAGGCCACGACCGTCATGGTCGAGACCCCTCTCCGAAAGGCCGACGCATGACCCGCCCCTCCGCTCCCCGCTCGGACCGCCGCTCGACCGGCCGCTCGGCCGCCCGCCGCTCCGCCTTCCGCGCCGCCCCGCTGCTCGCCTCGGTCGCGCTCGTCGGCCTCGCCCTGGCCGGCTGCGCGTCGGGCGGCGGCGCCGACGCGCCCCCCGGGAACACCGACACGGCAGCCGGGACGCCCGTCGCCGGGCAGCTCTCGGGCGACATCACCGTGTTCGCCGCCGCCTCGCTCAAGGGCACCTTCACGCAGCTGGCGTCCGACTTCGAGGTGGCGAACCCGAGCGCGAGCGTCGAGCTGACCTTCGCCGGGTCGTCCGACCTCGTCACGCAGATCACCGAGGGCGCCCCCGCCGACGTGTTCGCCTCGGCCGACACGAAGAACATGACGAAGGTCACCGACGCCGACCTGGCCGAGGGCGACCCCGTCGACTTCGCCACGAACGTGCTCGAGATCGCCGTGCCGCCGGGCAACCCCGCCGGCGTCGCCGACCTGGCCGATCTCGCCGACCCCGACGTCGCGCTGGTCGTCTGCGCCCCCGCGGTGCCCTGCGGCTCGGCGACGGTCGCGGTCGAGGAGGCGGCCGGCATCACGCTCTCCCCGGTCAGCGAGGAGTCGTCGGTCACCGACGTGCTGGGCAAGGTCACCTCGGGCGAGGCGGACGCGGGCCTGGTCTACGTCACCGACGTGGCCGCGGCGGGCGACGCCGTCGAGGGCATCGAGTTCGACGAGTCGAGCGAGGCGGTCAACACGTACCCGATCGTCGCGCTGAAGGACTCCGACTCGGCCGACGTCGCCCAGGCGTTCGTCGACTACGTGACCAGCGCCGCCGGCCAGGACGTGCTCTCGGCCGCCGGCTTCGGAGCGCCCTGATCACGTCGCGTCGCGCCGCCGCGCCCGACCGAGCGGCCGCGCGCGACCGTGCGGCGGCCGCCGTCGATGCCCCGGCCGGAGCGCCGGATCGCGCCGCTGTCGGAACCCGGGCACGGGGCGCCGCTCGGGCCCCGACGATCTCGGGGCTCCCGCGGTGGGTGGTCGTCGTCGCCGCGCTCGGCGGGGCGTTCGTGCTCCTGCCGCTCGTCGCGATGGTGCTGCGTGTGGACTGGCCGCGGTTCGTCCCGCTGGTGACGTCCGAGTCGTCGGTCGACGCGCTGCTGCTCAGTCTCCGCACCTCGGTGTCGGCGACGGTGCTCTGCATCGTGTTCGGCGTGCCGATGGCGCTCGTGCTGGCGCGGGCGAGGTTCCGCGGGCAGCAGGTGCTGCGGGCGCTCGTGCTGCTGCCCCTGGTGCTGCCGCCGGTCGTCGGCGGCATCGCGCTGCTCTACACCTACGGCCGCCGCGGGCTGCTCGGCGGCACGTTCGAGGTGCTCGGCGTGGAGATCGCGTTCTCGACGACCGCGGTGGTGATCGCGCAGACCTTCGTGGCCCTGCCGTTCCTCGTGCTGAGCCTCGAGGGGGCGCTGCGAACCGTCGGCACGCGCTACGAGCAGGTCGCCGCCACGCTCGGCGCCCGCCCCACCACGGTGCTGCGTCGGGTCACGCTGCCCCTCGTGCTGCCCGCCGTGCTGTCGGGGGCGGTGCTGTCGTTCGCCCGGGCGCTCGGCGAGTTCGGCGCGACGCTGACCTTCGCGGGCAGTCTGCAGGGAACCACCCGCACCCTCCCGCTCGAGATCTACCTGCAACGCGAGACCGATCCCGACACGGCCGTCGCCCTCTCGCTGGTGCTCGTCGTCGTCGCGGTCGTCATCGTGGCGGTGGCCCATCGGACGGGCGGGCCGGCGTGGGCGAGGACGACCCGCGCCTCCTCGGCCTCCCGGGTCTCCTCGGACTCGGCTGCGCCTCCCGCCGCTGATCGCCGCGAGCCCTCCGCGTCCGGCCGCGAGACCGGACGCGGATCGGGCTCCGAGGCGGACCGCTCGACGCACCCCGTCCCGGCTGCGGCGGCGCGCGCCTCGATCGAGTTGCGCGTCGAGGCGCGCGACGTGGAGCTGTCGCTCGAGATAGCGGCGGGCGAGACCGTCGCGGTGCTCGGCCCGAACGGTGCCGGGAAGTCGACGCTGCTCGACGTCGCCGCGGGTCTCGTGCACCCGGATCGCGGACGCGGCACGCTCGACGACGCGGTGCTCTTCGACCTCCGCCGTGACCGGGGCGGGCGGCCGGTCTGGCGGGCACCGCACCTCCGGCGGGTGTCGCTCCTCGCGCAGCAGGCGCTGCTGTTCCCGCATCTGACGGTGCTCGAGAACGTGGCGTTCGGTCCGCGCAGCGCGGGCGCCGGGGCCGAGGAGGCGCGGGTCCTCGCCCGACGCTGGCTCGCGGAGGTGGACGCCACGGCTCTCGCCGAACGTCGCCCGGCCGATCTCTCGGGTGGGCAGGCGCAGCGCGTGGCGGTCGCGCGCGCGCTGGCGTCGGACCCGGGGCTGCTGCTGCTCGACGAGCCGATGGCGGCCCTCGACGTCGCGGTGGCGCCGGCGCTGCGGCGCGTGCTGCGTCGGGTGCTCGCCGGGCGGAGCGTGCTGATCGTGACCCACGACGTGCTCGACGCCTACACGCTGGCCGATCGGGTCGTGATCGTCGAGGGTGGACGCGTCGTCGACGTCGGGACGCCGTCCGAGGTGCTCGATCGCCCGCGATCCGTGTTCGCCGCCGAGCTGGCCGGGCTGAACCTGGTGTCGGGGGTGCGACGCGACGGGGAGGTGCGGGTCGACGACGCGACCGGGTTCCGGCTCGGCGCCGGGCTCGGTTCCGCGGGTCTCCGTGCCGGGGGTCCGACTGCCGGGGGTCCGCCCGCCGGAGGTCCGTTCGCCGAGGGTCCGGCTGCCGGAGGGGAGACCCTCGCGGACGTGACAGAGGGAGGCGCGGTCTCGTTCGCCGTGCCTCCTGCGCTGGTCACGGTGACCGTCGAGCGTCCCGGCGATCCGTCGCTCGAGAGCGTGCGTCGCGAGCTGCTCGACCTCGAGCCGCGTGGTGACGTGGTGCGGGCGCGGAGCGAGCTGCTGTCCGCGGATCTGAGCCCGCGACTCGCGGCGGAGCTGGACGAGCGGGTCGGCGAGCCGGTCTGGTTCTCGTTCGCCCGTGATGCGGCCGCGGTCTATCCGACCCGCTCGTCCTGAGCGGCGGTTCGCGCTGGTTCCCCGGGGGATGCGTGCGGCTCGCGCCGGTTCCCCGCGGCATGCGTGCGGATCGCGCCAGGCCCTCTCGTGCTGTGCGTGGCTCGCGCCGGCCCCTCTCGTGCTGTGCGCGGCTCGCGCTGCCGCGCGCACTCCGCACCACCTCGCGTCTCGTCGTGCCCCGGCCGTTCCGCACCGCCGCCGCTGCGTCGGCCCGCGAGATCCGGGACGAGACGTCCGGTGCGAGACGTCCGAGGGCGGGGCCGTGTGCGCCGTCGCGAGCTATTACGCATCGAAACGTAATAGCCCCGGCACGAACACCACCCCGAGGTCCCCTCCGCCAGGCCCTGCCCTGCCCGGCCCTGCCCGGCCCGGCCCTGGCCTACCCGGCCCTGCCCTACCCGGCCCAGCCCAGCCCAGCCCAGCCCAGCCCAGCCCAGCCCAGCCCGCGAGATCCGCGGCACAGGGCCGCACGTCCCATCGCAAGCTATTACGCATCAAAACGTAATAGCCCCGCGACGAACGACACCCCCGACGTCCCCTCCGCCCTGCCCTGCCCGGCCCTGCCAGCCTGCCTGCCTGCCCTGCCCGGCCCGGCCCGCGAGATCCGCGGCACAGGGCCGCACGTCCCATCGCAAGCTATTACGCGTCAAAACGTAATAGCCCCGCGACGAACGCCACCCCCGACGTCCCCGCCGCGAGGCTCACCCCCGGAGGTCAGGCCCACGACGCCCGGGGGCTCCATCGCGGACTGTTACGCATGAAAACGTAATAGCTCGCGCGCGAACACTCTTCTCCCCACGGCTCGTGAGCCGCCCGCACCAGCCGCCCGCACCAGCCGCCCAACCCACCGCACCGCCCCACCCGCCTGCAACGCCGAGCCCGCACCGCCCCCGTCCGTCCGTCCGAGGAGGCGCGACTCAGCCTCCGACGACGAGCCCCAGCAACGCAGCCCCCACCGACAGCACCAGCACTCCCCCGCCGTTCAGCAGACCCGCACGCCACCGGCCCTCGAGCAGCAGCCGGACCGTCTCGACGCTGGCCGTGCTGAAGGTCGTGTAGCCGCCGACCAGGCCGCCTCCGGCGATCAGCAGCCACTCGCGCGGCAGACCGTGCGAGGCGGCGAGGCCGGTGAGCAGACCGAGCGCGAACGAGCCCGTGACGTTGATCACCGCCGTGCCGACCGGGAACCCGGCCAACGCCCGCGGCCGGCCCGGGCGCGAGACGACCGACCGGACCAGGCCGTCGACGACGAGACGAAGGGCGGCCCCGAGCCCGCCGGCCAGGGCGATCGCAAAGAAGACGAGCGGCGAGGTCACGACGCGCCTCCCGGACGATCGGAGGCTCCCCGTCGGGACCGGCGTCCGTGCAGCCGCGCCCCGGCTACGATGCCGGCCCCCGCCGCGACGGCTCCGAGCACCACGGACCCGACCGCGTAGCCGATCGCGACCGCCGGGGCGCCGTCGGTGAGGGCGGCGACGTCGACCGCGAACGCGCTGTAGGTGGTGAACCCGCCGATCAGACCGGTGCCGAGCAGCAGGCGGGCGGTGCGTCGTGCGCCCTCGTCGGGGCCTCGGCGGACGAGCGTCTCGAGCAGCAGCCCGAGCGCGAACGAGCCGACCAGGTTGATCGCGAAGACGGTAAGCGGGAACCCCCCGGGAGGCGCGGGGAACGTCAGGGCGAGTCCCTCGCGGATCGCCGTCCCCACCGTGCCACCCAGCGCGACGAGGCCGATCGAGCTCCACCGGAGGTGCACCGGCCGCGCCCGACCGCTGCCCTCGGACGCGCGGGCCGTCGTGTCGTCGGTCACCGCGCCTCCTTCCGTCGTCAACCCGCGGGCCCGTCCCGCTCGCCGAGGCTACCCGCCCGCCGCGCCGGACGACGGGCACGGCGCCGAAGGACCGCACGACGACAGAAGATGGGCACGGCACCAGGGGAAGACCTGGTGCCGTGCCCATCTCGTGGCGCCGTGCCCGGCCGCTACCCACCCAGGAACGGCACGACGAACAGCAGCAGAGTCGCGACCGGGCCGATGACGACCATCGACAGCCCCCACGCCGTGAGGTGGCGGTAGAGGCGGGGCCGCTCCTCCTCGACGCCCGACGCCACGATCGTCGCACCGGTGGTGCCGAACGGCGCGCAGTCGACCAGCGAGGCGGAGATCGCCAGGGCGTAGATGAAGCCGGTCATCTCCAGACCGCCGCCGGGCACCAGCAGAGGCACGGCGAGCGGGATGAGCGCACCGAGGATCCCGATGGTCGACGCGAACGCCGAGACCAGGCCGGCGATCACGCAGATCACCAGCGCTGCGAGCAGCGGGGTGTTGACCGAGCGGGCGACCTCGCCGAGCTGGTCGATGGCGCCGAGACGGGTGAGCACGCCGACGTAGGTGATGATCCCGCCGAGCAGCAGGATCGTGTTCCAGTCGATCTTGCCGAGGGCCTGACGACCGACGTCGGGCTTGACGAAGGCGAGCAGCACCGCGAGGGTCAGGGCGACCGCGCCGAGGTTCAGGTCGATCTCGAGCAGAGTGATGGTGAAGAAGCCGACGATCAGCACGGGGATCGAGGCGAGCACGAGCACCTGGTAGCCGGAGAGGCGGTCCTGGGCGGTCTCGGTCAGCACGGCCGTCCCGCCGCCCTGGCCCGCGGCGACGTCGCGCGACACCGAGCGTCCACGCGATCCGCCAGCGGAGCCGGAGCCGGGGCCGGAGCCGCCCGACCCCTTCGCACCGCTCGCCGCTCCGACCCCGCGGCTGCGGGCGATCAGCTCGCGTCCACCGAAGAGGAAGAACGCGATGAGCACGACGACGGTGTTGATCCCCACCGAGAGGCCGAACATCAGAGCCGGGTTGTAGGGGATGCCGGCGGTGCGGGCCACGGTCATGACCGTGATGCCGTTGATGCTCGTCGGGGCCAGCGCGCCACCGACGATCGCCGAGCTCATGACGATGCCCATCATCGTCGAGTGGATGCGGTGCTTGTGCGCCAGGCTCATCGCGATCGGCACGATCGTGAAGGCCGCGTGCGACGTTCCGAGGCAGGCTACGAGGGTGCCGATGACGAACATCGCCCACGGGATGAGCGCCACCCGGTCGCCGATCAGGCGCACCGAGCGGTCGACCAGCCAGTCGATCGTCCCGGTGACGCGGGCGATGCCGAACAGGTACGTGATGCCGAGCAGGATCAGCAGCGCGTCGACGGGGAACCCGCCGAGCACGTCGTCGAAGCTTTCGCCGACGACCAGCACGCCGACGATGCACGCGGCGACCAGGGCGAGCGCGCCCATGTGGACGTTCCGGACCGCCGAGACGGCGAACACGGCCACGAGCACGACGAGGGCGACGACCTCGACGCTCACGAGCGCGTCTCGACTCTCGGGCGGTGGGGGTGATGGGGTGCGAGGTTCATCGTCGTCGATCTCCTGTACGGGTGGGGTGGGATGAGGGTGAGGGAGGCGCGGCTCAGCGACCGAGCGCGAGACCGGTCCGGTAGGCGGCCGCCGCGCCCTCGGGGACGCCGTCGAGGTCGGCGAACCGCACGAGCGCACCCGCCACCACGTCGGCGCGGAGCGTAGCGCCCGAGAGCAGGTAGTACGGCGCGATCTCGCCGGCGTCGGGCTGGAGGATCACAGGGGCGACCCCGGCGATCTCGTGGTGGTGGCCCTCGACGCGGAACGTCGTCCCCGCCGGGAGGTCGGCCGACGCCCGAGCGGCGAGCACGGTGTGCTGACGAGGCTCGGACACGACCGAGGTGCCGTCGACGGCCGCGGCGACCGTCAGCGGGGTCTCGACGCCCATGTAGTGGTACGGCCAGAAGATGCAGGCGTAGCGGCCGTCGCGACTGACGACGTGGCCCTTGCCGCGGAGGGTCTCCCAGGTGACCGGGTCGCCGGTGCGGACGATCACGAAGACGCCGCCGGCGAAGCTCGCCTCGCCCGGCAGCCGCAGCATCGAGAAGACGTCGACGACGCCGGTGCGGTCGAGCAGCCCGCCGTCGGCGCGGGAGGCGAACATGTCGGCCAGCTCCGCCGGACGCGCGACCGGGTAGTGCATCGACTCGACGTCGACGCCCGCCCCGGTGTAGAGCGACACGACGTTCATCTCGCAGTAGTCGGCCGCGGCCGACCGCTTGAGGGCCGCCACCTGGGAGGCACGGGCCGCCACGGTCGCGAGCGGATCGTCGCCGAGACCCAGCAGCCCCGCGAGGCCGGGGGCGTCGACGGTCACGCCGTTCTGGTCGACGGTGCCCGACTCGGGGTCGAAGACGAGGTCGTACTCGCTCGACTTGCCGAGGGCGACGATGTCGAAGCCGCACTCGAGCACCCAGGCGACGAGACGCAGCAGGTTGGCCGGCTGGTCGCCGTCGCCCGGAAGGTAGCGCAGCCCCTTCTCGCGGGCCGTCCGGCTCAGCGCGACGCCGGCGACCGAATCGATCTCCTTGCTCACCATGACGACGTGCGTGCCGTTCTCCAGCGCGGTCGAGGCGTAGGCGTGGCCGGCGTCGATGCGCCCGGTGGCCTCGACGAGCACGTCGACGCCGCTCCAGTCGATGGCCGATCCGTCGGCGAGGACGGCGATGCGACCCTCCGCGAGCGCAGCGGCCGTCTCGGCCGGAGACGAGGGCGTGGCGATGCCCTCGTCGGTGACGCCCAGGTCGACGAGCAGGGCCGAGACGCCGGCGACGTCGGGGTCGACGAGCTGCGTGGCGGTCATGTCGGGGAGGCGGCGGAGCTGGTCGAGCAGGGTGCGTCCGTAGCCGCCGTTCGCGCCGGTGACGAGGATGCGGATCGGCGACGGGCGCCGGGTCGGGCTGGAGAGGATCATCGTTGTTCCCGTTCGTTGAGGGGCTCGCCCCGCGAGGAGGCGTCGTCGGGTGAGAGCTGAGGCGAGCACAGCAACCATAGCGAGACTTCACAAATTGTCAAACATTCTCCCAGATCGTCACATAGACTGATCCGGCCAGCCCCACCGACCGCCCGATCGACGCTCCGCCGTCACCTCGGGCCGCAGCACCGAAAGGCCCCCATGCTGATAGGCGCCGTCGCAGACGACTTCACCGGAGCCACCGATCTCGCGACGACCCTGCGCGTCCGCGGCTTCCGCACCGCCGTGGTCATCGACGACCACGACCTCTCCCCCGCCCACCTGTCCGAGCTCGATGCGGTCGTCGTGGCCCTCAAGTCCCGGACCGCGCCCGTGGCGACCGCGGTGAGCGAGTCCGTGGGAGCGGCCACGCGCCTCCTCGGCTGGGGCGCCGAGAGGATCTACGCCAAGTACTGCTCGACCTTCGACTCAACCGACGAGGGGAACATCGGGCCGGTGCTCGACGCCCTGCGCTCGCTGCTCGAGGCCGACCGGGTCGTGGTCGTGCCCGCGTTCCCCGCCAACGGCCGCACGGTCTACCGAGGGCACCTCTTCGTCGGGGGTGACCTGCTCGAGGATTCCTCGATGCGTCACCACCCGTTGACCCCGATGACGCGGTCGCGTCTGCGCGACCTCCTCGCCCCGCAGACCGCGGCCGAGATCGGCGAGATCCCGCTGGCGACCGTGCGCCGAGGGGCCGGGCCGCTGCGCGAGGCCCTCGACGCCGCCGCGGCCGGCTACGTCGTGGTGGACGCCGTCGACGACGACGATCTGCGGACCATCGCCGCCGCCACGGCCGACGACCGCCTGATCAGCGGAGGGTCGGGACTCGCCCTCGGACTCGAGGGCCCCACCGGCGGATCGGGCGTCGACGCGGTCGGCTCGTACGCGGCCCGGCGACTCGTCGTCTGCGGGTCGGCGTCGGCGACGACGCGCGGTCAGATCGCCGACGCCGCCGGTCGTCATCCGGTCCGCCGGGTCGACGTCGCCGCGGCGACAGCCGACCCCGCGGCCGAGGCCGCCGCCCTCGCGACCTGGGTCCGCGGGCTCGCCCCCGAGGCCGTGCCGGTCGTCTACTCGGTCGGCGAGCCAGCCGACGTGCGCTCCGCCGACTCCCTCCCGGGAGCGGCCACGGCGGTCGAGACCGTCCTGTCGACGCTGGTCGCCGGACTCGTCGATCACGGCGACGTCGACCGGGTGATCGTGGCGGGCGGCGAGACCAGCGGGGCCGTCGTGCAGGCTCTAGGCGTCGGCGTGCTCGACATCGGACCGCAGCTCGCGCCGGGCGTCTGCTGGAGCGCAGCCACCACCCGCTCCGGCCGCGACGTCGCCCTGGTGCTGAAGAGCGGCAACTTCGGCGGCGTGGACCTCTTCTCGAGCGCCTGGGGCGCTCTCTCGCCCGAGGTCGGCGCGTGAGCGACGCCGGGCCGACGCGGGACGTCGATCGCCGCGACGACGCGGATCGCCCGGCCGACGCCGACCGACGGGCCGACATCGACCGCCTGGTCGCGGCAGGGCGGGCGCTGGTCGACGCCGGTCTCAGCCCGGGCAGTTCGGGCAACCTCAGCCTGCGGTCCGGCGGCCAGCTGCTCATGACGGGCACCGGCACCAGCCTGGGTTCGCTCGGCGGCGACGACCTGGCCGTGCTCGGCGCCGACGGTCGTCCGATCGTCGACGCCGAGGGGCAGCCGCTCGGGCCGCGTCCCTCGAAGGAGGTCGCGCTGCACGTCGCCCTGCTCGCGAAGAACCCCGCCCACCGGGCCGTCGTGCACGTCCACTCGCCGTACGCGGTGGCCCTCTCGTGCCTCGAGCCGTGGGCCGACCACAGCGCCGTGCCCCCACTGACGCCCTACTCGTTGATGCGCCTGGGTCAGGTGCCGCTCCTCGGCTTCGTCGCACCCGGCGATCCGGCCATGGGGGATCTCATCACCGACAGCCCCCACCCGTTCCGGGCCGCCCTGCTGTCGAACCACGGCGCCGTCGTCGGAGCCGAGTCGATCGAGGCCGCCGTGTCGAGCGCCGTCGAGCTCGAGGAGGCCTGCCGCGTGACGCTGCTCACGCAGGGCGGGGCGCGGAGGCTGATCGCGCCCGAGCAGGTGCGGGCGATCACGGCGTCGTGGGGCACGCCGTGGACCGATGCCGCCGCACTAAGCTGACGCCGCGAGAAAGGCCGGGACGATGCCGCAGACGACACCCCTGATCCCCGAGCAGCGCCGCGAGAGCATCGTGGGCCACCTCGAACGGGAGCGGGTCCTGAGTTATCACCAGCTCACCGATCTGCTCGGGGTGAGCCAGATGACGGTGCGCCGCGACGTCGCCGTCCTCGAGGAGCAGGGCCGGGTGTCGGCGACGCCCGGCGGGGCCAAGCTGGCGTCGCGTCTGCTGGTCGAGCCGAGCCGAGCCGAGAAGGAGGCGGCCGACGTCGCCGAGAAGCGCGCGATCGCGCGGCGGGCCGCCGAGCTGGTGCACGACGACATGACCGTTTACCTCGATGCCGGCACGACGATCCAGGCCATGCGCCCGTTCCTCGACGACGTCGCCGGCCTCACGGTCGTCACGAACGACCTCGTGACGGTCGAGGCGTTCCTCGACCACCCGAGCGCGGACCTGATCTGCGTCGGCGGGCGGGTCGAGAAGTCGAACCGGTCGACGATGGGCCGGCTGACGCGTCTGATGCTCGACGAGCTCTCGCTCGACCTCGCATTCATCTCGTCGAGCTCGTGGGATCTCTCCCACGGGGTGACGACGCCGGTCGAGGCGAAGATCGACGCGAAGCGGGCCGCCGTGGCCGCGTCGGAGTCGTCGGTGCTCGTGGCGGACAGCTCGAAGTACGGCCGGTTCGCGAAGTACCGGGCGCTCCGACTCGACGAGCTCGACCTCGTCGTCACCGACGCGGGACTGACCGACGGCGTCGCCGGCACGGTCCGCGACGCGGGCGTCGACCTCGTCGTCGCACCGAGCTGAGGCGCACCCGCCCTCACACCGCGAGCGGTCGCCGCGCCTCGATCAGGTGCCGCGTCGAGTACGCGACGAACCGCTCGCCGCCCCGGAGCTGCGCGTCGAGCTCGACGAGCCGGTCGCGGTACCGCTCGACGCTGAAGTCGGGAACCCACCACACGCATTTCCGCAGGACCCAGACGACCGCTCCGACGTCGGAGAACTCCATGCGGCAGGTGGCCTCGCGCAGCTGCACGACCTCGAGCCCGGCCTCGCGCGCCTCGGCGGTCTCGGCCCGGGGGTCGCGGGCCCGGCGCTGCTCCGGCAGCGGCCCGAGGAAGTACTCGATGAGCTCGAAGGCGGAGGCCGGGCCCACGTGCTGTGCGAGGTACGCACCGCCGGGCGCCAGCACCCGGGCGATCTCGACCCAGTCGGGCCGGACCGGGTGCCGCGCCGTCACCAGCTCGAACGACGCGTCGGCGACCGGCAGGCCGCCGCCCTCGACCGTCTCGACGACGTCGACCCCGCGCGGCCCCAGGCGTTCGCGCGCCGCACGGGCGTTGGGCGGCCACCCCTCGGTCACGACCATGCGCGGAGGCAGCACGGGCGCCTCCGCGACGACCTCGCCGCCGCCCGTGTCGAGGTCGAGAGCGGACTCGACCCGGGCGAACCGCTCGGCCATCAGGTGCGCGTAGCCCCAGGGCGGCCGCTCCTCGGTCGCGCGGCCGTCGAGCCACCCGAAGCCCCAGCCCGTCACGTCGGCCGTCGCCGCCTCGCCCACCAGGTCGTCGAAACTCCGCATGCCGACATCCTGGCAGGCGCCTCCGGCGATGACATGCCGAGGAGGCGCGGCGTCCGTCCCCGACGCCCCGCGCCTCCCCGGCTCCCACGCACCGCACCGCACCGCACCGCACCGCACCGCACCGCGAAACGAGCACCGCACCGCGTCTAGTCCCGGTGCCGCGCTCGAAACGCGGTGCAACAAGCCCCGCGGCACACTGCACCGCGAAACGGACACCGCACCGCCAAACGAGCACCGCACCGCGTCTAGTCCCGGTGCCGCGCTCGAAACGCGGTGCGACAAGCCCCGCGGCACACTGCACTGCGAAACGGACACCGCACCGCGAAACGGACACTGCACCGCGAAGCGGACACCGCACCGCAGCTAGTCCCGGCGTGGTGCTCGAAACGCGGTGCGACAAGCCCCGCGGCACATCGCACCGCGAAACGAACACCGCACCGCAAAACAAGCACCGCACCGCGAAACGGACACCGCACCGCGTCTAGTCCCGGTGCGGCGCTCGGAACGCGGTGCGACAAGCCGCGCGGGGCCCGGCGTCAGTACTTGGCGGACTGCCCGCCGTCGATCGGCACGACCGCGGCGTTGACGTAGCTGGCGTCGTCCGACAGCAGGAACGCGACGACCGAGGCGATCTCGGAGGCCTCGCCGTAGCGCTTGGTCGGGTTGATCTGGATGAACTGCTCCGCCGCGCCCTTGGGGTCCTCGGCGTCGAGCTGGCGCATCGAGGCCTCGACCATCGGGGTCCAGATGGCGCCGGGGGCGATCGCGTTGATGCGGATGCCGAACTGGCCGTACTCGACGGCCGAGTTGCGGGTCAGGCCGACGACGCCGTGCTTGGCGGCGGCGTAGCCCGACTGGTTGCCGACGCCGCGGATGCCGCCGACGCTGGCGGTGTTGACGACGGTGCCGCCGTCGCCCTGGGCGCGCATGACGCCGAGCACCTTCTCGAGCCCGAGGAACACGCCGCGCAGGTTGATCGAGACGACCTTGTCGAACTCGTCGGCGCCGAAGTCCTCGGTGAGGTTCTGCTTCCCTTCGATGCCGGCGTTGTTGAAGAAGGCGTCGATGCGCCCGAAGCGCTCGACGGTGGCGTCGACGTAGCGTGCGACGTCGGTCTCGCTCGACACGTAGGCGACGATGGTGAGCACGTCGGCACCGGGCACGGCCTCGAGCACGGCGGCCTGCGAGTCGGCCAGGCCCTTCTCGGAGACGTCGACGAGGGCGAGCTTCGCACCCTCCTCGGCGACGCGGACGGCGGCGGCCCGGCCGAGGCCCGACCCTCCGCCGGTGATGAGGACGACCTTGTCGGTGAAACGCTCCATGAGCTGGCTCCGATTCTCTCGGTGACACGTCGGCACCGACTCGACGCCGGAGCCCGGTCGCACGTCCTTGCGCGACCGTTTCAGGCTACACCTGTCGTATTACTGCCCCCTGGGCGCGGGGGACCGAGCGAGCCGAGGAGGCGCGGTGCGAGACCTCCCGCACCGCGCCTCCTCGGCTGATCGCCCGCGCTCGGCGCCGCTCTCGCCCGGGGAGGCTCCACCCTCGATCACGACACCGACCCGCCGCCGTGCTGCGCCGGCCTCTCGGCCCGGCGTTCCGCACGTCGCCTGGCTCGGCGTCTCGCCCGCTCCGCACCCCGCCGCCGGGCCGCGCGCGTCTTCCGACGATCGGCGTCGGACGGGAGCCATCTGCGGCGCGACGCCTCCGCGCCGATGCCGAGGAGGAGGAACCCGGTGCCGACGAGCAGCTCGAGCCCGAAGGTCCACGCCCGCCTCTCGACGATCCGCCGGTCGGCCTCGCCATCGAGGACGACGTGAGTCGGATCCGCCGGGTCGAACCGGAGCGGGACCCTGTCGCCGACCGCCCAGTACGTCTCGTCGCGGACCTTGTAGGCGGTCCACTCCTTCGTGCTCTCCGCGCCGTCGAGCACCTGTTCGGTGACGGGGTAATAGACCGTCGGGCCGCTGCCGTACCGGGATCCGGGGTCGTGGGTTCGCATGACCTCGACGACCGTTCCCGTGCCGGTCTCGCCCGCGTCGACGAGCGTGTCCGAGGAGTGTCGGGCGAGGGCGGCCCCGGGGAGCATGATGACCCCCGTGGCGACGAGCGCGATCCCGATGACGAGAGGCAGGATGAGAGCGAGCTGCAGCCATTCGGTCGCCGTCCGCTTCGGACGCGGCCGCTTCGCGCGCGTCGTGCGTCGGCGAGTCGGTCGACGGCTCTTCCCCCGTGGTGCCCCCATGCGCTCAGTCTGCCGCACGGTCGCGCGGTGGCCCCGGCCATCGGGAGCATGAGCGGGTCCACGTGCCCCTGGACGGGCGCGCGAAGCGCGGGGCCGCGGGGGTTCGAGTCCCCCCAGGGGCACATCGGCGCGCAGCGGCGTTGGAAGTGCCCCTGAACGGGCGCGCGAAGCGCGGGGCCTCAGGGGTTCGAGTGCCTCCAGGGGCACATCGGCGCGCAGCGGCGTTGGGGTGCCCCTGGAGGGACTCGAACCCCCAACCCTTTCCTTAGGACGGAACTGCTCTTCCATTGAGCTACAGAGGCTGACCCGGCGAGTCTACCGAACCCGCGCCTCCTGACGCCCGCCGACCAGGGCTCCGCCCCGCGCCGCACCCCGGCATGAGCACGGAACCCCCGCACGACGAGGTTCTCCGCTCACGCCGGGGTTCGATCGACCCCCGCCCACACGATGAACCCCGTTCGCGACCATGAACCTCGCGAAAACGGGGTTCATCGTCGCGAACGGGGTTCATCGTCGCCCGACCGCCCCTCACGCAGCAGCCAGGAACTCGTCCCACTCGCGCTGCGGCCGCTCCACCCCGCGCACGACCCAGCCGACCCCGTGCGGCGCCTTCGGCGTCCAGCGCAGCACCCAGCCCATCTCGGCCGGCGTCCGGTCGCTCTTCAGGTTGTTGCACTTGAGGCAGCAGGCCACGAGGTTCTCCCAGCTGTCGGCCCCGCCGCGCGATCGCGGCTGGACGTGGTCGATGGTCGTCGCCGAGCGCCCGCAGTAGGCGCAGTGGTGCGCGTCGCGCCGCAGCACCCCTCGCCGGGAGACCGGGATGGTCCGCCCATGCGGGATCCGCACGTACCGGGTCAGCACGATCACCGACGGACGGTCGTAGGCGATCGTCGCCCCGAGCACCGGATGGTCGGCGTCGGCCGACACGACCGTAGCCTTCTGGGTCATGACGAGCACGAGGGCCCGCCGATCGGACACCACGGCCAGCGGTTCGAAGCCGGCGTTGAGGACGAGAGTGCGCATGCTTTCCCTTTCGAAGCACCCTGGACGGCTTCCAGGGATTCGATCCGTCTCGCAGCAGCCGGGCCCAGCAGTGCCCTGCGCACGAAAAAAGCACCGCCCCGAAGGGCAGTGCTCTAGCGTGCGGCGGGGTGTTGTCGTATGTGCTCGTGCGACCGCTCACCCATGGTGCGAGTGGCGGGCGTGCGAGGCATGTGACTCTCCTGGTCTCAGCGGTACTCCGAGATGGCCAGGTTAACCCCGGAAGAGCCGTGCTGCCAAGGGGCAGTACGGCTCTTCACAGAGTGTCGATGCGTCAGCCGAGGAGGCGCGGGTCGTCAGACCCCGAAACGCACGTAGTGCACAGCACTCGTCCACAGCGGACGGACGCTGACCACGCCGCCGGGCTTGGGCGCGTCGAGGATCATGCCGTTGCCGGCGTAGAAGCCGTCGTGCGAACCGTCGTTGAAGATGATGACGTCGCCGGGCTGCGCCTCGGCGGCCGAGATCGGGGTGCCGAGAGCGCCCTGCGCCGGCACCGAGTGCGGAAGCGAGATGCCGTACTGCGCGTAGACGAACATGATGAAGCCCGAGCAGTCGAAGCCCGCCGGGGTGGCCCCGCCGTAGACGTACGGCGTGCCGAGGTACTGCAGCGCGGTCTGGTAGACGGCGTCGAGGCTGAACTCGCCGGGCGTCGCCGTCGTGCCGGTCGCCGCGGCGGTACCGGTCGACGCGGAGGCGTCGGTCGTGGACGCGACGTAGTCGGAGGCGGTGGGTCCGGTGTAGCTCGCGTACTGCTCGGCGAGCTCGGCCCGCTCGGCCTCGCGCTGGACGGCTTCGGCGGCGGCCGCAGCGGCCTGGTCGAGCGTGGCCTGCGAGGTGGCGGTGTAACCGTCACGACCGGTGTCGGCCGCAGCGACACCGTCGGCGACCGAGACGGTCTGGGCGTCGGCGGTGCGCGACTGCGAGATCGCGGCGGTGGCGGTCGAGCCGGCATCGGTCGACGCGGGCGTCTGCGCGAACGCGGGGAGGGCCATCGTGCCGAAGAGCCCGGCGGTGAGCGTCATGACCGTGATCGAGACGGCGGTGCGCTTGCGGCTCGAGCGGCCACGAGGTGCGGGCGCCGCGGCAGCGGCTCGACGCAGGGAGGAACGAGTGGGGAGGTCGGCCGGCGTGGTCGGGGCAACAGGGGTCAGCTGCCCGCTCGTGGCGCGATCGTGGGGAGGTCGGGTCAAGGCGGTGGTTCTCCTGCGTCTCGGCAGCACTAGGGAGCTGCCCCATCCGTTCGTCAAGATCAACGACTCACGGCAAGAGACGGGATGGAGGAGACGTCTTGCCACGGATCCCCCGGCCTGCTTCCTGGCCTGGGGGACCCTGCGACTGTACCCGAGGGAGGGCCTGAAGTCATCCTTCAGAGGGATATTTGTAACAAATAGGTAACTGCCCGACCGGCACCCGACCGAGACCCGACCGGATGCTGGAGGTCAGCTCGAGACGTAGATGTGCTGAGCGACCTCGTTCGGCAGCTCGAGCCCCTCGTCACGACCCTCGACGTGGACGAAGACGTACGACCCGGCCGACGTGACCGTCGCCGTGTTGCCGGGGGTGACGCCGGCGTTCTGCAGCTGCTGCAGCAGCTCGGGCTCGAACTGCACGGGCTCGGCCAGCCGACGGACGGGCCGGGTGACGCCGTCGGGGTTCTCGGCCAGCACCTGAACCAGGTTGACGACGCCGTCGAGGAACCGGCCCGCGGGCGAGTCGCCGAGCTCGTCGAGACCAGGGATCGGGTTGCCGTAGGGCGACTCGGTCGGGTGGTCGAGCATCTCGAGGAGACGGCGTTCGACCTGCTCGCTCATCACGTGCTCCCACCGGCAGGCCTCGTCGTGGACGTAGGCCCAGTCGAGGCCGATCACGTCGGCGAGCAGCCGTTCGGCCAGGCGGTGCTTGCGCATCACGTGCGTGGCCTTGCTGCGACCGTCGTGGGTCAGCTCGAGGTGCCGGTCGCCCGACACCACGACGAGACCGTCGCGCTCCATGCGGGCGATCGTCTGCGACACGGTCGGGCCGGAGTGGCCGAGACGCTCGGAGATGCGCGCGCGCAGCGGCACGATGTTCTCTTCTTCGAGGTCGAGGATCGTGCGCAGGTACATCTCAGTGGTGTCGACGAGATCGGTCAACAGGGGCCTCCCAGTGGAACGCGTGGACTACCCGGCAAGCCTACCGGCTGGACGCTGGGCGTCTCGCCGCGTCACTAGGATCGACCCATGGCGGACATCACGATTCCCACGGACCTCCTGCCCACCGACGGCCGATTCGGCTGCGGCCCGTCGAAGATCCGCGGTGCGCAGCTCGAGCACCTGGTCACCGCGGGGGCGTCCCTCCTCGGCACCTCCCACCGCCAGGCCCCGGTCAAGGACCTCGTCGGCCGGGTCCGCGCCGACCTGGGCGAGCTCTTCCGCATCCCCGACGGCTACGAGGTGGTGCTCGGCAACGGCGGCTCGACCGCCTTCTGGGACGCCGCCGCGTTCGGCCTGGTCGAGAAGCGCGCCGAGAACCTCTCGTTCGGCGAGTTCGGCTCGAAGTTCGCCAAGGCGAACGCCGCTCCCTGGCTCGAGGCTCCCCACGTCATCACGGCCGACGGCGGTTCTCTCGCCGAGGTCGAGGTGATCGAGGGCGTCGACGTCTACGCCTGGCCGCACAACGAGACCTCGACCGGCGTCATGGCCCCGGTGACCCGCGTCGCCGGAGACGCCGGCGCCCTGACCGTGGTCGACGCCACCAGCGCCGCGGGTGGGATCGACTTCGACGCCTCGCAGGCCGACGTCTACTACTTCGCCCCGCAGAAGAACTTCGCCAGCGACGGCGGGCTCTGGCTCGCGCTCTTCTCCCCCGCGGCCCTCGAGCGGGTCGAGCGGATCGCGGCGAGCGGCCGGTACATCCCCGAGTTCCTCAGCCTGAAGAACGCCGTCGACAACTCGCGGCTGAACCAGACGCTCAACACGCCCGCCCTGACCACGCTGCTGCTCCTCGAAGACCAGACCCGCTGGATGCTCGAGAACGGCGGCCTCGCCTGGGCCGACGCGCGCACCCGCGAGTCGTCGTCGGCGCTGTACGACTGGGCCACCGCCTCGGAGTACGCGACCCCCTTCGTCGTCGACCCGTCGCACCGCTCGCAGGTCGTCGCCACGATCGACTTCGCCGAGTCGATCGACGCGGCCGCCGTCGCGAAGGTGCTCCGGCAGAACGGCATCGTCGACACCGAGCCGTATCGCAAGCTCGGCCGCAACCAGCTGCGCGTCGCGACCTTCGCGGCCATCGAGCCCGACGACGTCCGCCGGCTCATCCGCTCCATCGAGCACGTGGTCGGAGCGCTCTAGCCCGGACGCCCCGCACGACGGACGCCCCGCCACGACGAGATCGTGGCGGGGCGTCCGTGTCGTTCAGGGACCGGAGCCGAGGAGGCGCGGGTCGTCCCTCGCGGGCCGGGTCGCGTCAGCGACGGCGCCGCTCGAGCGGGTCCTCGTCCTCGCCGTCCCAGTCGTCGGCGTGCGAGTCGTCGTCGAGGTCGGCCTCGGGATGCGCGCCGGGAACGACCGGGGCCTCGTCGGCCTCGTCGTCGGCGGCCGGCTGATCGAGGTCGTCGATGTCGACGCCGTCGACGTCGCCGCCGTGCACGATGCTGCCGCGCGGAGCGTCGTCGTCCGACTCGTCGTCATCGTCGTCGTCGGAATCGTCGTCGTCCGACTCGTCGTCGTCCTCGGAGTCATCGTCCTCGTCGTCGCCGGACTCGTCGTCGTCCTCGTCGTCGGAGTCGCCCTCGGAGCCGTCACGCGCCTCCTGGGCCTTCATCTCGGCGAGGCGGTCGGCCCACGGCACCCAGTCGGGTGCGATGAGCGCGGTGTCGCCGGGCAGCAGCTCGGCCTCGAGCACCGAGGGCTCCTCGCCGTCGAGGTGAGCGACGCTGACCGTCCAGTGCCAGCCGGGGTAGCCGGGCAGCAGGGTCGCGAACCGGACGGACGTGACGCCGGGCTCGTCCTCGATCGCCTCGACCTCGGCGCCGATGGTCTCGTCCGGGGTGATCTCGAGCAGCGCGCGGCGGGCCAGCTCGGAATAGGGCGTCGTCACGGCGTCAGGCATCGAACGAGTCGGCGACGGTGCGGAGCAGCACGGCGATGCGCGCGCCGTTCTGCGGGTAGCGGCCGTGACGGAGGTCTCCGCCGGCCTTGTCGAGCACCTTCACGAGGTCCTCGACGATGACCGCCATGTCGTCGGCGGACCGACGGCTCATCTTCGCGAGACTCGGCGCGGCCTCGAGGACGCGCACGGAGAGCGCCTGAGCGCCCCGCTTGCCGTCGGCGATGCCGAACTCGAGACGGGTCCCCGCCTTGACACCCACGGTGCCGGCGGGCAGGGCCGACGCGTGGAGGAAGACTTCTTGACCGTCATCACTGCTGATGAAGCCGAAGCCCTTCTCGTCGTCGTAGAACTTGACCTTGCCGGTGGGCATGACTGGACTCCTAGAAGAGGTGTGGTGAAAGCGACCTCAGCTTAGAGCGCGAGGTCGGGGCGCGCCCCCGCTATCCTGGGCAGGTGGCCGAGAAGACCGAGAAGAGCACGCCGACGAGCGTCCATCGTACTGAACGCGTGCTGATCTTCATGATCGCCGCGATCGTCGTGCTGTCGATCGCCTCGTTCGCGGTCATCTTCATCGCCCGCGTGACCGGTGCCGTCACCGACTTCACGACGGGCGCATGGCCGGCGATCAGCGTGTTGCCGCTCATCGGGCTCCCCCTCGCCATCCTGCTGATCATCGCCTACGTCGTCGCCAGTGGCGTGCGACGTGTGCGAGAGAACCGGGGCACCACACGGTAGACGCAGCGCCCGGCTGCGCATTCTTCGGAGGTCGACCCCAATGACCAGTGCACTCGATCTGGCCGGCGTGCTCCGCGGCGCCCCGGCGGACGATCTCGTCCGCCGCCTCTCGGTGAGGCTGCTCCGCCCGTCGTCCGTCCACGACGCCTTCGACCTCGCCGACGCCCTGCTCGAGCCGGCCTCGGTGCGCGACGTGCTGTCGCGTCTCGATCGCACCGAGCTGCGCGTGCTGCAGGCCGCCCGCGTGCCCGCCGACGTCGCCGGCATCGCCGCCCGCCTCGACGACGGCGAATCGGTCGACGCCGCCGTCGCCCACCTGGTCGAGCTGTTCCTCCTCGTCCCGTCCGGCGATCTCGCGCTGAGCGACACCGTGGTCGGCACCCCCGACGCCGTCGGCGAGCGCCTCGACGACGACCCCCTGCTCGCGGCCGACCGTCTCGCGGCCGAGCGTCCGCCCGTCGTGCTCGAGGCCGTCGACGAGGTCGACCGCGACGCCGTCGACGCCCGCTCGGCCGAGCGCCTCTACGCGATCGTGATCGAGGTCGCCGAGATCCTCCGCGCTCTCGAGCAGTCCCCCGCCCGCGAGCTCGCCAAGGGCGGACTGGCTCTGCCCGAGACCCGCCGCCTGGCCGAGGCGGCCCGGGTCGACGTCGACGACGTCTCGACGCTGCTGGGCATCACCACCCGGGCCGGACTCGCCCAGACCAGTCCCGACGGCTGGGTGGTGACGCCCGAGGCCGCGCCCTGGCTCGCCTCGTCGTGGCCCGATCGCTGGCAGACGCTCACCGCCACCTGGCTCGACTCGCTGCCGCCCGAGATCGTCGCCGTCCTGTCGCAGCGCGTCGAGACCTCGTGGGGCGAGCCGCTGCGCGAGTTCACGCTGTGGTCGTACCCGGCCGGCGCGGCCTGGGTCCCGGACCGGCTCGCCTCGTTCGCCCGGGCGGCGGAGCTGCTCGGGCTGAGCTCGGGCGGCGTGCCGACGTCGGCCGCGCTCGCCCTGTTCCACGAGGGCGCCGACGCCGCCCGTGAGCGGGTGGCCGAGCTGCTGCCCGACGCCATCGAGCAGGTCTACCTCCAGCACGACCTGACCGTGGTGGCGCCCGGCCCGCTCTCCCCGGCGCTCGACGCGCGCCTCCGGGTGATCGCGACCGTCGAGAGCGCGGGCCTCGCCGCGACGTACCGCATCACCGAGGGCGGCGTGCAGCGGGCGCTGAGCGAGGGCGAGACCGCCGAGAGCCTGCGCGACTTCCTGAACGGGATCTCGGCCACCGGGATCCCTCAGCCGCTCGACTACCTCGTGCAGCAGTCGGCGGAACGGCACGGGCGGTTCCGCGTCTCGAGCGTCGATCCCGGCACGCCGGGCCTGCCGGCCGAGGCGATCACCCTGATCGAGGCGGACGACCACGCCGGCGTCGACACCCTCGAGGTGGACCACGCCCTGGCCCCGCTCGGACTGCGCCGCGTCGACGGTCTGCGGATCGCCAGCCGGTTCGAACGCGACACCGTCTTCTGGGCCCTGAGCGACGAGCGCTACCCCGTGGTCGTGCTCGACGGGTCCGGCACGTCGGTGGCCCCTCCGGTGCGACGCCGCCCGCGTCGCCCGGTGCCTGTCCCCCCGCGCGACACCCTCCGCGAGATGGTCGAGCGCCTCACCGCGGACGCCGACGGTTCGACCGAGACCACCGACCGCGCCTGGATCGCCCGTCAGCTCGACGCGGCGGTCAAGGGCCGACTCACCGTCACCATCGCGATCGCGATGCCCGACGGCTCGACGTCGAGCCTGCAGATGGAGCCCACGGGCGTCGGCGGCGGCCGGGTCAGAGGGCGCGACAAGAAGTCCGACGTCGAACGCACGCTGCCGCTGTCGCACGTGGTCTCGGTGTCGAGCGCGAGCTGAGGGAGCAGGCCGACCCGCGCCTCCTCGGCCGCCCGATCGCCCCCATGCCACCCGCCTGAGGACGACCGCAGGAGGCGCGCCTAGACTCGTCCCTCATGACCGGCCCCCTGATCGTCCAGAGCGATCGCACCGTCCTGCTCGAGGTAGCCCACCCGCAGGCCGAAGACGCACGCCACGACCTCTCGGTGTTCGCCGAGCTCGAGCGGGCCCCCGAACACGTCCACACCTACCGCATCACGCGACTCGGGCTGTGGAACGCCCGCGCCGCCGGCCACACCGCGGAGGACATGCTCGGCACCCTCGAGAAGTACTCGAAGTTCCCGGTGCCGCAGAGCGTCACGGTCGACGTCGCCGAGACGGTGGCCCGCTACGGCCGCATCGTGATCGAGCGCGACGGCGACACCCTCGTGCTGCGCGGCACCGACTCGACGGTCCTCCGCGAGGTCACCCGGGTCAAGAAGATCGGCGAGCTGCTCGGCGTCCGGCGCAGCGACACCGAGTGGGAGCTCCTCCCCTGGGCTCGGGGCGAGGTCAAGCAGCAGCTGGTGAAGCTGGGCTGGCCGGCGGAGGACCACGCCGGCTACACCCCCGGCACGCCCCACGCGATCGACCTCGACCAGACCGACTGGCAGCTGCGCGGCTATCAGCAGCAGGCCATCGACAACTTCTTCGACGGCGGGTCGGGCGTGGTGGTGCTGCCCTGCGGCGCGGGCAAGACCCTCGTCGGCGCGGGTGCCATGGCGGCCGCCGGCACGACGACGCTGATCCTCGTCACGAACACGGTCTCGGCCCGGCAGTGGCGCGACGAGCTCCTGAAGCGCACCTCGCTGACCGAGGACGAGATCGGCGAGTACTCGGGCTCGGTCAAGGAGATCAAGCCGGTCACCATCGCGACGTACCAGATCCTGACGGCCCGCCGCGGGGGCAAGTACACGCACCTGTCGCTGCTCGACGCCCTCGACTGGGGTCTCGTGGTCTACGACGAGGTGCACCTGCTGCCCGCCCCCGTGTTCAAGCTCACCGCCGAGCTGCAGGCCCGGCGCCGGCTCGGTCTGACCGCGACCCTGGTGCGCGAGGACGGCCGTGAGAGCGACGTGTTCAGTCTGATCGGCCCGAAGCGGTTCGACGCCCCGTGGAAGGAGATCGAGGCGCAGGGCTACATCTCGCCGGCCTCCTGCTACGAGGTGCGCGTCGACCTGCCCCAGGAGGCGCGGCTCGAGTACGCGGCCGCCCCCGACGACGAGCGCTACCGGCTCGCGGCCACCGCCGACGCCAAGCTCGACGTCGTCCGCGACCTCGTGGCCCGGCACGACGGCGAGCAGATCCTCGTGATCGGGCAGTACCTCGACCAGCTCGAGCAGCTCGCCGCGACCCTCGACGCCCCGACGCTGACCGGCGGCACCCCGATCGACGAGCGCGAGCGGCTCTACCAGGCGTTCCGCGACGGCGAGATCAAGGTGCTGGTGGTCTCGAAGGTCGCGAACTTCTCGGTCGACCTGCCCGAGGCGACCGTCGCCATCCAGGTCAGCGGCTCGTTCGGTTCGCGACAGGAGGAGGCGCAGCGCCTCGGACGCCTGCTGCGGCCGAAGAAGTCGGGCCTGCCGGCGTCGTTCTACACGCTGGTCAGCCGCGACACCGTCGACCAGGACTTCGCGCAGAACCGCCAGCGGTTCCTCGCCGAGCAGGGCTACAGCTACACGATCCTCGACTCGCCGGCCCTCGCCGCATGAGCGGGCCCGCCGACCCGCGCGACCCGTCCGACGACGGCGACCCGCGCCTCCCGGGCGATGCGCGCCTCCCCGACGACCCGCGCCTCCCCGACGGCTCGTCCGACCTGCCGCTGGGCGACGACGACCTCTGGCGCGACAGCCTGCGCCGGGTGTTCGCGGCCGACCAGGCCCCCTTCGCGACCTTCGGCCCGCTGGTGGCCTCGCTCGACCACGACGCGATGGAGTTCCGCGGTCAGAACGCCCGCCTCGCCGACTGGGACCCGTCGATCGTCGTCTCCGTCGAGCGCACCTACGAGGTGCAGGGCGGGCTGCACGCGGGCTCGTACCTCAGCGTGGTCACCTGGAGCCCCGACCCCGAGGTGATCGAGCGCAGCGACCTGCTGGCCGGCTCGCCGGTGAAGGACCACCTCTTCGCCGGCCTCACGGCGATCGGCGCCAGCGACGACGCCCAGGAGGCACGGGTCGTCGCCGCGACGGTCGAGGAGTTCCCGGGGTGGCAGATCACCCGCGCCTCCGGATACACCGCGGTGCTCGAGCACCGCGAGGGCGTGGCCTTCACGCTCGCCGTGCCCGACGAGCTGCTCGAGCTCACCACGCGCATCGCCCTCGTGCCGAACGTCGAGTGGCCCGACCCGGCGTCCTGAGGGGCGACGTGGCGCTGGCGTGCGGCTGACACGCGTTCCGCTCACAGGAAACGCCGAGGAGGCGCGCAGATACTTGGCGCATGAGTGACGGCCCCAAGATCCTTATCGTCGACGACGAACCGAACATCCGCGACCTGCTGACCACGAGCCTGCGCTTCGCGGGATTCGCCGTCCGCGCCGTCGGCAACGGAGCACAGGCGATCTCCGCCGTGCTCGAAGAAGAGCCCGATCTGATCATCCTCGACGTGATGCTCCCCGACATGAACGGCTTCGGCGTCACGAAGCGCCTGCGGTCGTCGGGCTACACCTCGCCGATCCTGTTCCTGACGGCGAAGGACGACACCGAGGACAAGATCACCGGGCTGACCGTCGGCGGCGACGACTACGTCACCAAGCCGTTCAGCCTCGACGAGATCGTCGCTCGCATCAAGGCGATTCTGCGTCGCACCATGAACGAGGACGAAGACGCGATCATCCGCGCCGGCGAGCTCACGATGGACCAGGACACCCACGAGGTCACCATCGGCGAGACCGCGATCGAGCTCAGCCCGACCGAGTTCAAGCTGCTGCGCTACCTCATGCTCAACCCCAACCGCGTCCTGTCGAAGGCCCAGATCCTCGACCACGTCTGGGAGTACGACTTCAACGGCGACGCCGGGATCGTCGAGAGCTACATCTCGTACCTGCGCCGCAAGCTCGACCAGTTCTCGGCCGAGCCGATCATCCAGACCAAGCGCGGCTTCGGCTACATGCTCAAGGCCTCCAAGAGCTAGAGCAGGGTCGCACCGTCACGAACGCCTCGGCTCCCAGGCGTTCCCGGTACTCTGACGCCCCTATGCACGCACGCCTCTCGCAGTGGTGGAACGAGATCTCCATCCGCACGAAGATCACCGGCATCACGGTGACCCTGGTGACCCTCGGCCTCCTCGTGGCCGGTCTCGGCACCATGACGGTGCTCAGCACCTACCTGTACGGGCAGGTCGACACCCAGCTGAAGACCTCGGCCGACAGCTTCACCGGCGCCTCGCGCAACGGCGACTCGTGCACCATCAACTTCGGCGACAAGTCGAGCTATCTGGCGATCCTCAACCCCGACGGATCGATGATCTGCGACACGAGCGACCTCCTCGAGGACGGCGTCGGACCGGTGCTCGCCGGTGTCACGGTCGCCGAGAGCGCGGGCGGCGAGGCGCAGAGCGTCGACAACCGCACGCACGATCAGGAGTGGCGCGTCTACGCCGTCGTGAAGCCCCTCACGCTGACCTCGACGAGCGGCGCCACGCAGACCATCGACGCGACGATCGTCACCGGCACGAACCTCGCGGCGACGAATGCCACGATCGGGCGCTTCGGCGGCATCTTCCTGGGCTTCGGCGTCTCGGTCGTCGTGCTCGGGGCCGCCCTGACCCGGCTGCTCGTCACCTCCACCTTCTCGCCCCTCCGCGACGTCGAGGCCACGGCCGCGCGCTTCGCCGACGGCGACTACAGCCAGCGGCTCGACTCGACGACGCCGAACACCGAGGTCGGCCGGCTCAACCGCTCGCTGAACACGATGCTGAACCGCATCGACGACGCCTTCGACGACCGTGCCAAGACCATCGACCAGATGCGGCGATTCGTGGGCGACGCCAGCCACGAGCTGCGGACCCCGCTGGTCAGCCTCCGGGGCTACGCCGAGCTGTACCGCATGGGCGCGTTGACCAAGCCGGAGGACGTCGCCCAGGCGATGGACCGCATCGAGAAGGAGGCGATCCGCATGGGGGTGCTCGTCCAGGACCTCCTGCAGCTCGCCCGCCTCGACGAGTCGAAGCCCCTCGAGCTGGGCCCCGTCGACCTCGTGCAGCTGGCCCGCGACTCCGCCCTCGACACCATGGCGTCGAACCCCGACCGCGACATCGAGGTCGTCGTGCTCGACCCGGTGCCGCCCAGCGAGCCGGTGCGCGACCCGTCCGAGACGGGCGAGCTCGTCGAGTCCGCCGAATCGGAGCCCGACGCCGGTGGGACCGCCTCCGCGCCCGCCCCGTCGGCCGTCCCGTCGACGTCCGCCTCCTCGCCGGCACCCGTCGCCGGCGCGACGGCCTCGTTCGCCGGGGCGACCCTCGCCCGCCTGCGCAGCCTGCGCGCCCGCGGGGTCCGGGGTGCGGACGGCAGCGCTCCCCTGCCCATCGCCGAGCAGACGCCCCACGACGAGGCGCCGGCGGTCATCCTGGGCGAGGAGAACAAGATCCGTCAGGTGATCACGAACCTGATGGGCAACGCCATGCGCTTCACCGAGTACGACAGCCCCATCGAGATCGTCGTGCAGTCCGACCCGAGCCGCGCTCTCGCCACGGTCGCGATCGTCGACCACGGCGAGGGCATCCCTCCGCAGATCCGCGAGAAGATCTTCCAGCGCTTCTGGCGCGCCGACTCGTCGCGCACGCGGGACACCGGCGGCAGCGGGCTCGGGCTGGCGATCGTCTCGGGCATCGTCGCGGCGCACGGCGGCACCGTCGACGTGTTCGACACCCCGGGAGGCGGTGCGACCTTCCGTGTCGCGCTCCCCCT
Organism: Frigoribacterium faeni; assembly: GCF_007988805.1. GTDB lineage: Bacteria > Actinomycetota > Actinomycetes > Actinomycetales > Microbacteriaceae > Frigoribacterium > Frigoribacterium faeni. The sequence goes on along the minus strand of NZ_BJUV01000003.1, from coordinate 94,763 downwards.
GCTGCCCGCTGCAGCCGCCTCCGCGCCCGCCACCGCCCCGCAGCCCGCGTAGCAGCCCGCCGCGCCCTGCGCTGCTCTGCTCTGCTCTGCGTCTCTTTGCGCCGCACCGCGCCACACCGCACCACTAGGTGGGCACTGCACCACGAAGTGGGCACCGCACCACGAGAAATCCTGGCGCTGTGCCCACGCCGTGGTGTCGTGCGGTCTTGCGATGGGCCGTGCCGCCCCGCCCGCCGTCGCCGAAGGCCACCTCGCGTCGACTGTCGCCCCGCCCGCACCGCGCCACACCGCGCTACGACGTGGGCACCGCACCAGGAGAAATCCTGGCGCTGTGCCCACGTCGTGGTGTCGTGCGGTCCTGCGCCGTCCCGCGCCCGGCCGCAGCCGCCCCACCCCGCCCTGCCCTGCCCTCCGAGCGCCACCCACGCTCACGCTGAACGCCCCGGGTACGCCGAAGGGCGGCTCCCCCGGAGGGGAACCGCCCTTGAGCGTGTGCGCGGCGCGAGCCGCGCGGTGCGGACTAGAAGTCCATGCCACCCGAGGGGTCGCCGGCCGGGGCCGGGTTCTTCTCGGGCTTGTCGGCGACGACGGCCTCGGTCGTGAGGAACAGACCGGCGATCGACGCGGCGTTCTGCAGAGCCGAACGCGTGACCTTGGCGGGGTCGATGATGCCGGCGGCCAGCATGTCGACGTACTCGCCGGTGGCGGCGTTGAGGCCCCAGCCGATGTCGAGTCCGCGGACCTTGTCGGCCACGACGCCGGGCTCCATGCCCGCGTTGAAGGCGATCTGCTTCAGCGGAGCGTCGATGGCGACACGCACGATGTTCGCGCCGGTCGCCTCGTCACCCGTGAGGTCGAGGTTCGCCAGAGCGGTCTTGCCGGCCTGGATGAGGGCGACGCCACCACCGGCGACGATGCCCTCTTCGACGGCTGCCTTGGCGTTGCGCACGGCGTCCTCGATGCGGTGCTTGCGCTCTTTCAGCTCGACCTCGGTCGCAGCGCCGGCCTTGATGACGGCGACGCCGCCAGCCAGCTTCGCGAGGCGCTCCTGGAGCTTCTCACGGTCGTAGTCGCTGTCGGTCGCCTCGATCTCGCTGCGGATCTGACGGACGCGTCCGGCGATCTGCTCGGGGTCGCCCGCGCCCTCGACGATGGTCGTCTCGTCCTTGGTGATGACGACCTTGCGGGCACGACCGAGGAGGTCGAGCGTCGCGTTCTCGAGCTTGAGGCCGACCTCTTCGGCGATGACCTGACCACCGGTGAGGATCGCGATGTCCTGCAGCTGCGCCTTGCGGCGGTCGCCGAAGCCGGGGGCCTTGACGGCGACCGACTTGAAGATGCCGCGGATCTTGTTGACGACCAGCGTGGCCAGGGCCTCGCCGTCGACGTCCTCGGCGATGATCAGGAGCTGCTTGCCCGACTGGATGACCTTGTCGACGATCGGCAGCAGGTCCTTGATGTTCGAGATCTTCGAGTTGACGATGAGCACGTAGGCGTCTTCGAAGACGGCCTCCTGGCGCTCGGGGTCGGTGACGAAGTACTGCGACAGGTAGCCCTTGTCGAAGCGCATGCCCTCGGTCAGCTCGAGCTCGGTGCCGAAGGTGTTGCTCTCCTCGACGGTGACGACGCCCTCCTTGCCGACCTTGTCGATCGCCTCGGCGATGAGCGCGCCGATGGTGGGGTCCGCGGCGGAGATCGACGCGGTCGCGGCGATCTGCTCCTTGGTCTCGATGTCCTTCGCGTCGGCGAGGAGCTGAGCGGAGACCGCGGCGGCGGCCTTCTCGATGCCGCGCTTCAGCGAGATGGGGTCGGCACCGGCGGCCACGTTGCGGAGGCCCTCGCGGACGAGCGCCTGAGCGAGGACGGTCGCGGTGGTCGTGCCGTCGCCGGCGACGTCGTCGGTCTTCTTCGCGACCTCTTTGACGAGCTCCGCACCGATCTTCTCGAACGGGTCGTCGAGCTCGATCTCCTTGGCGATGGAGACGCCGTCGTTCGTGATGGTGGGAGCGCCCCACTTCTTCTCGAGCACGACGTTGCGACCACGCGGGCCGAGCGTGACCTTCACCGCGTCGGCCAGGATGTTCAGGCCACGCTCGAGGCCACGACGGGCCTCTTCGTCAAAAGCAATGATCTTAGCCATGTGTGTTTTTCGTCCCTCCCGGACGTCATGAAGCAGAAGCTTTGGCACTCACGTGTCGCGAGTGCCAGCAACGATTCTGGCACTCACCAGGTGAGAGTGCAAGTGACGGAGGAACGCCGTCCGACCCGCCGACGGACGACGACGCCGCCCCGGTTTCCCGGGGCGGCGTCGTCCTGTCGCGGAGGCGTGCCCGAGCACGCCGGGCGGCCTCAGGCGAGTCGGACGGACTCCGCCTGCGGGCCCTTGCTGCCGGTGCCGACGTCGAAGACGACCGCCTGGCCCTCCTCGAGCACCTTGTAGCCGCTCATGTCGATGGCCGAGTAGTGGACGAAGACGTCCTGTCCGCCTCCCTCGACCGTGATGAAGCCGAAGCCCTTCTCGGCGTTGAACCACTTGACGGTTCCGTTGGCCATGTTCTCGCTCCCCTTGTTGCTCGTTGCTGTGATGGTGCGGCGCGTGCGTTGATGCCAGAGCCGGGTCTTCAACGCAGTGACCTGCGCACCCCGACGGGGCGGCGTCACTCGTGCGGGAACACGCGGTCAGCGAGCCGGAGGGGGCGACCAGTTCCAGATCTTAACGGGGCGGCCGGGCCGAGGAGAAGGCTCTCACCAAGAAGGTGAGTCGAAATCACCCGACTTTAAACACGCGCGTAACACGGGAGCCCCGAGGAGGCGCGGATCGGGACCGTCCGCCGCCGCGCCTCCTCGGGCGGGCCGTCTCAGGGGGTGTAGTCCGTGCCGAGCACGACGGTGACCGAGGCGTTCGGGAACGCGGCGCTGGCCGACGTGGCGCTGATGCCGAGAGCCTGGGCGAGGCCGAGGGCCACGCCCTCGTCGGCCGGGTCGGCGTAGTAGACGGTCGAGGTGGGCGCGCTGGTGTCGCCGGCGTTGCCCTGGGTGGCGACCGTCCAGCCCGCCGTGGTCAGCTCGGTCGTGGCCGCGCCCGCGAGACCGGCCGTCGACGTGCCGTTGAGCACGGCGATCGTGACCGACGGATCGACCTGCGTGGGGTCGGTGACCGGCGCGACCGTGTCGGCGGGCGTCGACTCGGGGGTTTCCCCCGCCGCGTCGGTCGTCCCGCCGGACGCCTCGGCCGAGGTCGCCTGCGAGGGGTTGGTGAACTGGAAGCTGTCGTTCAGCACGGCGAGCGCCACGACCCCGCCGCCGACCAGCAGGCCGGTGGCCAGCGCGGCCCAGGCGAAGACGACCCAGCCGCGTCCGCGCCGGGGCCGCGACCGGTGGGCGCCGACCCTCTCGAGGTCGTGGGGCAGGTCGTCGAAACGGTCGCGGGGAAACGTCGGCATGTGCGGTGGGTCTTCCGTGGTGTCAGCGGGTCGGCGGCCCGAACGAGCGTGTCGCACGGGCGTGCGAGCGCGCGTCGCGCAGACGCAGCAGGCGCCCGACGAGCATGGGGGCGTAGGCCAGTGCAGCGGGTCGGTCTATGAGCGAGTTGAGGAGTTGCTGGTAGCGGGCGGTCGACAGGCCCAGCTCGCGGCGGATGATCGCCTCTTTGCGGCGGCCCGCGTCGGGAGCGGACTGCTCGAGGTCGAGGATGGCGCGGTCGCGTTCCGAGAGGTCGACGGCACGCACCTTGTCGCCCGGAGTGCCGTTCTCGGTCATCACCCGCCCTCTCGATCGTGGTCATCCTACGGGTGGCCCGCCGATGGGCCAGGAGGCGGGGCGCGGTTCGGAGCGAGCCACCGCCCGGTCGGCCGACGTCAGACGGGCAGCATCCGCAGACGGGTGCCGTGGGCGTCGCCGACCCCGATCGCCCGTCCGTCGAGGGCCAGGGCGGCGAAGTCCGCGCCGGGCGCCAGGCCGTCGGGCACCTCGGCGACCACGTCGTGCAGCAGGTCCCGTCGTTCGTACGAGACCCACCGGGCGTCGAGGGCGCGGACGGCGTCGACGAACGCCTGCCGACGACGACCGGGCAGATAGACGAGCGTGCCGGTCGAGACCACGACGAGCTGCGCCTCGGGCGGGGCGCCGGCGGCCAGGTCGCGGAGCGCGTCGACCGCGTCGCCGCGGACGATCCGAGGAGGCGCGCTCCGGGCGATCGCGACGGCCCGCCTCAGCAGCTCCACCCGTTCCGTCGGCCCGGGCGGCAGCAGGGTCTCGAGCCACGAGACGGCGGCGGGGTCGGTGACGTCGACGGGGTCGAGGTCGATCCCCGCCCGCCAGACGACCGGCGGCAGCTCGACCCGGCCGGGGAGCGGTCCGTCGACGTGGAGATCGATCGCCACCGGGCTGTCGGGGTCGCCCCAGGCGAGGCTGCGGAGGCGCTCGTCGCCCGGCCCGTCGGGGTCGCGCACGCTCGCACGGAAGGCGAACCGGTCGGGCAGCAGGCAGAGTCCCGCCGAGGCTCCGATCTCGAGCAGCGCGATCGGACCCTCGAGGCGCGCGAGCGCCAGCGAGACCGGGCCGAGGCGCCGCACGTCGTTGACCTGCGTCTGCCGCCGACCGAGTTCGGCGACGAACGCGTCCCCGTGGGCGAGCAGCCAGTCGCGGAGAACGGGCCACGGTTCGAGGGGCGCCCCCAGCCAGCGGCACACGGCGAGCACGAGGGCGGGCTGGCGCCGAGCCTCCGGGGCGCGCTCGACCAGGCGGAGGGCCTCGGCGTCGGAAGCCAGTCCGAGCGACCAGTCGACGTAGAGCGCCGACCCCTCGCGCTCGGCGGCGACGGCGTGGTCTCGGAACCGGTCGGCGAGGAGCATCTGGGAATTCTAGGCAGACGCCGACCTCGCGCAGGAATGAGTGTCGGGGGGACCGTGTTGAATGGAGGAGTCCCCGACGAACCAGGAGTCAACCGTGTCGTACAAGGTCGAGAAGTCCGAAGAGCAGTGGCGAGCCGAGCTCGGCCCCGAGCAGTACGCCGTGCTGCGCGAGGCTGCGACAGAGCGCCCGTGGACGGGCGAGCTGCTCGATGAGAGCCGCGCCGGCGTCTACGCCTGCGCCGCCTGCGGCGCCGAGCTGTTCAAGAGCGGCACCAAGTTCGACAGCAACTGCGGCTGGCCGAGCTTCTACGAGTCCGTCGACCCCGAGGCCGTCCAGCTCATCGACGACGACAGCCTCGGCATGGTGCGCACCGAGGTCCGCTGCGCGACCTGCGGCTCGCACCTGGGCCACGTGTTCCCCGACGGCTTCGGCACGCCGACCGGCGACCGCTACTGCATGAACTCGGTCTCGCTCACCTTCAGCGAGGGCGACGCGGCCGAGAAGACCGCCGAGTGATCTCATGAGCACGGTGTCGGCGGCGGCGGCACGGCGTCGCTCGCGTTCGAAGGTGACCGACGAGGCCCCCGACCACGAGCAGCTCCTCGCCGCGGTCGAGGCCGCGGCCACCGTGGCCGACCACTCGTCGATGCGGCCGTGGCGTCTCATCGAGCTGCGCGGCGACGACCGCCTGGTGATCGGCCGGTCGCTCGCCGCGGCGAGCGGTGCCGAGGGTCGCGACGCCGAGAAGCTCGAGCAGAAGTCCCTGCGCGCACCGCTGGTGCTCGCCGTGGTGTCGTCGCCCTCTCCGAGTCGCAAGGTGCCCGAGTGGGAGCAGGAGAGCGTCGCCTCGGGCGTCGCCCATCTGCTGTCGCTCGTGCTCGACGACCTGGGCTGGGGCGTCATGTGGCGCACGGGGGTCTTCACGCGCGCCGCCGAGGTGCAGGCCGCCCATGGCCTGACCGGCGACGAGAAGCTGCTCGGCTGGCTCTATATCGGAGGCCGCGACCCTCGTCGCGACGACGACAAGCCCCGCAAGCGGGTCGACGCGAGCAGGCACCTGAGCGCGCTGCCTCGCGACTGACGGATGACGACCCCGGCGCCGAGGCGCCGGGGTCGTGCCGTCACCAGGTCTTGTGGCTGTTGCCGACGACCGTGATCGGGAGCCAGAACGAGCCCGTCATCGCCACGATGCCGGCGAAGAAGATGATGGCGTTCGGCTCGCCCGAACCGAACGAGTAGGCGAACAGCGCGAAGCTGACGAGCAGCAGGACGATCGAACCGATGGCGGTCAAGATGTTGGTCATGGGGGCTCCTCGTGATCCGGGCCGGGTCGCGGCCGACGCCGCGCACCCCCTACTTCACCACTCTTCCCCTCCCCCGCGCCAATCGCCGCGCACCTCGTCCCGCCCTCGACACCCCCGCGACCGAGAGGACCCGCCCGTGACATCGATCCGTCCGGCGACCGCAGCCGACACCGACGCCGTCGTCCTGCTCTGGCAGGAGGCCGGTCTCACCCGGCCCTGGAACGACCCCGTCGCGGACATCGGGCGCAAGCTGCAGGTCGACGACGGCCTCTTCGTCGTCGCCGAGGACGCCGACGGCGCCATCGTCGGCACGGTGATGGCGGGGTACGACGGCCACCGCGGCTGGATCCACTACCTCGGCGTCCGCTCCGACCAGCGGGGCACGGGCCTCGGCGCGACCCTCGTCGGGCAGGCGGAGGACGCCCTCCTCGCCCGGGGCTGCGCGAAGGTCCAGTTGCAGGTGAGACCGGAGAACACGGCCGTCCTCGGCTTCTACGAACGGCTCGGCTACGCGCCCTACGACGCGATCAGTCTCGGCAAGCGCCTCATCGTCGATCGTGGGGCGCCGACCATCCGCGACGGTCGACCGGGTGACGAAGGCGCTTGCGTCGAGCTCTGGGTGGCCGCCTGCGCCGCACGCGACGGCCATGCCACCGACGGCGTCGCGGAACGTGCGCGGGCCCGGTTCCCCGGGGCGATCGCCTGGCACGTCGCCGACGGCGGCGACGGCCTGGAGGGCTTCGCCCTGGCGACGGCCCCCGGCAGCGGTCTGCCGTCGGATCCCGTCGAGGCGCCCGTGCTCGGTCTCCTCGCCGTGGCCCCCGACCGCCAGACGAGGGGGCTCGGGACCGACCTGCTCCGCGCCTCCGTCGACGAGCTGGCGGCCCTCGGCCACCCGCGAGCGGTCCTGCACGCGTTGACCGACAACACGAGGGCCGTCCGCCTGTACGAACGCGAGGGCTGGCGGCCGTTCGGCGAGCCGACCGAGCACCCCCTGCTGCACCGGCCGATGCTCACCTACGTCCGCGAGCTCCCGATCCCTCGATCTCGAGCGGATCCCGGCCGGGGGGATTGACAACCACGCCGGCATCGGCTTGTAAGCTGTCGAGAGCCAGCCGCCTTGGCGCAGTCCGGTAGCGCAGTGCTCTTGTAAAGCGAAGGTCGTCGGTTCGAATCCGACAGGCGGCTCCACCCCGAAGGCCCCGATCGTCCGACGATCGGGGCCTTCGTGCGTGGCGGCCCGTGATGGCCTCGAAACGAAACCTGTATGAACTCCGACAGCGAGCCGAGGGCGGGGTACATCGCGGGGGACAGACGCCGCTTAGCTCCCCACAATGAGGGCGACCCGACTTGGGGATGACGGGAATCCGTCCCCCATGTGCACACTTGATGCACCCCGAGGAACCCGAAGCTCCGCGGGGTGCTGTACCCCGATGAGCGATCGTCGGGTCGAGTCCCCTCCATCCCCCCGATGCACCCCGCTTGCCCTTCCGACATCCCAGGGAAGGGTCACCGCGACATGGTCACACGGACATCCACACGAGCGCTGTCGATCGGCGCGACGATCGTCGCGAGCGCACTGCTCGCGTCCGCTCTCGTCGCCACGAGCGCGCAGAGCGCCTCGGCCGCCACCGGCTCGATCATCGCCGGCAAGAAGGCGACCGACGCCGCCGCCGCGTCGACGACGCTCCTGAACGGCCACCTGGCCGGCTGGACGCAGATCTTCAAGGACGACTTCACCACGCCGGTCGCCGCCGGCGGATTCCCCGGCCCCTACGCCAAGCAGTGGATGACCTACGACGGCTTCGGCGACACCTGGAACATCGGGCGCTACGACGCCAAGATCCTCTCCGTGCACGACGGCGTGCTCGACATGAACCTGCACACCGGAACGGACGGCGTCCCCCGCGCCGCCGCGCCGATCCCCCTGATCGACGGCAAGTGGGGCGGGACCACGTACGGCCGCTACAGCGTCCGCATGAAGTCCGACGCCCTGCCCGGCTACGGCACGGCGTTCCTGCTCTGGGACGACGACAACGTCTGGGAGAACGGCGAGATCAACTTCCCCGAGGGCAGCCTCGACGGCTCGACCCAGGCCTTCAACCACAAGCTCGGCGAGCCCTGGATCACCGAGATGGGCGTCGACACGAAGACGTCGTACACCGGCTGGCACACGTACACGATCGACTGGCTGCCCGACAGGATCACCTACCTGCTCGACGGGGTCGTCGTCGCCTCGACCACCACGAACGTCCCCAAGACCCCCATGCACTGGGTGCTGCAGACAGCCACGAACGGCAGCAAGCCGGCCGCCTCGACCAAGGGCCACCTGCTCGTCGACTGGGTCAGCCAGTACAAGTACACGCCGGGCAGCGCGGCGACGGTGAACCTGCCGACCACGCCCGCCCCCACGACGCCCACCCCGGCGAAGCCCGCCACGCTCACCACGGCCACGCCGCAGATCACCGGCACCCTCACCGCCGGTGCGACGCTGACCGCCAAGCCCGGCACGTGGACCTCGGGCACGGCCTTCAGCTACCAGTGGAGCCGAGGAGGCGCGGCGATCGCCGGAGCGACCGGCCAGACCTACAAGACCACGGCAGCCGATGCCGGTCGCACCCTGACCGTCACGGTGAAGGGCACGAAGTCCGGCTACACGGCGGCGGCGACGACGTCCGCCGCGGTCGCCGTCGCGGCGGCTCCGCTCGCCAGCGCCACGCCCACCGTGACGGGTACGCCCACCGTCGGCGGCAAGGTCGGCGCCAAGACCGGCACCTGGACGAGCGGCACGTCGTTCAGCTACCAGTGGAAGCGGAACGGCCAGGCGATCTCCCGCGCGACGGCCTCGACCTACGTGCCCACCGCCTCCGACGCCAATCGCGCGATCACGGTCGTCGTGACCGGCACGAAGGCCGGACACACCGCCGTCGCCCGCACGTCGAGCGCCGCGACGATCAAGCCGTCGACCCTGAGGACCGGGACCCCCGGGGTGAAGGGCTCGACCAAGGTCGGCAGCACCCTCACCGGTCAGCGCGGCACCTGGACGACCGGCACCACCTGGACCTTCCAGTGGACCCGCGACGGCTCGTGGATCAAGGGCGCCACCGGCACCACCTACCGCACCACGTCGGCCGACGTCGGCAAGAGGATCGGCGTCAAGGTGACCGGATCGAAGCCCGGCTACACGACCGCGTCGCGCTGGTCGGCTCCGGTGACCATCCGGCGCTGATCCGACTCGAGACCCACCAGGAGGGCCCGGAGCCCGTCACCCAGCTGGGCGCGGGCCTCGGGCCCGAGGTGTTCGAGCAGGGCGGACTCGGCCGCGAGCTGGGGGCCCAGGACGGTGTCGAGCACCTCGCGGCCCGCCGCGGTCGGGGCGACGAAGTAGCCGCGCAGGTCGTCGGGGTTGTCGAGGCGCTCGATCCGGCCGGCCGCCGTCAGCACCCGGATGCGCTTCGTGATGGCCGGCGGCGAGAGCAGGGTCTCGTCGGCCAGCCGCGTCGGCGAGGTCGGCGTTCCGCGACGCACGAGCGCGGCCAGGAGGTCGAAGTCCGCCCGGCTGAGACCGTGCTCGCGCAGCAGCTCGTCGCTCTGCCGCTGCACGATGCGGGCGATCCGGTTGACACGGCCCACGACGAGGATCGCCTCGACGTCGAGGTCGGGGCGGAGGGACCGCCACTGGTCGTGGACGGCGTCGACGGCATCTCGCATCCGTCGATCCTACTGTTCGTTCACTGGTAAAGTATTCTCGACGACTGATTCACCCGTGAAGCACCTCGACGACGAGCGCACGACGGACGCTCTCGAGAGGACCCCATGACCGACGCCGCCCGCGGCTCCCTGCTCCCCCGCCCCGCCGACCTGTTCCGGTTCGGGCCGCACGACGCCGCGCACCTCCCCGCGGCGCGCGTCGCCGTCTCCGTCGTCGCCCCGCTCGCTGTCCTCGCCGCCCTGGGCCACCTCGAGTGGGCGCCCTACGCCACCTTCGGCGCGTTCGCCTCGGCCTTCGGTCGGGGGCTCCCGCGTCTGCAGCGGATCGGCATGCAGCTCGAGGCCGGCGTCGGGCTCGTGCTCTGCGTCGTGCTCGGAGCCGCGCTCTCGGCGCTGGCCACCCCCGCCGTCGGGCTCGTCCTCGCCGTCGCCGTGGTCGCCGGGCTCGCCTCGCTCGTCTCCGACCTGCGCCGATGGAGCCCGCCCGGGCCCCTCTTCTTCGTGTTCGGCCTCGGCGTCTGCGCCTTCGTCCCCGCCGACGGGGCGTCCGTCGCCGCCGCAGCCGTCGTGGCGCCCGCGAGCCTCGCGCTCGCCCTCGCCGCATCGCTCGCCGGGGCGCTCACCCCGCGCGGCCGACGGGCCCTCGCGACGGGGACGGGACGGGTCTGGAGGCGCGACCCGCGCCTCCTCGACCGTCGTCGCACGCTCGTGCACGCGGGCATCTGCCTCGTGGCCTCCCTCGCGGCCGGGCTGATCAGCGTGGCCGCGGGGTTCGAGAACCCCTACTGGGCGATGGTCTCGGCCGTCGTGCCCGTGGTGGGGAGCGCGACGGCGACGCAGCTCGTGCGAGCCGGCCACCGCCTCCTCGGCACCCTCGCCGGGGTCGTCCTCGCCGCCGGCCTGCTGGCCCTCGAGCCGGACACCCTCTGGCTGATCGTCCTGTTCGGGGTGCTGCAGTTCGCCGCCGAGCTCGCCGTCATGCGCAACTACGGTCTGACCCTGCTGTTCGTGACGCCCATGGCGCTCGGCATGTCCGCCCTGGCGGGACCGGTCGACGTCGGCGAGCTCGTCGTGTGGCGGAGCGTCGACACCGTGGTCGGCGTGGGGGTCGTCGTCGTGCTGCTGCTCGCGACCCACCGGCTGCGGACGTCGCGGCGGCCGCGCCGAGCCGACTGATCGAGCGGTCGAGCGGTCGAGCGGTCGTGCGGTCGAGCGGTCGTGCGGCGGAGGATCAGCCCTGGCGGGCCCGGGCGCGCCGGTCGTCGCGCGACCACCAGACGAGATCGGCGACGCCCTGGGCGACGAGCAGCAGGGCGACGAACAGGACGACGACGCTCACGAACTCGACCGGCTCGCCCGAGGTCAGGGTCGCGATCTGGACCACCAGGCCGAAGAGTCCCAGAGCCACCTCGAGCACGGGAGGGAGCACGGTGCCCGTCTTGGTCAGGATCCAGAAGGGTCGACGCAGCTCGCTCATGCCACGACAGTACCCGGCCCCGGGTGCGACGACGCCGGGCGGCTACCCTGGCCGGATGCGAGAGAAGACGGTGCAGATCGACCCCGACGTGCCGAACTGGCTGCTGACCAAGCGCGGCGGGCGCGTCCTGCCGATCGTGACGATCCTCTGCGCGCTCATCGTCGTCGCGAGCATCGTCGCCGCCCTCGCGGTGGGCGGCGGATCGATCACCGTCATCACGGTGATCGTCGTGCTCGCCGCGCTCGGCGCCGTCGCCTGGGCCGTCGCCGACCTCGTCTGGTGGACCCGGGGCGGTCGCCGGACGATCGTCCGCCTCCCCCGCGACCCGCGCGGGTGACCCGCGCGGTGCCCCGCGAGGGCTGCCGTGCGCGACGCATCCGCCCTTGGAACATGCCCCGATCGGCATGTCTGTGCCCCACGAACCTGGCAACCACCCAGCGACGAGGGCCGTAAACTCGTCAGGATGCACCGACCCTGGTGCCACGACCTCCCGGCCCCGACCGACACGGTTCGGTCAGGTGCGCCGGTCAACGCCTACCCCAGACAACTCGACAGGGAGTTCCGGTGAACGGAAACGCCACGACCCGGCACAGCAACGCGGCGTTGCTGTCCGTCGCCAGCACGATGGCGGACCGGGTCACCACCTCGGCCAGCATCGACGAGAAGCTCCTCCCCGTGCTGAAACGACTCAAGATGCCCACGGGCCTGCTGCAGCGCGTGGCCGGCGTGCACGAGCGCCGCAACTGGGGCCCCGATCAGAGCTTCGACGACGCGGCCATCGACGCCGGGAGGCGCGCCCTCGCCGAGGCCGGCGTGCGACCCGATCAGGTCGGCCTGCTGATCAACACCTCCGTCACCCGCCCGCACCTCGAGCCGTCGGTCGCCGTCCGTCTGCACCACGGGCTCGGCCTGCCCTCGTCGGCCACGAACTTCGACATCGCCAACGCCTGCCTCGGCTTCGTCAACGGCATGACCCTCGCCTCGCAGCTGATCGACGCCGGCCAGATCGACTACGCCGTCATCATCGACGGCGAGGACGCCGACGACGTCCAGGTCAACACCATCGACCGCCTGCTCACCGAGGGCTTCGACCGCGACGACTTCATGAGCGAGTTCGCCAGCCTCACCCTCGGATCGGGCGCCGCCGCCGCGGTGATCGGCCGGGCCGACCGGCACCCCGAGGGACACCGCATCCTCGGCGGGGTCACCCGGGCGGCCACCGAGAACTACGACCTCTGCGTCGGCAGCGTCGACGGCATGTTCACCGATGCCAAGGCCCTGCTCAAGCGCGGCATGGAGCTCGTCGTCTCGGCCTGGAAGGAGGCGAAGCGCGACTGGAACTGGCAGGGCATGGACCGCTACGTCATGCACCAGGTGAGCGACGTCCACACGAGCGCCTTCGTCAAGGCGGCCGGCATCGACCGCAAGCGCGTGCCGCTGACCTACCCCACGCTCGGCAACGTCGGCCCGGCGTCGATCCCGATCACGCTCGTCGAGGAGTCCAAGACGCTCTCGCGCGGCGATCGCGTGCTGCTGATGGGAGTGGGCTCGGGCATCAACACCGCGATGATGGAACTCGCCTGGTGAGTCGCCTCCCCCGCGCCGCGCGCTCGACGTCCCCCGCGATGCTGCCTCCGGCCGGGCTCGACGGGCTCGACCCGTCGTGGTCGCGTCTGGTCGACGTGCCCTACGGGCTCGGCTCGCACCGCGCCTCCCGACGCTGGCACGTCCTCGACAACGGCGACGCCCTCGCCGAGCTCGACGTCCGACCGGTCGGCACCATCCTCTGCGTGCACGGCAACCCCACCTGGTCGTACCTCTGGCGGTCGCTCGTCGCCCGCACGGTCGAGACCGCGGCGGCCGGCGGACCGGCCTGGCGCGTCGTCGCCGTCGACCAGCTCGACATGGGCTTCTCGGAGCGAACCGGCTCGCCGCACCCGCTGGCCCGGCGCGTCGCCGATCTCGGCGATCTCACCGACGCCCTCGAGCTCACGGGCCCCGTCGTCACACTCGGGCACGACTGGGGCGGCGTCGTCTCCCTGGGCTGGGCCGTCGACCACCCCGAGCAGCTCGCGGGTCTGATGCTGCTGAACACGGCGATCCACCAGCCCGAGGCCGACCCGATCCCCGCGCCGCTGCGGCTGACCCTCGCTCGCGGCGTGCTCGGTCGCGCCACCGTCGGCACCACCGGGTTCCTCGACGTGACGCTCGCCCTCGGACACCCCGCGCTCTCCCCCGCCGTCAAGGCCGGATTCCGCGCCCCCTACCGCACGGCCGCGCGGCGCGGCGGCATCGGCGGCTTCGTCGCCGACATCCCCGTCGACGAGCACCACGAGAGCGCCCCCGAGCTCGACCGCATCGCCACGGCCCTGCGCGAGGTCGCGGTGCCGAGCCTGATGCTCTGGGGCCCGCGCGACCCGATCTTCAGCGACCGCTACCTCGACGACCTGATCGACCGACTGCCGCATGCCGACGTGCACCGCTTCGAGGGCGCGGGTCACCTGATCGCGGAGGACGTCGACTACGCCGGGGCCGTGCTCACCTGGCTGGACGACCGTCTGCCCGGCGGTTCCGCACCCGAGAGCGATGCCGACGACGACGACGCGACCCACGGGCTCGTCGGTCCGGGCGCCGTCGGGGCGTCCGCCGCCCGTGCGGCCGTCGACGCCGGTGCCGACGAGGCGACGGCCGCCGCGGCAGCCGCCTCCGCCGAGCACCTCGCCGAGGAGGCGCGGGGCGACTCCTCCCAGGACCGCCCGCTCTGGTCGTACCTCGACTCCCTCGCCGACAGTCCCGACACGGCGCTGATCGAGATGGTGCCGACCGGCGCCGAGGGGCCGCGCTCGGTCAGCTGGCGCCTCCTGTCCCGTCGCGTGCACGAGATCGCCCTCGGCCTGCGCAAGCACGGCGTGCTGCCCGGCGACCGGGTGTCGCTGCTCGTGCAGCCCGGAGCCGACCTGACCGCCGTGCTCTACGCCTGCATCCGGATCGGCGCCATCGTGGTCGTGGCCGACGCCGGCCTCGGGGTCCGCGGTCTGACCCGCGCGGTCCGCGGCGCCTGGCCCGACCACGTCATCGGTCAGCTGCCGGGGCTCACCGCCGCCCGCGCCCTCGGGTGGCCGGGCCGCGTGATCTCGACGACGCGCCTCCCCTCGGTCACGGCCGCGACGCTCGGCGTCGAGACGTCGCTGCCCGCGATCGCCGAGCTCGGACGTCGGGCGCACGAGGCCCTCGCCGAGCTGCCCGAGTCGCCGACCGGCGACGCCGAGGCGGCCATCCTGTTCACCTCCGGATCGACCGGTCCGGCCAAGGGCGTCGTCTACCGTCACGGCCAGCTGACCGCCCTGCGCGACGCCCTCGCGGCGCAGTACGGCGTCGGCCCCGGCACCGGGCTCGTCGCCGGCTTCGCGCCGTTCGCCCTGCTCGGCCCCGCCCTCGGCGCGACCAGCGTCACCCCCGACATGGACGTCACGAAGCCGCGCACCCTCACGGCGCGCGCCGTCGCGGCGGCCACCGCCGCGGTCGACGCGACGGTGGTCTTCCTGTCGCCCGCCGCGCTGACCAACGTCGTCGCGACCGCCGGCGGACTCGACGACGGCGACCGCCGCGCCCTGGCCGGCGTCGAGACGTTCCTCTCGGCCGGCGCACCCGTCTCCGAGGCGCTGCTCGCCGCCGCCGGCGAGCTCATGCCGAACGCCACGCCGCACACGCCCTACGGCATGACCGAGGGCCTGCTGATGACCGACATCACGCTCGAGGGCGTCCGCGCCGCCTCGGCGGACCGGGCGGCGGCGACGGCCGGTGGCGTGCGCGACGCGGGAGGGGTCTGCGTCGGGCTGCCGGGGGCGACCACCGCCGTGCGGATCGCCGCCCTCGACGAGGCGGGTCGCGCCTCCGGCGGGTTCACGACCGACACCGACGTGACGGGCGAGATCGTCGTCTCGGCGCCGCACGTCGAGGACCACTACGACCGCCTCTGGCTGACGCACCGCGCCAGCCGGCGGGGGTCGACCCGGAGCACCCGCTGGCACCGCACCGGCGACGTCGGCCACCTCGACGCTCAAGGGCGCCTGTGGGTCGAGGGTCGTCTGCCGCACGTGATCACGACGGCGCGCGGGGTCCTGACCCCGGTCGCCTCCGAGCAGGCCGTGGAGGCGCAGCCCGGGATCGCCCGGGCGGCCGTCGTCGGCATCGGACCGGCCGGCACGCAGCAGGTGGTCGTCGTCGCCGAGACCGTCCCCCCGGTCCGACGCGCGGGGCTGGCCTCGGCGTCGACCGCCGCCGCGGTGCGAGCGGCCGTCGAGTCGGCCGGCGGCCACCGGGTCGCCGCCGTCCTCGCGGTGCCGACGCTGCCGACCGACGTGCGGCACAACAGCAAGATCGACCGGTCGGGCCTGGCGGCCTGGGCCTCGTCGGTTCTCTCGGGCGGACGGATGCGCCGCCCGTGAAGGTGCTGGTCACCGGCGCGAGCGGCCTCCTCGGCGGCGCCGTCGCCCGGACGATCGCCGCGACGGGGCACGAGGTCTCGACGTTCCAACGCCGCCCCTCGGGCGTCGCCGGGGTGCGTGACGTCCTCGGCTCGATGACGGACGCGGGCTCGATCGCCGCGGCCGTCGCCGGGCATGAGGCGGTGGTCCACCTGGCCGCCAAGGTCTCGCTGACCGGGGCGCCGGCCGACTTCGAGGCGGTCAACGTCGGGGGCACGCGGTCGCTGATCGAGGCGATGCGCGCCTCCTCGGTGCCCCGTCTCGTGTTCGTGTCGTCGCCGTCGGTGGCGCACGCCGGCTCGTCGATCGTCGGCGACGACGCCCTGCCCGCCTCGCCCGCCGAGGCCCGAGGCGACTACGCCCGGACCAAGGCCGTCGCCGAACGCCTCGCCCTGGCCGCGGCCGACGACGACCTGCGCGTCGTGGCCGTCCGCCCGCACCTGGTGTGGGGACCCGGCGACACGCAGCTCGTCGAGCGCATCGTCGACCGGGCCCGCTCGGGCCGGCTGCCGCTGCTCGACCACGGAGCCGCCCTGATCGACTCGACCTACGTCGACAACGCCGCCTCGGGCATCGCCGCCGCCCTCGAGCGCGTCGACGCCGTCAGCGGCGGGTCCTACGTGATCACCAACGGGGAGCCCCGCACGGTCGCCGACCTGATGGCCGGGATCTGCGGCGCGGCCGGCGTGCGTGCGCCGCGCCTGCGCGTGCCCGCGGGTGTCGCACGGGCGGCGGGGTCGCTCGTCGAGAGGGTCTGGGCCGTCCGACCGGGCACGGACGAGCCGCCGATGACCCGGTTCCTGGCCGAGCAGCTGTCGACCGCGCACTGGTTCGACCAGCGGCGGACCCAGCACGATCTGCGGTGGACGCCGGCCGTCAGCGTCGACGAGGGCCTGCGGCGGCTCGCCGACTGGTACGCCGCGGGGCAGCCCGCCGTCTGAGCCGTCCGCCGCGGCCGGCCGCCGCACCGCACCGCACCGCACCGCGTTCCGTACACCGCACCCGGACTAGCCGCGGTGCAGCGCCCGAAACGCGGTGCACACGCCCGACCGCCCACCGCACCACGTCCCGTACAACGCACCCGAACTAGCCGCGGTGCGGTGCACGAAACGCGGTGCAGACGCTAGGCCGCGGACCGCACCGCGTTCCGTGCAACGCACCAGGACTAGGCGCGGTGCGGTGCGGTGCACGATCCGCGGTGCGGACGCTAGGCCGCACACCGCACCGCGTTCCGTGCAGCACACCCGGACTAGGTGCGGTGCAGCGCACGAAACGCGGTGCAGACGCTAGGCCGCACACCGCACCACGTTCCGTACAACGCACCAGGACTAGTCGCGGTGCGGTGCAGCGCACGAAACGCAGTGCAGACGCTAGGCCGCACACCGCACCACGTTCCGCACAGCGCACCCGGACTAGGTGCGGTGCGGTGCACGAGACGCGGTGCAGAGCAGAGCAGGGCAGGGCAGGGCAGAGCAGAGCAGAGCAGAGCAGAGCCGGGGCCCGCCCGGCTAGATGACCTGCGCGCTCCACGGGTCGGGGTTGCCGAACCGGTGCGCCGTGATCGCCACGGCCTGCTCGCGGAGGAACGGCAGCAGCTCGAGCCGCCCCGTCGGCGTGACCGGCGCCGCGAACACGGCCACGGCCGGGTCGCCGCCGAGGGCGTCCGCCAGGGCCGAGGAGGCGCCCGTCACGTCGCCCCCGTCGGTCACCAACCGCACGCGCTCGGTCCGCAACCCGCCCGACCGCACCCGGTCGTGCCAGGCGGCGTCGCTCTCGTTCCGCACGTCCGACGCGCGGAGCCCCAGCGCCGAGACGAGACCGGCGGGCAGCTCGATCGACGTCGACACCGTCAGCGGCGCGCCCGACCGGAGGCCGGCCAGCAGCACCCGCACCACGTCGGCCGGGGCGGCCCCGTCGGCCGCGCGGACGGTCACGGGCAGCGGCCGGTAGCGCAGCAGGTCGCGTTCGAGCCCGAGGTCGCTCACGTCGCGGGCGACGCCGAACTCGGTCGCCCAGAAGTGCTCGTCCGACGCGGCGGCGGCCATCAGCTCGTCGTGGGCCGTGGCGCCCGACGCCCCGAGCAGCGGGGTCGCGGCCTCGAGGGCGGCCAGGGCGGCGCGACCGGGGCGCGCCTCCTGAGCCTCGGAGAGGGCGGTGGGCCGCCATGACCCGAGGTGCACGAGGTAGTTCGGTCCGCCGGCCTTGGCTCCCGCGCCGACCGACGACTTCTTCCAGCCGCCGAAGGGCTGGCGGCGCACGATCGCCCCGGTGATGCCGCGATTGACGTAGAGGTTGCCCGCCTCGACGCGGTCGAGCCAGGTGGAGAGCTCCGCGGGGTCGAGGGTGTGCAGCCCCGCGGTGAGCCCGTAGTCGGTCGCGTTCTGCAGCTCGATGGCCTCGTCGAGCGTCGAAGCGGTCATGATGCCGAGCACGGGGCCGAAGTACTCGGTCAGGTGGAACTCGCTGCCGGCGGCGACGCCGGCGCGGACACCGGGCGACCAGAGCCTGCCCGAGTCGTCGAGCCGCCGGGGCTCGACCAGCCACGACTCGCCCGCGCCGAGCGTGGTGAGCGCTCGTTCGAGCTTGCCGTGTGCGGGCTCGATGATCGGACCCATCTGCGTCGTCGGGTCGGACGGCAGCCCGACGCGCATCGTGGAGGCGGCGTCGACCAGCTGGCGGCGGAACCGCTCGGAGGTCGCGACCGAGCCCACGAGGATCACGAGGCTCGCCGCCGAGCACTTCTGCCCGGCGTGGCCGAAGGCCGACTTGATCACGTCGGAGGCGGCCAGGTCGAGGTCGGCGCTCGGGGTGACGATGATCGCGTTCTTGCCGCTGGTCTCGGCGAGCAGGGGCAGATCGGTGCGCCAGCTCGTGAACAGCGCGGCGGTCTCGAAGGCGCCGGTGAGGATCACGCGGTCGACCGACGGGTGCGAGACCAGGTGACGCCCGAGGTCGCCCTCGTCGACGTCGACCAGCTTCAGCACCTCGGGCGGCACGCCGGCGTCCCAGAGGGCCTGCACCATGACGGCGCCGCTGCGCTTGGCCTGACCGGCCGGCTTGATGACGACGCTGCTGCCCGCGGCGAGCGCCGCGAGGGTGGAGCCGGCCGGGATGGCGAGGGGGAAGTTCCACGGCGGGGTGATCAGCGTCAGTCGCGCGGGCACGAAGTCGGCGCCGTCGACGGCGTCGAGCTCCTCGGCGAGGTGGGCGTACCAGGTGGCGAAGTCGATGGCCTCGCTGACCTCGACGTCGCCCTCGGCGACGGTCTTGCCCGTCTCGCTGGCGGCGACCTCCATCAGGTCGGCTCGACGGGCCGAGAGCGTGGCGGCGGCGGCGCGCAGGACGGCTGCGCGACCCGCGCCTCCTCGGGCCGCCCAGGCGGCGGACGCCTCGACGGCGTCGGCGACGATCGCGTCGAGCGCCCCGGTGTCGGTGACGCGGGCGGCCTCGATCAGGTCGACGCCGAGGCGGGAGTCGGCCGAGCGGGCGGCGATCCCGCGGCCCCAGGCGCGGTTGGCGGCGAGGGCCGGGTCGGTGTCGGGCTCGTTGTCGAACCCGCTGCCGGCCGCGCGCGGCTGCAGGGCCTGGGCGGGGTCGAGGCGGCTCTGCACGCGGTGCGGTGCCGGCACGGCTCCGTCGATCTCGGCCAGCGAGGCGAGGAACCGCCCCTTCTCGCGCTCGAACATGGCCTCGTTCGAGGCGAGCTCGAAGACGGCCGACATGAAGTTCTCGCTCGAGGCGTTCTCCTCGAGGCGGCGGATGAGGTAGCTGATGGCGACGTCGAACTCGCGCGGGTGCACGACGGGCGTGTAGAGCAGCAGCCCGCCGACGTCGGCCTTGACCAGTTCGGCCTGCCCCTCGGCCATGCCGAGCAGCATCTCGAACTCGACGCGGTCGCTCACCCCGCGAGCCTCGGCGAGCAGGTGGGCGAAGGCGATGTCGAACAGGTTGTGGCCGGCGACGCCGATCTTCACGGCTCGGGCGCGCTCGGGGGTGAAGGCCCAGGCGAGCACGCGCTTGTAGTTCGTGTCGCTGTCCTGCTTGGTGCCGTAGGTGGCGAGCGGCCACTCGTGCACCGTGGCGTCGACGGTCTCCATGGCGAGGTTGGCGCCCTTGACGACGCGCACCTTGATCGAGGCCCCACCGGCATCGACGCGGGCCGTGGCCCACTCGGTCAGGCCCTGCAGAGCGCCGAGGGCGTCGGGCAGGTAGGTCTGGAGCACGATGCCGGCCTCGAGACCGCGCAGCTGCGGCTGGTCGAGGAGGCGCGTGAAGACCGCGATCGTCAGGTCGAGGTCGCGGTACTCCTCCATGTCGAGGTTGATGAACTTCGGCTTCGGCGAGCGGGCGGCCAGCTCGTAGAGCGGGGTCAGCTTCTCGACGACGCGCTCGACGGTCTCGTCGAAGGCCCACATCGAGAGCTGGCTGACGATGGACGAGACCTTGATCGAGACGTAGTCGACGTCGTCGCGGGCGAGCAGGGCCCGCGTGCCCGCCAGGCGGTGCTCGGCCTCGGCGTCGCCGAGCACGGCCTCGCCGAGCAGGTTGAGGTTGAGGCGGGTGCCCTCCTTCCTGATCTTCGCGATCGCGGCCCCGAGCCGGGCCGGGCGGGCGTCGGCGATCAGGTGGCCGACCATGCCGCGCAGCACGCGGCGGGCGATCGGCACCACGACGCCGGGCAGCACGGGCGCCATCACGCCGCCGAGGCGGACGGCGCCGCGCATGTGCCACGGCAGGAAGGACGGGGCCTGCTTCGCCAGGGTCGACAGGTTGCGCGCGGCGACGCCGAGGTCCTCCGGGCGGACGACCCGGTCGACGAACCCGATGGTGAAGGCGAGACCCGACTCGTCCTTCAGCACCTGGGCGAGCAGGTGGGCCGAGCCCGTGCTCGGGGCGCTCGACGCCTCGTGCGCCCAGCGGCGGGCGAGAGCGACGGCGTCGTCGCCGAGGCCGGCGGGGAGGTCGGCGTCGACGGTCGGCGCGGGGGCCGGGCCGGTCGCGCCGACGGGGAACTGTGCTGCGGTGGACGGCCCCGCCGTCTCGTCGATGGTGGTCATGGGACGAATGTAGGGCGGAACTTGCCACCTGGCAAGGTTTGAAATGAGACCGTAACGCGGCTCGCGCCGGACACGCGCCGACCACCCGCCGGACACCCGCCGCGCACGGGAGGCGCACGGGAGGCGCACCGGAGGCGCACCGGGCGGAAGCACCGTCGCCCCCTGGCGGCGGAGCCCGCCGAGCGGTACCTTGGGCGCGTCCAGGAGGCCACCGATGGCGATGATCGAAGCTCACGGCCTGACCAAGACCTACCGGTCGAAGTCGGGTCCCGTCCACGCCCTGACCGGCTTCGACCTCTCGGTGCCCGAGGGCACGGTGCAGGCGCTGCTCGGCCCGAACGGCGCCGGCAAGACGACCGCCGTCAAGATGCTGACCACCCTCGAGCGCCCCGACGAGGGCACGGCCACCATCGCCGGGCTCGACGTGGTCGCCGACGCCCAGGCCGTCCGACGCTCGATCGGCGTCTCGGGTCAGTACGCCGCGGTCGACGAGAACCTCACCGGGTTCGAGAACCTCGACATGATCGGGCGCCTCTACCACCTCGGCCCGCGGGTCAGCCGCGACCGGGCCCGCGAGCTGATCGACGTGTTCGACCTCTCCGCCGCCGGCGACCGCCCGGTCAAGGGCTTCTCGGGCGGCATGCGGCGTCGCATCGACCTCGCCGGGGCGCTCGTCACGAACCCGCGCGTGCTGTTCCTCGACGAGCCGACCACCGGCCTCGACCCGCGCAGCCGGCTCGCCCTCTGGGACATCATCACGAGCCTCGTCGACGGCGGCACCACCGTGCTGCTGACCACGCAGTACCTCGAGGAGGCCGATCGTCTGGCCGACGACATCTCGGTGATCGACGGCGGCGCCGTCATCGCCGAGGGGACGGCCGACCAGCTCAAGGCCCAGGTCGGCGGGCACCGCCTGGTCGTCGCCCTGGTCGACGAGGCCCGCGCGGACCAGGCCGTCGAGGTGCTCCGCCGCCACGGCGACTCCGAGCCGTCGATCGGGGCCGACGGCCGCCAGCTGGAGGTCGCCGTGACCGACGGGCCGACCGCGCTGCAGCGCACCCTGGCCGACCTCGGCGCCGCGGGCATCGAGCTGCACGACGCGGGCATGCGCCGCCCCACGCTCGACGACGTCTTCCTGCAGCTGACCGGCCACCGGGCCGCGGACGACGGGGCAGACGGGGCCGACGGCGAGACGGGCGGACCCGGCGCGGGCGGCGATGGCGACGACGAGGTCCCGACCGGGCGCCGCACCCGACGCCGGAAGACGAAGGAGGCGCGCCCGTGACCGCGACGACGACCCTCGCGCACACGCTCACCCCGCAGGCCGAGACGGGTGTCGGCACCTGGGCCTCCGACGGCTGGGCGGTGACGAAGCGCAACCTGATCAAGGTGAAGCGCTCGCCCGACATGCTGATCTTCGCCGTGCTGCAGCCGATCATGTTCGTGCTGCTGTTCAGCCAGGTCTACGGCGGCGCGATCGCCGTGCAGGGCACCGACTACACGCAGTTCCTGATGGCGGGGATCTTCGCGCAGACCGTCGTGTTCGGCTCGACGTTCTCGGGTTCGGCGATGGCGCAGGACCTGAAGGAGGGCATCATCGACCGGTTCCGCACCCTGCCGATGAGCCCCTCGGCGGTGCTGATCGGCCGCACGAACAGCGACCTCGCGCTCAACACGATCTCGATGGTGATCATGATGCTCACCGGCCTGCTGGTCGGCTGGCGGGTGAATGCGTCGCCCGCATCGTTCGTCGGCGGCGTGGCGCTGCTGCTGCTGTTCAGCTACTCGTTCAGCTGGGTGATGGCGCTGCTCGGCATGAGCGTGAAGACGCCCGAGACGATCAACAACGCGTCGTTCATGATCCTCTTCCCGCTGACCTTCATCTCCAACGCGTTCGTGCCGAGCGACACCCTGCCGACGCCCCTCCGGATCTTCGCCGAGTGGAACCCGGTCTCGTCGCTGGTGCAGGCCGCCCGCACGTCGTTCGGCAACCTCGGCGCCACCCCGGTGCCCGACATCTGGACCATGCAGCACCCCTACGCGACGGTGCTGATCGGCATCGGCGTGATGCTCGTCGTCTTCGTGCCGCTCTGCATCCGCAAGTTCCAGCGGATCAGCGCGAAGTAGCCCGAGGGCCGAGGAGGCGCGGGTCGGCTCCGGCGGTCCGCCTCGAGGAGGCGCGGATCGGCTACCGACCGCGCCGCGCCTCCTCGCGGACCGCCTCGTCGAGGTCGGCCGTGGGCACGCTCAGCACGCTGCCGATCACGAGCCGCATGAGGTCGGCGACCTTCACGGAGTCGCGCTCGTAGAGCCACTGCAGCTGCAGGCCGTCCTGCACGGCGAGCACGACCCGGGCGGCCCCCTCGGCGGTGTAGCCGGGGCGCAGCCAGCCGCGGTCGGCGGCCACCGAGAGGTAGGCCGTGGTCGAGCGGATAATCCGCTCGTAGTAGTCGCGGTAGTACTCGTGCGCCGGATGCTCGGTCGAGACGGCCTCGGCCGACGCGGTGATGAACAGCGAGATGACGACGGGCACGTCGACGTTGTACTCGGCGAGCTCGACGAGCTCGTCGACGCGCATGCCGCCGGCGTCGTCGAAGTGCCGACGCAGCCGCTCGTCGCGGCGGCGGAGCACCGCCATCAGCAGCTCGTCCTTCGTCGGGAAGTAGTGCATCAGCGACTGGTGCGAGACGCCGCACTGCCGGGCGATCTCACGCAGGGACGCTCCGTGGAACCCCACCTGGCCGAAGACCGGCAGCGCCGCGTCGAGGATCGCCTCGCGCTTGGCGATGCCCTTGCGATAGCGCCCCGGCGTGCGCACGGGCGGGCGAGCGACCTCGTCGCTGCTCGTCTCGGGCTCGGGGGCGTCCATCGGGGCCAGCCTAGGTCGTCCGCCGGGCGTGTGACGCCGGGCCCGCGACGCCCGGGCCGGGCCTGCGACTCCCGGGCCGGGTGCGGACCCGGTGTCGCGGGCGACCCGAGGCATAGAGTCGAGCGGTGCCGTGGACGCTGCTGAGGATCCCCGCCTTCCGGGCGCTGTGGACCGGGCGTCTGCTCTCGTGGATCGGCAGCGGGCTCGCGCCCCTCGCGATCGTCTTCGCCGCGATCGACCTCGGGGCCGACGCCGTCGACCTGGGTCTCGTCGTCGCGGCCCGGTCGGTGCCGAACATCGCGCTGGTGCTGGTCGGCGGCACGCTGGCCGACCGGTTCTCGAGACGGGCCGTGGCCGTGACGTCGTCGCTGCTGTCGGCCGGGTCGCTGGCCGTCGCCGCGGTCCTGATGCTCACGCAGACCGAGACGCTGCTCACGCTCGGCGCGATCGGCGCCGTCAACGGGGCCGCGGCCGCGTTCTCCGGCCCGGCGACGATGTCGCTGGTGCGCGACACCGTGCGCGACGAACGGCTCACCGACGCGACCGTGCTCGTCCGGGTCGGTGCGAACGTCGGCCTCGTCGTCGGCTTCGCGGTGGGCGGGGCGGTGGTCGGCACGCTGGGCTCCGGGATCGCCCTCGCCATCGGGGCGGCGGTGTTCGCCGCGGCCGGGCTCGTCTTCGTCCGGCTCCCCCGGGACGCCGCCCGCGCCTCCGGCGGGAGCTCCGTGCTGGCCGACCTCGGGAGCGGTCTGGGCTTCGTCTGGCGGACCCGCTGGCTGACCTCGACGGCGGCGCTCGCCTTCACGTTCCAGTTCGCCTTCGCCGGCGGCGTCCAGATCGTCGGGCCGCTCGTCGCCGATCAGACCTTCGGACGCCTGCTCTGGGGCTTCGCCGGGGCCGTCCAGACGCTCGGCCTCATCGCGGGGGCGTTCTGGGCGGGTTCCCTGCGGGGGCGCCTGCGGCTCTGGATCGCCTGCCTGGGGGCGGCCGGCCTCGCCGCCCCGCTCCTGCTGCTCTCGTTCGCCTTCGCCACCGACCCCGTGGTGTTCGATCCGCTGCACTGGTTCTTCTGGATCAGCGTCGGCCTGTTCGTCGCCAGCGTGGGGCTCGAGGTCTTCACCGTGCCGCTCGACGTCGCGATCCAGCGGCAGGTGCCGGGCGTCTACCGGGCCCGCGTGTTCTCGGTGCTGACCCTGGCGTCGCTGGCGGGGATGCCGATCGGCGAGGTGGTCGTCGGCCCCGTGGTCGAGCTCGCCGGCACCTCGGTCGCGCTCGTGTCGCTGGCCGCGCTGATCGTCGCCGTCGCGGTGATCGTCGCCCTCGGCTCACGGGTGAGGGCCGTCGACGCCGCACCGTGACCGGTCCCCGCCCGGACCGGGAACGCCCCTCGTCGCAGGACGAGGGGCGTCAACGGACCCGGCGCACGCGCGCCGGGCGGAGCGAGGGAGGCGCGGCTCAGCTGTACTCGCCGCGCTCGATGGCCTCGGCGTACTTGCGCACGTCCGGGCCGGGCTCGTAGTCGATGAAGCGGTCCTTCACGGCGTCGTTGATCGCCTTGAAGGACTCCTCCCACGATTCGCCCGAGTGGGCGGCGGCCGCGTCGCGCACGGCGTCGCGGAGCACGTTGTCGGCGTCGGTCAGGATCTTGTCGCGGGCTTCGTCGTTCCAGCGGACGTCGGCGAGGTCGGCCATGGTGTTCTCCTTCTGGGGTGCGGGCGGCGGGTGGTGGGGGTCAGCTCTTCTTCGCGGACAGCGACGATCCCTTGTGGGCCGCCTTCGATCCGCTCTTGTCGCTCTCGACGATGAAGTAGGGCTCGTCGCCGGAGGCCGTGAACTTCTGACCGTCGAGCTGGAACTCCTTCTCGCGCTTCTCCACGACCGTGCCGTGGGTCTCGCCCTGCGGGGTGTTCCAGGTGACGTGGTCTCCCTTGCTGAACGTCATCGCGCCTCCTTCGTCTGCGCCGGCCGCCGTCGGCCGGTCGTCGATGCGATCGTGGCGTGGACGCTACGCCGCGGCGGCCCGAAGCCCGCTCAGCCCCGAGGGGTAGGGGCTCGACGGCCGCTCCTGTACCCCGATGCCGTACCCCGACGGTCAGCGTCCGCGACGAGGGCGGCTGCGACCCGTGCCGCGCTGCGGACCGCGGCCCTTGGGCGGCGTCCGCTTGGGCTTGGCCCCGCGGGGGTCGGGGGCCGAGCCCTTCGTGGCGGGAGCCGCCTGCTCGGGTTCGTCGCGCCTCCGCGACCTCGAGCTCCGGGCCGTGCGCCCGCGCACGACGCCGATGAAGTCGTCGGCGTCGTCGTCCGTGGTCTCGGCAAGCCAGACCAGCGCGACCGTGGTCGGCTCGAGGTCGGAGACGAACCGGTAGGTCAGCCCGCCGCGCGAGTGCAGTCGCGCGATCGACTGCGGCACGACGGCGACGCCGGACCCGGTCGCCGCGACGTCGATCGCCTGAGCCGCCGAGAGCGCCGGGTCGAGATCGTGCCGGGTCTCGCCGGCGAGGTCGGCCGAGGTCAGCTCGTGCTCGATGCCGAGCTCGGCCAGGGCGTGGTCCTTCGACAGGACGGCCACGGCGCGCTCGTCGTACAGCCGGATCACCGAGTGCTCGTCGCCCGTCGCGAGCGGGAGCCGCGCGAGCACCATGTCGACGGGTGCGTCGCCGGAGAGCGCGGCGAGCGCCTGCTCGGCCTCGACCTCGACGATCTCGAGCGGGAGGTCGTCGCGTCGCTCCTCCCACAGGCGGGACCACTTCGACAGCGTGACCCCGGGCACGAACCCGATGCGGAAGGAGGCGCGGGTCGGCTCGGTCGTCATCGGCCCAGGCTACCGGGGAGGTCGTCCCGGCACCTGCCCGGCCCGGTGCAACCGGTACCCTTGCGGTCATGACCCCGAAGACCCCGCAGACCCTCAAGCCCTTCACGGCCGCGAAGAAGCTCGGGGTGCACCTGCCGGCGACGCCCGAGTCGTTCCAGACCACCCCCCTGACGCGCGACGAGTTCGCCGCGCTCAGCGCCGAGCCGCCCGAGTGGCTGGCCGAGCTGCGCCGCACCGGCCCGCACCCCCGCCCCGTCGTCGCCCAGAAGCTCGGCGTCACGATCTCGGGCCTCGCCCGCGCGGGCGTCGACGACGCCCTGACCACGGACGAGATCCACGCGCTGCTCGAGGAGATGCCGGCCTGGCTCGTCACCGAGCGGGCGAACCTCGCCGAGGTGCGCGAGGAGGAGCAGCGCGTCAAGGACCGCGACGCCGGACGGGCGCTCCTGCGCGCCGAGCGCGAGCGCGCCGAGGCCGCCGACCAGTCCTGAGGCTCGCACCGGGCGTATCTTCTGACGCATGTCATTCAACGACGACGCCCGCATCGACAGCAGCAAGGTGAAGCGGCGGGGCCGCGGTCGCACGACCGGCGTCGCCGCCGGCGGTGTGGGCATCGTCGCCGTGATCGTCGTGGCGCTCGTCAACCAGTTCACCGGCGTCAACCTCAGCGGCCTGCTCGACGGGCAGTCGCTCGGCACGCCCCAGCAGGTCGAGTCGACGGCGCTCGAGGGCTGCACGACCGGGGCCGACGCCAACGCGAGCATCGACTGCCGCATGGCCGGAGCGGCCGACTCGCTCGACACCTACTGGGCGGCCGAGGCGCCGCAGCTCGGCATCGGCGACTACGCCACCCCCGAGTTCTTCCTCTTCACGTCGTCGGTCGACACCGGCTGCGGCGGCGCGACGAGCGCGACCGGCCCGTTCTACTGCCCGCCCGACCGGGCCCTCTACGTCGACACCGACTTCTTCGACCAGCTGCGCGAGCAGTACGGCGCGAGCGCCGGCCCGTTGGCGCAGATGTACGTGGTCGGCCACGAGTGGGGCCACCACATCCAGCAGCTGAGCGGCGCGTTCGACCGCGCCGACCGCAGCGCCACCGGGCCCGGGTCGGACACGATCCGCCTCGAGGTGCAGGCCGACTGCTACGCCGGGGCCTGGGTCGGCTCCGCCTCCACCGTGACGGACGACTCCGGCACGACGTTCCTCGAGCCGGTCACCGACGCGCAGATCGCCGACGCCCTCGACGCCGCCGCCGCAGTGGGCGACGACCGCATCCAGGCGGCCTCCGGCGGCCAGGTCGACTCCGACACCTGGACGCACGGTTCCGCCGAGCAGCGCCAGCGCTGGTTCGACACCGGCCGGGCCGGCGGGGCCACGGCCTGCGACACGTTCGGGGTGTCCGCCGACGCGCTCTGAGACGCGACTCCCCGTCGCGGACGACACCGCGCCTCCTCCGATCCCCGCCCTGCGGACGGACGGGCCCCGGGAGGCGCAGAATCAGTCAACGCCACGAGGAGGTAGGCCATGAGTCGCTCAGGGAAGACCGTCGAGTTCGATCGCTACGGCGACGTCGACGAACTGCACTTCGTCCCCCAGGAGATGCCCGTGCCGGGCGACGACGAGGTCGTCGTCGAGGTCGTCTGCGCGGGTCTCAACCACATCGAGAACTTCATCCGGCTCGGCGACTTCGCCGACCGGCTGCCGCTCGAGTTCCCCGCCCGGCAGGGCTCGTGCTTCGCCGGGATCGTCAAGAAGCGCGGCTCGGCCGTGCGGGACTTCTCGGTGGGCGCCGAGGTGATCGGTCACGCCATCGGCGGCGGCGCGCACGCGACCTTCGTGACCGTCCCGGCCTCGTCGATCGTCACGAAGCCGCCGCACGTGTCGTGGGAGGTCGCCGGCGGGCTCTACCTCGCCGGGGTCACCGCGTACGACGTCGTGCGCTCGCTGCACCTCGGCACCGGGGACGTCGTCGTCATCACGGCCGCCGCGGGCGGGGTCGGTCACATCGAGTGCCAGCTGGCCCTCGCGGCGGGAGCCAAGGTGATCGGCACCTGCAGCCCGCCGAACCACGACTACCTGCGATCGATCGGCGTCACGCCGATCACCTACGGCGACGGCCTGCAGCAGCGGATCGAGGAGGCGGCCGGTCGCCCCGTCACCGCGTTCATCGACAACTTCGGAGGGGACAACCCCGACCTGGCCGAGGCCCTCGGGGTCGCGCCGTCGCGGTTCAGCTCGAGCGAGCACCGGCTCGACCTCGAGGTGCGCTACATCCGGCCGGAGCGCGACGACGCCGAGCCCGCGATGATCCTCGCCGCCCTCGCCAAGCTCATCGCCGAGAACAAGGTGCGCGTGCTCATCTCGGGCTTCTACCCGTTCGACTACATCGCGCAGGCCTTCGACGACCTGGCCGAGAAGCACTCCCGCGGCAAGGTCGTCGTGGGCATGCAGCCCGTCGAGACCGGGGCCCGCTCGCACTGGTACCTGTCGGGCAAGGCGCGGAGCACCCACGAGGCGAGCGCCTGACGCCGCGCGCGACCCGCCGGCGCTAGAGGCTCGGCGAGCGCAGCAGGGCGCCCGGCGCGCGCACCGTGGCGGCCGCGACGTCCATCGCCCGCTCGAGCGCGTCGGCCCAGTCCACCGAGCCGGGCTCGCGACGGTCGACGAGCAGCGAGGAGACGATGGCGGCGAAGGTCGCGTCGCCGGCCCCCATCGTGTCGACGACCTCGCCCTCGGCGGTCGAGATGCCGCGCCGCAGCTCGGGCCGGCCGGCCAGCTGCAGGCTCGCCCCGTCGGAGCCCCGCGTCGCGAGCACTCCCCCGGCACCGGCGGCGAGCAGCGCCTCCTGCCAGTCCGACAGCCCGCCGTCGGCGACCAGCGCCGCATCGTCGTCGCCGACCTTGACCAGGAGGCACGCCGCGGCCACGCGGGCGAACCCGGCTCCGAAGGCGGCCGCCTGGGCGTCGCCGCCCGGCAGGAACCCCGGCCGGGGGTTGGGGTCGACGACCAGCCGTGACGGCGTCCTGCCGACCACGTCGAGCAGTCGGTCGGTCAGCACGGAGTCGTCGAACGGATACGAGCTGACGGCGACGAGCGGGGCCGCCTCGAGAGCGGTCAGCTGCTCCGCCGAGAAGTCGAGGCCACGCGCGACGGCCGCGTCGGTGAAGACGTAGGTCGGTTCGCCGTCGACCCGCAGCGACACCGCACGGCCGGTGCCGAGCGGGTTCACCGTGGCGATCAGCTCGACCCCGTGGTCGGCGAGGAACGCCCGGATCGAGTCGCCGTCGGCGTCGTCGCCGACCGAGGCGAGCAGCGTCGTCGGCACGCCGAGCCGGCTCAGCCCCACCGCGACGTTGAGCCCCGCTCCCCCGACGTGGTCGGTCGACCCGTCGTCGGTGCGGAGCTCGTCGATGAGGGCGTCGCCGAGAACGGCGACCCGACCGTCGGTGGTGGGCATGGGGCACCTTTCGTCCCTGTGTCGGCACCGGTGCGGTGCGCGCCGGCAGATCACCCTATTCCCGCACGCGGCGAGGGCGCACGCCCCCAGTACGCTTGCCCCCGTGAGCGAATACGCATTGGCCGTCGACGTGGGCGGAACGAAGGTCGAGGCGGCGCTGGTCGCCTCCGACGGAGCCCTGCTCGATGGAAGCCGCGACCGCCGCCCGACCGGCGCCGGGTCGACCTCCGACGAGCTCGCCGAGGCCGTGCGCGCCGTCGTCGCCCACGCCCTCGCGGCCCTTCCCGACGGCGACACCCTCGTCGGCGCGGGCATCGGCAGCGCCGGCCCCGTCGACCTCGTGCACGGGACGGTCTCGCCGATCAACCTGCACGCCTGGCGCGGCTACCCGCTGCGCGAACAGGTCGCCGCCCTCGCCGCCTCGGTGCTGCCCGACGCCGCGCCCGTCACCCTCCGGCTCGACGGCGTCAGCCTGGCCCTCGCCGAGCACTGGGTCGGAGCCACCCAGGGCGTCGACAACGCCCTCGCCATCACCGTCTCGACCGGCGTCGGCGGCGGGCTCATCGTCAACGGGCGGCTCCTGTCGGGAGGCACGGGCAACGCCGGTCACATCGGCCAGATCCAGATCGCCGACCGACCCGCCGGGGAGAGCGCCTGGGCCGCCACCCTCGAGGTCATCGCGTCCGGCCCCAACGTCGTCGCCTGGGCGCGTGAGCAGGGCTGGCAGGGCGAGCGCGGCGAGGACCTCGCGGCCGGCTACGTCGCGGGCGACGAGATCGCCGTCGCGGCCGTCCGGCGCTCGGCGAACGCCGTCGGCGAGGCCGTCTCGTCGGTCACGACGCTGCTCGATCTCGACGTGGTCGCCATCGGCGGCGGCTTCTCGCGCGTCAGCGACGACTACCTCGACCTGGTGCGCGCGTCCGTGCAGGAGGCGCCGGTCAACGAGTACGCCCGTCGCGTCCGCGTCGTCCGCTCGGGCCTCAGCGACGAGAGCCCGCTCGTCGGGGCCGCGGCCCTCGTCTGGCAGGCCGACCTGCTCGGCTGAGCCGCGCCTCCTCGGGGTCCCGGATCGCTGGGAACGGCTGTCGGGCGTTCGGCCTAGGGTGGAGACAACCCCACAACGTCGTCGGTATTCGGCGCGCCCCGAGGCGCGCACCCACCCACCACACGGAGGTATCCCATGCCCACCACCGTCCCCGTCCTGCTGACGCCGTCCGCCGGCGCCCCCTTCGAGCACTCCACCGTCGAGCTGCGCGACGTCGGCCCGAACGACGTCCAGATCGACATCGCGTTCGCCGGCATCTGCCACAGCGACATCCACCAGGCCCGCGAGGAGTGGGGCGAGGCCATCTTCCCGATGGTCCCCGGCCACGAGATCGCCGGCATCGTCACCGAGGTCGGCTCCGACGTCACCAAGCACCGGGTCGGCGACCGCGTCGGCATCGGCTGCTTCGTCGACAGCTGCCGCGAGTGCGAGAACTGCCTCGCCGGCGAGCAGCAGTTCTGCGTCAAGGGCAACGTCGCGACCTACAACGGCCGCCAGTACTCGGGCGAGCCCACCTACGGCGGCTACGCCAAGCAGATCGTCGCCGACGAGAACTACGTGCTGTCGATCCCCGAGGGCATCTCGCTCGACGAGGCCGCGCCGCTGCTCTGCGCCGGCATCACGACCTACTCGCCCCTGAAGCACTGGGGCGCCGGCCCCGGCAAGAAGGTCGCCGTCGTCGGCATGGGCGGGCTCGGCCACATGGCCGTCAAGATCGCCCACGCCATGGGCGCCGAGGTCACCGTCATCAGCCAGACGCTCTCCAAGCAGGAGGACGGCCTCAAGCTCGGCGCCGACCACTACTACGCGTCGAGCGACCCCGAGACGTTCGGCCGGCTGAAGAGCTCGTTCGACCTGATCATCAACACGATCTCGGCAGACATGGACATCGACGCCTACGCCCGCACCCTCCGCCTCAACGGCACGATGGTGTTCGTCGGTCTGCCCGAGAACCCGCAGTCGTTCCGGGCCGGCTCGCTCATCGGCGGACGCCGCAGCCTCGCCGGCTCGAACATCGGCGGGATCCCCGAGACGCAGGAGATGCTCGACTTCTGCGCCGAGCACCGCATCGGCGCCGAGATCGAGACGATCAGCGCGGACGACGTCGACGACGCCTACGAGCGCGTCGTCGCCAGCAAGGTCCGCTACCGCTTCGTGATCGACACCGCCACGATCTAGCGCCCACCGCACGACGAAGGCCCCCACCCATCGCGGGAGGGGGCCTTCGTCGTACCGGCGCGAGGCGACGAGCGGCTAGCTCGCCGGGGTGTTGAAGCGGCGGAGCCAGCCGGCGAACTGGGCCAGCTCGTCGTCCGTCCAGCCCTCGACGTGGCTGCGGAACACGGCGCGGTTCTCGTGCCGCACCTCGAGCATGCGGCTGTCGGCGCGGGCCGTGCTGCGCAGCAGCATGACCCGGCCGTCGGCGGCGTCCGGCACCATGTCGACGAAGTCGGCCTCGCGCAGCAGGGTCACCTGGCGGCTCACGGCGCTCTTGTCCATCGCCATCGCCTTGACGATGTCGCCGGCCGTGCAGGGCTGGTGCTTCATCACGTAGCGCAGCACGTAGAACGCCGACGGCGGCACGTCGGGGTCGAAGCGCGAGGCCGCGGCGGCGATGGTGCGCTTCGCCTCGACCATCATCGAGCCGATCTCGTCCACCACGCTCGCCATGACGCCCTCGCGTCCGTCGTCGTCGGGGACCGGGAGGCGCGGCGCGTCGAGCACCGCGCCTCCGGTCGGGCCGTCATCGGTCGGCTGCGACATCCTTCTCCTCGACCAGGGACGAGAACACCGGGCTCTCGGCCAGTTCGTCGTCGGACACCGGGTGGCCCGCCACCTCGGCGGCACCCGTCGCGATGATCGTATCGATCGTTCCCGTGCCGGTCGCCGTGTGAGCGTGGTGACGGGGCTGCGCGTCGGCCCCCTCGTCGATCGGCGAGACGGGCGCCGCGGCGGAGGCGGACGCCGGGTCCGTCGCCGAGACGGGCGCCGGGGTCGACGCCGTGGTCGGCGCGCTCGACACCGCGGGCGCCAGGGCCGACGTCGCGGCGGCGCCCTTGACGGCGGGCGACGCCTGGTTGCCGTCGACTGCGGCCTCGGCTCCGGTGGAGCCCGTGGTGGGTCCGTCCGTCGCCGCGGCGGCACGCTGGATGCCGGTCTTGGTGCCGAGCTCGACGTTCGGCAGGAGGCAGACGAAGATGATCGTGATGATCGCCAGCGGAGCCGCGATCAGGAACACGTCGGCTACGCCCTGACCGTAGGCCGACTCGATGATCGTGCGGATCGGGCCGGGCACCGTGCTGAGGTCGGGGATGCTCGTGGTCGACTCGCCGCTGCCGAGCGCGCTGGGGTCGACCCCGGCGTCGGTCAGGCCGTCGCTGATGTAGCCCGAGACCTTCGTGCCGAGCACGGCGCCCATCACCGAGACGCCGATGGTGCCGCCGAGGCTGCGGAAGAACGCGACGCTCGAGGAGGCGGCGCCGACGACGCCGACGTCGACCGAGTTCTGCACGACCAGCACGAGGTTCTGCATCACCATGCCGATCCCGAGGCCCATCATCGCCATGAAGACCGAGACGATGAAGAAGTTCGTGTCGTACTCGATGGTCGACATGAGGAAGAGGCCGGCGGCGAGCAGGATCGACCCGACGATCATGTAGGGCTTCCACTTGCCGTACTTCGAGATGAGCGCACCGGCCACCATCGACGAGATGAGCAGGCCCAGCACCATCGGCAGGGTCAGGACGCCGGCCATGGTCGGCGACTGCCCGCGGGCGAGCTGCATGTACTGGCCGAGGAAGACGCTCGTGCCGAACATGGCGACGCCGACGCTGAGCGAGGCGACCACCGCGAAGGTGAAGGTGCGGTTCTTGAAGAGAGTGAGCGGGATGATCGGCTCCTTCGAGCGGAACTCCACGATCACCGCGAGCACGAGCAGGGCGGCGGCGCCGAGGCCCATCACCCAGCTGGTGACCGAGTTCCACTCGAACTGCTTGCCGCCGAGCGACACCCAGATGAGCAGCAGCGAGACGCCTCCGGCGATCAGGCCGGCGCCCCAGTAGTCGATGACGACCTTCTTCTTGGGCTTGGCGGGCAGGTGGAGCGTGCGCTGGATGACGATGAGAGCGGCGATGCCGACGGGGACGCCGACGAAGAAGTTCCAGCGCCAGCCGATGGTGTCGGTGAGCACGCCGCCGAGCAGCGGGCCGCCGATCGTGCCGACGCTCATGACCGCGCCGAGGTAGCCCATGTACCGGCCGCGCTCACGGGGGCTGATGATGTCGCTCATGACGACCTGCACCAGCGCGGTGAGGCCGCCGGCGCCGAGGCCCTGGAACACGCGGAACGTGATCAGGGTCGCGGTGTTCTGCGAGAAGCCCGCCGCGACGGAGGCGAGCACGAAGAGCACGAGCGCCACCTGCAGCAGCACCTTGCGGTTCGTGAGGTCGGAGAACTTGCCCCACAGCGGCGTGCTCACCGTCGTGGCCAGCAGGGTCGCGGTGATGACCCAGGTGTACGACGTCTGGCTGCCGTTGAGGTCGCTGACGATGCGCGGCAGCGAGGTCGACACGACGGTCGACGAGAGGATCGCCACCAGCATGCCCATCAGCAGGCCCGACAGGGCCGTGAGGACTTCGCGGTGGCTCATGCCGGGCGCTTCGCCCGGTTCGTGCTTCGCGACGTGCTTGCTGCCCGTGGCGGTCGTGGTCTGCGACAAGGTGCGCTCCGGTGGTTCGAGATGGTGGTGTCCTCGACCGCCATTGGTCGAATTCGTTGGTTGCAGAATGTCAACCATACGCGTTCGTTGACCATTTGCAACGATTTCGCTGCAGAACGTGCATCTTTTTTCTCCGGACATCCCGGGACTACGAAGGAGGCGCGGTGCGAGTCGACCTCGCACCGCGCCTCCTTCGGGCATCCGCTCTAGCGGACCTCTTCGCGCCTCTTCTGCCGGAACATCTCGGCCGGCTCGTGCTCGCCGTTCCAGACCTGCGTGATGCCCCAGACGACGGCCATCAGCGGCACGGCGATGACGGCACCGACGACGCCGCCGAGGATCGTGCCCGCGGTCAGGGCGACGAGGATGACGAGGCCGTGCAGCTGGAGGGTGCGGCCCATGAGGACCGGCTGCAGGAAGTTCCCCTCGAGCTGGTTGACGAGCACGACGATGCCGATCACGATCAGCGCCTGGACCGGGCCGAGCGCGACGAGCGCGACGAGGGCCGCCAGGATGCCCGCGGCCGTCGCGCCGACCAGCGGGATGAAGGCCGTGAGGAACACGATGACGGCGAGCGGGAGCGCGAGGGGCACCCCGACGATCCAGAGACCGACGCCGATGCCGATCGCGTCGACGGCGGCCACCGTCGCGGTGCCGCGCACGTATCCGCCGAGGGTCGTGACCGTCTTGTCGCCGATGCGCCGGGCCCGCGCGTAGTTCTCGCCCGTGAAGGGACGGAGCAGGAACTCCCAGATCGCGGGGCCGTCCTTGAGGAAGAAGAACAGCACGACGATCATGAGCACGAGGCCCGTGGCGAAGCTGCCGACCGCGGAGGCCCCGGCGAGCGCGCCCGAGCCGAACTGCGAGCTCGTCACGAAGTCGACGGCGGCGTTGCGGACGTCCTCGATCTGCTGGTCGCTGATGGAGAACGGCAGGGTCGTGATCCAGTCCTGCAGCTTGTTGAAGCCCGAGGTGGCCGAGTCGACCAGCGAGCTGGCCTGGTTCTCGACCGCCCAGACGATCAGCCAGCCGACGAGGCCGAGGATGATCAGCACGGCGAACAGGCAGATCAACGTCGCCAGCACCGACGGCACGCGGTGCTTCCGCAGGAACGACACCACCGGCAGCATGGCCGAGGCGAAGATCAGCGCGAGCAGCACCGGGAGGGTGACGAGGCTCAGGCTGAGGAAGACGTAGATGACGCCGATCGTGACGATCAGCACGGCGATGATCTGCACGGCGCGCGTCGCGAGCGTGCCGAACGCGTCGGCCCAGAGCGAGTGCCGGACGGCGGCGTCGTGCTTCGCCACCTCGGCGTCTTGGCTGCGGAAGAGTCCCACGGTGTCGTCCTCGTTTCTTGTGCTGCGGAGAGGGGCGCGGCAGGTGCGGCGGCTCACGGATCGGGCGTGATCGCCCGACCAGACAAGTGAACCCCGTCGCGAGCGTATCGGCCCGATCCGCCCCGCGTCGAGCGGGCACCGGCCTACGGTGGAGGGCATGCCCACCTCCGTCCTCGTCGTGTCCGACACCCACGTCCCGCAGAAGGCGCGCGCCGTGCCGTCCGAGGTGTGGATCGCGGTCGAGAGGGTCGACGTCGTCGTGCACGCCGGGGACTGGACCGGGGTCGAGCTGCTCGACCAGTTCGAGGCCCGCGCGCGCCTGCTCGTGGGCGTCTGGGGCAACAACGACGGCCCCGCGCTGCGCGAGCGCCTGCCCGAGGTCGCCCGGACCACGATCGACGGCGTGCGGGTCGCCGTCGTCCACGAGACCGGAGCCAAGGAGGCGCGGGAGACCCGGATGGACCGCGCGCATCCCGAGACCGACCTCCTGCTCTTCGGTCACAGCCACATCCCGTGGGACACCACGAGCCCGGCCGGGATGCGCCTGCTGAACCCGGGGTCGCCCACGGACCGGCGCCGCCAGCCCCACGCGACCTACCTGACGCTCACCCTCGACGACGGCGCCGTGCGCGACGTCGAGCTGCACGAGCTGCCCGTCAAGCGGCCGGGGGTCCTCCCCCACCCGCGGATGACGACCTAGCGCCCCCGGCGTCGCCGAGGGGCTCGCGTCACTCGGCGGGGGTCTCGGAGGGCGAGGGCTCGTCGGACGGTGTCGCCGACGGCGTGGCCGAGGCGTCGTCCGACGGGGTCGGCGTCGGGCTGGCCGTGCTGTTGTCGGCGTAGCTGTTGCCGGCCGCGGTCACGACGAAGTTGCGGAACTCCTCGTTGGTGAACGGCTGGCTGGCCTCGTAGCGCTGTCCGTTGACCAGCACGAGCGGGGTGCCGGGCAGCGCGTCGACGGTGCTGTTCGGGATCGGCCCGTCGACCGCCCGCTGGGTGGCGGCCGTCACCCACGACGCGAACTCCTCGTCGTCGATGCAGGTCGTGATCCGGGCGGGGTCGGTCACGCCGTCGATGCCGGTGGCGATGCCCGCGAGGGCGGCGTCGTCGAGGCCGCGGGTGCCCTCCTCGGGCTGCTGCTCGAACATCGCCGTGTTGAAGTCGAAGTACGAGTCGGGCGAGTAGTTCGCCACGCAGGCCGCGGCGTTCGCCGCCCGGTTCGAGTACCGGGTGCCGACCGACGAGTTCGTGAGGATCGCCACCGGGTGGTACTCGACGGTGGCCGCGCCGGAGTCGACCAGGCCGGCGATGTAGTCGTTGTTGGCCGCCTCGAACTGGCCGCAGATCGGGCAGAGGTAGTCGAGGTAGACGACGATGTCGACCGTGTCGCTGGCCGCCGTCGTCTCGGACGCGACGGGCTCGTCGTCGGCCGCGAGGGCGGGCGTCGTCTCGGCGACGAAGCCCTGGCCGATGCGGATGCCGTCGCTGGCCATGTTGGCGGGGCCCGGGCCCGCCGGCCGGATGCTGTTGGTGATCACGAGCACGACCGCCACGACGACCGCGACGAGGACGAGCGCGAGGCCGCCCTGGATGAGCAGGCGACCGGTCTTCTGACGACGCTTCTGCTTCTTGCGCGCGAGCTGGGCCTTCTCGCGGGCCGCCGCGCGCCGCTGGTTCTTGCTGAGGCTCTTCTCGCCGGGGGCGTTGTCAGTCATGGAACGGGTTCTCCGATGCGCGACGGGAACACGACGTCGCGTCGTGGGGTGTGGGGAGGGGCTGCCGAGTTGCAGCACCCAGGAGATGGTACGAGGCGGGCCGTGGGGTTGTCCAAGCGCCCGTGTCGAAAACGATACCTTCCCCACCCCTGACCGGGGGTGAGAGGGACTCGTTTCAGTGCCATACTGTTCGGTGGTGGTCATCGCGGACCTCTTGGTCTGATCACCATCCATCACAACGGATCGTCCGGCACGTACCTGCCGGTGAAGGAGAAACATCATGGCGTCAGTCACGTTCAGCAAGGCCACCCGCCTCTACCCCGGCTCGACCCGAGCAGCGGTCGACGGCATCGACCTCGAGGTCGCCGACGGCGAGTTCCTCGTCCTGGTCGGCCCGTCCGGTTGCGGGAAGTCCACCACCCTGCGCATGCTCGCCGGCCTCGAAGAGGTCAACAGCGGCGACATCTTCATCGGCGACCGCAACGTCACCGACGTGCCGCCGAAGGACCGCGACATCGCGATGGTGTTCCAGAACTACGCGCTCTACCCGCACATGACCGTCGCCGAGAACATGGGCTTCGCGCTCAAGATCGCGGGCGTCGGCAAGGAGGAGCGCGCCAGCCGCGTGCTCGAGGCCGCCAAGCTGCTCGACCTCGAGCCCTACCTGGCCCGCAAGCCCAAGGCCCTCTCGGGTGGTCAGCGCCAGCGCGTCGCCATGGGCCGCGCCATCGTGCGTCAGCCCCAGGTGTTCCTCATGGACGAGCCCCTCTCGAACCTCGATGCCAAGCTCCGCGTGCAGACGCGCACTCAGATCGCATCGCTGCAGCGTCGACTCGGCGTCACCACCGTCTACGTCACCCACGACCAGACCGAGGCCCTCACCATGGGCGACCGGATCGCCGTGCTGAAGGACGGCATCCTGCAGCAGGTCGGCACCCCCCGCGACCTGTACGAGAAGCCGCAGAACGTCTTCGTCGCCGGCTTCATCGGCTCGCCCGCCATGAACCTGCTGCCCGCCGACGTCGTCGACGGCGGCATCCAGTTCGGCACCGCGGTCACCTCGGTCGACCGCGACACCGTGGGCCAGGCCACCGGCAAGAGCGTCACCGTGGGCGTCCGCCCCGAAGACGTCGTCGTCAACACGACCGGCGAGGGCCTGGCCGTCACGGTCGACGTCGTCGAGGAGCTCGGCGCCGACGGCTACCTCTACGGCCACACCGAGGTGAACGGCCAGCGCGTCGACATCGTCGTGCGGGTCGACGGTCGCAACCACCCCAAGCTGGGCGAGACCATCCACATCACCCCGCAGGCGCACCACGTGCACGTCTTCGACACCGAGAGCGGCGAGCGTCTCGGCGACAAGGCCGTCGTCAGCGCGTAGCAGCACCCCAGGTCGGCCCGTCGAGTCCGCTCGGAGCACGTCTCCGAACGACCGGCGGGCCGTCCGTCTTTTCCGCCCACCGCGCCTCCTCGGCTCGCCCTCCCCGCGACCCGAACGCCCCTGCCCCGGAAGGCCCCATGCCCGACTCCCTCAACATCACGTCCGCGACGGCCGACCCGGCGCTTCTCGACCTGCCGTGGTCGCTGCCCCTCGAGGAGTGGCCCGACGAGGCCATCGCGACGCTGCCGAAGGGCATCTCGCGCCACCTCGTGCGGTTCGCGCACCTGAGCGGATTCGTCATCGCGATCAAGGAGACCTCGGGCGAGATGGCGCGGGGCGAGTACGAGATGCTCCGCACCCTGCAGCGCATGGACATCCCGTGCGTCGATCCGCTGGCCGTCATCACCAACCGGCAGGACGCCGACGGCAGCCCGCTGAACCCCGTGCTGGTCACCCGGCATCTCAAGTTCTCGCTGCCGTACCGGGCGCTCTACTCGCAGACGCTCCGCCCCGACACGGCCAAGCGACTGGTCGACGCGCTCGCGCTGCTTCTCGTCCGGCTGCACATCATCGGCTTCTACTGGGGCGACGTCTCGCTGTCGAACACCCTGTTCCGTCGGGACGCCGGCGCGTTCGCCGCCTATCTGGTCGACGCCGAGACGGGCAAGCTCTACCCCGGCGGCCTGTCGAACGGACAGCGCGAGAACGACCTCGAGGTGGCCCGGGTCAACATCGCGGGCGAGCTGCTCGACCTCGAGGCCGGCGGCCGGCTCGACGACAACCTCGACGCCGTCGACGTCAGCAACGGCATCGTCGCCAAGTACCGCAGCCTCTGGACGGAGCTCACCGGCAGCGAGACCTTCTCGAGCTCGGAGCGCTGGCGCATCAACGACCGCGTCGAGCGCCTCAATGACCTCGGCTTCGACATCGAGGAGCTCGCCATCAAGACCGCCGAGGGCGGCACGCAGGTGAAGATCCAGCCCAAGGTCGTCGACGCCGGGCACCACTCGCGCCGGCTCCTCCGCCTGACCGGGCTCGACGTGGAGGAGAACCAGGCCCGCCGTCTGCTCAACGATCTCGACGCCTACCGGATGCGCACCGACCAGCTCGACAGCGACGAGGAGATGGCCGCCCACGAGTGGGCCGCCCGCGTCTTCGAGCCGGTCGTCCGTTCGATCCCCCGCGACCTGAGGGGACGGCTCGAGCCTGCCGAGGTGTTCCACCAGCTCCTCGAGCACCGCTGGTACCGGTCGCAGCAGGAGGACCGCGACGTGCCGATCGCCGAGGCGCTCACCTCGTACATCAACGAGGTGCTGCGCCACCGCCGCGACGAGCAGATGGTGATCGAGCCGCCCACCGAGTCGATCACGCTGCCCGAGGCCGCGCTGCTCGACGACGAGGACGACTGGCGCACGAAGGTCTGAGGCCGGACACGGAGGAGGCGCGGGTCGGGCTGGCAGCCGACCCGCGCCTCCTGATGGCCGTGCGCCCTACTTCTTGCGCTCCGCGCGCAGCTTCGAGATCTCGTAGAGGGTGACCGACGCCGCGATGCCGGCGTTCAGCGACTCGACGGCGCCGGTGATCGGCACCGAGACGATCGCGTCGCAGGTCTCGGCGACGATGCGGGACAGTCCCTTGCCCTCGCTGCCGACCACGACGACGATCGGGCGGTCCGCCAGCTCGAGGCCCGGCAGCATGACGTCGCCGTCGCCGTCGAGTCCGACGACGAAGACGCCCTGCTCCTTGAACGCCTTGAGGGTCTGGGTCAGGTTCGACGCCATCGCGACGGGGATGCGGGCCGCGGCGCCGGCCGAGGTCTTCCAGGCGGAGGCGGTCAGACCGACCGAGCGACGCTGGGGGACGATGACGCCCTGTCCGCCGAAGGCCGCGACCGAGCGGATGATCGCGCCCAGGTTGCGGGGGTCGGTGATCCCGTCGAGCGCGACGAAGAGCGGCTTCTGCTGACGCTTGACCGCGGCCTCGAGCATGTCGACCGGGTGCGCGTACTCGTACGGCGGCACCTTGAGCGCGACGCCCTGGTGCACGGAGTCGTGTCCGGTGATGCGGTCGAGCTCGGGTCGCATCACCTCGAGGATCGGCAGGCCGCGGCGGGTGGCGAGCTGCAGGATCTCCTTGGTGCGCTCGTCCATCTCGATGCGGGCCGCGATGTAGAGGGTCGTCGCCGGGATGCGCGTGCGCAGGGCCTCGACGACCGAGTTGCGCCCGGTGACCATCTCGTGGTCGTCGGACGACTTGGGGCGGCGGCGCTGCTCGCCGGCACCGCCGCGACCGGCGATCGGCGATCCGGCGCGGGGTCCGTTGCCGCCGCGACCGCGGGCGGCCTCCAGTCGCTCGCGCGCCGCCTTCGCCTTGCCGGCGGGGTGGTACGGACGGTCCTCTGCGGCGGGGGTGGGCTTCTTGCCCTCGAGGGCCTGTCGACCCTGCCCGCCGCTGCCGACCTGCTTGCCCTTGCTGCCCTGTCGGACGGCGCTGCCGCCGGGACGGCCCTTGCGTGCTCCGCTGGTGTTCTTCACTGTTCGAGGCTCCAATGCGACCCGCTGGGGGTGTCTTCGATGGTGATCCCGGCGCCCGAGAGGGTCGCGCGGATCTGGTCGGCCCGCGCGAAGTCGCGATCGGCCCGGGCGTGCTGGCGTTCGGCCAAGAGTACGTCGACCACGGCTCCGAGCGCGCGGTGCGCCGCGCCCTCGTCGTCGTCGCGCCACTCGGGGGCGAGCGGATCGATGCCGAGGACGGCGACCATGGCGGCCACGTGCTGCCACTCGCGGGCCGCCGTGTCGAGGTCGCCGTCGTCGAGCGCCGAGTTGCCGGAGCGCACGGCGTCGTGCAGCACGGCGATGGCCTGGGGGACGTTGAGGTCGTCGTCCATGGCGGCGGCGAAGTCGTCGGGGACGACCCGCGAGCCGACCGAGGCGAACCGGGTGTCGGCGAGCCGGCGCTCGGCGCGCGAGAGGAAGGTTTCGACCCGGTCGAGCGCCGCATCGGCCTCGGCGAGGGCGCCCTCGTGGTAGTCGATCGTCGAGCGGTAGTGCGCCGCGCTGAGGAAGTACCGGACCACGACGGGCCGGGCCTTCTCGAGGAACTCGGCGGCGAAGATCGAGTTGCCGAGCGACTTCGACATCTTCTGCCCGTCGACGTTGACGATGCCGTTGTGCAGCCAGTGGCGGGCGAAGGCGTCGCCCGCGGCGGTGGACTGCGCCAGCTCGTTCTCGTGGTGCGGGAACCGCAGGTCGAGTCCGCCGCCGTGGATGTCGAACTCCGACCCCAGGTAGCGCTTCGACATGGCCGAGCACTCGATGTGCCAGCCGGGCCGCCCGTCGCCCCAGGGCGACGGCCAGGCCGCCGAGGCGGGCTCGTCGGCCTTCGCGCCCTTCCACAGGGCGAAGTCGCGGGCCTCGCGCTTGCCGCGCGGGTCGGCGTCGGCGGCCGGTGCCATGTCGGCGATGTCCTGTCGCGTGAGGGCGCCGTAGGCGGGCCAGCTCGCGGTGTCGAAGTAGACGTCGCCCGAGTCGTCGGGGGCGGCGTAGGCGTGACCCCGCTCGATGAGCGACGCGATGATCTGCTGCATCTCGGCGATGCTCGCGGTCGCCCGCGGCTCGTAGGTCGGCGCGAGGATGCCCAGCGCCTGGTAGCCGGCGGTGAACTCGAGCTCGTAGCGGTAGGCCCTCGCCCACCACTCCTCGGCGGTGCCCGAGGCGAGAGCGAGGATCTTGTCGTCGATGTCGGTGACGTTGCGGACGAGCGTGACGTCGAGCCCGCGGTAGGTGAACCAGCGGCGCCAGAGATCGTAGACGAGCGCGGACCGCAGGTGCCCGACGTGCGGCGACGACTGCACGGTGGGCCCGCAGACGTACAGCCCCACCCGGCCGGGGACGAGGGGTTCGAAGTCGACGAGCGCCTGCGCGCGGGAGTCGTAGAGACGGATGGTCACGCGGTCAGCCTATTCAGTGGGGTCGGTGGTCGGAGGCAGATGACGAGGAGGCACGGAGCGCTCCCCCGGGTCGACCACGGCCACCAGCGCGGTCGCGATCGCCGTCACGCCCTCGCCCCGCCCGGTGAAGCCGAGCCCGTCCGTGGTGGTCGCCGAGACGCTCACCGGGGCGCCGACGACCTCGATGAGCCGCGCCTCCATCTGGAGACGACGGCGGGCCAGACGCGGGCGGTTGCCGATCACCTGCACGGCGACCGACACGACGTCGAAGCCGGCGTGGCTGAGACGCTCGAGGGTCGCGGTGAGGAACACCTCGCCGGAGGCACCGGCGAAGCGGGGGTCGTCGGTGCCGAACACCGTGCCGATGTCGCCGAGGCCGGCCGCCGAGAGGAGGGCGTCGACCACGGCGTGCGCGACGGCGTCGCCGTCGCTGTGCCCGGCGAGGCCGGGCTCGTCGGCGAAGTGCAGGAGGCCGAGGTGGAGCGGCTGACCGGCGTCGAAGCCGTGGACGTCGACACCGAGACCGGTGCGGAGCCGACGCGCGTCGGTCGACGCCGGGCGGGGCCGCCCGGCCTCGCCGTCGCCGCGGGAGTCGGCGTCGGCCCGGGCGATGGTCTCGGCGCGCCGGAGGTCCCACGGGGTGGTGATCTTGAAGGCCACGGGATCGCCCTCGACGACGATGACCCGGTGACCCCGTGCCGCGAAGAGCGCGGCGTCGTCGGTGTGCTCGGCCTCGGCGGCCGAGTAGGCCGCGTCGAGCGCGGCGCGCGGGAACCCCTGCGGGGTCTGCATCGCCACCAGCTCGGAGCGGTCGACGGTCTCGACGACCTCGGCGGTCGCG
This sequence comes from Frigoribacterium faeni, assembly GCF_007988805.1. Taxonomy (GTDB): domain Bacteria; phylum Actinomycetota; class Actinomycetes; order Actinomycetales; family Microbacteriaceae; genus Frigoribacterium; species Frigoribacterium faeni. The sequence continues at coordinate 50,746 of NZ_BJUV01000003.1, read as the reverse complement.
CTCACGCGCTTGATGGTGTCACTGACGGGCAGACCCGGGACGACGCCGTGCCCCGTCCGCTCGACCGTCGACGCGACGAGCTCGAACTGGGCGGCCGGGGTGAACGGACGAGCGCAGTCGTGCACGAGCACGGTCTCGACCGAGGGGACGATCTCGCGGAGACCGGCGGCCACCGACGCCTGTCGGGACGCCCCGCCGACGACGACCGCGACGTGGTCGCGGGCGGGTCCGGCGACGCGGGAGACGAGCAGGCGCGAGGGCGCGAGCATCGCCAGGGGGACGACCACGACGACCTGCATGGGCTCGGAGGTCGCGAAGATCGAGTCGAGCGAGCGTTCGAGGATGCTGCGGCCGGCTACCTCGACGAACGCCTTCGGCGCGCCCTGGGCGAGCCGGGTGCCGCTGCCGGCCGCGACGACGACGACCGCTCGAGCGACTCCGTCGAGCGGATCGCTCGGGGTGCCGGACGGGCGGTCGTCGGTGGCGTCAGGACGCAAGGACCTCGTCGAGCACGCTCGACGCCTTCTCTTCGTCGGTCTTCTCGGCGAGCGCCAGCTCGGACACGAGGATCTGACGGGCTTTGGCGAGCATGCGCTTCTCGCCGGCGGAGAGGCCGCGGTCCTGGTCGCGGCGCCAGAGGTCGCGGACGACCTCGGAGACCTTGATGACGTCGCCCGAGGCGAGCTTCTCGAGGTTGGCCTTGTACCGGCGCGACCAGTTGGTGGGCTCTTCGGTGAAGGGAGCGCGGAGGACGTCGAACACGCGGTCGAGGCCTTCTCGGCCGATCACGTCGCGGACGCCGACGAGGTCGACGTTGTCCGCCGGGACCTCGATGGTCAGATCGCCCTGAGTGACGCGGAGCGTGAGGTACAGCTTCTCTTCGCCCTTGACGATCCGCTTCTTGACCTCTGAGATGGTCGCTGCCCCGTGGTGCGGGTATACAACGGTCTCGCCTACCTCGAACTGCATGAATCAGGCTCCATTCTGCGACACCCAGGATACCATAGGGAGTTCTTGGTAAGGCTTCCCTTACACTCCCCTCCGCCCTGGCATCGCTAGGCTGGGGTAGACCTTTGCTCTGAACTGGATCCTGGAGGACACCCGTGCGAGACGGATCTGTGCTGAACCTTCGATCGGCGCTCGGTCGTCGCACCGTGGCGGCCACCGCCGTCGCCGTCGGCGTCGTGCTCGCCGCCGCCGGCTGCAACTTCATCAGCCCGCAGGCCACCCTCAAGCAGTACGACGCCAGCGACGGCACGAGCGTCAACGTCGGTGACATCGCGGTGCGCAACGCGATCGCCCTCACCGAGGACGGCACCGAGGCCAGCCTCAGCATGGTCGTCCTGAACACCGGCGACGACGCCGTCGACGTGTCGTTCCAGTACCCGACCGAGGCCGGTCAGCAGACCGAGACCGTCACGGTCGACGGCGACTCGCAGGTCCGCCGCGGCACGACCGAGGGCGACGACCAGCTGCTCATGACGGGCCTCGACGTCACGGTCGGCTCGCTCATCCCCGTCTACGTCCAGTACGGCACCGAGACCGGCAAGACCCTGCAGGTGCCCGTGCTCAACGGCGATCTGCCCGAGTACGCCACCCTGCTGCCCTCCCCCGCCACCAGCGACGAGCCGGGCACCGACTCGACGCCGCTGCCCGAGTCGAGCGCGAACCCCGAGGGCAACGACCGCCAGTCGGACGACGGCGCCACCCAGGAGGGCGCGACGCCGAGCGCCACGACGGCTCCGTAGACCGCACGCACCACCCCGAGAGGCCCGGTCCGCATCCGCGGTGCCGGGCCTCTCGTCGTCCCCGGCCGCGCCGCGCCTCCTCGGCTCTCTCCACGGCGGAGGGTCGGGGCTACGCCTCGATGCGGTAGCCGAGCCCCCGCACGGTGACGAGCGCCTTCGGCTCGGACGGCACGGCCTCGATCTTCGAGCGGATCCGTTTGATGTGCACGTCGAGCGTCTTGGTGTCGCCGAAGTAGTCGGCACCCCAGACCCGGTCGATCAGCTGCCCGCGGGTCAGCACCCGGCCGGCGTTGCGCATCAGCAGCTCGAGCAGCTCGAACTCCTTCAGCGGCATCGCGATGTCCTCGCCCCGCACGGTGACGACGTGGCGCTCGACGTCCATGCGGATGTCACCGGCCTCGAGCATCGTGTCGGAGAGGTCGTCGGTGTCGACCCGACGGCGGAGCACCGCCCGGATGCGCGCCAGCAGCTCGCGCGTCGAGTACGGCTTCGTGACGTAGTCGTCGGCGCCGAGCTCGAGCCCGACGACGATGTCGACCTCGCTGTCCTTCGCGGTCAGCATGACGATCGGCACCTGCGACTTCGTGCGCAGCACGCGGCAGACCTCGGTGCCCGGGATCCCCGGCAGCATCAGGTCGAGCAGCACCAGGTCCGCGCCGCCCTTGTCGAACGCGGCGACGGCGGCGAGACCGTCCTCGGCCACGGTCGTCGTGTAGCCCTCGCGCTCGAGGATGAACGCCAGCGGTTCGCTGAGCGACTCTTCGTCTTCGACGATCAGGATGTGGGTCGTCATCGTGCCTCTGTGTCTTGTCGGGTGGTGACCGGGATGGGGACGGACCGCGTGTCGGGCGCCGTGTGCGCCTCGGGCAGTCGGATGGTGAAGGTGGAGCCGTTGCCGACCTGCGACCAGACGCGCACGTCGCCGCCGTGGTTCTGCACCACGTGCTTGACGATGGCGAGGCCGAGGCCGGTGCCGCCGGTGCGACGCGACCGCGCCGGGTCGACCCGGTAGAAGCGCTCGAAGACGCGGTCGAGCTCGTCGTCGGGGATCCCGTAGCCCTGGTCGGTCACCGCGACCTCGACCGTCCCGGAGTCGTCGACGGTGGCCCCGATGCCGACCCGCGATCCGTCGGGCGAGTAGTTGATGGCGTTGGCGACGAGGTTGTCGACGGCGGTGACCAGCATCTGCTCGTCGCCGTGGACCGACGCGTGCCGGCCGCCCCGGACGACCAGCGAGATGCCGCGTGCGTCGGCCACGACGCGGTTGCGGTCGACGGCCGCGTCGACGACGTGCCGGACGTCGACGGGCTCGCTCGACTCGAGCGCGTCGGTGGCCTGCAGTCGCGACAGCTCGATGATGTCCTGGGTCAGACGCCCCAGCCGTCCGGCCTCGCGCGTGAGGCTCTTCGCGAAGTGCCGCACCTGCTCCGGATCCGCCGAGGCCGCCTCGAGGGCCTCGGCCAGGAGGCCGACGGCCCCGATCGGCGTCTTGAGCTCGTGGCTGATGTTGGCGACGAAGTCCCGGCGCATGTCGTCGAGACGCCGACCCTCGCTGCGGTCCTCCGCGAGCACGAGCACGTAGCGGCTGCCGAGCGGCGCCGCGCGCACGCCGAGCACGAAGGTCGCCTCGCTGCCGGGGAGGCGCGCCAGTGTCAGCTCGCCGGCCTGCGGTTCGCCCTCCCGCCGCGCCTCGGCCACGAGCGCCTCGATCTCGGGGTGGACGAGGTGCTGCTGCGCGGAGATCAGCCCCAGCTGGAGCGCGCCCTGCGACGCCTTCAGCACGTTGCCGGACGGGTCGACCACGACGCCCGCGGACTCGAGCGCGTCGAGCACGGCGTCGATCCCGTCGGGGAGGGACACCTCGACGAGCCGCGCCACCCGGACCGATCGCGAGTGCGCCGCCACCACGACGATGACGATCGCGGCGCCGACCACGGCCCCGAAGGCCAGCGAGACGGGCACCAACCAGGCGGAGTCCATGACCATCACGATAGTGACCCCCGAGGAGCAGGATGAACGGGAGGGGCCGGGACGGCCTGTACTTTGGTCAGTGTTCAGGCCGACGGCACCAGCCGTTAACCTTCACCCGTGAGGCTGGCCTGGACTGTGCGGGCGACTGTGCCCCGCTGCCGGGCGTCCACGCCGCCGCGAGCTACGAGAGGGTCGACAACGACATGCGCGAGGTATTCCAGCAAGAGCTGCAAGAGGTGCAAGAGCGTCTCGTCGAGATCTCGGGCATGGTCGCGGTCTCCATCCGCAACGCGACCACCGCCTTCAACGAGTCGAACGTGTCGCTCGCCGAGCAGGTCATCGCCGACGACGACGCCATCGACGAGCGAGCCATCGCCCTCGACGAGCTCGCCATCGACATCCTGGCCCGACAGAACCCCGTCGCCCGCGACCTCCGCATCGTGGTGAGCGCGCTGCGCATCAGCGCGTCGCTCGAGCGCATGGGCGACATGGCCGAGCACATCGCCCAGCTCGCCCGCTACCGGTTCCCCGAGAAGGTCGTGCCGAAGTCGCTGCGCCCCACCTTCAAGGAGCTCGGCGAGCTCGACGTCGCGATCGCCGAGAAGCTGACCGAGCTGCTGACCACGGAGGACGTCCGCCTGGCGGAGGAGATCCGCAACGACGACGACCGCATCGACGAGCTGCACCTCAGCGTCTTCGACAAGGTGCTCGGCGAGACCTGGAAGGGCGCGGCCGTCGACACGGTCGACTCCACCCTCGCCTCGCGCTACCACGAGCGCTTCGCCGACCACGCGGTGTCCATCGCCAAGAAGGTCCAGTACCTCGCCACCGGCGATTGGGTCGCCCCCGAGGTGTGATCCCTCCGGTGCCGAGGAGGCGCGGTGTCCGTTCGACGGGCACCGCGCCTCCCTCGTTCTCCGACAGGATGGGGGCATGGCTTCAGTCGCGATCCTCGTCAACGGTCTGCCCGGTTCGGGCAAGACCACCCTCTCGGCCACGCTCGCCGGCGTGCTCGGCTGCCCGCTGCTGGCCAAGGACCCGATCACGGAGGCGCTGGTCGACCTGGCCGGGCCGATGATCGACCCGCACGCCCTCGGCGGCATCGCGATGGACACCGTCTGGGCGATGGCGGGCGAGGTCGAGGCCGGCGTGGTCGTCGACTCGTTCTGGCACCGGGAGCGCGACCTCGAGTCCGCCCGGGCCGGCGTCGAGCGCGCCGGGTCGCCGCGCACGGTCGAGGTGTGGTGCGACGTCGACCCCGAGGTGGCCCTGCAGCGCGTCGTCGACCGGCTCGCGGCCGGCGGCCGACACCCGGCTCACGGCACCGTCGAGTCGGCCCGCGCGTCGTGGCCCGAGTGGGCCGGGGCGGCCGAGCCGCTCGGGCTGTGGCCGGTCATCCGCATCGACACGAGCACGCCGGTCGACATCGACGACCTGGTGATGCAGATCAGCGCTCAGTTCGTCTGAGCGCGGCGCTCGGACCGTGTCGGCGGGTTCTCCGCACCGGCGGCGGGTCAGCGCTGACCCGCCACCGGTGACGGGAACCCGCCGCCTCCACGGTTCTGGCACCGCGAACGCGAACGCGCCCCGCGGCCCGGGCTCGGGGCGCGGGGCGCGGGGCGTGCAGGTCAGAGCCCTGGGCGCGGAGCTCGGAGCTCGGAGCTACTTCTTGCCCTGGTTCGCGACGGCGGCGGCACCGGCGGCGGCGGCCTCGGGGTCGAGGTAGCGGCCCGGGCCGGTCGGCGAGAAGTCGTCGTCGAGCTCGTAGACGAGCGGGATCCCGGTGGGGATGTTCAGCTCGGCGATCTCGTCGTCGCTGATGCCGTCGAGGTGCTTGACCAGGGCGCGCAGCGAGTTGCCGTGCGCGACGACGAGGGTGACGTCGCCCGCGGCGAGGCTCTCGGTGATGTCGCTGTGCCAGTAGGGCAGCATGCGCTCGATCACGAGGGCGAGCGACTCGGTGCGCGGGGCGTCGACACCCAGCTCGGCGTAGCGCTTGTCGTGCGCCTGCGAGAACTCGCTGTCGTCGTCGAGCGGGGGCGGCGGCACGTCGAACGAACGACGCCAGGTCTGGAACTGCTCGGGACCGTACTGCTCGAGCGTCTGCGCTTTGTCCTTGCCCTGCAGCGCACCGTAGTGGCGCTCGTTGAGACGCCACGAGCGCTTGACGTCGATCCAGAGGCGGTCGGCCTCTTCGAGGGCGATGTCGGCGGTCTGGATCGCGCGGGTGAGACGCGACGTGTAGAGGATGTCGGGAAGCAGGTCGTGCTCGAGGAGCAGCTCGCCCGCGCGCTTGGCCTCGGCACGGCCCTGCTCGGTGAGCCGCACGTCGACCCATCCCGTGAACAGGTTCTTCGCGTTCCATTCGCTGTTGCCGTGACGCAGGAGGATGAGGGTCGAAGTCATGCCACCAGCGTATCGCTGCCCGCCGGTGTCAGACTTGGCGCATGCCCATCGGTTCGATCACGCGCGGCACGACCGGTGCCAACCGCCTCCGCCGCGTCGACCGGTGGATCGCCGCGCACCCGTCGTTCCGCCGAGCGGACGACCCGCTGGTGGTCGATCTGGGGTACGGGGCGAGCGCGACCACTCCCCTCGAACTGCACCAGCGCCTCCTGAAGGTCCGGTCCGACGTCGAGGTGATCGGCATCGAGATCGACCCGGAGCGCGTGCGCGTCGCGAACCTCTCGGCGCGGCCGGGCGTCGCCTTCCGACGCGGCGGGTTCGAGGTGCCGCTCGACGGCGACCGGCGACCGGCCGTGATCAGGGCGTTCAACGTGCTGCGTCAGTACGACGAGTCCCAGGTCGCCGACGCCTGGGCTCTCATGACGTCGCGGCTGCAGCCCGGCGGCGTGCTCATCGAGGGCACCTGCAACGAGGTCGGACGCGTGGCGAGCTGGGCGGACGTGACGCCCGAGGGCGCGCAGTCGTTCACGATCTCGTTGCGGCTGGCCGATCTCGACGTGCCGTCGATCGTGGCGGAACGACTGCCCAAGGCGCTGATCCATCGCAACGTGCCGGGCGAGCGGGTGCACGCGCTGCTCGTCGACCTCGACCGCCAGTGGGCCGTGGCGGCGCCCCTGTCGGTCTACGGGCCGGTGCAGCGATGGATCGCCACCGTGCAGGGGCTGCGCGACGCCGGATGGCCGGTGCGGCACGGGCGGTCGCGCTGGCGGCTCGGCGAGCTCTCGCTGCCGTGGGAGGCCGTGGCGCCTCGCGCCTGACCGGTCGCGGTGTGCCGTCGGGTCGGACCGGGCGGTAGGGCTCCCCGGCGATCAGACGGGCGCGAGCAGGGCGCGGGCCTCGTCGTGGTCGAGGCCGGTCGCCATCAGCAGGTCGACGAGCAGGGGCCGCATCATCAGGACGATCATCGCCTCGGTGACGGGAGCACCCGGCACGACGAGGGTCGGGTCGAGACGCCGGGCCACCGCGGTCAGGGCCTCGCGGGCGACGGGTCTCCTCTCGACGTCGTGCAGCGACTCGCCCAGCACGGCGACCGCCCGCGACGTGCTCTCGAGCAGATCGCCGACGGGGCGCCGGTCGACGCCGTCGCCGAGCGAGGTGTCGAGTCGCCGGGCGATGACCCGGAGGTTCCGGACGGCGAGGTCGACGTAGCGCCGCACCGCGGCCTGCTGCCGCAGGTGCGGCAGCCGCGAGCGGAGGAACGGCGAGAGACGCGCGATCGACTGCGCCGACTCGAGCGTCGACGCCCAGTCGTCGAGCAGCGGCTGGGTCGACCGCAGGCGACGCAGGGCGTCGTCGGCCCGGCGGACGTCGTCGGTGCGCACCGCGACGATGAGCGACGCGAACGCCCGCTCGACCTCGGCGAAGAGCTGGCGGGCGTCGGCTCGCGCCAGCCCGATCGGGTCGCGGGGCACGACCGCGGTGACGATGAGCGCGATGACACCGCCCACCGCCCCGTCGATGCTGCGCACGAACGGCCCGCCGTCGGGGTCGGGCAGCAGCATCACGAGCATCGACTGGGTCGCGGCCGCCACCGCGAACGCGCTGCTCGGCGAGAAGAACCGTCCGACGAGCAGCGCCGCGAAGAGCACGAGCGCGATCTGCCACAGCCCCTTGCCGACGACCATCAGCAGCACCTCGCTGAGCGCGATGCCGATCAGCACGCCGACCGCGTTCTCGAGCACCCGGCGCGGCCGGGCGTCCCGAGCGAGGCCCAGCGACGAGATCGTGATCGTCACGGCCAGCAGCGGGATGGCGTGCCCGAGGACGTAGTGGGTGACGGCGTACGACGCCGACGCGGCGAGCACGATCTGCACGACGGCCGGCCCGGACGCGAGGGTCCGCGCGGTCGCCGCTCGCGGATCGAATCCCCCGGAGGCGCGGCGGACGACGCGCCTCAGGCGCTGCGTCGTCGGCGCCTCGGGTCGCGCCCGGTCGGTCACGGGGTCGTCAGCGGCGGACGGCGCCGAGGCGCGGCAGCCGGGGCACGCCGGCGGCGGCGCCGGCCGTGGACGGCACGATGACCTCCTGAGCCGCGGCGACGACGACGCCGTCGGCCAGGACCGCGAGGGCCGCGGACTCGTCGGTGCCGCGCTTGACCAGCGCGAGGGCGATCGGACCGAGCTCGTGGTGCAGCGCGACGCTCGTGACGTGCCCCACCTGCTTGGGCTTGGCCGGTGCGGCGTCGGCCATCGCGTCGGCGGCGCCGTCGACGGGGGCCGCAGGCACCCCTCCGGCGAGGACGACCGCGTCGCCGCGTGCGGGCAGCACGCCGTCGCTGCCGTCGAGGTGCAGCATGACCAGCCGGCGCGGCGGGTGCCCGATGTTGTGCACCTTGGCGACGGTCTCCTGGCCGCGGTAGCAGCCCTTCGAGAGGTGCACGGCGCTCCGCATCCAGTCGAGCTCGTGCGGGATGCTCTTCTCGTCGACCTCGGTCGTCAGACGCGGCCGCCAGGCCTCGATCCGGAGGGCTTCGAGCGCCAGGGTGCCGGCGACGGCGAGCCGCTCGGTCGGCAGCGCGGCCAGGGCGGCCAGGGAGTCGCGGGCGACGAGCGTCTCGCGGTACGACCACTCGCGCCCCGGATGCGTCTCGGCGGCCGCGTAGCCGTGGCCGCCGACGGCGACCTCGTGCCACGGGTCGACCCAGACGATCGGCACGCCGTTCGACTCGAGCGCGGCGACGTCGGAGTCGGCGACGAGGTCGTGCATCGACCCGATCGTGGCGACGTCGGGGGTGCGGTCGGCGACCTCGACGCGGAGCATGAAGCGCATCCGGTCGAGCCAGGCGCGCAGCGGCTCGGTCTCGTCGCCGTCGACCAGGAGCCAGGCGGTCTCGCCGTCGTCGACGACCCGGGCCGCGTGCTCCAGCCGGCCGTTGGCGTCGAGCAGCAGGGTCTCGGTCGAGACCCCGGGGGCGAGACCGAGCAGGTGCTGACTGGTCAGCGAGTTGAGCCAGCTGAGCCGGTCGGGGCCCGTGACCGTCAGCACGCCGCGGTCCGACAGGTCGACGATCGCGCCGCCCCCGTGGAGCAGGCGCTGTTCGGCGACCAGTCGGCCGTAGTGCGCGGCCACGCCGGAGCCGTCGTCGACGAAGCCCTCACGGGCCGAGAACGGCGACACGGCCCCGGACGGCGCGTCGACGGAGGGCGAGGCCGAGGAGGCGGTCGTCGGGTGGTCGCCGGAGGTGTCAGTCAACGCGCGACAACCGCCCCGACGCGTGCGTGCGCAGCTCCTGGCCGAGCGCCGCGATGTCCCAGGCCCAGAGCAGGTCGTTCTCGACCAGCCCGTACATCCGCGTGGAGGCGCTGTGCTCCTTCGCGTTGCTCGATCGGAGCACCGCGTCGGTCGCGAGATCGATGCGAGGACCCTTGACCCGGCCGAGGTAGAGCTCGTTGACGCCCGTGGGGTGCACGATCTGCACCTCGAGGCCGAAGCCGTCGTCGGGGGTGCGGAGGATCTCGACGGCGCGGGCGCTCGTGTACGGCTGCACCCCGACGCCGGGCAGCATGCCCGGACCGCGGTCGCCCTCTTCCGCAGGGCGCTCGAGACGCCAGTAGCCCGTCTCGGTCGTCAGCGGCGTGTGCTCGTCGTCGAGCAGCCACGTGAACGAGCTGTAGTTGAGGAACGGCAGCCCGTCGTGGCTGAAGCTGATGCGCTGCCCGAACTCGTGGATGCGGCGTTCGGCCGGGGCGGCGCCGTCGGCGGGGAGGTCGGGGTCGCCGTCGCCGATCGTGTAGTCGACGACGCCGGTGCCCTCCCACACGCCGATCAACCAGGACAGGGGGACGAGCTCCGACGGCAGGTCGGTGGGGATGTCGATCAAGGTCAGCGCTGACCCTTGAAGAGCTTGACCAGCACGACGACCGACACGAACCCGATGCCGAGGGACGCCAGGGCGAGGAGGCCGACGAAGAACAACTCGAGAGCGAGCAAGGAATCCATGTCGCAACCCTACCTGCCGACCACCGACAACGGCAGGGGGAGCCGACGGTCGACGAGAGCGCTCAGCGGACGAGCACGACCGCCAGCGTGGCGACGGCGAGGATCACGAGGCTGCCGCAGAGCGAGAGCATGGTGCGCGAGACGAGGCCGTCCTTCTGGCTCACCGCCAGCTGCAGCACGAACGTCAGCACGATCGCTCCGCCGAGGGAGAGCGAGAGCCAGGTGAACGGGTCGTCGGCCGGCGCGAGGAGGACGATCAGCACGGCCGCGACGAGGGTCGCGAGCCACACGGGGACGATCGTCAGCGGCTTGAGCCGCGCCGTGTCGACCACGGGAGGGGTCGTGGGTTCTGACACTGTCGTGGTTCTCCGTTCGAGACCTGCCCTAGCATCGGGTGGTCGGGATGGGCCGTGCTCATGTTTTAGACTGCTCGACAGTACATTCACTGGAGGTCGTGTGGCGCAGCTCTTGGTACTGACCTCAGCGGGCGGACCCGATGTACTACCCGCGCTCGCACTCCTCAGCCACCGTACCCGCCAGATCCCGGCCGAGCCTGCTCAACTGGTGAACGCCCCCTCGAGCGACCTCATCTTCGTCGACGCCCGCAGCGACCTCGCCAGCGCCAAGTCGCTCTGCAAGATCCTCCGCACCACCGGTGTCACCGTGCCGATCGTCCTCGTGCTCACCGAAGGCGGCCTGACGGCCGTCAACGCCGAATGGGGCGTCGACGACGTCATCCTCGAGACGGCCGGCCCCGCCGAGGTCGACGCCCGCATCCGCCTCGTCACCGGTCGGCTCGCCCAGTCGCAGACCGGCTCGAAGATCCACGCCTCCGGCGTCGTCATCGACGAGGCCAGCTACTCCGCCAAGGTGCACGGCCGCCCGCTCGACCTCACCTTCAAGGAGTTCGAGCTGCTCCGCTTCTTCGCCACCCACCCGTCGCGCGTCTTCACCCGCGAGCAGCTGCTCAGCGAGGTCTGGGGCTACGACTATTTCGGCGGCACCCGCACCGTCGACGTGCACGTGCGGCGCCTGCGCGCCAAGCTCGGCGACCTCGAGTCGCTGATCGGCACCGTGCGCAACGTCGGCTACCGCTTCAACGTGTACGACGACGACACCGCCGCACCCGGGGCCTGACGGTGAGCCGCCCCGACGACGCGACCCGCGCCTCCTCGTCCGACGACGCCCGAGAGATCGAGTCGCTGGCGACCGCCGCCGCCGCGGTCGACGGCAGTCCGCCGTTCAACGACCAGACCCGCGTCGACGTGCGCTCGGGCGCGGCCCGGGTGCTCGGCGACCGCGAGGCCGCCGCCGTGATCGGCGACGGCGAGGCCGAGCTGGCCGTGCACCCCGATCGTCGGGGCGAGGGCCGCGGCACGCGCCTGACGCAGGCCGTGCTCGACGCGACCTCCGGCCCGATCGCGTTCTGGGCCCACGGCGACCTGCCGGCGTCCCGCGCCCTGGCCGCGCGGTTCGGCGCGGTCGAGACCCGTCGCCTGCTCCAGCAGCGTGCCGCGGTCACCGCGCGCGCACCCCGCCTCCGCGAGGGCGACCGGGTCGCGTCGTTCCGCCCCGGCGTCGACGACGCGGCCTGGCTCGACCTGAACTCCCGCGCGTTCGCCGACCACCCCGAGCAGGGCTCGCTCGACCAGGCCGACCTCGACGCGCGTCGGGGCGAGGCGTGGTTCGACGCCGACGACTTCGTCCTGCTCTGGCGGGGCGACGAGCTCATCGCCTTCTGCTGGCTGAAGCTCGAGGCCGGCCAGCCGGGCGAGTTCTACGCCGTCGGGGTCAGCCCCGACCACCAGGGCGAGGGCCTCGGAGGCGCGGTGGTCGACGCCGGTCTCGCCCGCCTCACCGAGAGGGGCGTCGAGACGGCCGCGCTCTACGTCGAGGGCGACAACACGGCCGCGCTGCGCCTGTACGCCGCGCGCGGGTTCACCGACCACGCCGTCGACGTCCAGTGGACGCTCTCGCGCTGATCAGCCGCCGACGCCGGCCCACTCGGGGACCGGCTCCCAGCCGCGGGGCCCGCGCCGCACGGCGCCGCCCCGCTCGAAGGCCTCGAGCCAGCCCGTCATCGGCCACTCGCCCCATCGCTCGGCGAACAGCCGTCCGTTGCGCAGCACGTCGTCGAGGTGCTGCCACGGCGGCGACGACGTCGGGTGGTGCTGGTGGTACGCGTGCGCTCCCCCGACCCAGGCGAGCGGGCGGCCGGCGCGGCGCAGGGCGTACGCGAAGTCGGTGTCCTCGCCGCCGTAGCCGACGAACTCCTCGTCGAACCGCGGCCCCGTGCTCCACGCCTCGGCGGTCAGGGCGAACGAGAGCGACCAGAAGAGGCGGTAGTCGTCGTCGCCGGCGCGGATCACGGCGCCCGCGGGAGGCGCGGGTCGGGCCGCGTGCGGAGCGGTCAGCCCGGCGAGCACGGCCGGGTCGTCGACGTCGACCCCGGGCGGCAGATAGGTGACCGGACCGCACAGGACGGCCTCGGGCTCGACCCGGGACGCGGCGAGATAGCGCTCGACGAGCTCGGGGGCGGGCACGCAGTCGGCGTCGAGGAACACCACCAGCTCGGCGCCGAGGGCGACCGCGGCGTCGGCGCCCGCGTTCCTCGCCGCGGCGAGCCGGAAGCCGTCGGCGGCGGGCGGGACGTGCAGCACGACGTCGACGCCGAGATCGGCCGGCGCGGGCTCCTCGTCGAGCCAGACGACGACCGTGCCGACGCGGGGCGCGTCGAGCCGGTCCGGCCCGGCGTCGCGCACGACCGCGGCGAGCTGGTGCCGCAGGTGGTCGAGCCGGGCGGTGGAGCAGAGCGTGACCACCGCGACGTGCGCTCGGGGGCGATCCGCGCCTCCTCGGCCGGCGATCGTCGGGGCGACGGCTCCGCGGGCGATCTCGTCGACGACGGCCGCGGCTCGGCGGGCGGCTCCGGCGACCTGCCAGCGCGACCAGTCGGGGCGGAGCTCGAGGGCTCGCGCGATCACGGACGGCCAGCGGTCGGCGGACGGCCACGACGTCTCGACGACGGCCAGCCCGGCGCGGTCGAGCGCCTCGGCGGTGGCGTGCTGCTCGTCGAACGGACGGCGCTGCGGCACGACGACGGCGCGCGCACCGGCGGCCGCGACGTCGGCGATCGCGTTCTGCCCGGCCCAGGTGATCACGACGTCGGCCTCGTGCAGCGCGGGCCACGGGTCGGCGGCGAGCACCGCGGGCCGACCGTCGACGCCGTCGATCCCGAGCACGGTCCAGCGGGTGCCCGGGGTGGCGGCGCGAGCGGACTCGACGTCGGCGGCGGTGACCTCGTGCCCTCCCCCGCCGGCCAGGACGAGCACCCGCACGTCGCCGTCGGCCGGAGCCGTCTCGGGCAGCGCTCGGCCGTCGTGTCGGCTGATTCCGCCGGTGTGGACCGTCGCCTCGGGGCGGAGCGCCAGGTGCGCGGGGGCCATCAGGTCGCCGGGCCACGGCGCCACGATCGCGGCGGCCACCCGTTCGACGAGGGCGTGCGGCGCGTCGTCGCGGTCGCCCGGCTGGGTGACGAGCACGACCGGGACGCCGAGGAGGCGCGCCAGCAGCCCGACCTCCGCGGAGACGTCGACGACGAGCGCGTCGATCCGCTCGCGGGCGACGGCCTCGGCGATCAGCGCCAACCGGTCGCGGTGTCCGCGGTGCCCGAGCGGAGCCCAGTGCAGGGCGCCCGAGGCGGTGGGGTCGGCACGGGTCGGATCGAGGAGGCTCCCGTCGGCCCGGGTCTCGGGGTCGGCGTCGTGCGGCAGCGTCGTCCAGCGGGTGTCCGCCGGCAGGTCGTCCGGCGCGGCGCGCGAGCTGAAGACGATCACGTCGGCGTCGACGTGCGGACGGACGGCGCGGAACCGCGCCACGTGCCCGCCCCCGTGGTGGTGCAGGTACCAGCCGACGACGGGTCTCGTCACGCCGCGACCTCGGGGCGGTCCGACCGACCGGCGCCGAGGCCGTCGGCGTCGCGGGCGTCGTCGGAGACGGGCGGACGACGGTCGGCGGCCTTCCGCACGGCCTCGCGCAGCACGGTCTCGAGGCGGTCGATGCGGGTCTCGAGGGAGAAGCGGGCCACCGCGCCCGCCCGGATGGCCTCCCGGCCGCCCGGACGACGCGACGCGGCGATCAGCTGCCGTGCGGCCTCGGCGAGCGCCCGCGGGTCGTCGTGCGGCACGGTCGTCATGCCGGTCGTGCCGCGGGCGATCTCGGTGAGCCCGCCGACGTCGTGGGCCGCGACCGGCGTGCCGGTCATCAGCGCCTCGGGGGCGACGAGGCCGAAGGGCTCGTCCCACACGGGGGTGACGAGCGAGCAGGCGCTCCGCCCGACCAGGTCGGCGAGCTCGGGCTGAGCGAGCGGTCCGACGTGGCGGATGCGATCGTCGAGCCCCGGGGCGACGGCCCGGTCGAAGTAGGCCTGGTCGCCGATGCGCCCGACGATGGTCAGGGGCAGGTCGAGCAGACGGGCGACCTCGAGGGCGAGGTGGGTGCCCTTCTCGGGGACGAGGCGTCCGAACCAGACCAGACCCGCGCCTCCTCGGCCCAGGGGCCACAGGTCGGCGTCGACGCCGTTGGGCAGCACGACCGAGTCGACCCCGGCGGACGCCCACTCGCCGGCGGTGTGCCGGCTGACCGAGAGGTAGGAGCTGCGGCCGCCGTCGGAGGCGGCGTCGGCGGCGACGAGCTCGGGGATGACCGGGGTGTGCAGCGTCGAGACGACCGGGACGCCGAGCGACCCGGCGCGCTCGAGCGGGAGGCCGTGCAGGCAGTGGTTGACGACCACGTCGTAGTCGGCGGCGTGACGTCGCACGCGGTCGAGCGCGGCGTCGAGGTCGGGCAGGGCCCGGTCGAGGTAACCCCTCGGGTAGGTGTCATCGGCGGCGATCTCGTCGTCGGCCCACTCGACGGGCGGCAGGACGTAGGCGCGCGGCCCGCCGGCCATGAAGTCCGACCCGCGCGGCGCGATGAGGTCCACCCGGTGCCCCCGGCTCCGCAGCGTCGCGACCTCGTTCCACAGCGCCGACTCGACGCCGCCGGCATGCGGCTGGCGGATCGGGAAGCGGACGGGAGCGATCGCGGCGATGCGCAGAGGTCGGGGCGGTGTCACGCAGGGGTCCTCTCGGTGGGGATGACGGGAAGATCGGAGACGGAGGCGGAGGCGGGGACGGCGGCGCCGGGGGCCCGCTCGCCGACGGCGGCGCGGTAGACCCCCACGTGCCGTCGTACCACCGCGGCGTCGACGACGGCCCGTTCGGCCAGGCGGTCGACGATCACGTCGCGTCGGGCGGCGGAGCCGGAGGGCGATCCGGCGGCCAGCACCCGTCCGAGGGCGTCGGCGAGGGCGACCCCGTCGGCGGCGAACGGCACGGCCTCGACCGTGGGGTCGACGTGCTGACTCGCGTAGTGGCCCGTGGCCGGGGCGACCACCGGCACGCCGAGGTCCCAGCAGAGCTCGAGCCAGCCCGAGTGGGTGCCGTGCCGGTAGGGCAGCACGCAGGCGTCCAGACGCGCGAGACCCGCGGCGAGCGCGGCGTCGTCGAGCCGGTCGTGCTCGACCAGCACGACGGACTCCGACGTGGCGCAGATCCGACGGACCTCGTCGCGGGCGTCGGCGTCGCGCACCGACCGGTGCAGACGCACCTCGGCGGCGGCGAGCACCCCGCGGGAGCGGAGCGCGGCGACCGCCGCGACCAGGGCGGACACGGCGCCGGGTCCGTCGACGCCGGGGCGCAGGTCCTTGAGGTGCATCCCGATCAGCGGTTCGTCGCGGCTCAGGCCGATCGGAGCCCGGTCGGCCGTGACCTCGGCGCCGAGGAGGCGCGGGTGCGGCAGCACCACGGCCTCCCGCCCCCAGCGGCGCGCGATCTCGGACGCGGCCCCCTCGGTCAGCGTCAGGACGACGTCGACGATCGGGAGCAGGGCGTCGAGCTGGGCGAGGTAGCGGGCCTGGTCCGACCCGGCGAGCTGCGGGTGGTCGAGGTCGTGGACGGTCTGCACGACGGGCCAGCCCACCGCGTGGGCGGCCTCGACGGCCGCGACCAGGTGCGCGACGTCGAACGACTCGGTGCCGAAGTGCACGTGCAGCAGATCGGCCTCGTCGGCGTGGGCGCGGATCCACGCGGCGTCGAGGGCGACCGGCGGCCACCAGACGCCGGGGCCGGCGCCCTCGGGGCGCGGGTCGTCGATGAGGGTGATCGCGTCGTCGGCGGTCACGGTCCGCACGTAGGGATGCGAAGCGGGGACGGCGACGACGCGCAAGGGGCGCGTCATGCTTCCTCCGCTTCTCGGGCCCCTCGTCGTTCACGACAGGAGGCGTCGTGTGGACCGTACTCCCCGACCGGGCCGACGCGCTCATCGGGACCACCCCCTTGACGAGACGCCGGCCGCGTGTAACGTCGCGAGGATGCCCGCACCTCTCTGCCTCGTCGTCGGACCACCGCCTCACGGGGTCACGGCCTACGCCGCCGATCTCGCGGACGCCGTCGTCCGCGCCGACCCCGCCGTGGCCCGGATGGACCTCGCCACCGCCGACCTGGCCGAGGCCGAGATCGGCCGCGGCGTCCACCCCCGCGTGCACCTGCACGTCACCGACAAGCTGTTCGGCGCCTCCCTCGAGGCCGCCGCCGACCGCATCGAGCGCCTGGCGGCCCTCACCTCGCTGACGATCACGCTGCACGACCTCCCGCAGCCCTCGGACGGCGAGACCGCGGTCCACCGGCGCGCCGCCGCGTACCGGCGCATGGCCCGGGCGGCCCGAGGGGTGGTCGTCAGCAGCGAGCACGAGCGGGCGCTGCTCGCCGAGCACGTCGACGACGACCTGCCCCGGGTGCTCGTCTCGCCCCTCGGCACCCGCCCCGGGGCGCCGTTCGCCGCGCCGACGAGCGAGGCCGGCGGCGCGACCGGCTCCCCCGCGCCTCCCTCGTCCTCCGCGGGGCCCGAGCTGCGGGTGGCGATCGCCGGGTACGTGTATCCGGGCAAGGGGCACGACGACGCGATCGCCGCGTGCGGGGACCTCGTGCGGCGCGGCGAGCTCGCCTCGGCCACCGTGGTCGCCCTGGGCGGGCCGTCGCCGGGGCACGAGCGCGACGTCGACGTGCTGACGGCGACCGCGCACGGGCTCGGCGTCGGCTTCGAGGCGACCGGCCGACTCGACGACGCCGCGTACGCCGCCGCGTTCCACTCCCCCGTCGTGCCGCTCGTGGCCCACCGGCACTGGTCGGCGTCGCGCTCGCTGCTCGACTGGGCCGAGCAGGGGCGCCGGGCCGTCGTGGCCGACACCCGCTACACCCGCGAGATGGACGCCCTGCGCCCCGGCAGCATGGCCCTCTACGACCCCGAGGCGCCCGGCGCGCTGGCCGAGGCGATCCTCGCCGCCCACCGCGACCCCGCCTCGACCGGCCTGCCCTCGGGCACGTCGTTGAGCCCGACGCTCGACGACGCCGCGGCCGCCCACCTCTCCTGGTGGCGCGAGGTCGCCCCGTGACGCGAGCCGTCGACCTCGGCCCCGCGCCCCGGCCCGGGCACGGGCGGGCGCTGCCGGGGAACCGCTGGGACCTCCTCGACGGGATCACGCCGCCCGCGCCTCCCTCGGTCACCGTCGTCGTCGCCCACTACCGCCAGCAGGCGCAGCTCGACCGGACGCTGCTCGCCCTGTCGCGGCAGGACCACCCCGCCTCGCGTCTCGAGGTCGTGGTCGTCGACGACGGGTCGCCCGAGCCGCCGCGGGTGCCGCCGGGCGTGCGCCTCGTCGTGCAGGAGGACCGCGGGTTCCGCCTGTCCGCCGCCCGGAACCTCGGGGCGTCGGTGGCCGACGGCGACGTGCTGTGCTTCCTCGACGCCGACACCGCGCCCGAGCCGTCGTACGTGCGAGAGCTCACGCGGCTGCCGGCGCTGAGCTCCGACGTCGTCACGGCCGGCCGACGCCGGCACGCCGCCCTCGAGGGGGTGGCCGAGGAGGCGCGGGTCGAGCAGGTCGCGCCTGCTCTCGAACTCGACGAACCCGCCTGGCTGCGCCGCGCCCACGTCGAGAGCAGGAACCTGCTCGACGCCGACGACCGCTCGTACCGGTTCGTCATCGGCGCCGTGACGGCCTGCTCCGCCGACTTCTTCGCCGACACCGGCGGCTACGACGAGGGGTTCACCCGCTACGGCGGGGAGGACTGGGAGTGGGCGTACCGCGCCTGGCTGGCGGGCGGCGTGCTCGCCCACGTGCCCGCCGCGGTCGCCTGGCACGACGGGCCCGAGTGGTCCGGCCGCGACCTCGACGAGCGACAGCGGGCCAAGAACGCCGAGACGCTGCTGCTGGCCGAGCTCATCCCCGTGCCCGGCTCGAGGGGGCACGGGGTGCGGGGACGACACGCGGACGTCGCGCTGCACGGGCCGACGTCGGGCGGCGACGCCGCACGGTTCGTCTGCCTCGACTCGATCGCGGCGGAGCTGCCCGAGGCCGTGCCGGTCGACGGCGGGGTCGCGGGCGGGGTCGACGGCGGGCGGGCCGACGGGGGCGCGGTCGTCGACCGGGTGCGCCTCGACGTCGTGGTGGCCGACGCCCCGGTGCGGGTCCGCGACGGGGAGCTCCGCCGCGCGGTCGACGAGGTGGGCGCCCGCGGGCTGGCCTCGATCACCTTCGTCGACGACGAGGGGGTCGAGCTGCTCGCCGTCCGGTCGCGTCGGGCCGCGGCACGGGCCCGCAGATGGGGTGACGAGACGGTGTTCGAGGCCGTGGTCCGGCGCAGCCCGTCGATCGCCCGCGTCGTGGCCGAACCCGACCTGGAGGGGTACGTCGGCGGCT
The DNA here is from genome assembly GCF_007988805.1 of Frigoribacterium faeni. Lineage (GTDB taxonomy): Bacteria > Actinomycetota > Actinomycetes > Actinomycetales > Microbacteriaceae > Frigoribacterium > Frigoribacterium faeni. The sequence continues at coordinate 31,822 of NZ_BJUV01000003.1, read as the reverse complement.
GGGGATGACCGGCGTCGTGCGGACGCCCGGAGGGCGAGGGGTACAGATCGGGGTACGGATGCGGCCGTCCGCCCTTTACTCCCGCGGGGGTCGGCCGCCTGCCACGTCGCTCTCAGCACCATGGAGTGGATTGAGGTGCACCGTCACGAAGCCCCGCCCCACCACGATCGCACCACAGGAGACCACCATGAACCCCGTCAAATTCATCTCGGACCTCGGCGTCCAGAGCAAGCACGCCTACTGGGGCGGATTCGCCTCCATCGTCATCGCGCTCGTCGCCTGGCTGGCCTCGCAGGGCAAGGACTCGTCCGACAAGGCGCAGTCCGACCGCTGGGGCATCTTCATCGGCCACTGGGCCCCCACCTTCTTCGCTCTCGGCCTCGCCCTGAAGCAGGAAGAGAAGTAGGCGGGACGGCCGGGCGGGGAGGCGCGCGCGTCTCCTCCCCCGGCCCACCGCGCACGTCGTCATCCACCGTTTACCTCGGCGGCGTCGGAAGTGGCGTCGGCGGTGGCACGATAGGACGATGGACAGCGAACCACGCGTCGACGGCGCCGGCGTCACCCCCGACTTCCTCGACGACTTCGACGAGATCGTCAGCTTCGAGGACGGCACCCTGCCGGCGGAGAGGTACCTCGACCGCGAGCTGAGCTGGCTCTCGTTCAACCAGCGGGTGCTCGAGCTGGCCGAGGACCCCACGACGCCGCTGCTCGAGCGGGCGAACTTCCTGGCCATCTTCGCGAGCAACCTCGACGAGTTCTTCATGGTCCGCGTCGCCGGGCTCAAGCGTCGCATCGCGACCGGGCTCGCCGTCCCCACCAACGTCGGCCGGGGGCCGAACGAGGTGCTCGCCGACATCAGCGCCAAGGCGCACGAGCTGCAGGAGCGCCACGCGCGGGCGTTCCTCGATCTGGTCAAACCCGACCTCGACGACGCCGGCATCCACGTCGAGAAGTGGTCCGACCTCGACGAGGCCGACCGGGTCCGCATGCGCGAGATCTTCACCGAGCAGATCTTCCCGGTGCTGATGCCCCTCGCGGTCGACCCGGCCCACCCGTTCCCGTACATCTCGGGCCTGTCGCTGAACCTGTCGATCCGCGTACGCAACCCCAAGACGATGCGACAGGAGTTCGCGCGCCTCAAGGTGCCGCAGATGCTCCCGCGCTTCGTGCAGCTGCCCGACGACGAGAGCGGCCGGGTGCGGTTCATCCCGCTCGAGGACCTCATCGCCAACCACCTCCAGGACCTCTTCCCGGGCATGGAGGTCGTCGAGCACCACGTGTTCCGCGTGACCCGCAACGAGGACGTCGAGGTCGACGAGGACGAGTCCGAGAACCTGATCCAGGCGCTCGAGCGCGAGCTCCTGCGGCGCCGCTTCGGGCCGCCGATCCGCCTCGAGATCACCGACGACATGGACCCGGTCACCCTCGAGCTGCTCGTCCGCGAGCTCGACGTCACCGACCAGGAGGTCTACAAGCTCCCGGCGCCCCTCGACCTCGCCGGCCTCTTCGAGATCACCAAGATGCCGCGTGCCGATCTCAAGTACCCCAAGCACCTCCCCACCACGGCCGTTCAGCTGCAGCCGACCGAGCCGAATATGAAGCCCGACATGTTCGCCAGCATCGCCCGCCAGGACGTCCTGGTGCACCACCCCTACGAGTCGTTCGCGACCAGCGTGCAGGCGTTCCTCGAACAGGCCGCCGCCGACCCCAACGTGCTCGCCATCAAGCAGACGCTCTACCGCACGAGCGGCGACTCGCCGATCATCGAGGCGCTGATCGACGCCGCCGAGTCGGGCAAGCAGGTGCTCGCCCTGGTCGAGGTCAAGGCGCGCTTCGACGAGCAGAACAACATCACCTGGGCCCGCAAGCTCGAGAAGGCCGGCGTGCACGTCGTCTACGGTCTCGTCGGGCTCAAGACCCACTGCAAGCTCGCCCTCGTCATCCGCCAGGAGAAGGGCACGCTCAAGCACTACACGCACATCGGCACGGGCAACTACAACCCCAAGACCAGCCGCATCTACGAGGACATGGGGCTCTTCACCGCCGACGACCAGGTCGGGAAAGACCTGACCCGGCTGTTCAACGAGCTCTCGGGCTACGCCATCGAGAAGAAGTTCAAGCGCCTCCTCGTCGCGCCCCGCTACCTCCGTCGCGGTCTGCTCAAGCAGATCCAGAACGAGATCGAGAACGCGCAGGCCGGTCGCCCCTCCGGCATCAAGATCAAGATCAACTCGATCGTCGACGAGCAGATCATCGACGCGCTCTACAAGGCCAGCCAGGCCGGGGTGCCGGTCGACGTCTGGGTGCGCGGCATCTGCACGATCAAGCCCGGCCAGCCGGGTCTGAGCGAGACCATCCGCGTCCGGTCGATCCTCGGCCGATACCTCGAGCACTCGCGACTCTTCTGGTTCGCCAACGACGGCGACCCGCAGCTGTTCATCGGCAGCGCCGACATGATGCACCGCAACCTCGACCGCCGGGTCGAGGCGCTCGTGCGGCTGACCCAGCAGAACCACCTCGACGAGGTCGCGTCGCTGTTCGAACGCGCCATGAGCGACGAGACCGCCTCGTGGTGGCTCGAGTCCGACGGCACCTGGACGCGCCATGCCCGCGACGAGTCCGGCCGTCCTCTGGTCGATCTGCAGAACGCCCTGATGAAGCAGATCAACCAGCGCAAGAGGAGCAGCCGGTGAGCATCACCTCGACCACCGTCGTGGCCGCGGGGGCCGTCCTCTTCCGCTTCGTCGACGGCAAGTCGCGCGTGCTGCTGATCCATCGCGACCACCACGGCGACGTCTCGCTGCCCAAGGGCAAGGTCGACCCGGGCGAGTCCACCCCCCAGGCCGCCGTCCGCGAGATCCGCGAGGAGACCGGCTACCGCGTCTCGCTCGGCGCACCGCTCGGCCACGTCGAGTACGTCATGCCCGGCGGACGCGACAAGATCGTCCACTACTGGGCCGCCGAGGTCACCGACGAGGCCTTCACGGCCGCGGGAGACTTCACCCCGAACAGCGAGGTGGGCGCGATCGAGTGGGTCTCGATCGACAAGGCGCGCACCAAGCTGACCTACGAACGCGACGCCGAGGTGCTCGACAGGTTCGCCGACCGCGTCGCGACCAAGCGGGCGCGCACCTTCGCCCTCGTCGCCCTGCGCCACGCCAAGACGACCTCGCCCGGCGACTGGGACGGCTCCGACGCGACCCGCCCGCTGCTGCCCGCCGGCCGCAAGCAGGCCAAGTCGATCGCCCCCGGCATCGCCGCCTGGGCTCCGCAGCGCATCGTCAGCAGCACGGCCGCCCGATGCCTCGCGACCCTCGAGCCGCTGTCCGCCCTGACCCGGGTCGGCGTCAAGCAGACCGACTCGATCAGCCAGGACGCCTTCGAGCGCGGCACGGACGACGTCGCGGGCGTGGTCGCGAAGCGCCTCAAGAAGCGCGCCAGCGCCGTGCTCTGCAGCCACGGCCCGGTGCTGCCCGAGCTGATCCGTCAGATCGCGCTGGGCACCAAGGGGGGCGACCGGCTCGACCTGCGCCGCGCCTCCTCGCTGTCCACCGGCGAGTACACCGTGCTGCACGTCTCCGTCGACGACGCCTCGCTCGTCGCCGTCGAGACGCACGGCCCCGTCGCCTGACGCCCGCCCTCCTTGATCGCTCGGGCTGAGGCCCGGGCTCGGGCTCGGGCTCGGGCTCGGGCTCGGGCGGGTGTACCCCGGCGTGCCCCGGCGCCCACGGGCGGACACGGCCGATGTTCCCCTCGCGTTAACCTGCCGTTCACCGAGACGGGCGACCGTGGTTAACCCCTGGACGTAGCGTCTCGCAGGGGCCGGCACCTGGCCCACAGCACCCAGTCATCACCTCCCGAAAAGGAACCCCTGTGAACTTCAAGCGCACCGGCAGCATCGTTGCCATCGCCGCGGTCAGCACCATGCTCCTCGCATCCTGCGCGAGCAACGAAGGCCCCTCGTCGGGCAGCTCCGAGGGCGGCTCGGACCTCTCCGGCTCGCTCGTCGGCATCGGCGCGACCTCGCAGCAGGCCGCTCAGGAAGCCTGGGTCGCCGGCTACCAGACGGCGAACGACGGCGTGGACGTCAGCTACGACCCCCAGGGCTCGGGCGGCGGCCGCGAGAGCTTCATCTCCGGCGCAGCCGACTTCGCCGGTTCGGACCGCGCGTTCACCACCGACGAGATCTCGTCCAGCACCTTCGCCGGCTGCACGCCCGACACCGGCATCGTCGAGCTGCCCGCCTACGTCTCGCCCATCGCGGTCGTCTTCAACCTCGACGGCGTCGACGAGCTCAACCTGTCGCCCGCCACCCTCGCCGGCATCTTCAACGGCTCCATCACCACGTGGGACGCCGACGAGATCAAGGCCGACAACCCCGACGCCGACCTGCCCAGCACCGGCATCACCGCCGTGCACCGCTCGGACGACTCGGGCACGACCGAGAACTTCACCGACTACCTGAACAAGACGGCCTCCGACGTCTGGACCGAAGAGGCCGACGGCACCTGGCCCACCGCCTTCGGCGGCGAGGGCGCCTCAGGCACGACCGGCGTGATCGACGCCGTCACCAACGGCACCGGGACCATCGGCTACGCCGACGCGTCGCGCGCCGGTGACCTCGGCGTCGCCAAGGTCAAGGTCGGCGACGAGTTCGTCGGCTTCTCGGCCGAGGCCGCCGCCGCCATCGTCGACGAGTCCCCCGAGGAGGAGGGCCGCACCGACGGCGACATCGCCATCGCGCTCGACCGCACCTCCGAGGCCGCGGGCGTCTACCCGATCGTCCTGGTCAGCTACCTGATCGCCTGCGAGTCGTACGAGGACGCCGCCAAGGGCGAGCTCGTCAAGTCGTACCTCTCGTACGTGACCAGCGACGAGGGCCAGCAGGTCGCGGCCGACGCCGCCGGCTCGGCTCCCATCTCGAGCACCCTCTCGGGTCAGGTCGCCGACGCGATCGCGCTCATCAAGTAACACGGCACCACCCGGGCCCGGGAACGCACCCTGTGCGTTCCCGGGCCGTCGGCCTGACAGGGCCTCTCCGCTCCACCCCCGAGACCCCGTAGCATCCAGAAGCACCGGCACCAGCCCGCACCGCGCACATCCCCCCACCCGAACCTCCGGAGGATCCCGTCTGATGACCGCCCCCGCCACGACGTCGGCCACCACCGGCGCCCCGAAGCCCACGAGACGACCTGCCGATCGGATCTTCTCGGGCAGCACCGTCGTCGCGGGCGGTCTCATCCTCGCCATCCTCGCCGCGGTCGCGCTGTTCCTGATCGTCCAGAGCATCCCGGCGCTGACGGCGGACGCCGACGACGTCTCGCTCTCGGGCTACCCCGGGTCGTTCTTTCAGTACGTCGGGCCGCTCGCCTTCGGAACGGTCTACGCCGCCGCCCTGGCGCTCCTGATGGCCCTGCCCGTCGCCATCGGCATCGCCCTCTTCATCTCGCACTACGCCCCGCGCAAGCTCGCGCAGGGCCTCGGCTACGTGGTCGACCTGCTGGCCGCCGTGCCCTCGGTCGTCTTCGGCCTCTGGGGCAGCATCGTGCTCGCGCCGGCGATCCAGCCCTTCTACGGCTGGCTCGTCGACACGTTCGGCTGGTTCCCGCTGTTCGCCGGCCCCGTCTCGGGCACCGGCCGCACCCTGCTCACCGCCTCGATCGTGCTCGCCGTGATGATCCTGCCGATCATCACCGCCCTCAGCCGCGAGGTCTTCCTGCAGACGCCGACGCTGCACGAGGAGGCGGCGCTGGCCCTCGGCGCCACGCGCTGGGAGATGATCCAGATCGCGGTGCTGCCGTTCGGCCGCCCCGGCGTCATCTCCGCCGCCATGCTCGGCCTCGGCCGCGCCCTCGGCGAGACGATGGCCGTCGCGCTCGTGCTCTCTCCCGCTCTCGTGATCAACCCGGCGATCCTCACCTCGACGAACTCGTCGACGATCGCGGCGAACATCGCACTGAGGTTCCCCGAGGCGCACGACATCGGCATCAACACGCTGATCGCCACCGGCCTCGTCCTCTTCGTCATCACGCTGATCGTGAACTCGATCGCCCGATACGTCATCAACCGCCGCAAGGCCTTCTCGGGAGCGAACTGATGGCCACGACCGCCACCACCACCGACGTCCGCCGCACGGGAGCCTCCGTCAACGCGCTCACGACCGGCCGACTGCCCAAGGGCTCCCCGGTCGCCATCCTGCTCGGCAGCTGGGTGATCATGGGCGTCGTCTTCGGTCTGCTGAACGCCGCCGGCGTCACCGACGGCTTCAACTGGGTCGGGGCGATCATCCTCGGCACCGTGCTGTACGCCGTGCTCGTCTTCGTCGTCGCGATGCAGGTCGAGGGGATCCGCCGCGCGAAGGACCGCGTCGTCACGACGGCCGTCAGCGCCGCCTTCATCATCGCCCTCGTGCCCCTCGTGTCGCTGCTCTTCACCGTCGTCACCTCGGGAGCCAACCGGTTCGACGTCGGCTTCTTCTCGATGTCGATGCGCAACGTGGTCGGAGCCGGCGGCGGCGGACTGCACGCCATCACCGGGACCCTCCTGATCACGGCCCTCGCCGCGGTGATCTCGGTGCCGATCGGCCTCCTCACCGCCATCTACCTGGTCGAGTACGGCCGGGGTCGCCTCGCCCGGGCGATCACGTTCTTCGTCGACGTCATGACCGGCATCCCCTCGATCGTCGCCGGCCTCTTCGCCTACGCGCTGTTCGTCATCTTCTTCGGACCCGGGGTCCGCATGGGCGCGGCCGGCTCGGTCGCTCTGGCGGTGCTGATGATCCCGGTCGTCGTGCGCAGCACCGAGGAGATGCTGAAGCTCGTGCCGAACGAGCTGCGCGAGGCCGCCTACGCCCTCGGCGTGCCGAAGTGGCTGACGATCGTGAAGGTCGTGATCCCGACCTCGATCGCCGGCATCACGACCGGCGTCATGCTCGCCATCGCCCGCATCATCGGCGAGACCGCGCCGCTGCTGATCACGGCCGGATTCACCGCGAGCATGAACTACAACCTCTTCGACGGGCGCATGCAGTCGCTGCCGGTGTTCGCCTACAGCTCGTACGTCAGCCAGGGCACCGACGCGGCGGCCTTCATCGACCGCGCCTGGACCTCGGCGCTCACGCTCATCCTCATCGTCATGGCGCTCAACCTGCTCGCCCGGCTGATCGCCCGCATCTTCGCCCCCAAGCTCGGCCGCTGAGGCCAGGAACCACCCGGAGGAACCCATGTCCAAGCGCATCGAGGTCAACGACCTCAACGTCTACTACAGCAAGTTCAAGGCCGTCGAAGACGTCAACATCACCATCGAGCCCCGCACGGTCACCGCGTTCATCGGGCCGTCGGGCTGCGGCAAGTCGACCTTCCTCCGCACGCTGAACCGCATGCACGAGGTGATCCCCGGAGCCTACGTCGACGGCCAGGTGCTCATCGACGGCAACGACCTCTACAGCCCCGGCGTCGACCCCGTGCTCGTCCGCCGTCAGGTCGGCATGGTGTTCCAGCGACCGAACCCGTTCCCGACGATGAGCATCCGCGACAACGTGCTCGCCGGTGTGAAGCTCAACAACCGCCGCATGTCGCGAGGCGACCAGGACTCGCTCGTCGAGTCGTCCCTCCAGGGCGCCAACCTCTGGAACGAGGTCAAGGACCGCCTCGACAAGCCCGGCTCGGGCCTCTCGGGCGGCCAGCAGCAGCGTCTCTGCATCGCGCGCGCCATCGCCGTCTCCCCCGACGTCGTGCTGATGGACGAGCCGTGCTCGGCCCTCGACCCGATCTCGACGCTGGCCATCGAGGACCTCATCGAGGAGCTCAAGCAGCAGTACACGATCGTCATCGTGACCCACAACATGCAGCAGGCCAGCCGCGTCAGCGACAAGACCGCGTTCTTCAACATCGCGGGAACCGGCAAGCCCGGCAAGCTGATCGAGTACGACGACACCGCCAAGATGTTCTCCAACCCGAGCGTCCAGGCGACCGAGGACTACGTCTCGGGTCGCTTCGGCTGATCCCGCCCGCGACGGATCCCCGTCGCACCCGTCCGGACCACGGACACGAAGGAGGCGCCCCACCGGCCGGTGGGGCGCCTCCTGTCGTCGAGCCGGTCGCGTCGCGCTCCGCGACCGACCGGGACGTCGGCCGTCAGGCGCTCGGCAGAGCCACGATCGGGTCGCTGGTCGGCTGGTCGGAGCCGCCGGTCGGCTCGACGGTGACGCCGATCACGTCGCCGGGCGACATCTCGCCCTTGAGCACCTGGGTGACGGTCGAGTCGGACGACGTGTCGAAGGTGCCGGCCGGGATGGCGCCGTCGTCTCCGATGTACCAGAGCTCGTACGTCTGGTCGCCGGGCAGCGACGTCAGGCCGTCGGCCACGATGGCGCTGCGCTTCAGGTCGTTCGACCAGACGAGCGTGGCGGTGCCGCCCGTGCTGACCTCCGCGACGGTGCGCTGGAAGTCGCTGGCCGCGTAGATCTCGTCGAGAGCCGAGGCGGTGGCCTCCTGCGACTGGCCCGGGCCGCTGATCGCGGACACCAGGGCTCCGCCGCCGAAGAACAGGCCGGCGGCGGCCGCTGCGGCGCCGAGGATGGCGACCGGGCGCGTGAACCAGCGGCGCTGAGCGGCACCCGTGGGGTGCAGCACGCGGGCCTCGGACTCGGTGGGCTCCATCTCGGGGACCGGGCGACGCCGGGGGGCGACGCGCTCGTGCTCGTCACCCGCGCCTCCTGCGGTCTCGGGGCCGGGCGCCTGCTCGGCGGTCGTCTGCGACGGCAGCTGAGCCGTGCGGGCGATCTTGTCCATGATGGAGTCGCGAAGACCGGCGGAGGGCGTCACGGGCGTCGCCGCGTGAGCGAGCAGGAGTGCTGTCTCGCGCAATTCGGCCACTTCCTTCCTGATGTCCTCGGACCCGTCGAGGATCTCCTCGAACGAGCGTCGTTCTTCTTCTGTCAGTGCGTTGAGCACGTAGGCGCCGGAGAGGTTCTCCGTCGCGTCGCCGACACCGTCGGTGCCGGTGGGTTCGTCGCGGTCGTTCACGAGGCAACCCCCATCTCGTCTCGAAGTCGGATCATTCCGTCGCGGAGCCGGGTCTTGACGGTGCCGATGGGCACCCCCAGCATGGTCGCCACCTCACTGTGGCTGTAGCCGCCGTAGTAGGCGAGCTTCACCGCCTGGCGTTGCAGCTCGGTCAGACGGCCGAGCGCCCGTTCGACCCGCTCGTGCTCGATGCGGATCTCGACCGACTCGGTGACCGAGTCGTACTCGGGCGAGAGGTCGCGGACGCCGATCTTGAGGTCGCGGTCGCGGCCGGACTGCGAGGCCCGGACCCGGTCGACCGCGCGGCGGTGCGCCATCGTCAGCATCCAGCTCGCGGCGCTGCCCCGGGTCGTGTCGAACCGGGAGGCGGTCTGCCAGATCTCGAGGAACACCTCCTGGGCGACCTCCTCGGACTGGGCGTGGTCTTTGAGGAGGCGCTTGATCAGCCCCAGGACACGAGGCGCCGTCTGGTCGTACAGCTCGCCGAAAGCGACCTGATCTCCGGCGGCGACCCTCTGCAGCAGGTCGTCGGGCGACGCCGGATGCGCCGCAGCGTCGGGAGTCTCGATGTCTCGGGTCACGAGCTTCAGCATGTCAGGGTTCACCTCGATTCGCTTGTCCGCCGTCAGGCCGGTCTGTGGAGTGAGCGCTCCCCCCGCGAGATGCTCCGTCTGGGATGGTGTTCAGGTCCGGATCGCCGCGGAGGGAACGGACCGCGCGGGCCGGTCCAGGGAGACCGGTTCGTGCGGAGGATCATGCGATCCCTCACGTCAATGGTTCGGCACGAGCCCATCGCCGGATTGGGCGAGTTTTGCTCACCGCGCAGGGTCTGGGAGACGCGGCTGCGTGGCCCGGCGAGACGCGGCGGATCGGCGTGGTGCGGTGGTGCGCGGCGCTCAGCTGCGCGGCGGCGGCTCGGCTGCGCCGCGGCGGGAAACACGCCGACACGAGCGAGGAGAGGAGGTGCCGAGCCGCAGAAACGCCTCTCGGCGCGAGGCCGCTCGAAGCGGCTAAATTTGGAGCCCGGGGTTACTGCGGCCCGACAGTGATCGAGTTTAGCCGCTGCGCGCGATGCTCGCCTCAGCGTTCGCCGGGTGCGAAACCGGGGTGCGCCTCTTCGGTGGATGCGCTGTCGGGTCTGCTCGGTCAGTCGAGGCTGTCGCTGCGCCAGAGGTGGGCGCAGGCGACGAGGTCGACGCCGAGCTCGGAGAGGCGCAGGGCCCTGCGGGTGAGCTCGGAGGCGCGCTCGGAGCCGACCGCGTCGTGGTCGTCGGCGAGGCTGGTGGCCCCGGCGGAGGCGAGACGGCAGAAGGCGGCCCCGCGCTCGAGAGCGGTCGCGAAGTCGCCCACGAAGACGCCCCGCAGGATGAGGTCGGCGAGCTCGACGATCTCGTCGGGGCTGGCCGGGGCCGGGGCGCCGGCGACGACCGGGTCGATGGTCGACGACGATTCGACGCCGCGTTCGAAGAGGAACGTGATCTCGACCGGGTTCTGCCGGATCACCGCGCGCACGAGGTAGATGCGCCAGAGAGCGCCCGGGAGGGTGTGGGCGGGTGCCCGCGCCCAGAGCTCGGCGACCGCGTCGATGCCGTGCAGGTCGGTGAACGTGACGAGCCGGTCGAGGATCTCGGGCGACGGGTCGTTCTTCACGCGCGCCACGAGGGCGGCGGCGGACTCGTGGGCGACGCGGTTGATCGTCGCCGGGTCGTCTCCGCCCTGGAAGGCCTCGAACTCGGCGCCGGAGAACTGCGTGGGGCGGTGGAAGTCTCTGGGCATCGCGTCGATGATAGGCGCGACCCCCGACAGCCGCGCCCCCCGCCGGCCCCTTCTTCGCTCACCGCGTAGGGCGACGCGAACGCGCCCGGCGATCCCGTATTGTTGTCCGACGAGGGCCTCTAGCTCAGTTGGTAGAGCATCGGACTTTTAATCCGCGGGTCATGGGTTCGAGCCCCATGGGGCCCACCCCTACTTCTCTTCCTCGCAGCCCTGTCGTCACGTCGGGCCGGGGCTCACGCCGCGCGCCAGGACCGCCGGCCCGCCGCGAGAAGGACCGCGCCCCCTGCTCCGGCGCGCTGGGCACCGGTGCAGGGGGCACGGTGCGCCGAGTAGACGGGGCCGCCATTCGGATCAGGAAAAGAGCGGCCGCCAGAGCAATTCGACGACGAGCGTCCGGTAACCAGCCGAACGCCTGCTCACGCTAGCGTGAATCGCGCCCGAGGGAAATCGTTCTCAGGATTCTGCGTAAAAAGGACAGTGCCGAGACGTTTCGGGGTCAGTCACGGGTCCGCCGAATGCCCCACGCGGCCGTCCACGACTCGCCCTCGTCGAGCCAGACGAGGCCCTCGCCGGTCGCCAGCGCGTTGGCCGGGGCCGTCATCGGCTCGGCGGCCACGGCCAGCCCCTCGACGCCGTCGCGCGGGAAGTTCCGCGGCGTGAAGACCTGCACGTAGCCGAACGAGGCGTCCTGCCAGAGCTCGGTCGACCAGCCGTCGGGGGCGGTCAGCCTCGTGCGCCGGACGCCGTGCTCGTCGGCGACGACGTCGCGGTACCCCGTGTCGAGGTCGAGGTCGCCCACCAGCGGCCCTCCACGGAGGTCGACGTCGGTGCCGGCGACGGGGGCGGTGCCCGTCGGGATGCTCCGCTCGTCGACCTCGAACCGGGTCGCGGCGTCGAGGGTCACCCGCAGGGTGGCCGGGTCGTGGTCGCCCACCCGGAGGAACGGGTGCGAGCCGACCGCGAACGGCGCCCGCCCGCGACCGACGTTCTCGACCGTGTGGGTCACGACCATGCCGTCGGCGACGAGCTCGTGCCGCACGGTCGTCGCGAGCTGGAACGGCCAGCCGTGCTGCGGGAACACCGTCGCACCGAGGGTCACGGCGTGCGGCTCGACGACGATCGGCCGGTACGCCGTGTAGCGCAGCAGACCATGGCTGGCGTTGCCCTTGGCCGGCTCGGTGAGGTCGAGCTGCTGCTCGACGCCGTCGAGCGTCCATCGACCTCCGTCGACCCGGTTCGGCCAGGGGAAGAGCGTGATGCCGCACGCGGACGGCGGGGTCTCGTGCTCGGCGAACGTCTCGGTCAGGGCTGCACCGTCGACCTCGAGGGCGCGGATGCCCGCGGCCACCTCGGTGACGATCGCGGTGACGCGACGCCCGTCGGCGTCGAGCTCGAGGTGGAACTGGCTGCCGGTCGGTGCTGCGGTCATCGGTGGTCTCCTCGTGTCCGGTCGACGCCGACCGTCGCGGCGTCGGTCTCAGTGTCGTCCCCGGCGACGGCGTCAGCGTCGGCGTCGGCGTCGGCGTCGTCGCGGGCGTGGCCGGCCTCGCCGCCGCCGACCTCGCCGAGGCCGGTGGCGTCGATGTCGTCGGCCTCGACCACGGCCAGCCCCGCGGCCCGGAGCTCGTCGACGTGCGCCGGGTCGGCGCCGGCCGTGATCAGCGCCTCGAAGGTGGCGAGGGGCGCGATCACCCCGAGATGGGCGTCGGACAGCTTGGCCCCGTCGGCGACGAGGTACGAGCGTCGTGCGGTCTGCGTCATGAGGCGCTTGAGGTCGGTCTCGGGCAGGTTCACGTTGGTCGCGCCGTGCGCGACGTCGACCCCGGTGCAGCCGATGAAGGCGACGTCGGCCGTGATGCTCGAGAAGACGCTCGTCGCCAGCGGGTTGACGAGTGAGTGCTGCAGCGGCCGCAGCGTGCCGCCGGACACGATCACCGTGAACCGCGGGACGGCCTGCTCGAGGGCGAGGGCGATCGTCAACCCGTTGGTGACGACGACGACCCCCTCGAGGTCGTGCCGCTCGAGGAGGGCGAGCGCGATCTGGGTCGTGGTCGTGCCGACGTCGAGCACGACGCAGTCTCCGGAGCGGACCAGCGACGCCGCGGCCACCCCGATCGCCCGCTTCGCCTCGATGCCGATCGAGCTCTCCTCCTCGAACGGGCGCTCGACCACCGGACGGTCGAGGGAGAGAGCCCCGCCGTGCACGCGCGACAGCAGGCCGTCGGCGGCGAGGCTCTCGAGGTCGGTGCGGATCGTCACCTCGGAGAGCCGGAACTCGCGGGCGAGCTCGGCCGTCCGCACGAAGCCGCGTCGACCGACCAGGTCGGCGATGCGATCGCGCCGACGCTCGCCCGGCAGCTGCGGATCGTTCGGGTTGGCGTTCACGGCTCCAGTTTCGTATGCTTTCAGGTGCTTTCGCAAATGCAAATCACCTGACGCGGGGGCGCGACCGAGGAGGCTCCACATGGCGGCGATCGCCACCCGAACGACGTTGCTCGCCGACGGGCGAGAACTCATCTACTTCGACGACGCCGACACGACGCTCGGCCCCGACCGTCGCGCCGACGCCCGCACGCTCGACCCCCGTCCCGACACCGCCACGATGCGGCAGGACGTCCTGACCGGCGACTGGGTCTCGATCGCCGCCTCCCGCCAGAACCGCGTGTTCCTGCCGCCGGCCGAGCTCGACCCGCTGGCTCCCGCGTCGCCGACCAACCCGTCCGAGATCCCCGACGTCTACGACGTCGCGGTCTTCGAGAACCGCTCGCCGTCGTTCGGCCCGCTCCTCACCGACGAGAACGCGCCCGAGGGCGTCGACGACCTCGGGAACCTCGGCATGGGTCGCACGCGCCGCAGCGTCGGCCGCTGCGAGGTCGTCTGCTTCAGCCCCGAGCACGAGGGCTCGTTCGCGGACCTCAGCGAGTCGCGCGCCCGCACCGTGGTCGAGGCCTGGGCGCACCGCACCGCCGCCCTGTCGGCGATGCCCGGCATCGAGCAGGTGTTCCCGTTCGAGAACCGCGGTCAGGCGATCGGCGTCACGCTGCACCACCCGCACGGCCAGATCTACGCCTACCCGTACGTCACGCCCCGCACCACGAGCCTGCTGCGCAGCATCGAGTCCTACGGCCCGACGCTCTTCGCCGACCTGCTCGAGAACGAGCGCGGCGGACCCCGCGTCGTCCTCGCGGGCGAGCACTTCACGGCGTTCGTGCCGTTCGCGGCCCGCTGGCCGATCGAGATCCACCTGCTGCCGCACCGCCACGTGCCCGACTTCGCCGGGCTGACCGACGACGAACGCGACGAGCTCGCGATCATGTACCGGCGCCTCCTGCGGGGCGTCGACGCCCTGTACGGCGATCCGACCCCCTACATCTCGGCCTGGCACCAGGCACCCGTCAACGTCGGCCGCGACACCGTGCGGCTGATGCTGCAGATCACCTCGCCCCGGCGGGCCGAGACGAGACTGAAGTTCCTGGCGGGCTCCGAGGCGGCGATGGGAGCCTGGATCGGCGACCTCGTCCCCGAGGCGCAGGCCGACCTGATCCGAGAGGCGATCGAGCGCTCATGACCGACACCACCACTCCCCGCGGCTTCGCCGACGTCTTCGACACCGAGGTCGTCGGCCGCTGGTCGGCCCCCGGCCGCGTCAACCTGATCGGCGAGCACACCGACTACAACGACGGCTTCGTGCTGCCGTTCGCCATCGATCGCCGCACCACGGTGACGGTCGGCCGACGCGACGACCGACTGCTGCGCATCTCCTCGACCTTCGAGGAGGGGGTGCACGAGATCTCGCTCGACGCGCTCGACCCCGCGTCGATGTCGGGCTGGTCCACCTACGCCTTCGGCATCGCCTGGGCCCTGTCGGTCGCGGCGCAGCACTCCGACTCCCCCGCGTTCGCCGCCGCCGGCGGAGACCTGACGACCATCGACCTCTCGACCGCCCGCGGCCTCGACCTGTTCGTCGACTCCGAGGTGCCGGTCGGCGCCGGGCTGTCGTCGTCGGCGGCCCTCGAGTGCGCCGTCGCGGTCGCCTTCGCCGAGCTCTGGTCGATCGACGTCAACCGGTCGACGCTGGCCGCCGTCGGACAGCTCGCCGAGAACGACGCCGTCGGTGCGCCGACGGGCATCATGGACCAGTCCGCCTCGTTGCTCGGCCAGGCCGACTCGGGTGTGTTCCTCGACTGCCGCAGCCTCGACGCCGACGTCGTCGACCTCGGCTTCGCCGCCGCCGGCCTCGAGGTGCTCGTGATCGACACCAACGTCGAGCACGCCCACGCCACCGGAGGGTACGTCGAGCGTCGCTCCTCGTGCGAGAAGGGCGCGGCCGCGCTGGGCGTCACGTCGCTGCGCGACCTCGACGCGGGCGACCTCGAACGCGCCGAGGAGACCCTCGACGACGAGACCTTCCGCCGCGTGCGCCACGTGATCACCGAGAACCAGCGGGTGCTCGACACCGTCCGCACGCTGCGCACCGAGGGCCCGCTCGCCATCGGCCGGCTGCTCGACGCCTCGCACGTGTCGATGCGCGACGACTTCGAGATCTCGGTCCCCGAGCTCGACCTCGCCGTCGCGACCGCTCAGGCCACGGGTGCGCTCGGCGCCCGGATGACGGGCGGCGGCTTCGGCGGATCGGCCATCGCGCTGGTGCCCGCCGAGGCGCGGGCGGCCGTCGAGGCCGCTGTCGTCGCCGCCTTCGCCGACGCCGCCTACACGGCCCCGACGCTCTTCACCGTCAACGCCGCCGAGGGCGCCCGCCGCGACGGCTGACGCCTGCGGCGCGCGGCGCGCCGTCGCGCCGTCGCACCCGCACAGCGCCACGAGGTGGGCACGGCACCAGGGAAAAGCCTGGTGCCGTGCCCATCTCCTGGCGTGGTGGCGATGCCCGCACTCCCCACCCGAGCCACAGTCGAGGCCCGCCGCCCGCCTCACCGCACCCGCATCCCCCCACAGCACCACGAAGTGGGCACGGCACCAGGCGAAGACCTGGCGCCGTGCCCACTTCCTGGTGTCGTAGCGACTCGGCGGCTCAGCGCCGCTCGGCCGCCTCGACCACGTTCTTCAGCAGCATCGCGCGTGTCATCGGCCCGACGCCGCCGGGCACCGGCGACTGGAACCCGGCCACCGACGCGACCGCCGGGTCGACGTCGCCGCGCAGCCGGTACCTGCCGGTCTCCTCGTTCAGCACGCGGGTGATCCCGACGTCGATGACGGCGGCCCCCGGTGCGACCCAGTCGGGCTCGACCAGCCCCGCCACGCCCGCCGCCGCGACGACGATGTCGGCGCGCCGCACCTCCGCGGCCACGTCGACCGTGCGCGAGTGCGTCAGGGTCGCCGTCGCCTCGAGCCGCGTCAGCAGGAGCCCCAGGGGGCGCCCGACGGTCAGCCCCTGGCCGATGATCGTCACGTGCCGCCCGGCGATGGGGATGTCGTAGGCCCGCAGCATCTCGACGATGCCCCGCGGCGTGCACGGCAGCGGGGTGTCGATCGACCCCTTGCCACCCGGCACCGCGAGCACGAGCTCGCCGAGGTTGACCGGGTGCAGACCGTCGGCGTCCTTGGCCGGATCCATCAGCTCGAGCATCGCGGTCGGGTCGATGCCGACCGGCAGGGGCAGCTGGATGATGAACGCCGTGACCGCCGGGTTCGCGTTCATGGACTCGATGGCGGCGCGGATCTCGTCCTCCGACGCGGTGTCCGGCAGGTCGAGGCGGATCGACTCGATGCCGACCTCGGCGCAGTCACGGTGCTTGCCCGCCACGTACGAGAGCGAGCCGGGGTTCGCACCGACCAGGATCGTGCCGAGACCCGGCACGATGCCCCGAGCCTTCAGCGCGTCGACCCGCACCCGCAGGTCGTCCTTCACCGCCGCGGCGAGCGCCGTGCCGTCGATCCTGATCGCCGTCGAGTCGTCGCCCGCGACGAAGCGCTCGCGCGGCACCGCCCGCCCGGCCGCGGCCGCAGCACCGGCCCCGGCACTGCCGGAGTCGGCCGAGGAGGCGCGGGTCGGTTCGGTCAGCCCCTCGCTCACGCGTAGAGCGGGAACGCGTCGGTGAGCGCCTTCACGCGGGCGGCGAGCGCGGCGATGTCGGGGTCGGGCATCAGCGCGAGACCGATGATGTCGGCGACCTCGGTGAACTCAGCGTCGTCGAAGCCGCGCGTGGCGAGGGCCGACGTGCCGATGCGGACGCCGGAGGTGACCATCGGGGGGCGAGGGTCCCACGGGACGGAGTTGCGGTTGACGGTGATGCCGACGTCGTGCAGGAGGTTCTCGGCCTGCTTGCCGTCGACCTCGCTGGCGCGCAGGTCGACGAGCACCAGGTGCACGTCGGTGCCGCCGGTGAGGACGTCGATGCCGGCGGCCTTCGCGTCGGGAGCCGTCAGACGGGCGGCGAGCAGCTGGGCGCCGCGGATCGTGCGCTCCTGGCGGTCCTTGAACTCGGGCTCGGCCGCGAGCTTGAACGCCGTCGCCTTGGCGGCGATGACGTGCATCAGCGGGCCGCCCTGCTGGCCGGGGAACACGGCCGAGTTGAGCTTCTTGAACAGGGGCTCGTGGTTCGAGAGGATGACACCGGAGCGGGGGCCGGCGAGGGTCTTGTGCACGGTCGACGAGACGACGTGGGCGTGCGGCACCGGCGACGGGTGCAGCCCGGCGGCGACGAGGCCGGCGAAGTGGGCCATGTCGACCCAGAGGTAGGCGCCCACCTCGTCGGCGATGGCGCGGAACGCCTCGAAGTCGAGCTGGCGCGGGTAGGCCGACCAGCCGGCGATGATGACCTTCGGCTTGTGCTCGATCGCCTGGCGACGGACGACGTCCATGTCGATCAGGTAGGTCTCGGGGTCGACCTCGTAGGCGACGGCCTTGTACATCTTGCCCGAGAAGTTGAGCTTCATGCCGTGGGTGAGGTGGCCGCCGTGCGACAGCTCGAGGCCGAGGATCGTGTCGCCGATGTCGGCGAGCGCGGCGAGGACGGCGGCGTTGGCCTGCGCGCCGGAGTGCGGCTGGACGTTGGCGAAGTCGGCGCCGAAGAGCGACTTGGCGCGCTCGATGGCGAGGTTCTCGGCGACGTCGACGAACTCGCAGCCGCCGTAGTAGCGGCGGCCCGGGTAGCCCTCGGCGTACTTGTTGGTCAGCACGGAGCCCTGCGACTCGAGCACGGCGCGCGGCACGAAGTTCTCGGACGCGATCATCTCGAGGTAGTCGCGCTGACGGCCGAGCTCCTGCTCGAGCACGGCGGCGATCTCGGGGTCGACGACCGAGAGCGGCTCGTTGAAGGTCGACGGGAGTTTCTGGTCATGGGTCATGGGACTGCTCCTCGGCACACGGGACGGACGGGATCTGGTGTCGTGGCCCAGGCGTACGGCCACCAACCGTGTGTCAGTCGCTCCCCGATGGTCGACCATCTGAACGCCAGTCGCGACCGACTCAGCATAACGCGACGCCCCGCCGGCGGAAAGCGTCCGGCGCGCTCCCCGGCCCGGCGTGGCACCCTGGG
Organism: Frigoribacterium faeni; assembly: GCF_007988805.1. Classification (GTDB taxonomy): domain Bacteria; phylum Actinomycetota; class Actinomycetes; order Actinomycetales; family Microbacteriaceae; genus Frigoribacterium; species Frigoribacterium faeni. The sequence goes on along the minus strand of NZ_BJUV01000003.1, from coordinate 13,524 downwards.
TGCGTGAGCACCGCCCTCGACGACAATCGCACCGGCACCGAGGCCGAAGGCGACCTGCGCCTCCTCGCGGCCCCGGACACCCCGTGGGTGACCCTGGTGTGGGACGACCCGGTGAACCTGATGTCGTACGTGACGTACGTCTTCCAGACCTACTTCGGGTACCCGAAGGGGCGGTGCGAGCGGCTCATGATGCAGGTGCACACCACCGGCAAGGCGGCCGTCGCGACGGGACTGCGCGAAGCCATGGAGCGCCACGTCGAGGCCCTCCACGACTTCGGGCTCCGGGCCACCGTGTCGAAGGCCGACGAGTGATCCCGTTCCGCCGCGACGGCGACGCCCTCGTGCTGTCGCTGCGCGACCACGAACGCGGCCTGCTGACCGACCTGACCACGCAGCTCGTGCAGCTGCTCGAGGGCGGCGACCCCGGGGATCCGGCCGTCGCGCGCCTCCTGCCGTCGGCCTATCCCGACGACGCCGACGCCGCCGCCGAGTTCCGCCGCTTCACGGCCGACGATCTCACGACCCGGAAGATCGCCAACGCCCGGGCGGTGCTGGCCACGCTCGCGGACGACCCGGCGGGCGACGAGGCCGCCGACGAGCCGAGGAGGCGCGGTGCCGGTCGACGGAACCGGGCGCACGACGAGCGTCGCCTCGACACCGCGGCGCAGCAGTCGTGGCTGCGGAGCCTCACCGACCTGCGGCTGACCCTCGGGACGCGCCTGGGGGTCACCGACGAGGGGTTCCCCGAAGGGCACGAGGCACCCCAGCGCGTGATGCACGACGTGTACGACTGGCTCGGGTACCTGCAGGAGTCGCTCGTCCAGACGCTGACCCGCTGACGGCGCCGTCCGGGCGCGGCCGGCGGGTCGGACCGTGTCGGCCTACTTCTCTTTGGGGAACAGGAACCAGAGCACGACGTAGAGCAGCACCTGCGGGCCGGGCAGCACGATCGAGATCACGAACAGCAGCCGGACCAGGAACGGGCTGATGTTGAAGCGGTTGGCGAGGGCGGCGCAGACGCCGGCGATGACCTTGCCGCGACGGGGACGAGTGAGGGTAGCCATGACCCGAGCATGCCAGTCGGGCCTGACCGACGCCCGACGAGCCCCCGTCCGGCCGCCGCGTCCGCACCGCCCCCGGGGTCACTACGATGAACCCCAGAACGCCCCGGCGCGGGGTCCGGGCGTGCAAGAGGGGGAATCGTGGCGCAGTCGCGGTCCGGCGAGGCTCTGGGGGCCTCCTACCGGCTGGTCGAGCTGATCGGCACCGGCGCGGTCGGTGAGGTCTGGCGCGTCTCGGTCGCGGGCGCAGGCGAGACCGAGGGCGAGGCCGCGAGCGGCGAGGCGGCCGCGAAGCTCCTGAAGCCCGAGCACGCCGACGACTCGGCCCTGGTCGAGCGCTTCGTGCGCGAGCGCTCGGTGCTGCTGTCGCTGCGCCACCCCGGCATCGTGCGGGTGCGCGACCTCGTCGTCGAGGGCGACCGGCTCGCCATCGTCATGGACCTCGTGCCCGGCGGCTCGGTCGGCGACCTCCTCGCGCGGAGCGGCCCGCTGCCGGCCCGGGACGCCCTCACGCTCGCGGCCGAGGTCTTCGACGCCCTCTCGGCCGCCCATGCCCGCCAGGTGACCCACCGCGACGTCAAGCCCGACAACGTGCTCCTCGCCGAGCCCTGGCGCCCGGGCCTGACGGGTGCCGTGCGGGTCGGCGACTTCGGCATCGCGTCCGTGGTCGACGAGAAGCTCAGGCAGACGACGGGCCTCCTCGGCACCCCGCAGTACATGTCGCCCGAGCTGATCAGCCAGGGGCGCTCCGGGGCCGCGGGCGACGTCTACGCCACCGGCGTCATGCTCTACGAGCTGCTCGCGGGTCGCACGCCGTTCGCCGGCCCCGGCACCGACTTCACGGTCGCCTACCGGCACGTCACCTCGACTCCCCCGCGGCTCGATCTCCCCGACGATCTCTGGGCGGCCCTCGAGTCGCTGCTGTCGAAGGACCCCGCGGTCCGGCCCTCCGCCGCCGACGCCGCCAGCACCGTGCGCAGCCTCGCCGGTGCGCACGCCGGCCTCGCGGCCCTCCCCGCCGCCGTCGCACCCGATGGGTTCGCCGACGTCGAGCGTCCCGCGACGATCGTGCGGGGCGCGGCCGCCGGAGCGGTGACCCCCGGGACGATCCCGGGGGGCGCGAGCTCCGCACCGCAGACACCTGCCGGCGCCGACGACGCGGCCACCGCGACCCCGCCGGCCGAGCCGCTGCCCGACCTCGGCAGCGCGGGCTCGGCGACGATCGTGCGACCCCTGCGCCGTCCCGTCGGCGCCCCGGCGTCACGACCGGACACGGCCGAGGAGGCGCGCTCGGGTCGGCGTCCCGCCTGGCTGACGAACAGGACCATCGCGCTCGCGGCCGTCGGCGTCGTGCTCGTCGCGGCTCTCGTTGTCGGCCTGGTCTGGCTGCTGCCGAGCGGCGAGCCCGAGGCGACGCCGACCGCCCCCCACGCGGCGACGGCGAGCCAGCGCGACCCCGCGCTGCCGACCGGCCTCTCGATCACCCGCGACGCGAGCTACGACCCCGCCGAGGGCACCGTCGCCCTGACCCTCGACTACGCCGCCCAGAGCGCCCCGCTGACCGGCCCGCTGCTCGAGGTCGTGCCCGGGGTCGCCGACGGCGACGGCTGCCCGCCCGTGACCTGGACGGGCGCCACGGCGACGCGCAACCAGCCGTCGGTCACCGGGGTCACGGCCGACTGCGCCTGGACCCTGACCGGCGTGGACGTCCCCGCGGGCGGCCAGGTCGAGATCACCGCGACGCTGCCGGCGACCTTCGCGGACGGCGCCGCCCTCGACGCCTGGCTCGACGGCGCGGCCGCCGCGACCACGGAGGCGACCACCGACGAGACCGTGACCGGGACCTCGTATCCGGCCCAGCGCCTCCTCGGGGTCCAGGTCGTGACCCCCTCGCGGACGGTCAGCCAGACGCCGCTGACCGTCACGCTGGTGCCCGTCTGGGCCGGCGGGCCCGACGAGCTGAACCCGCTGTACTCGAGCCCGAGCACGGGGTCGCCGTCGCAGATGCTGGTCGACGTCGCCGGAGGGGAGGCCGGGGTCCGGTTCGCGGACGGCTGCGCCGGCGCCCTCGCGGTCTCGTCGGACGGGCTCGTCGTCACGGCCCTGTCCGTGGCGCCGTCGTGCGTGCTGAGGGCCACGGTCGGCAACTTCACGAACCTCGAGAGCTCGCCCTTCAGCATCACGACCCGCGAGTAGCCCGCGAGCGGGCTCGTCCGACCCGGCAGCGAGATCGAGTGGTCGGAAGATGCTCTTCGGAGCGCGACGACGAGCATCTTCCGACCACTCGATCGGCCACGAGCGCGAGTGCGAGCTGGCGAGAGCGCGCGCGAGCGCGAGCGAGGGCCCGAGGAGGCGCGGGTCAGGCGGTCCGCGCCGGCTCGGCCGCGCTCGGGCTCATCGCCTGCACGAGGCGCACGGCGCCGCCGACGCCGAGGTAGCCCCGCCCCTGGGTGAGGGCGACCGGCGCCCGCCGGGGCAGGGTCACGCCGAGCAGCTCTCCGTCGTAGTCGACGTCGGGCTGCAGCAGCACGCCGCAGCGCGACTTGCGGAGGGTCTTCGTCCAGTGGCTGTAGAGCGTCCGCAGATCCGCCGAGCGGCCGGCGGCGATCACGCAGAGGCCCGGCCGGTTGGCGGCGAGGAGCGACGCGATCGCCTGGTCCGTGTCGTCGAACCGCTCGGCGTCGTCGATCAGCAGCACCACCGGTCCGCGCTCGAGCCGCAGGGCCGCGAGCAGGGCCGGCACCTCGTCGGCGCCGACGGCGACCCGGTCGAGGGCGGCGTGCACGAGCGGCGAGCGGCGGTCGCCGATGCCCCAGACGACCGGACGCGCCGACCCCGAGGCCGTGCGCACCGACTCCGCGAGGGCCAGCAGCAGCGTCGACTTGCCCGACCGGGCGGGGCCGGCGACGAGCACGTGCTCGCCCTCGTAGACCTCGAGCAGGGCGGGCGTGAGGTCGTCCTCGCCGATGCCGACCGGCAGGCGCCAGGGCTCGCCGTCGAACGTCGGCGCGACGCCGAGCTCGTCGACGCGGATGTCGTCGGGCAGCTGTCCGATGGCGTTGGCCTTCGGCGCCGCGCCCTTCCAGGTCTCCGCCACGTGGGCGACGGCCTCGGCCAGCGACCCGCCGGGCGTGGCCACGTGCATCTGCAGGCGGCTCGTGACGTCGACGAGCCGGCCGGGCACCGGCGCGGGGATCGCCTTCGCCCGCACGCCCAGCGAGGCGTAGTCGTAGGGATCGGCGAGGCGGAACAGCCACTTCTGCGTCGTGACCTCGTCCATCGCCGAGGGCACCGCCTTGGCGCGGGTGGTCGACACGGCGAACGAGAGCCCGAGGGCGGGACCGTCGGCGTAGACCCGGTAGAGCAGGTCGAGCAGCTGCTGCCCCTCGTAGTCCTGCAGCTCATCGCGCAGCGCGGCGAGCCCGTCGAGCAGCACCACGGCACGGCGGCGGCCGAGGGGCTGCGCGCGCCGCTGCTCCAGCTCGGTGCGCAGGTGGCGGAGGAACCGCGCCTGCTGCTCCTTGGCCCCGCCGCCGGCGCCGACGTAGGCGACGGTGTGCGGCAGGTCGGCGAGCGGCGCGAGGTCGCGCGAGCCGAGGTCGAGCACGTAGAGGTCGAGGTCGTCCGGCGCGGTCTCGCGGGCGAGCGTGAGGCCGATGGTGGCGAGCGTGGTGCTCGTGCCGCTGCCCGGGATCCCCATCACGAGCAGGTTGCCCTGGTCGAGGTCCCACCCGGCCGGGCTCTGCCGCTGCAGGTCGGGCTCGTCGGCCAGCGCCACCGTGACCCGATCGCCCTGCACGCCGCCGACGACGGGCGCGGCGACGATCGACCGGCCGCCGTCCGACGCGACGCCCTCGTCCGGCGCGGCGCCCTCGTCCGGAGCCTGGTCCGTCGGGAAGCCCGCCAGCGCGACCCGCTCGCCGAGCGCCTCCGGCCAGACCTGCCGAGGAGGCGCGAAGCCGGCCTCCGCGTCGGCCGCCACGACCGCGTCGATGAGCTCGTCGAGGTCGGTCGCGTCCTTCGCCGAGGCGCGCGGACCGGCTGGACGGGGCGCCGGCACGCCGAACATGCCGATCTCGCGCACGCTGACGGCCTCGGCCGTCGCCGCCTGGGCGCGGCCCGTGACGAGAGCGGTCTGCACCGGCGTGATGTCGTCCTGCCCGAGCTTCACGTACGCGCGTCCGGTCTGCGCCCGCGAGATTCCCGCGGCGGCCGGCACGCCGATCACGTTGCTGCTGTCCTCGCGGCTCTGCACCCGCAGCGCGACGCGGAGGTTGGTGTTGGCGAGGATGTCGTCGTTGACGACGCCCGCGGGCCGCTGCGTCGCGAGGATCATGTGCACGCCGAGCGTGCGCCCGACGGCGGCGACGCTGACCAGCGAGCTCAGCACGTCGGGGAAGTCCTTCGCGAGCATCGCGAACTCGTCGACGACGAGGAGGAGGCGCGGCATCGGCTCCGCGGGCGACGTCGCCAGGTACGCCTCGAGGTTGTCGATGTCGTCGCCGGCCTCGGCGAACACGCGCTGACGCCGCTGCATCTCGGCCTCGAGCGAGCGGAGCGCCCGGTCGGCGAGCTGCTCGTCGAGGTTGCTGATGGTGCCGATGGTGTGCGGCAGCCGCTCGCAGGCGGCGAACGCGGCGCCGCCCTTGAAGTCGATGAGGATGAAGTTCAGGCGGGTCGGGTCGTTGCGGGCCGCGAGTCCGGCGACCAGCGAGCGGAGGAACTCGCTCTTGCCCGAGCCGGTGGTGCCGCCGACGAGGCCGTGCGGGCCGTCGGCCACGAGGTCGAGGGTCAGCACGCCCGACTCGGACGACCCGATCGGGGTCGAGACGCCGGACGGCTGGCGCCACATCGTGCGGACGGCCTCGGCGTCGAGCCGGGGCGCACCGAGCAGCTCGGGCAGCCGCACGAGCGAGGGCAGCGAGGCGCCGGGCACGATGAGCTCGGGGTCGTCGAAGTGCGCGAGGTGCCGGGCGCAGGTCTCGGCGGTGGCGACGTCGACCCCGGCGAGCACGACGTCGTCGACCCGGGTGCGGTCCTCGGGCCGGTGCACGGTCGCGGCGGCGTCCTCGCCGACGACCACGACGGTGGTGCACGAGGCGGGCAGCTGCTCCTCGGAGGTGGCGATGACGATGCCGCTCACCCGGACCGTCCGTTCGTTCGTGCGGAGCGACGACCCCGACACCGAGCGACCGTGGCCGAGGATGGCGCGGGCGGGCGCGTCGCGGCCCTCGGTCAGCACCTCGGAGTCGAGGACGACCAGGAGCGCGGGGGTCGGCAGCTCGTCGACCGTCTCGCGGAGGCCGCGCAGCATCGACACGCTCGCCTCGCGGCGAGCCGACATCCAGCGGTCGCCCGTGCTGCTGCCGACCTGGCGGGTGTGCGGCAGCCACGAGGCCCACTCCCAGTCGCCGTCGCGACCGGGGTCGCAGAACGTGCCGATGGTCAGGTCGGCGGGGCCGCAGTGCACGGCGGCCTGGGCCAGCAGGCTGCGGGCGAGCGCGAGCGCCCCCGCACGATCGCCGACGATGCCGACGACGCCCGCGTCGGTGAGATCGACGACCACCGGGGCCGCGGACAGGCGGCCGGCGGCGAGGGCCTCCTTGACGACGTCGTCGAGACGGGTCGACCCGCGGTCGTCGACCTGGGGCCGCCAGGGCACGTCTCCGGTGCCGGCGTGCAGGGCGAGGAAGTCGTCGGCGCCGACCCGACGCTGCCAGAGGAGCGTGGTCGGCAGCTCCGGGCGACGCAGCACCGTGGCGGGGTCGGGCACGAGATCGTGGCGGCGCCGCGCCTCCTCGGCTGCGGCCTCGGCGATCTCGGCACGGAATCCGTCGACCGCCGTCGAGAAGCGCTCCTCCTCCTCCGTCAGGTTCTTCGAGCGACGGTGCTTCTGCTCGAGCCACATGCCGATGGCCGTGACCGGGCTGAGCAGCGCGAAGAGCGCGAAGCGGGCGTCGCCGAGCAGGGCGACCATCGCGCCGGCCAGCAGCAGCGGGGCCAGCACGGTGATGTAGCTGAACTTCGACGCCGGCGGCACCTCCTTGCGCGCGGGCGGCTGCACGGGCTCGCCGTCGTCGGTGCGACCGGGTCGGGGCGGCCGGTTGAAGGGAGCCGTGGAGGCGGGGGTCAGATTGCGCAGGGAGCCGGGCGCGGGCACCGTGGTCTCGACCAGGGCGGGCCGCACGAGCAGCACGGCGCCGCCGACGATCACGGTCGTCGACTCGGTGATCACGACCCCCTCGGCGTCGACGCGCTCCCCGTCGATCAGGGTGCCGTTCGTCGATCCGGCGTCGCGGATCCGCACGCCCTCGTCGTCGTGCTCGACGGTGCAGTGCTCCCACGAGGCGCTGGCGGTGGGCAGGACGAGGTCGGCCTGCGGCGCCCGTCCGACGACGAGCCTGCGCGTGCGGGGCACCTCGACGACCTGGCCGGCGGTGAGCCCGCCGGCGAGGGTGACGCTCCAGTCCGTCACCCGGCGGCGGCGTGCGCCCGGGGTGCGGGCGATGCGCGAGCCCTCGAGCAGCACGAGCTCGTCGAGCGGGGTGTCGAGCGGCACGGCCGCCTCGTCGACGAACAGGTCGGCGTCGCCGGCGAGCGGGGTGCCGCGCGCGGCGGTCACGAGCTCTCCGAGGGTCGCCGACGGCTGCCAGCGGTCGACGTCGATGCTCCGACGGTCGCCGTCGAGGTCGATCAGCACGCGCATCGTGGGCCTCGTCAGCCGTCGGTCGGTTCGGCGAACCAGATCAGGCGGGCGGCGCCGCCGTCGGAGGCGGGTCGGAGGCCGAGGTCCTGCGGCGACGCGGTGAGTGCGACGACGCCGGCGGTGAGAGCCTGGGGCGCCGTGAAGTCGAGCTCGGGCCCGGCGACGCCGTCGGCGGCGCCGAGGCTCAGCGTGGACAGCGCGTCGGCGACGGCGCCCGGCTCGACGGAGTCGGCCGCGCCGACCGCGCGCACCAGGGCGACGACGGCGTCGTGGCTGCGCGCGTCGGCGGCGCCCGCGACGGCCGAGAACGGCTGGTCGCCGGTCAGGTTGGTCGCGTCGGCGTCCTGCGCCAGGACGCGGACCCCGCCGAGGAACGCCGAGAGCGAGCGCCCGGCGGCGTCGCCGCGGAGGGCGACGGCGTCGTCGGTCTCGACGCCGACCGTCACGAGCGAGCCGGACAGGCTGGCGCCGTCCTCCCTCAGCGCGGTCGAGAAGGCCGGGCTGGTGGCTTCGGGCGTGAGCACGACGGGCACGGCGAGGTCGGCGGTCTGCAGGGCGGCGACGACCGCCGCCTGCCGGGTGGCGGAGCCGCTGACGACGACGGCGTCGGCCGGGTCGGTCACCGGCTCGGTCTCGGCCTCGGTCGCCGAGGAGGCGCTGGTCGCGTCGTCCCCGCCGGTGGCGGTCGTCGACGGCGCCCCGGTCAGGCGCGCGACCTCGGTGCCGAGCTCGCCGTCGGCGGCGCTCGACGTGGCGTTGAGGGTGCGGGCGAACTCCACGCCGACGGGCGCTCCGCCCCCGGCGTCGATCAGCAGGGTGCGGGCGGAGTCGGCCAGGGCCGCGGTCAGGGCGGAGCCGACCCGGTCGGCCGCGGGGGCCGTCGACCAGACGCCCCCGTCGACGCCGTCGGGCACGGCCTCGTAGGGCAGGACCACGGGGATGCCGGCGTCGGCCGCGGCGTCGACGGCCCCGGCCACGTGGGGGCCCGAGCTCGCGACGACGATGCCGGCGACGCCCTGCTGCGCGAGGGCCTCGACGGCCTCGCGCGCACCGGTCTCGGTGCCGCCGTCGTTCTCGGTGACGACGGAGACGTCTCCCCCGCCGAGCTCGAGACGACGCTCGGCGACGAGGGCGCCCTGGGCGGCGCCGTTCCAGTCGGCTCCCTCGGCCCCGGGGCCGAGGGTCAGCACGACGCCGACGGTCGTGCCGTCGGGCACGCCCGAGGCGTCGAGGGCGACGGGCACGGTGGCGGCGACGGGCTCGCCGACGGGCTGGTCGTCGTTCCGGACGACGACGACGGCGATCACGACGGCGGCGGCCACGACGACGGCTCCGGCCGCGAGGCCGATGGCGAGTCCGCGGCGGCGCGGGCGGCGGGGTCGGGTGTCGGCGGCGGTCACGTCGGCCGCCTCGGGCTCGGTGCCGCGGGTCTCGTCGCTCATCGTGCGCCTCCGATCCGGAAGGCGTAGAGCGTGGTCGACGTCGCGCCGGACGGCACGTCGAGGTGGAACGCCGGCAGGGCCGTCGCAGCCTCGAGCGACGCGGTGAACTGGGCCTGGCGCAGCATGATGCCCGCGATGTCGTCGGCGCGCACGTTGGCGTAGCCGGCGGCGTTCTGCGAGGCGAGCGCGAGCTGGAAGTCGGCCGTGTCGGCCTTCGCCGCACTGGTCGCCATGGCTCCGAGGATCCCCGACCCCTCGACCTCGCGGTCGCCCAGGTCGAGCATGACCTTGGCGAGGTCGCCGGCGAGCAGCGTCGAGGCTCCCTCGACGTCGCGGGTCGAGTTCTGCGTGCTCTGGGCGATGCGCTCGAGCGTCGACGCGGTCTGCTCGTCCACAGCGGCGGCGAGACCGGAGGTCTGCTCGCCGAGGTCGGCGCGCTGACCCTCGATGGTCTCCTTCGCGTCCCCGACGACGACGTCCGACGTCGACGACAGCCCGGCCACCGAACGGTCGAAGGCGTCGATCACGGATTCGCGGCTGACGGCGCCCTGAGCGGAGACCACCCGGACCTGCGAGCGGATCAGGCCCTCGATCTCCGTCGACGCCTCGGTCGACGCGTCGGCGAAGGCGTCCTCGACCTGGTCGGCGAGGGCGTCCTGCTGGCTCTTCAGCGCGGCGAGCCGGGTGCTCACCTCGATGCTCTGCTCCTGGGCCTCGTCGACCGTCGACTGCAGGGCGGCGATGGAGGACTCCAGTCCGCCGTTCCCCGCCTGGATCGTGCGTTCGAGCTGATCGATCGCCTCGTCGAGGTTGTCGGTCGTCGTCTGGAACGTCGCGATCGTGTCGCCGATGCCGCCGGGCTGGCGGTCGCGGTCGACGTCGGTCGCCGTGATGAGGGCCTCCCACGCGGTTGCCTGGTCGGTGAGACGGTCGCTCATCGGGTCGGAGTAAGGGAACGGAGCCCGCAGGTCCTGCGTGCTCGCGCCTCCTGCGCTCTCGTCGCCGATCGACGCGGGGGCGATCGTCGGGTCGACGGTCGGCTCGGCGGTCGGCTCGGCGGTCGGTTCCGCCGTGGGGCTCGCCGTCGGGGCCGTGGTCGGCGTGGCGGTGGGCTCCGGGGTCGGGGTGGATCCGTCGCCGTCGCCGCCGCCGTTGTCGTCGGGGACGTCGCAGGGGACGTCGGTCAGGTAGGAGCGCAGGTACTCGACCTCGGAGCGCGAGAGGCCGTCGCCGAAGCCGCTGCCGATGACGTCGCAGAGCTCGTCGGCCAGCTTGGCGTTCTGCCCCTGCATCGTGAGCGAGCGGAAGGGATCGTCGGCGTCGGGCGCGTTGCCGATCCGGTCGCGCGCCTGCTGGGCGCGGTCGTGGACCCCGCTGACCTGGTCGCGCAGCGTCGGGACGCCGACGGACACGGAGTCGGCGGTCGCTCGCAGCGCCTCGAGGGCGCGGGCGACGTCGTCCTCGGAGGCGTCGTCGGACAGCGCGGCGAGCTGGGCGTCGAGCTCGCCGAGATCGCCGGCGAGGAGGTCGTTGCTCTCGATGGCCTGCTGGGCCAGCTCGGGCTGGAGCTGGTCGGCCAGCTCGGTGCCATCGCTGACGAGGCCGATGAGGGCCGCGGTCACGGTGACCGACGAGGCGTACAGCGAGCAGGTCAGCGATGCGGCCGTGGCGCAGCTCTCGGCATCGGGTTCGGCCGGGCCGACGGTGCGCTGCAGCTCGGCGGCGACCTGGTCGCGGCAGCCGACGGTCGACTGCGCGTAGCCGTCGAGCTGGGCGGAGACCTGCAGCAGGCTGCCGTAGACGCTGGAGGCCTCGCCGGGCGGCGAGACGACCGCGGCGCAGCCGGCGCCGTCGATGGTCACGGTCGGCGCGGTGGCCGAGGTGTCGCCGAGCAGGGAGTCGACGCTCGACACGGTCTGCTGCAGCTGCGACAGGACGACGGACTGCGTGCCGCTGACCGTCGAGCTGAGGTCGGTCTCGAGCGAGCCGAGCTGTCCGTTGAGGCCGTCCATGGTGGCGGCGAGCGACGAGCTGCTCTCGGCGAGCTGCTCGGACGTGCGGACGCCGAGGGTCTCGGAGGTGCTCTCGAGGTTGGTGCGGACCTCGGTGATGGTCTCGCCCGCGCGGCTGAGCACGGTGTTGACGTCGGAGACCAGGTCGATCGTGCGCTGCTGGAGGGCGAGCTCGGAGGTGGTGCTCGAGTCGAAGGCCGATCCGAGCACGCCGTCGACGGTGAGGTCGGTGGAGATTCCCGGCTGGGCGGCGAGGTCGATGGTCGGGGTGGCGAAGTCGGTGACGTCGGCGACGAGGCGCAGCGTGGTGCTCGCACCCGAGCGGGGCGGGGCCAGCACGGCGGCCCACTGGACGACGGCGTCGCCGTCGTCGGTGGTGCTGACGATGCCGTCGGTGCCGGAGCTCGTGCCGTCGCCGGCCGAGTCGGTGACGATCTGGCTGGGCGAGACGCCCTCGAGCACGGTCGAGGCGGCGAGGCTGAGCGGGGCCCCGACGAGAGCCGAGTCGGTGCGCGAGCTGCCGGCGACGTCGTAGGTGAGCGTCTTCGGTGCGACCGTGAGGTTCTCGACCGTCAGGTCGATCTCGATGCGGCCGTCGTAGCCGTCGAGGTCGGCCAGGTCGGTGCCGGTGGCGTCGTCGGTGCGGTACTGGGTGCTGACCCGGATGGGCAGGTCGCCGGCGACGTCGGCGGGCGCGTGCTCGGCCGTGGCGGTCGAGGAGGTGCCGGCTGCGTCGTCGACGGAGATGGTCGTGCTCGAGACGGCTGTGATCGACCCGTCGGAGGCGAGCGCGGTGTCGACCGTCTGCAGGATCTTCGAGGGGTTGTCCACCTCGGTGTCGCCCGAGGTGCAGGCCGTCGCGAGCAGCACGACCACCCCCACGGTGGCGATGGCGCCGAGCGCCCGTCCCCCACGTCGTGTTCGCAGAGCTGTGCCGTTTGTGTTGTCACCCCTGGCCATGAAGACCGATCCCCCTCGTACGTGCTTCCCTTCGAGCATGATAGGGGCCCTGCGAGCCCTCCGTCACCGTCGCCCTGTCCCCCAACCGGGTCGTGGGCGGGCCCTGACACAGACGGATCGGTGCACGGGCGCGGATCGGTGGCTGTCGGGCGTCGGATCGGAGGGCACGATCCCTCATCGCTCCCGGCGTGACCAGAGGCGGCGGCGGGGGCGGACGGCCTCACGGGTGATCTCCCGTTCCCGGGCGAAGTCGTCGCCGTCGATGGAGCGCGCCAGCGTGCGCCAGGCGAGGTGGGTGACCACCGCCTCCCCGGTGGTCAGGCTGCCGTCCCGGGGGTCGGCCGAGGGGGGACGCGGGATGCCGCGGGCGAGGAGCCGTCCGACGCTCGGATCGAACGCGGACTCGGGGGTCGGCGTGATCATCACGTGCAGCAGAGGCCGCACCCGGGGAGGCCGGTCGAGCGGGGTGATGGCCTCGCGATCGGTGTGGAGGACGGGGGCGGTCGCCAGGAGGTGCGGTGACGGCAGCGTGCCGTCGTCGTCCCAGAGCAGGACCTCCACCAGCGGCGACCGGTCGGCGGTTCCGCCGTGGCCGACCACGACCGCGACGGCGCGTGCACCGGACGGGGCGGTGAGGACGACCGCGTCGCCGACCTCGAAGCGGACTCCGTGGTCGATCCGTCGGGCGGGCGGTGCCGGCGCGGGCTGCGGGCCCGTCAGCTCGACGCGGAGGCGTTCGAGCTCGACCTGGCGTTCGGCGGCGAGGTCGGCGTCCTCGTCGGCCCAGCGGGAGACGTCGCCGCCGCGGGCGATCAGGTCGAGGGCCGTCGCCTGGACCTCGGGCTGGAGCAGCCCGGTCTCGTGCTGCGACGCGGCGAGCGCCAGCCAGAACACGATGGACGACTCCGGGCCGGCGTCGAGGAGGGTGTGGGCGTCGATCAGCCGAGTGGAGAGGGTCGCCGGCTCGACCCCGTCGGCGATCCCCGCGAGCCAGTCGTCGCGCACGTCGGCGGCGAGATCGTCCGCGAAGATCTCCGTACCCCAGGCCCCCATGCGCCCGACCCTACTGCGGCCGCGCTCGTGCTGCTGCCGCTGTCGCAGTTGCTGTTGCTGTTGCTGTCGCCGTCGCCGTCGCCGTCGCCGTCGCGACGACATGTGTTCGCTTCGGACCTATTACGCATCCATGCGTAAGACATGTGTTCGCTTCGGACCTATTACGCATCCATGCGTAATAGGTGGGCGACGATGACGGGGTCCGTGGCACCCGACACCGTCGCGGGGACGGCACCAGCGCGACAGTGCGGCATCAGCAGGATCATGCGGTGCGGGCGGGATCGTGCGGC
>NZ_BJUV01000002.1 GCF_007988805.1 Frigoribacterium faeni | reverse complement strand
GGAGGCCTGTCCCTACGCGCCGCACCGGGTTTCGTGCGCTGCACCGTGTCTCGTCGTGGTGCGTTGCACGGGACGCGGTGCGCTGCACGGAGGGAGGCGCGGTGCGCGATCCCGGGAACGCGCACCGCGCCTCCCGCGTCGACCGGCCCGACCCCTCGACGGGCCGGCGCGGTGGGGCTAGCGTGAGCGCCATGCCCCGCATCACCCCCACCCTCTGGTTCGGCCGCGACATCGAGGCCGCGGCCGACTTCTACGTCGCCCTGTTCCCCTCGTCGCGCATCACCGACGTCTCGCGTTACCCCGACGACCTCCCCGATGCGACGATGGCCGGTCGGGCCCTCGTCGTCGACCTCGAGCTCGACGGACAGCCCTACCGGCTGCTGAACGGCGGCGACGACGGGCCGAAGCCCACCGAGGCGCTGTCGCTGTCGATCTCGGTCGGGTCGCAGGACGAGCTCGACCACTACTGGGACGCCTTCGCCGCCGACGGCGGGGAGGAGGGGCGGTGCGGCTGGGTCACGGACCGCTGGGGCTTCTCCTGGCAGGTCGTGCCCTCGGTCATGGACCGGTACCTCGGAGGCCCGGACGCCGCGGGGGCGTCCCGGGCCATGGCCGCGATGATGGGCATGAACCGGCTCGTCATCGCCGAGCTGAAGGCCGCCTACGACGGCGACTGACCCGTCGACCCGCCCCCGCCTACCAGTCGTGGACGGTGCCGTCCGCGAGGCGGTTGTAGGGCAGGTACGCCTGAGCGTAGGGGTGGGCGGCCGCGGCCTGCTCGTTCAGCTCGACGCCGATTCCGGGCTTCTCGCCCGGGTGCAGCATGCCGCCCTCGAACGTGAAGCTCTGCTCGAACACCTCGTCGGTCCTCGCGCCGTGCTTCATGTACTCCTGGATGCCGAAGTTGTGGATCGCCAGCCCCAGGTGCATCGCGGCCGCCATGCCCACCGGCGAGATGTCGGTCGGACCGTGCATGCCCGACTTGATCTGGTACTGCGAGGCGTACTCGAGCACCCTCTTCAGGTGGGTGATGCCGCCGGTGTGGGTCACGGCGCTCCGGACGTAGTCGATGAGCTGCTCCCGGATGATCTGCTGGTAGTCCCAGACCGTGTTGAAGATCTCCCCGATCGCCAGGGGAGTGGTCGTGTGCTGCCGCACCAGGCGGAGGGCCTCCGGGTTCTCGGCCGGGGTCACGTCCTCCAGCCAGAACAGGTCGTACGGCTCGAGGCTCTTCCCGAGCCGCGCGGCCTGGATCGGCGTCATGCGGTGGTGGCCGTCGTGCAGCAACGGGATCTCGGGTCCGAACTCGTTCCGCACCGCCTCGAACACGGTGGGGACGTGGCGCAGGTACGACCGGGTGTCCCAGTCCTCCTCGTTGGGCAGGGCGCCGCGCTGGGCGGGCTCGTGGTCGTAGCGCACGCCGCTGTTGGCGTCGAAGGTGGCGTTCGAGGCGATGCCGTAGATCGACGTCAGGCCGGGCACCCCGGTCTGGACGCGGATGGCCTTGTAGCCCTGCTCCTGGTGGTCGCGGACGCTGTCGAACAGCTCCTCCAGGTCCTTGCCCGACGCGTGTCCGTAGGTCAGCAGCCCGGTGCGCGAGGCGCCGCCGAGCAGCTGGTACAGCGGCAGCCCGGCGACCTTGGCCTTGATGTCCCAGAGGGCGACGTCGACGGCCGCGATGGCCGCCATGGTGACCGGTCCCCGGCGCCAGTAGGCGCTGCGGTACAGGAACTGCCAGGTGTCCTCGATGCAAGCCGGATCGCGGCCGATCAACAGGGGCACGACGTGCTCGGTCAGGTAGGCGACGACGGCGAGTTCGCGGCCGTTCAGGGTGGCGTCGCCGAGGCCGGTGACGCCGTCGGACGTCGTGATCTTGAGCGTCACGAAGTTGCGGTCGGGGCTGGTGACGATCACGTCGGCTCTGTCGATGATCATGCGGTGTCCTCTGGAGCTCGCGTCCGGTCGACGGCGGTGTCGACCGGGCTGGTACGACCACTCTGGCGCATCGGCGACCGGGACGCCTCCCTCCTGCGCCGGCATCCGTGACGGGGGGGGGGAGTCGAGGAGGCGCGGGTCAGCGCATCTCGAGCGGCACCTTCGAGGTCGGCGCCGGGAACGCCCGTTCGAGTCGGACGAACGCCTGGTCGTCGAGGTCCACCGCGAGCGCTGCGGCGTTCTCGAGCGTGTGCTCGGCCGTCCCGGCCTTGACCGCGACCATCAGGTCGGGGGCGAGACGCAGCACCCAGGCGAGGGCGAGCTGGGTCGGCGAGATCCCCAGGTCGTCGGCGACCTCGCCGAGGACGGGGTGGTCGAGCAGCTCGCCGCCGTCGACGGGGGAGTACGACGTCAGAGGCACCCGGTGCTCGCGGGCCCAGGGCAGCAGATCGAACTCGGGCCCGCGGCGCGCGAGGTTGTAGAGCACCTGGTTGGTCTGCACGTTGCCGCCGCCGGGCACCGCGAGGAGCTCGTCGAGGTCGTCGACGTCGAAGTTGCTGACTCCCCAGCCTCGGATGGCGCCCTCGGCGACCAGCGCCTCCAGGCCCTCGACGGTCTCGGCCAGGGGGTGGCGACCGCGCCAGTGCAGCAGGTAGAGGTCGAGACGATCGGTGCCGAGCCGCTCGAGGCTGGCGTGGCAGGCGTCGACGGTGCCGCGGCGGGAGGCGTTGCCCGGCAGCACCTTGCTCACCAGGAACACCTCGTCCCGGCGACCGGCGACCGCCTCGCCGACCAGGGTCTCCGATCGGCCGCCGCCGTACATCTCGGCCGTGTCGATCATGGTCAGGCCCGCATCGATGCCGGCCCGGAGGGCGGCGATCTCCGCCTCTCGGCGGCGGGGGTCGTCACCGAGATTCCAGGTGCCCTGGCCGAGGGCGGGCACGGTGCGGCCGTCGGGCAGGGTGACGACGGGATGGGCGGGCGCGACGGGGGCGGTCATGCCGGGCGATGGTAGTCGTCGGTCGCTGCACGGGTCGCCGAGGTCGCCTCACGGGCCAGCAGGGTCGCGGCGGCCACGGCGGCCGGCATGACCACGACGGCCCCGAGCGGCACGAAGAAGAGCAGGTAGGTGGCGGTCCCGAGTCCGAGGGTGCGGGCGCGCCGGGTCGCCAGGAGCCGTCGGCGCTCGCGCAGGGTGCGACCCCGTGCGTCGAAGGCGTAGCCGGTCAGCTCGACGGCCAGGAACCACCCGCCGGTCAGGGCGCCGAGCAGCGGCACGACGGTCTGGCCGACGACCGGCGCGAATCCGCCGACGAAGAGCAGCAGGCCCACGGCCGCGGTCGCGACGAGGAGGCGCAGCGAGTCGCCGGCGCTCCGGGCCAGCCCGGCCCAGAAGCCGCGCGCGACCTCGGCCGGCGCATCGCCCTCGGCGGTCTCCACGTGCCGCCAGATGCGCTCGTAGAACGGGTCGCCGACCAGCAGGGTGGTCGCCGTGAAGGCGACCACGGCGAGCAGGACCGCCAGGGCCGTGAGTGCGAGGCCCGCCGCGATCCGCACGAGGCGGCGCGACCACTCCGGCCAGCCGTCGGCGAACGGCGTCGCCGCCTGCGCGAGGTCGTCGGCCGCGACGCCGGCGACCACGACCAGGCCGACGAAGACGGCGCCGACGACGAGCGCCGGGATCGCGCCGAGCAGCATCAGACGCGGCGACGTGGCCCAGAGGCGCAGGCCCCGACCCAGGAGGCCGACCCCTCCGACGAACTCCCCGACCACGCTCACCCCGAGAGCGTACCGAGTCGAGGAGGCGCGGGTCCGGTCGCGCCGCCGCCCCCCGTCCTCCCCAGCCCGCCTCCGGTCCTCCCTCCCCAGGCCGAGCGAGGCCGGGTCCGTCCACAGCCCCTGGGGCGTCCAGTCGTCCCCGGCCGATCGGATCGGCACCCTCGAGTCATGACAGCACTCGAGACCTACCCACCCACCCTCGCGCCCCGGCCGACGGCCCGTCAGCTCGAACGATTCGTCGACGACTTCTGCCTCGAGCCGTGCGAGGGTCGCGCCCTGCTCTGGATGTACCTCGATCACGAGGGCGTCCCGCTCGCCCCGCCGATCGCCGTGAGCGGCCTCCCGGTCGAGCCCGGCCACGACCGGGCGCAGCTCGTCGCCGCTCGCATCGTCGAGGTCGCGGACTGGGTGCAGGCGTCGTCCGTCCTCCTCGTCTGGCAGAGCGAGGACGAGTCGATGTCGGCGTCGTTCGACGACCAGCGATGGGCGCAGGCCATCCTCGCCCGGATCGAGCCGGGTGAACTCGTCGTGCATCCGCCGGTGAGACGGACGCCGTCCGACGTCGTCTGCATCCCCCTGGTGGGCTGAGACGTGCGCATCCGCGGAGACGAGCTCCCCACCGACCCCGACCCGAGGTTCCTCCGACTGCCCGACCTGCCCGCCGACGCGGACGAGACGGCGCTCACGGTCTACGCCGACGAGCTGTGCGACGAACCGTGCGACCGCGAGGTCGTCCACCTCGTCTACCTCGACGATCGCGGCCGACAGGTGGCGCCCGCCGGTCGCATCCACAACGCGCCGCTGCTCCCTCGGCCGGCGGAGCTGGACGAGTTCGTCGACATGCTGAGGCATCAGGGGCTGCGCGTGCGGGCCCGGCAGGTGGCCTTCGTGTGGCAGTCCGTGGACGACGGACCCGCCGACCGCCTCGGTGTCGAGGCGTGGTCGGCGGGTCTGCGGAGTCGGCTCGGCGCCGGGCCTCTGCGCCTCCGGGCGCTGTGGTGGCGGACGCCCGACGGCTACGTCCTCCTGACGGGAGGGTCGGAGCGGGTCACTCCGCCGGTACCTCGAACGTCGCCGAGATCACCGCACGGGCGAGGGTGTGGAAGTGCAGGTTGAACCCCAGGTAGGCGGGGCTCGCCGACTCGTCGACCCCGATCTTCTCGACGTCGAGCGCGTGGACGGCGACGAAGTAGGTGTGCGGTCCGTGCCCGGCCGGCGGGGCCGCGCCCACGTAGCGCGCGAGACCGCCGTCGTTCGTGAGCTGGACGGCCCCCTCGGGCAGGCCCGAACCGGTGTCGTCGCCCGCACCCGAGGGCAGGGACGTCGTGTCGGCGGGCAGATCGGCGACGGCCCAGTGCCAGAACCCCGACCCGGTCGGCGCGTACGGGTCGTAGACGGTGACGGCGAAGCTCTTCGTCCCCTCCGGCGCGCCCGACCAGCTCAGCTGCGGGCTGGCGTCATCGCCGCCGGGGCCCATGATGCCGCTGACCTGCGGGCGGTCGAGGGTGCCGCCGTCGACGAGATCGGTGCTCGTCAGAGTGAACGACGGCACCTCCGCGATGATGTCGTACGGACGGGTGAGATGTGATTCGGTCATGTGTTCCTCCGGTCTCGGATGGTCGTCTTCAGGTCCGGTCAGGCTGCGTCGAGTCGCTGGATCTCGTCGGCCGAGAGCTTGATCGAGGCGGCCGTGGCCGAGTTCATGATCGTCTGCGGTCGGGTCGCCCCGGGGATGGGGATCACGAGCTCCGACTTCGACAGCTCCCACGCGAGGGTGAGCACCTGCGGCGTCACGCGGCGGGCGTTGGCGATCTCGGCGAACACGGCGTGCTTCGACCCGAGGTCGGCGGCGTTCGTGATGCCTCCGAGCGGGCTCCACGGCAGGAACGCGATGCCCAGCTCGTCGCAGAGCACGAGCTCCTCCTCGCTCGACCGGAAGGCCGGCGAGTACTGGTTCTGCACCGACACCAGACGGTTGTCGAGCACCGTGTTCGCCTCGCGGATCTGCGCGGGGTTCGCGTTCGAGATGCCGGCCATCCGGATGATCCCCTCGTCGAGGAGCTCCGCGAGGGCGCCGATCGAGTCCGCGTACGGCACCTTAGGGTCCGGCCGGTGGAACTGGTAGAGGCCGATGGCGTCCACGCCGAGGCGCTTGGCCGACGCTCGAGCGGCCTCCTTGAGGTAGGCGGGGTCGCCGTTCTGGGCCCAGTCCCCGGGGCCGGGGCGCAGATGCCCGCCCTTGGTCGCGACGAGCACCTCCGTCGTGTCGGCGTGGTAGCTCGCCAGCGCACGGGCGATCAGCTCCTCGTTGTGGCCGACCTCGTGATCACCGGGCTGGTGGTACGCGTCCGCCGTGTCGATCAGGGTGATGCCCTGCTCGAGTGCGGCGTGGATCGTCGAGACGGCCTGTCGCTCGTCCGGTCGTCCCTCGATCGACAGGGGCATGCCGCCCAGGCCGATCGCGCTGACGGTGACGTCTCCGATTGTTCTCGTCCTCATGTCGTTCTCCTTCTCACCATGCGTAGTCTTCGGGCGACGTGCGGTGCCCGGGGAAGATCTCGTCCAGACGCGAGAGCGCGTCGTCGTCCAGCCGGATGTCGACGGCCGCGACGGCCGATTCGAGTTGAGCCATCGTGCGCGGCCCGGTGATGGGCCCGGTCACGCCCGGCTGGTGCAGCAACCAGGCGAGGGCGAGCTCGCCCGGCGCGTGGCCCAGGTCGCGGGCCACCGCCTCGTAGGCCTCGAGCTGGTCGCGGTGCGCGGCGACGTAGTCGGCGCTGCGTCCCTCGAGACGACGAGAGCCCTCCTCGGTCTTCTCGATGACCCCGCCGAGCAGCCCGCCGTTCAGCGGCGACCATGGGATCATGCCGAGTCCGTAGTGCCGGGCGGCCGGCAGGGTCTCGCGCTCGACGTCGCGCACGATCAGGTTGTAGATCGACTGCTCGCTGACGAGCCCGGTGAAGTGGCGCGCCTTCGCCGCCTCCTGGGCCTGGGCGATGTGCCAGCCGGCGAAGTTGCTGCTCCCGACGTAGAGCACCTTGCCCTGCTGCACGGCGACCTCCATGGCCTGCCAGATCTCGTCCCAGGGGGTCTCCCGGTCGACGTGATGGAACTGGTACAGGTCGATGTGGTCCGTCTGCAGACGGCGCAGGCTCGCGTCGAGCGCCCGACGGATGTGGAGGGCGCTGAGCCTGCCCTCGTTCGGCCAGTCGCCCATGTCGCCGTAGAGCTTGGTGGCGAGCACGGTCTTCTCGCGACGGCCGCCGCCCTTCGCGAACCATCTCCCGATGATCTGCTCGGTGATGCCCTCGCCCTTCTCCCAGCCGTACACGTCGGCCGTGTCGAAGAAGTTGACGCCGAGCTCGTGGGCCCGGTCCATGATCGAGTGGGAGTCGTCCTCCGTGGTCTGCGGACCGAAGTTCATCGTCCCGAGAACGGCACGCGAGACGGACAGCCCTGTACGTCCGAGGTGTGTGTAATCCATGTTTCCTGACTACGCTCCGACCCCCGCCGAGCTCTCAGGAAGGAAGGAAGGAGGCGCACGGCCCGGTGGCGCGCCCCTCCCGCACACAGACGCTTGGCAGCCGTCGCGGCGGTGCCTGCCAGGGCTGCTGCGTAGGGTCTCCCCATGACGAACCCGAGCACGAGCCCGCAGCGCGACGTCCCCGTGATCGTCACCGCGCCTCCCGAGGCCCACGGCGGCACCGGGCGCGGTCATCGCCTCCGTGCGACGTACCGGCGTCAGCGTGCCCGGCTCGACGGGTTCCCCCGTCTGCGCGCGCTCTACAAGGTCGCGGTGGCCGTGGTGGGTCTCCTCGTCGTCGTCATCGGGCTGATCCTGGTCCCGCT
Source organism: Frigoribacterium faeni (assembly GCF_007988805.1). Lineage (GTDB taxonomy): Bacteria > Actinomycetota > Actinomycetes > Actinomycetales > Microbacteriaceae > Frigoribacterium > Frigoribacterium faeni. The sequence goes on along the minus strand of NZ_BJUV01000002.1, from coordinate 157,424 downwards.
GCCGGGCCCGGGCTGGCTCATCGTGTTCCTGGGGGTCGCACTCCTGGGCACGGAGTTCCCCCTCGCCCACCGCATCCTGCAGTCGCTGCGCCGCGTCGCCCACCGTCTGCGTCTCCGCTGGCGGGCCTGGCGGGCCGCACGCGCCGCCCGGGCGGCGAACCCCGCGACGCGCTGACCCGTCCGCCGATCCCGACGCTCAGGCCACCCCCGGTATCCTCGTCGTCGTGACGCCCAGCCCCGCATCCGCGACCCCGTACGAGGTCCTCGGCGTCGCCAGCTCGGCCACGGACGACGAGCTCCGTCGAGCGTATCGCCGCCTCGCGCGCGAGACCCATCCCGATCTCGGCGGCAGCGCCTCGGCGTTCCGCGCCCTCCAGGTGGCGTGGGAGCAGATCGGCACGCCGGAGGCGCGAGCGGCCTACGACCGGCGACGTCCGACGTCGACCGGGCACGCTTCGACCGGTTCGGGCGCCGGCGGCTCCTCCGCCTGGTCCGCCTCGGCCGGCTCCGCCACGGGCTGGGCTCCTCCGCGCGAGTCGAACCGCACCGACTCCAAGCCCCGGGCCCGCGTCCACGGGCATCCCGGGGGAGCGAACCGGGAGCGCTACCTCGACCTCATGCGCGAGTGGGTCGGGCGCGGCGTCCCCCTCGACGATCCGTACGACGAGCGCCTGGTCCGCACCGCGCCTCCCGAGATCCGCCACGTCCTGGCCGACGCCCTGGCGGAGGAGGCCACCGTCGCCACGGTCACCGAGCTCGGCATCGGCTTCACGATCTGGAGCGACGTCGACGCCGGGACCGAGGGCAAGCTCGACCACATCGTCCTCGGACCCTCCGGTCTGTTCGCCGTCCAGTCGTCCGACTGGGGGAGCGAGGTCTCGCTGCAGAGAGGCGAGCTCGTCGGGCGCGGCATCCCCGAGCACGAGCAGCCCGTCCGCGATCTCACGCGCCAGGCCCGTGCCGTCCGACGGGACACCCGGGTCTCGTTCACCCATCAGCTGATCGTGGTGCCCGACGACGACTTCGCCGCCGCGCTCGAGCCGGTGGGGCGCGGTCGCCGCAGCGGCACGTTCGTGCTCCGTCGGTCGCTGCTCCCTCAGGTGCTCCGCCACGGGCCGGACCTCTCCGACCGCAGCACGATCTCCGACGTCTTCGAGATCCGCGATCGACTCCAGCAGACCGTCCGCTTCGTCTGACGCCGACGGCCCGTCGATCCCGCGCAGCATCGTGCCCCGGGCAGGCTGACCCGACATCGGGTTCCGGGCCAGCCCGAGCCTTGTTCGGAGTCCACCGACGATCGGTTGGGTCGTCGCCCGCCGTGCGTGTGGCAAGCTCGACGTCGTGACCATCCACGGACCTGCCGACGGCTGGGTCGAGAGCCCCGACGGCCGTCGCTTCTGGGGTCGTGCCGGAGCCGCCGGCCTCCTCGCCGTCGACCCGGACGACCGCGTGCTGCTGCAGCACCGAGCCGAGTGGAGCCACTTCGGGGGCACCTGGGGTCTCCCCGGCGGCGCCCGGCAGTTCGACGAGAGCGCGGTCGACGGCGCCCTGCGCGAGAGCGGCGAGGAGGCGGCCGTGCCGGGTGAGTCCCTCCGCCTGCTGTTCGCCTCCGAGCTCGATCTCGGGTTCTGGTCGTACACGACGATCGCGGCGCGTGTCCGCACCCCGTTCACGGCCGTCGTGTCCGACGCCGAGAGCCTCGAACTGCGCTGGGTCCCTCGTTCCGATATCGACACGCTCCCTCTCCATCCCGGGTTCGCGACGTCCTGGCCCGGTCTGTCGGCGCACCTGGACACCGATCTCCACCTCGTCGTCGACGCGGCGAACGTGGTCGGGTCGCGCCCCGACGGCTGGTGGCGCGATCGTGCGGGGGCGGCCACGCGCCTCCTCGGCGACCTCTCGGCGGCGATCGACGGAGGCCTCCCCTCCGCCCTCTTCGTCGATGCGCCCGCCTCCGGTCCGGGGGCTCCGACCTCGTGGTGGCCGTCGACCACCGTCGTGCTCGAGGGCGAGGCCCGTCAGGCGACGGGACCGGCCGAGGGGCTCCTCGTCGACCGTGCGGACGCCGACGGCGACGCCGCCGTCGTCGCGCGCGTCGAATCGATCCTGACGTCCTCCGAGGAGGCGCGGGTCGTCGTGGTCACGGCCGACCGGGGACTCGCGGCTCGCGTCGAACGCCTCGGGGCCGACGTCGTGGGCCCGACGCGCCTCCTCGACGCTCTCGTCCGCACCTGATCGAGGCGCATCGCCCGACGAGTCGCCGCCCCGACGACGACGTGCCCGCCACCGCCCCACGGGGCGACGACGGGCACGTCGGGTGCGGCCCGGTCAGGCGGCGGGGCCGTCGCCCAGGGGGACGGTCGCGGTGTGCGAGGCTCCGGCCGCATCGGTCCAGGCGACCGACACCTGGTCGCCCGACTCGTGGGCCTGGATCGCCGCCGTCAAGGCGGAGGCGTTCGCGACGGCGGTGCCGTCGATCGCCGTGATCGTGTCGCCCGCGACGAGACCGGCGGATTCCGCGGCGCTTCCCGCGACGGTGCCGGCGATGGTGACTCCCGCGGTGGTGCCGCCGGTCGTGGCGTCGGAGATCTGCGCGCCGAGGAACGCGGGCAGTCCGATCTGGATCGTGTCGCTTCCGTCGCCGGCCACGATCTGCTTGGCGATCGACAGAGCGTCGTCGGCGGGGATGGCGTAGCCGGTGATCGGCGTGCTGCCCGAGGACGCTGCGGTGACGATGCCGACCACGTCGCCGTCCGCGTTCCGCAGCGGTCCGCCGGAGTCGCCGGAGACGACGTCCGACTGGATCTCGATCAGGCCGGACAGCGACTCGCTGCCGGAACCCGTCTCGCTCTGCACCTGGATGGACTGGTCGGTGGACAGGACGCTGCCCTCGGCCGTGACCAGGTCTCCCGTGCCCTCGGCGTTGCCGGTGGAGTGCACGCTGTCGCCGGTCGCGACTCCGTCCGAGTCCGCGAAGGACACGGGGGTGAGGCCGCTCGCCCCCTGCAGCTGGAGCACGGCGACGTCGTTGGTCGCGTCCGTGCCGACGACGTCGGCCGTGTAGGTCCGGCCGGTGGTCTCGTCGGTCACCTCGATGCTCGTGGCTCCCTGAACGACGTGGTTGTTCGTCAGGATGAGGCCGTCGGCATCGAGGATCATGCCGGTGCCCGCCGACTTGTAGGAGTCGTCGTAGTTGAGGGTCGAGACGATCGTGACGACGCCGGCGGTCTCGTCCGCGGTCGCGGGGGTGGCCGTCGATTCGGTCGCGCCCGTCGACCCCTGCGAGTCGCCCGTCCCGCCCTGGGTGCCGTCGGTGCCCTGGCTGCCCCCGAAGGGCGACGTGCCGGTGCCGCCCTGGGGCGACGTGTACTGCGGGGCGAGCTCGATCGACTGCTGCTGGGACGCGGCGTTCGCGGCTGCGATGCCGGCGGTGTGGCCGATGGCGTACGCCGCGCCTCCTGCTCCTCCGACGCCGATCACGAGCGCCGCGGCCGCACCGGTCAGCAGCATCCAGCGCTTCGGCCGGGTCCGCTTCCTCGGGGCGGCGAAGGCGGCGGGGACGCCGGTCGGTCCGGAGGAGGGGTGCGCCTGGCGGGCGTCGTAGGCCTGGTGGGCGTCGTCGGGGCGGCCCATCCACGAGGGGGCTGCGGCGTTCACGTAGCGGGCGTCGGACGAGCCGGTGACGTGCGGAAGGATCCGGGCTCGGTCGGAGCCGGGTGCCGGCTCGGGTGCGGTGCCGATCTGTTCGGCGTGCGGTGCGCTGTCAGCCGTCGAGGGCGTCACGGTCGTGGCGTCGTCGTCGTGCGTGCCGTTCGTGGCGTCGCTCTCGCGGTCGTTCATGGGGTGCCTCCTGTGGCGGTGGTGATGACGGTGAGATCATGCAAGCGCCCGATCCCAAGGAATCCCTATGACTGACCCTGGAGGCGGTCGGGAGTTCCGTGAGGAGGGGCTCCGAACGACACGAGGAACCGCCCTGATGGCCGACTCCATCCGTCGGGGGAATGGAGTCGGTCGAATACGTTGCGGAGGGGGTGCCGACTTCCGATACGCTGGGAGATCGAAGGAGGTCCACGATGGCAGAGCCCGCCAACCAGGTACCCGGCGAGCACCCCGGTGCTCAGAGCACTCATCGCGAGGTCGACACCACCCTGAGTTTCAACGAAGAGTTCCAGGCCCAGCTGGCGGCACTCGAAGGTGGCGTCTCGACCGACGAACGCGAGGCCGTCGCGGCGCTCCCGTCCGGCTCGGCGCTGCTCGTCGTCCGCCGCGGACCGAACATCGGCGCCCGGTTCCTCCTCGACTCCGACGTCACGGTCGCCGGTCGGCACCCCGACGCCGGCATCTTCCTCGACGACGTCACGGTCAGTCGGAAGCACGCCGAGTTCCGTCGTCACGGCACGACCTTCAGCGTGAGCGACCTCGGCTCCCTGAACGGCACCTACTTCGACGGCGTCCGGATCGACGAGGCGCTCCTCAGCGACGGCGCCGAGGTGCAGGTCGGCAAGTTCCGACTCACGTTCTACGCGTCGCGCGTCGACCTGGCGCACCTGGCGATCAAGTAGTGCCCCGTCCTGCCGCCGCCCGGTCGACGCAGACCGGGCCGTCAGATCTGTTGACCATCGGACAGGTGCTGTCGCGGCTGAAGCCCGAGTTCCCCGATCTGAGCAACAGCAAGCTGCGCTTCCTCGAGGAGCGCGAGCTCGTGACGCCGGTGCGCACGCCGTCGGGCTATCGCAAGTTCTCGTCCGTCGACGTCGAGCGGCTGCGGTTCATCCTCGGTCTGCAACGCGATCACTACCTGCCGTTGAAGGTGATCAGGCAGCACCTCGCCGACCTCGACGCAGGGCGTCCGACGGCCCTGCCCGCGGGGGCGGGCTCGGTCTCCCTGGTGACGAGCCCGCGTCGGCTATCGCGAGACGAGCTGGTCGCGCAGACCGGCGCGACCCGTGCTCTGCTCGACGATGCCGTGGCGGCGTCCCTGCTGCCGGCCGCCGAGTTCCACGGCGACGACTCGGTGACCATGCTCACGGCCCTCGTCGAGCTCACGAAGACGGGAATCGAACCCCGTCACCTCCGCACCGTCCGTGTCGCCGCCGAACGGGAGCTCGACCTCATCGAATCCGCCGTGGCCTCGGTGGCCCGGCGCCGTGATTCGGCGGGCCGGGCCCGGGTCGCCGAGCTCTCCCGCGAGCTCGCCGAGCAGCTCGACGTCGTGCGTCGCGCGCTCGTCCGGTCGGCCCTCGACCGTCTCGACACGTAGACGGCGGCCGTCGCGAGGAATATCCTCGACACGCCGGGGGCACCGAGCGAATGTCGCCGGGTGGACGTCCAGATGTGGGTACCGTGGGTCCAGGTCAAACCATCAACCCGACATTGAATGTTGCGGGTGTGGACGAACAACAGTGGAAGGCAGCTGCATGAGTGAGTCAGGTTCCCCCGAGGGATCCCGCTACGAGCTGGGTCTGCTGTTCACCGACGGGATGCCCGACCTGGACGCCGACAGCGGTTACCGCGGCACCGTCGCTGCTCGCGCGGCAGGCATCAGCTACCGGCAGCTCGACTACTGGGCGCGGACCGGACTCGTCGAGCCCACCATCCGCGGGGCCGCAGGCTCCGGTTCCCAGCGTCTCTACGGTTTCCGCGACATCCTCGTCCTCAAGCTCGTCAAGCGCCTCCTCGACACGGGCATCTCGCTGCAGCAGATCCGCACGGCCGTCAATCAGCTCCGTGAGTCGGGCGTCAGCGACCTCGCCCAGACGACCCTCATGTCGGACGGGGCGAGCGTCTACCTGTGCACGTCGAACGACGAGGTCATCGACCTCGTGAGCAGGGGTCAGGGTGTCTTCGGCATCGCGGTCGGCAAGGTGCTCCGCGAGGTCGAGTCGAGCCTCGTCGAGCTCGACAGCACGCCGGCTGCGGATCCCGCCGACGAGCTCGCTGCTCGACGCGACTCCCGCGCCAGCTGACCGACCGTCCACGACGGAGAACGAGCCTCCACCCGATCGGGTGGAGGCTCGTCTCGTCTCGGAGCCTGTCGGCGTCCGCCGCCGGTCGCGCCGACGGCGACCTATCGGGTGGCCGGCTCGGCGTAGTCGCCGATCTTCGCCGTCCGCATGATGCGCTCGAGGAGCTGATCGAAGTTGCGCGCCATCTCCTGGGCGCTCTCGCCAGGCCAGACGTGCAGAGGCTTCGCGGCTCCCTGGGCCTGCTGCAGCGACGTCCGTTCGGGCAGCTGGGGGCTCAGCACGAGAGGTCCGAACATGTCGCGGAGCTCCTTGATGCGGAACTGGTGCTCGACGGACTGGACACGAGCGCGGTTGACGATGATGCCGAGGGGCTGCAGGCGGGGAGACAGGCCGCGACGGATCTCCTCGATGGCGCGGAGGGCGCGGTCGGCGGCGGCGACGCTGAACAGCCCGGGCTCCGTCACGACCGTCACGCGGTCGGAGGCCGCCCAGGCCGTGCGGGTGAGGGCGTTGAGGGAGGGGGCGCAGTCGATCAGGACGAGGTCGTAGTCGGCCTCGACGTTGGCGAGGGCCTCCTCGAGCTTCCAGATGTCGCGGATGGAGGGGTGGGGGCCGTCGAAGTTGATCGCCGACGGACTGCCGATCATGACGTCGATCTTGCCCTGACGGCCCTTGGTCCAGCCGCTGGGGGCGATGGCGGCCCGGACGGTCTTCTCCTTCGGAGACGCCAGGACGTCGGCCACGTTGAGGTGCCCCGCGACGGTGATGTCGAGGCCGGTCGAGACGTCCGATTGCGGATCGAGGTCGACGACGAGGGTCCTGAGGCCTTTGGCGAAGGCAGCCGACGTGAGTCCGAGCGTCACGGTCGTCTTGCCGACGCCCCCCTTGAGAGAGCTGACGCTGAGTACATGCACGCGCCACACGATACCTTCACTACTGTTGAAGCACCTAAAAGCCACGTCGACGAGACGCATTCTGGTGTCCCACTCCACCCCGCCCCACGAACCAGGAGGTGCACGCCGTGAGCGTGAGATCCATCCGTCTGTTCGGAGACCCGGTCCTCCGGTCGCCGTCCGACCCCGTCACGATCGGCGATCCCCGACTGGCGTCCCTCGTGAACGACCTTCTCGACACCGTCCGCGAGCCCGGTCGGGCGGGCGTCGCCGCGAGCCAGATCGGGGTGAATCTGCGCGCCTTCAGCTACAACGTCGACGGCGAGGTCGGCTACGTGCTGAACCCCGTCATCGTCGAGGTCTCCGGCGAGAAGGAGCTCGTCGACGAGGGCTGCCTCTCGGTGCCCGGCTTCTGGTTCCCGACGCCCCGGTGGTCGTACGCCCGGGTGGAGGGGCTCGACCTCGACGGTCAGAAGGTGGTGCTCGAGGGGACGGGGCTCATGGCCCAGGCCCTGCAGCACGAGACGGACCACCTCGACGGCACCCTCTACGTCATGACCCTCGAACCGGAGACCCGGCGCGAGGCCATGCGAGAGATCCGGACGAGCGACTGGTGGCGTTCCTGACGGATGACGCCCTGGTGCGGGGTCGCCCGACACCTCGTCCGACGTCGCGCCTCAGCGCGTCGGGGGAGTGACCGTGCGGACCGACTCGGTGCTCGGGAACACCGTGTAGAGATCACCGATCTGCGGTGCGAAGTCCTTCAGCACCACGGCTCGCTTGACGCTCATCTTCGGGGTCAGATGGCCGCTCTGCTCGGTCAGCTCGACGGGCAGGACGACGAACTTCCGGATGGACTCCGCGCGCGACACCGCCGTGTTGGCCTCGTCGACCGCACGCTGGATCTCGGCGAGCACCTTCGGGTGCTCCGCGGCCTCGGCCAGCGGCATGTCGGCCGCTTCTCCCGCGTTGTTGAGCCAGACCGGGAGCATCTCCGTGTCGAGGGTGACGAGCGCCGAGATGAAGGGCTTCTGGTCTCCGACGACCACCACCTGCGCCACGAGCGGGTTCGCACGGATCGGGTCTTCCAACACGGCGGGCGCGACATTCTTGCCTCCCGCGGTGACGATGATCTCCTTCTTCCGCCCGGTGATCGTCAGGTAGCCGTCGGAGTCGAGCGACCCCAGGTCTCCCGTGCGGAACCAGCCGTCCCGGAGCACCTCGGCGGTGCCCTCCGGATCCTTCCAGTAGCCGGCGAAGACGTTCTCGCCCTTGATCAGGACCTCGCCGTCGTCGTCGGTGCGCAGCGTCACGCCGGGCAGGGCCGGACCGACCGTGCCGATCTTGAACCGCGTGACGAGGTTGACGGATGCGGGCGCCGTGGTCTCGGTGAGGCCGTATCCCTCGAGGATGCGGATGTCCAGGCTGCGGAAGAAGTGGCCGAGTCGTGTGCCCAGCGGGGCGGAACCCGAGACGGCGTACCGGATGTTGCCGCCCATGGCCTTCTTGAGCTTGCTGTACACGAGCCGGTCGAAGAGCGCGAACCGCAGTCGCAGGCCGAGCGGGACGACTCCCTCGTCGAGGGCCTTGCTGTGGGCGATCGCGACGGCGACGGCACGGCGGAAGATGGCGCCGCGGCCTCCGGCCTCGGCCTTCTGCTCGGCCGAGTTGTACACCTTCTCGAAGACCCGCGGGACGGCGAGGAGGAACGACGGGCGGAACGACGCGAGCGAGGGCAGCAGCTGCTTCGTGTCGGCCTGGTGCCCGACCCGGACACCCGCGTGGACCGACATCACCGCGATGAAGCGCGCGAACACGTGGGCCGTCGTGATGAAGAGGAGCGTGGAGGAGCCCGGCGCGACGACGTCGGCCATCGCGACGGCGGCGTTGCGGCTGGTCTCGACGAAGTTGGCGTGGGTCAGCATGCAGCCACGAGGGCGGCCGGTCGTCCCCGACGTGTAGATGATCGTCGCGAGATCCGACGGACCCGCGGCGCTCCGGCGCCGTTCGAGCTCCTCGTCGGCGACGCCGGCGCCGGCGGCCGCGAGCTTGTCGAGATCCCCCAGGTCGATCTGCCAGACGTTCGCCACGTCGGGCAGCTCCGGGTGCACCTCGTCGAACCGGGCGAAGTGGTCCGCCGTCTCGAGGATCACGGCCACGGCACCGGAGTCGCTGAGGTTCCAGTGGACCTGGCTCGGCGACGACGTCTCGTAGACGGGGACGAGCAGCGCCCCGGCGAACCACGTGGCGAAGTCGACGAGGGTCCACTCGTAGCGGGTGCGGCACATGAGGCCGACGACGTCGCCGGGAGCGATGCCCGAGGCGATGAGGCCCTTGGCGAGAGCCCGCACCTGATGGAGGAACTCGGCTGCGGTGACGTCGGCCCAGCCTCCCACGCCGTCGGGCACGGAGAACAGGGCGGCGTCGGGCGTGGCCTTCGCGCGGTCGATCAGCAGGTCGGTCGCATTGGCGTTCACGTCGGGCTCCACGGCGAGGGGGACGGTGTGTTCGTTCACGGCAGCTCCTTCGGTACCGAACGATGTGGTCCTCTTCACCCTAGCGGGCGGTGGTCCCGGCGTGGTGGCGGGCGCCACGGACGCCCGGGATAGACTCGACGCTCGTGCAGGCAATCGGAATCGACATCGGCGGAACCAAGATCGCGGGTGGCGTGGTCACCGAGCTGGGTGAGATCGTCACCGAGCGTCGGGTGCCCACCCCCGCCGGGGACTCGGCCGCGATCGTCGACGCCGTGGTCGAGATGGTGCGCGCGCTGCAGGCCGAGCACGGCGACGTCGTCGCCGCCGGCGTCGCAGCCCCCGGCTTCATCGACGCCGCCCAGTCGACCGTCTACTACACGCCGAACATCGCGTGGCGCAACGAGCCGCTGCGGGCCCGTCTCTCCGAGCGTCTCGACCTGCACATCACCATCGACAACGACGCCAACGCGGCGGGCTGGGCGGAGTTCCGCTTCGGGGCCGGCCGGCTGGCGAGCGACATGACCATGCTCACCATCGGCACGGGGGTGGGCGGCGCGATCGTCGCCCAGGACCGTCTCCTCCGCGGCGGCTTCGGCACCGGCGGCGAGCTGGGGCACATGCGCGTGGTCCCCGGCGGGCTGCCCTGCGGCTGCGGCGCCCGCGGCTGCATCGAGCAGTACGGTTCGGGTCGCGCCCTCCTGCGCATGGCGGGTGAGGTCGCCGACCGTCCCGGCGCGGGAGCCGCCCTCGCGGCCGTCCGTGAGGCCAAGGGCGAGCTCACCGGCCACGACGTCAGCGAGCTCATGAAGGCCGGCGACCCCGGCGCCCTCGAGGCGCTGCGCGAGCTCGGCGGCTGGCTCGGCCAGGCGGCCGCCTCGCTCAGCGCCGTCCTCGACCCGCAGGTCTTCGTGTTCGGCGGCGGGGTGGCCCAGTCGGGCGAGCTCCTCCTCGCGCCCGTCCGCCAGGCCTACCTCGAGCACCTGCCCGCACGCGGCTACCACCCCGTACCCGAGTTCGTGATCGCGGAGCTCGTCAACGACGCGGGCGTGGTCGGCGCCGCCGACCTCGCTCGGCTCCACGCCACCGGCCTGTAGATTCGGCCCGGGTCCACCACCGTCCGACGAGAGGGGCATCGATGCTCTACTGGTTCTTGAAGACGCTCATCGCGACGCCGCTGGTGCTGTCGATCTTCCGTCCCTGGGTCCGCGGGGCGGAGCACGTCCCGCGCTCGGGTGCGGTCATCTTCGCGAGCAACCACCTCTCGTTCGTCGACTCGATCTTCCTGCCGCTCGCCCTCGACCGACGGATCTCATTCCTCGCCAAGAGCGACTACTTCACCGGCAAGGGCGTCAAGGGGTGGGCGATGCGCCTCTTCTTCACCGCCACGGGTCAGCTGTCGATCGACCGGTCGGGGGGCAAGGCGTCGGAGGCCTCGCTCGCGACGGGGCTCTCGGTCCTCGGACGGGGCGAGCAGCTCGGCATCTACCCCGAGGGGACCCGCAGCCCCGACGGCCGGCTCTACCGGGGGCGGACCGGAGTGGCGCGCATGATCCTCGAGGGGCACGTCCCCGTGATCCCGGTGGCCATGATCGACACCGAGAAGGTGATGAAGACCGGCACCAGGATCCCCAAGATCCGCCGGGTCGGCGTCGTCTTCGGAGAGCCCCTCGACTTCAGCCGCTTCGAGGGGATGGAGGGCGACCGCTTCATCCTCCGTTCGATCACCGACGAGATCATGTACGAGCTGAACGCGCTCAGCGGCCAGGAGTACGCCGACGTCTACGCGTCCAGCGTCAAGGAGAAGCGCACGGGCGGTTCGCGGTAGGCTCGTACGTCGGGATCGACCGGTCCCGACGTCCCACGACGCCCTCGAGGAAGACCGTGACCCAGCTCAGCGAACCGTTCGCAACGTCCGACACCGACGTCATCGCGGGGCTCGACTATTGGCGCACGCTCCCCATCAAGCAGCAGCCGTCGTGGCCCGACGCCTCCGCGCTGGAGGCCGCCTCCGCCGAGATCGCCACGCTCCCGCCGCTCGTCTTCGCGGGCGAGGTGGACACGCTCCGTTCGCGACTGGCCTCGGCCGCGCGAGGCGAGGCGTTCCTCCTGCAGGGCGGCGACTGCGCCGAGACGTTCGCCGGCGCCACCGCCGACCAGATCCGCGACCGGGTGAAGACCATCCTCCAGATGGCCGTCGTGCTGACCTACGGCGCCTCCATGCCGGTCATCAAGATGGGCCGCATGGCCGGTCAGTTCGCCAAGCCGCGATCGAGCGACAGCGAGACGCGTGACGGCGTGACCCTGCCCGCCTACCGAGGCGACATCGTGAACGGGTACGACTTCACCCCCGAGTCCCGTCGCGCCGACCCGGCTCGACTGGTGAAGGGATACCACACCTCGGCGTCGACCATCAATCTGATCCGCGCCTTCACGCAGGGTGGTTTCGCCGATCTCCGCCAGGTGCACAGCTGGAATCGCGGCTTCGCCGCGAACCCCGCCAACGCGGCCTACGAGCACCTGGCCAAGGAGATCGACAAGGCCATCCGGTTCATGGAGGCCGCGGGGGCTGACTTCGACGAGCTCAAGCGCGTCGAGTTCTACACCAGCCACGAGGGGCTGCTGATGGACTACGAGCGCCCGATGACGCGGATCGACTCGCGCACCGGAGACCCGTACGTCCTGTCGTCCCACTTCGTCTGGATCGGTGAGCGCACACGCGACCTCGACGGTGCGCACGTGGACTTCCTCTCCCGGGTGCGCAATCCGCTCGGCGTCAAGCTCGGGCCGAGCACCACCCCCGACGACATGCTCCGTCTGATCGACAAGCTGGACCCGGACCGCGAGCCCGGGCGGTTGACCTTCATCACGCGCATGGGGGCGGGCAGGATCCGCGATGCGCTCCCGCCGCTCCTCGAGGCGATCAAGAAGGCCGACGCGACGCCGCTCTGGGTCAGCGACCCGATGCACGGCAACGGTCTGACCACCCCCACGGGGTACAAGACCCGACGGTTCGAAGAGATCATGGACGAGGTCAAGGGCTTCTTCGAGGCCCACCGGGCCGCGGGGACGCACCCCGGCGGCATCCACATCGAGCTGACCGGAGACGACGTCACGGAGTGCCTCGGCGGCTCCGAGCACATCGACGAGGCGACGTTGGCGACCCGTTACGAGTCGCTCTGCGATCCCCGGCTCAACCACATGCAGTCGCTGGAGCTGGCGTTCCTGGTGGCCGAGGAGCTCGCCCAGAACTGACCCGCGCCTCCTGCGGTCCGATCGCCCCCGTCGACAGTCGACGGGGGCGATCGTCGTCCAGGCGCCGCGGCTCGCGTCACTCGACGCGGTAGCTGAGGGCGACCGTCGATCCGGCGTAGGCGATGCCGCCGGCGCCGGGATCAGTCGCCGTGACCGGGAGCGAGGCCTCCCAGTCGTAGAAGGCGCACGTGAAGTTGCGGCACGCGTCGTACGCGACCCGGAGGCCCAGGCCCTGCAGCTCCGCGGTCGCCTCATCGATCGTCTTCCCCGTCACATCGGGAACCGTGATGGGTGCGGGGCCGTCCGAGACGACGAGGTTCAGGGTGTCTCCGGGCCGGACGGGGCCATCCACCTGGGGCTCGGAGCGGATGACGGAACCGGCGTCGATCGTGCCGCTGTACTCGCGGCCGGACTCGACGCCGGCGAGCTCGACGGACTGCAGCGTCGCCTGCGCCTGCTCGACGGTCTGGCCGACGACGTCGGGGACGGGGCCGAGCGAGACCGTGAGGTCGATCGGCTGCTGCTCGCCGTACTGGCCTCCGCCGGAGAGGTCGACGGCGTTGCCGTCCGCCCCCACCCCCGCGATGCCCAGGACCGTTCCCTCGGCCTTCTCGTCGAACTGCTGCGACGGGTCGCGCACGGAGAAGTCGGAGAGCGCCTGACGGGCATCGTCGATCGACCCGCCCACGACCTGGGGCACCTCGAGCTGACGGGGCCCTTGCGAGACCACCATGGTGACGGTCGAGCCCTTCTGCAGCCGGCTCGACGCGTCGGGGTCGGTGGCCGTCACCTGACCCGCGGGGACGACGGGCGAGAAGTCGCTCCGGTTCTCGGAGTCGACCTCGAACCCGGCCTGGATCAGCTGGGCGGCGGCGGCGGCCGGGTCCTGGCCGGAGACGTCGGGCACCTCCGCCTGGGCTCCCGGTCCGGAGCCGAACCACCAGCCGACGCCGCCGACGAGCAGAGCGAGGACCACGACGATCACCAACCAGGCGGCTCCGCGGCGGTGACGACGCGCGGCGGCCGTGCGCAGCCGGTCGGCGTTGCTGTCGGTCTCCGGCCCGATCGGTCCGGTGCGGTGCCGGGCCTTCGGGAGGATCTGCGTCTCGCCGGTGCTCGCCCCCGTGCCCGAGCCCGAGTCGGGGAGGACCGCGGTCGCGGTCGCGGAAGGCAGGACCATCGTCCGACCGACGGGCGGGCCCGACGGGTCCGCCAGCGCGCGTTGGACGTCGAGGAGCTGGTCGAGCAGCGCACGGGCGTCGCGGGGCCGGTGCTCGGGGTCCCGGGCGGTGGCCCAGAGGACGAGCTCGTCGAGTTCGACCGGTACCGAGGGGTTGGTCGTGCTGGGTGCGGGCACGGTGTCGTTGGCGTGCTGGTAGGCGATCTGCATCGGCTGCTCGCCCTTGTACGGCTGCTCGCCGGTGAGCATCTCGAAGAGCATGATCCCGAGCGCGTAGATGTCGCTGCGCGTGTCGGCGATGCCCCGGGTGACGAGCTCGGGGGACAGGTAGGCGATCGTGCCGAGGAGGGCCGCGCCGGTGGCGGTGTTCGCGGTGGCGGCTCGTGCGAGGCCGAAGTCGCCGATCTTGATGCGCCCGTCGTCGGCCAGGAGGACGTTCTCGGGCTTCAGGTCGCGGTGCACGATGCCCGCTCGGTGGGCGGCGGCGAGACCGGCCAGCACGGCCTCCATGATGTCCATCGCCTGCTCGGCGGTCAGGACCTTGTGGTCCTGGAGGAGCTCGCGGAGGGTGATGCCCGGCAGATACTCCATGACGAGATAGGCCGAGTCGTCGTCCTGGCCCTGGTCGAAGACGTTGACGACGTTCGGGTGGGCGAGTCGAGCCGCCGATCGCGCCTCCTGGATGAAGCGCTCCTTGAAGGAGGCGTCGTCCGCCAGGTGTCCGTGCATGATCTTGATGGCCACGCGACGTTCGAGGCGCAGATCGGTGGCGAGGTAGACGGTGGCCATGCCGCCGCGGGCGATGCGTGAACGGACCTGATAGCGGTCGTCGATGAGCCGGCCGATCATCGGGTCAGTCTGGTTCACGCTCACGCCGCTGATTTTACGGACTCCGGCGCGTCGCGCGGCGACAACTCACCGCACCGGTCCGAAGTGACCGCCGGGGGCGGCCCGAGAACTCAACCGAGGGCGGCGAGCCAGGAGGCCGCAGGGGCCTCCCACTTGGCGTACGCCGTCGGGAAGGCCGACAGCTGGACGGCCTGCGCCGCACCGGTCAGCGACATCGACGACCAGCCGGGCACGTCCAGGAGTCCTCGGGTGAACCCCTTGTTGGGGTTCGTGGCTCCGCCGAAGAAGAGCTTGGTCGCGTGCACCGGATCGGTGAGCTGCGACGCGGTGCCCCAGCCCGTGCTCGGACGCTGCTGGAACAGCCCGACCGAGTCGCGGTCGCCGTGGTCGATGTTGCGCAGACTGGACTCCTGCGCGGCGGCGGCGAGAGCGATGACGATGGCTCGGTCGCCGGCGCCGATCTGCCGTCCGACCGCGATGATGGTGCGCGCGTTCCGCTGCTGCTCGGCGCTGAGAGTGGTGCCCGTCGACAGCGGGGTGGCCGACGTGGCCGCGACGGTGGTCGTCGCGGATGCCCCGCGCCCCGGGATGGTCAGCTTCTTGCCCGCGTAGATGGTGCTCGTGAAGCGGAGGCCGTTGGCGGAGAGGAGCGCGGACACGGTCGTCCCCGTGGCCGACGCGATCGATCCGAGGGTGTCGCCGGACCTGATCGTGTAGGTCGAGCCCGAGGCCGTCGAATCGGCGGTGCGGGGGGCGGCGGAGGAGGGGGCCTGGGCGGATCGGCCGGGGATGCTCAGCTTCTGACCGGGGTAGATGATGCTCGACCAGGCGAGGCCGTTCGCCGACAGCAGCGACGACGTGCTCACTCCGTGGGCCCCCGCGATGGAGCTGATGGTGTCGCCGCGGGCGATCGTGTAGCTGCCCGATGGCGAGGAGGACGTGGAGGCGCGGGCCGCAGGAGCGGAGGCGCCGCCCGCGGTCAGGCTCAGCTTCTGGCCGGGGAAGATCGTGGACTTCCAGCTGAGTCCGTTGAGTGCCAGGACGCTGGCGGTGCTCAGGCCGAACGAGCCGGCGATGGTCGCGACGGTGTCGCCGGACTTCACCGTGTAGCTCGACGGGGCGATGACGGAGGCACGGGCTGCGGCCAGCTCGACGACGGCGTCGTCGGTCTCGACGACGGTCGTGCCGGCCGTCTCGATCGCCGGGAGGACGGGCTTCGGAGCCGCCTGGGGCTTCTTCACGCGCTCGGGTGCGTGATCGAGCGATGCGATCGGCCCGGTGAGGCCGAGGCCGAGGGCCATCGATCCCACGAGCATGATCGGCACCGTGTTCAGCATGGAGCGCGCGAGGCGTCCGCTGGCACGGCGGTCGTGATCGACGGAGTCGATCGGCCCGAAGGCGCTGGTCGCGGGGCTGTCGTTCATGAGGTGATCCTCGTGTCTCGGGGGCAGGCACGTCGTCATCCTGATCCGCGACGGCGTGTCTCGAAGCTATCAAAGTGACACAGCTGGTGTGTCAAGTCAATCAATGAGGCTCGGGTGACGTATGTGACGGGAGTGACCTCGACGCCGTGCCGTCGTCGCGACCAGCCCGGGCGTGGCAAGGTTGTCCGGTGACCGATCTCTCTCAGCGCCCCTGGTTCGCCGACACCGAGTGGCTGGCCGTGCCCGATCTCGTGGAGAGGACCGGCTCGAGCGTCAGCCGTGTCCGGCGCCTGTTCGATGAGCACGCTCTCGTCGGAACACGGGTCGACGGTGCTCTCCGCACGCCGGCGATCTTCATCGGCGACGACGGCCAGCCCCGGCCCGAGCTCCGGGGGACCCTGACCGTGCTCGCCGACAACGGCTTCGACGACGACGAGGCCCTCGACTGGCTGATGTCCAACGACGACTCCCTGGATGCCGCACCCATCGCCGCCCTGCTCGCCGGTCGCAAGGCCGAGGTCCGACGAGTGGCGCAGAGCCTGCTCTGACCCCCGGGTCCGCCGTCGGGTCAGGAGGTGCGTCGCGTGACGGTGTCCGCCAGGCGGCTCAGCTGCGCCCGGGCGGAGGGCGAGAGCTCCGACCGCTCGAGAGCGTGGTTCGCTCGTTCGACCTGATCGGCGATCGACTGCTCGACGGCGTCGACGGCTCCGGAATCGCGCAGGGTCGCCTGCAGCATGGCGATCTGGTCGTCGTCGAGCTCCGGGTCGCCCAGGAGCTCGTCGAGCAACCGGACCGCACCCGGCGGGAGGGCCCGGCGGGCCGTCGCCACGAGGACGGTGCGCTTGCCCTCGCGCAGGTCGTCTCCGGCGGGTTTGCCGGTCACCTCGGGATCGCCGAAGACGCCGAGGAGGTCGTCGCGCAGCTGATAGGCGATGCCCAGGGGGAGTCCGAAGTGACGGAGCGACTCGAGGGCCTGCGGCGACCCTCCGGCCATCGCGGCTCCGATGGTCAGGGGGGCCTCGACGCTGTACTTGGCGGACTTGTAGACGATGACGCGCTGGGCCCGGGGGAGCAGGTCGATGTCGGGCACGGTCCGCCAGGCGCTCTCCTCGAGGATGTCGAGGTACTGGCCCACCGTGACCTCGGTGCGCATCCGGTTGAACTCGGCTCGGGCCGCTCGGGCGGCGTCGCGGGAGGGCAGGTCGTCGAAGGCCGAGGAGACCAGCTCGTCACTCCAGGCCAGCAGCAGATCACCCATCAGGAGAGCGCCGGACGTCCCGAACGAGCCCGGTTCGCCGAGCCAGGAGCCCTCGCGATGGAGGCGCTCGAACCTTCGATGGGCGGCCGGGAGCCCCCGACGGGTGTCCGAGTTGTCCATGATGTCGTCGTGCACCAGGGCGGCGGCGTGGAAGAACTCGAGGCCCGTGGAGGCGCTCATCACGGCCTCGAGGGCCCTCTCGTCGGGCGGGCTGCCCAGGGGGTCGAAGCCGGTGTCGAGCCCGGCGACGGACTGCCATCCCCAGTAGCAGAACAGCGCCCGGAACCGCTTGCCCCCCTGGAGCAGATCGCTCGAGAAGAGGGCGAACGGATCGAGGTCCGGGGCGATCGTCCGGAGCACCGGACGCTGCCTCTCGAGGAACCGGTCGATCCGCTCTTGAACCACGTCCACTAACCGCGTACTCTCAGCCACGCTGCCTAGCCTAGCCACAGCACGCAGGCATACACTCACACGTACTCATACGCGTCGATCCCGAGGTCGTAGGGCCTGTGCTCGAAGGGAACAACAAGATGCCACTTTCCGAACAGGAGCAGCGGCTCCTCGAAGAGATGGAGCGGAGTCTCTACAGCAACGACTCCGACTTCGTGGCGACCGTCGGCACCCGCCGTGGCCGACCGAACTACACCCTCGTGGTCGTCGGCGTGCTCGCCGGGCTGCTGGGCATCGCGGTCATCGTCACCGGCGTCATCTTCCGTCAGCCCCTGGTCGGCGTGCTCGGCTTCGTCCTCGTGGTCGGGGGCGCGTTGTTCGCCATCGCGCCGCCTCGGCGGAAGGGCGGCTCGATCCCGTCGGCACCCACACCGCCGCGTACGGCCGGCTCACGACCCGGAGCCTCCCGAGCCGGATCCAACGGCAGCATGATGGATCGTCTCAACGAGCGCTGGGACCGTCGCAACGACGGCGACGGCCGGCAGTAGCCCGCCGGGGCAGCGCGCCTCCACTTCTCTCCACGACCTCAGGGGTCGGCCTCGCGGCCGGCCCCTTTCGTCGTCTTCCGGGGGTTCTGCCGGACCGCGACCCCCCGCGGCGATCCCGCCCCGCATGCCCCGTCCCTCCTCGGGCTCCTTCCGTGTTCCCTTTCCCTCCACCCCTCGATCGCCCGGCATTCCGGGCATCGAGGGTTTCTTTCTGTGCCCAGAAGGGGGCGTTTCGTTGTCTGGTGGTGGGTTGTGGAGTAAAGTGGAGGCACGTGCCACCACCGGGCGCGGGGTGAAGGGGGAAGAGACGCATGTTCCTCGGCACCTATTCGCCCAAGCTCGACGAGAAGGGCCGCATCATCCTCCCCGCGAAATTCCGTGACGAACTGGCCTCGGGCCTCGTCATGACCCGTGGGCAGGAGCGCTGCGTCTACGTCTTCAGTCAGCGCGAGTTCGAGGACATGCACACGCGGATCCGTCAGGCCCCCATCACGAGCAAGGAAGGCCGCGACTACATGCGTCTGTTCCTCTCGGGTGCCAGCGACGAGATCCCCGACAAGCAGAACCGCGTCACCATCCCCGCCCAGCTCCGCGACTACGCGGCTCTCGGCCGGGACCTCACCGTCATCGGTGCCGGGAACCGCGCCGAGATCTGGGCGACCGATGCCTGGAACACCTACTACGAGGCCCAGGAGGCCGCGTTCGCCAACACGACGGAGGAGGTGATCCCCGGCCTCTTCTAGGTCCTCGGCCCTGACTCCCAGCCGTCCGCCCTGGCGCACCTTCCCCGGTGCCAGGTCGGGACGGATGGGGATCAGGGCCAGGGAACACAGGCCGACATCGCCATGGCAGAACAGATCCACACCCCCGTCCTCCTCGAGCGCACCCTCGAGCTGCTCGCACCGGCCCTCGGCCGCCCGGGCGCCGTCGCCGTCGACTGCACGCTCGGCATGGGCGGACACAGCGAGGCCATGCTGACCGCGTTCCCGGAGCTGACCGTCGTCGGACTCGACCGCGACACCCAGGCGCTCGAGATCGCGGGGGAGCGCCTCCGACCCTTCGGCGACCGGGCGCGCCTCGTGCACACCACGTACGACGGCATCGGCGAGGCTCTCGACGGTCTGGGCATCGACGTCGTCGACGGCGTGCTCTTCGACCTCGGCGTGTCCTCCCTTCAGCTCGACCGCGTCGAACGAGGGTTCTCGTACTCGAAGGACGCGCCTCTCGACATGCGCATGGACCCGACGTCCCCGGTCACCGCCGAGACCGTCCTCGCCGAGTACCCCGAGTCGGAGCTCCGTCGCATCTTCTACCAGTACGGCGAAGAGAAGCTGGCGCCCCGATACGCGCGTCGCATCGTCGAGCACCGGGCCGAGGCCCGCCTCACCCGCAGCGGCGAACTGGTCGACCTGCTCATCGCCGCTACGCCCATGGCGCTGCAGCGGGCGGGTCATCCGGCGAAGCGCGTCTTCCAGGCCCTGCGGATCGAGGTCAACGGCGAACTCGCGTCGCTCGAGGCCGCGGTCCCGGTGGCCCTCGACCGGATCGCGGAGTCCGGACGGATCGTCGTCCTCGCGTACCAGTCGCTCGAAGACCGGTTCGTCAAACGAGAGCTCGCGGCGCGGACGACCTCGACCGCCCCCCAGGGGCTGCCGATCGAGCTGCCGGAGCACCGTCCCGACTTCCGGTTGCTGGTGCGAGGCGCCGAACTCGCCTCGGCCGACGAGATCGACCGCAACCCCCGCGCCAAACCCGTCCGCCTTCGGGCAGCCGAACGAATCCGGAGAACAGCATGAGCAGCGAATTCGCCTTCGTCGACCCGACTCCGCTCGCCGAGCCCAGCCGTGCGCCCCGCACGCCTGCGGTCGAGATCGTCACGAGCCGGGCTCAACGGCGCGCACGTCCGAAGATCGCCTACGCCCTCGTGGCCACGGCTGCCCTGTTCGTCCTGCTGCTGACCCAGCTGGCCATCAGCATCGCGCTGAGCGACGGCGCCTACAAGATCTCGGCCCTTCAGGCCGAGCAGACCGAGCTCACCCGCGATCAGCAGAAGTTCTCCGAACGACTCGATGTCCTGTCGTCGCCGCAGAACCTCGCCAACAACGCCGAGAAGCTCGGCATGGTCCGCAACTCGAACCCCGTCTACCTGGACCCCGCCACGGGCGCCGTCCACGGCGACCCCTCACCGGCCGACGGCACCGCCGACGGCACCGACAACCTGATCCCCAACACGCTGCTCGACGGTGTGCCGCTGGCCACGGCGTCGACCGCCGGCGACACCGCGGCCGCAGCCGCCGCGGGGACGGCCGCAGCCGCCACCACGACCGACTCCGCGTCGACGGGCGCGGCGACCGCCGGAAGCGCCGAGCAGTCGGTAGCGTCTGACCCGAACCAGCTGGCGGCTCCCCAGACCCGCTAGCGGTACCCGACCCGGGTACCGGAAGTCGACAGCGGTCGGTGCAGCACGGCCCGCCGCGGTGAGGAATCCTTCGTGAACGCAGCCCCCCGCAGTCGCCGCCTCCGCGCGACGGTGGCCATGGCCCTGGTCTTCGCCCTCGTGGCGGTGTTCGTCGTCCGTCTGGCCGACATCCAGCTGGTCCAGGCGGCCGAGCTCAACGACCAGTCGCAGAACAAGCGCGAGATCAGTCAGGTCACCTACGGCGACCGCGGCGACATCCTGGCCTCCGACGGCACGGTCCTCGCCGGGAGCGTGACGCGGTACAACATCACGGCGGCACCCGCATTCGCGAAGACGCGCACGATCACCGAGACGGACGCCGACGGGAAGAAGACGAAGACGACGCTCACCGTCGAGCAGGTCATGGCGCAGGTCGCCGAGATCACCGGCGGCGACGCCGACGCGATGTACGAGAGCATCACGAAGGATCCGACCGCGAACTTCGCGTACCTGGTCAAGGGGGTCGACGTCGACGCGTTCCGGGCCGTGCGCGACCTGAAGAACAGCGGCATCTCGTACCTCTATTACGAGCGTCAGTCGGCTCGGACCTACCCGAACGGCTCCGTGGCCGGGAACCTCACCGGGTTCATCGGCACGGACGGTCCGCAGGCCGGGCTCGAGCTCAGCGCCGATCAGTGCCTCGCCGGGACGAACGGCAGCGAGACCTACGAGCGCGGTGCCGACGGGGTGCAGCTGCCGGGCAGCACGGTGACCACCAAGAAGGCCGTCCCCGGTGGTTCGCTGACCCTGTCGATCGACAAGGACCTCCAGTACATGACCCAGCAGGCGCTGGCCGAGCAGGCGCAGGCGATAGGGGCGGAGTCGGCGACCGCCGTCGTGATGAAGGCCGATACGGCCGGTCTGCTGGCCGTCGCCGACTATCCGGCCGTCGACCCGAACGACGTCGATGGGACCGCCGTCGACAACCTCGGGTCGCTGGCCTTCACCGCCTCCTACGAGCCGGGTTCGACCTTCAAGGCCATGACGGCCGCCATGCTGCTCGACTCGGGTACGGCCACGCCGACCAGCCCCGCCACCGTGCCGTACTCGCGGAGCTTCCCCTGGGGCGGCTCGATCCACGACGCGGTCTTCCACCCGACCGAGAACCTCACCCTCACCGGCATCCTCCGCGACTCGTCGAACGTCGGCATCTCGCTGCTCGGCGAGAACCTGTCGGCACAGGCCCGGTACGACTACATGGTGAAGTTCGGACTGAACGAGCCGACGGCGGTCGGGTTCCTCGGCGAGCCGACCCAGGGTGTCCGCGACGTCTCGTCCTGGGACGAGCAGACGAGCATCAACTCCATGTTCGGCCAGGGCGTCTCGACGACGGCGGTCCACCTCGCGAGCATCTTCCAGACCCTCGCGAACCACGGCGAGCGGCTGCCCGTCAACCTCGTCGAGAAGTGCACGGCGCCCGACGGGACGGTCTCGCAGACTCCGAGCACCGAAGGTACCCGCGTGGTCTCGCCGTACGCCGCCGACACCACCGTCAACATGCTCGAGAAGGTCGTCAGCGACGGCGACCTCAAGGACGTCTTGACCATCCCGGGGTACCGTGTGGCCGCCAAGACCGGAACCGCCGAAGTGGCGAAGTCGGACGGCACCGGCTACGGTTCGGATCGCATCGTGTCGGTCGCGGGCATCGCCCCGGCGGAGGACCCGCAGTACGTCGTCGTCGTGACCTTCACGAAGCCCAGTACCATCAAGACGTCGGCCGCTGCGGCGCCGACCTTCAACAAGATCATGTCCCAGGTCCTCGAGATGTACCGCGTCCCTCCGTCGACGGAGCCGGCACCGGACATCCCCGAGACCTGGTGAGAGAAGAGGATTCTTTGAGCGCCCGGATCCCCCCGGTTCTTCGACCGGAACATCCGTCGGCGAGGTCTCTCGCCCAACTGGTCAGCGAGTTCGGACTCGAGCACGAGGGTTCCCTCGACGGCATCGAGGTCACGGGCGTCACGCTGAGCACGGCGGACCTCCACCCCGGCGACCTCTACGTCGGCGTGCCCGGCGCGCACCGTCACGGTGCCGAGTTCGCCGGACAGGCGCGGGACGGCGGTGCCGTGGCGCTCCTGACCGACCGCGCCGGACTCGAGCTCGCACGCGAGTCGGGTCTGCCGGTCGTGATCGTCGACTCGCCGCGTGCCGCACTCGGCGACGTCTCGGCCTGGATCTACCGCACGGGCGGCGAGGGCTCGCCCCTGCTGTTCGCGGTGACCGGCACGAACGGCAAGACGTCGACCTCGTACCTGCTCGAGGGCATCCTCCGTCAGCTCGGGCTCGTCACCGGACTCAGCAGCACGGCCGAGCGGCACATCGGCGACCTGACGGTCGTCAGCCGGCTCACCACTCCCGAGGCGAGCGAGATGCACGCCCTCCTGGCCCGCATGCGCGAGAGCGAGGTGCGCGCCGTCGCCGTCGAGGTGAGCGCGCAGGCCCTGAGCCGCAACCGCGTCGACGGTCTCGTCTTCGACGTGGCCGCGTTCACCAACCTGAGTCACGACCACCTCGACGACTACGCCGACATGGAGGAGTACTTCCACGCGAAGCTGCCTCTGTTCCAGCCCGACCGCGCCAAGCGCGCCGTCATCTCCCTCGACTCGCCCTACGGGCAGCGCGTGGTCGACAACGCCCGCATCCCGCTCACGACGATCACGATCCTCCCCGACGTCGAGGCCGACTGGACGGTCGAGATCCTCGACGAGCAGGCGGCCTTCACCGAGTTCCGCCTGTCGGGCCCCGAGAACCGCACGCTGGTGACCCGCGTGCCGCTCATCGGCTGGCACATGGTGGCCAACGCCGCCCTGGCGATCGTCATGCTGGTCGAGGCCGGCTTCGAGCTCGGTGCGATCTCCCAGGCCCTCGAGGCCGAGCACGGGATCGTCGCGTATCTGCCCGGACGCACCGAGCGCGTCTCGGGCGACCGCGGCCCGAGCGTGTACGTCGACTTCGGGCACAGCCCGGACGCCTTCCTGACGACCCTCGCGGCCGTCCGCCGCTTCACCCCCGGCAAGGTCGTCATGCTCTTCGGCGCCGACGGTGACCGGGACACGACCAAGCGCGCCGAGATGGCACGGGTCGCGGCGGCGGGCTCCGACATCCTCGTCGTCACCGATCACCACCCGCGCTTCGAGGACCCCGCCTCCATCCGGGCCACCCTGGTCGAAGCGGCGCGCGCCGCCTACCCCGACCACGAGATCCACGAGGTCAGCCCGCCCGAGGCGGCCATCCGCACCGCCGTGTCGTTGGTCGGCGAAGGAGACTCGATCCTCTGGGCCGGCCCCGGACACCAGGACTACCGCGACATCCGCGGGGAGCGCACGCCCTACTCCGCGCGAGACGAGGCCCGCGCCGCCCTGCGCGAGGCCGGGTGGTCCGAATGATCGCCCTCAGCGCTGCCGAGATCGCCTCGATCACCGAGGGCGTCCTGGTCGAGGAGGCGCAGGCCGGCATCGTCCTGACCGGTTCCGTCGAGACCGACTCGCGTCTGGTGACGCCGGGGTCGGTGTTCTTCGCCCTCCGCGGCGAGGTGACCGACGGTCATCTCTTCGTCGACGCCGCCGTGTCGAACGGAGCCGCTCTCATCGTCGCCGAACGCGACGTCGAGACCTCGGTCCCGACCGTGGTGGTCGACGACGGCGTCGTCGCCCTGTCGCGCCTGGCGGCCGCCGTCGTCGAACGCGTCCGCCGTCACGGTCGCCTCAAGGTCGTCGGCATCACGGGTTCGAACGGCAAGACGAGCACGAAGAACATGCTCCGCGCGGTCCTGTCCGACCTGGCGCCGACGGTCGCACCGCAGGGCTCCTTCAACAACCACGTGGGCGCCCCGATCTCGATGCTCCGCATCGACGACGACACCGAGTACCTGGTCGTCGAGATGGGCGCCGCGGGACCGGGCGAGATCGCCCGCCTCGTCGACATCGCCCGCCCCGACACCGGGGTCGTCCTCAAGGTCGGCCTCGCCCACGCCGGCGGATTCGGCGGCATCGAGGGCACCAGGGCCGCCAAGGCCGAGATGGTGACCGATCTGCCGACGACGGGCACCGCGATCCTGAACGCCGACGACGACCGCGTCGCCGGCATGGCCTCCGTCACCGCTGCTCGGGTCGTGACCTTCGGGCAGAGCCCCACGGCGGACTACCGCGCGTCCGAGATCGAGGTCTCCGCCACGGGGACGACCTTCACATTCGCCCACGGCGACCTCCGACGCCCTGTCGCGCTGCGCATCCTCGGCGAGCACCACGTGATGAACGCCCTGGCCGCCTTGTCGGTGGCCGGCGAATGGGGTCTCGACCTCGACCGCGCGGCGACCGTCCTCGAGGGCGTCGCCCGGGCCGAGCGCTGGCGGATGGAGCTCTTCGACGCCCCGGGCGGAGTCACCGTCGTGAACGACGCCTACAACGCGAGTCCCGACTCCGTGGCGGCCGCGCTCAAGACCCTGGCCCAGATCACCCCGAGCGGTCACCGGTCCGTGGCCGTCCTCGGCGAGATGGCCGAGTTGGGCGAGTTCGCCCGCGACGAGCACGACCGCATCGGGCGACTCGTGGTCAGGCTCAACATCGGACAGCTGATCGTCGTCGGTCACGCCGCGCGGCACATCCACATGGCAGCGGGCCTCGAAGGCTCCTGGGACGGAGAATCACTGCTCGTGGACACCATCGACGAGGCCTACGACCTCCTCCATCCGACCCTCCGGGCGGGTGACGTCGTCCTGGTGAAGTCCTCCAAGTCGGCCGGCCTCCGGTTCCTCGGCGACCGTCTGGCGGGGGTGTCCGAATGAAAGCCCTGCTCATCGCCGGCGCCGTCTCGCTGGTCTTCACGCTGCTGCTGACGCCGCTGTTCATCAAGCTCTTCCACCGCCTCGGCTGGGGGCAGTTCATCCGCGACGACGGGCCGCAGTCGCATCACACGAAGCGCGGAACCGCCACCATGGGCGGCATCGTGCTGATCCTCGGCACGGTGATCGGCTACTTCGTCGGCCACCTCGGTGCCCAGGACGAACTCACCTCGAGCGGCCTGCTCGTGCTCTTCCTGATGGTCGGGCTCGGCACGGTCGGATTCCTCGACGACTTCCTCAAGGTCCGCAACCAGCGGAGCCTCGGCCTCGGCGGCTGGGCGAAGGTCATCGGCCAGGTGGTCGTGGGCGCCGTCTTCGCCGTCCTCGCGCTGTCGTTCCCCAACGAGAACGGTCTGACCCCCGCGTCGACCAGGATCTCCGGCATCCGCGACATCCCGTGGCTCGACTTCATGTTCTTCGGCAGCATCATCGGCGGTGGGCTCTTCCTGATCTGGGTGGTCCTGATCACGGTGAGCACCTCGAACGGGGTCAACGTCGCCGACGGGCTCGACGGTCTCGCGACCGGGTCCTCGATCCTTGCGATCGCGTCGTACATCTTCATCGGGTTCTGGCAGTTCAACCAGTCCTGCTTCAGCACGCGGCTCGACGAGACCACGAGGTCGGCCTGTTACACGGTGGCCAACCCGCTCGACCTGGCGGTCGTGGCCGCGGCGATCTGCGGCGGCCTCATCGGCTTCCTCTGGTGGAACACCTCTCCTGCGCAGATCTTCCTCGGCGACACCGGATCGCTCGGACTCGGCGGCGCCCTGGCCGCCCTCGCGATCCTCAGCCGCACCGAGCTCCTGCTCGTCCTGATCGGCGGCCTGTTCATCGTCGTCACCGGCTCGGTGATCCTGCAACGCGCCTACTTCAAGCTCACGAAGGGCAAGCGGATCTTCCTCATGAGCCCCCTGCATCATCACTTCGAGCTCAAGGGCTGGGCCGAGGTCACCGTCGTGGTCCGCTTCTGGATCATCGCGGGGCTCTTCGTCGCCGCAGGCGTGGGCGTCTTCTATCTCGAGTGGATCTCGCGCACCTCATGAGTTCCTCCTCCCTCGATCCCCGCCTCGCCGAACGGCTCGACGGTCTCGACAGCTGGCGCGCCGACTGGTCGGATCTCCGAGTCGCCGTGCTGGGTCTCGGCGTCACCGGATTCTCCGTGGCCGACACCCTGACGGAGCTCGGCGCCAGGGTCGTCGTGCTGGCCCCCGAGGTCGACGACGACCGTGCCGAACTCCTCCAACTGATCGGCGCCGAGCTCGTGCTCGACCCGGACATGGCCGGCCCCCCGGAGGCGCTGCTCGCGTTCGCACCCGAGGTGATCGTGATCTCACCCGGGTTCGCACCCCACCACCCGCTCGCCGTCTGGGCGGCCTCGAGCGGAGCCGCCGTGTGGGGCGACATCGAGCTCGCCTGGCGAGTCCGCGACAAGACGCAGCCGGTCGCCGACTGGCTGCTGGTGACGGGCACCAACGGCAAGACCACCACCACCCAGCTGGCCACGACCATGGCCCTCGCCGATGGACGTCGGGCCGCCGCGTGCGGCAACATCGGCGTCCCCGTGCTCGACGCCGTCCGAGACCCCGAGGGCAACGACCTGCTCGTGGTTGAGCTGTCCAGCCATCAGCTGCACTACCTCCCGGTCGAGGGGCCGGGCGCGCTCCGGCCGCTCGCCTCGGTCTGCCTCAATCTCGAGGACGACCACCTCGAGTGGCACGGCGGACTCGACGCGTACCGGGCCGCGAAGGCCAAGGTGTACTCGAACACGGTCGTGGCCTGCCTCTACAACAAGGAGGACGACGCGACCCTCCGCATGGTCGAGCAGGCCGACGTCTCCGAGGGCTGTCGCGCGGTCGGATTCGGGCCGTCCGCTCCCGGACCCAGCGACTTCGGGGTCGTCGCGGGCGACGACGGGGGAGTGCTGGTCGACCGCGCGTTCCTCACCGAGCGTCGGACGAGCGCTCTCGAGCTGACCACGACCTCCGCCCTCGAGACCGTCGGTCTCGGTGCCGACCATCTCGTGTCCGACGTCCTGGCCGCCGCCGCGCTGGTCCGAGCGGCCGGGGTCGAGCCGTCGTCGGTGCGCGACGGGGTCGCGGGATTCCGGGTCGACCACCACCGGATGGAGGTCGTGGCGGCGTCCGCCGACGTCACCTGGGTCGACGACTCGAAGGCGACGAACCCCCATGCCGCCCGCGCCTCCCTGGCGTCGTTCCCCTCCGTCGTCTGGATCGTCGGAGGGGTCTTCAAGGGCGTCGACGTCGAGCCGCTCATCCGCGAGTCGAGCGGGCGGCTGCGGGCGGCGGTCCTGATCGGCGTCGACCGGTCGGCCCTGCGGGAGGCCTTCGGGCGACACGCGCCCGACCTGCCGCTGTTCGAGGTGGACGACACCGACACTGAAGACGTGATGTCGGCGGCCGTCCGGTTGGCGGCGGACGCGTCCCACCCCGGCGACTGCGTCCTCCTCGCTCCGGCGGCGGCGTCCTTCGATCAGTTCACCGACTACACGGCGCGCGGCCGGGCATTCGCCACCGCGGTCCACGAGCACTTGGGAGGCGAGGCCGATGGCCCACCCGACGTCCGACCTCCCGCGTCGCCGATTGGCTGATCTCGTCGGCCGACGGCCGCGTCCCTCCTCCGGGTCCGACACCGCCTCGGCCTCGTCCGCCTCGAACCGTCAGGCGGGTGCGGTGGTCGCGGTCAAGCGGCTGTTCGCGGCCGAGACCGGCTCCTTCTTCCTCATCCTCGGCACGACGCTGTTCCTGGTCGTCCTCGGCCTCGTGATGGTGCTGTCGTCGTCGTCGGTCGAGGCGTTCATCCAGTCGGGGCAGACCTCGTTCTTCGGGGCGTTCGTGCGCCAGGGGATCTACGCGGCGATCGGCATCCCCTTGATGCTCGTGGTCTCCCGGGTCCCCGTCTGGTTCTGGAAGCGGTGGGCCTGGCACATCCTCGGCGCCGCCGTCCTCCTCCAGCTCCTGGTCTTCAGCCCGCTCGGCTACGAGTCCGGCGGGAACCGCAACTGGGTCAACCTGGGGGCCTTCACGGCGCAGCCGTCGGAGGCCGTCAAGCTGGCCCTCGCGATCTGGCTCGGCATGATCCTGGCGGTCAAACGCGACCTGCTCGACGACTGGCGGCACCTCGCCATCCCTCTCGTCCCCGTCGTGCTCGTGGCCGTCGGGCTCGTCGTCGCCGGCGGCGACCTCGGCACCACCATGGTCATGCTGCTGCTCGTCTTCGGAGCCGTCTGGTTCGCGGGCATCAAGCTGAGGTACCTCCTGGTGCCGCTCGCCCTGCTCGCCGCCGTCATCCCGGTGATCGCCTCGGGCTCCGCGTCCCGCAACGACCGGATCGCCGCGTGGATGGCGGGCTGCACCGACGACAGCGCCTACCAGGGCATCTGCTGGCAGTCGCTCCACGGCACCTGGGCCCTCGCCTCCGGCGGGATGTTCGGGGTGGGACTCGGCAACTCGAAGGCCAAGTGGTCCTGGCTGCCCGAGGCCGACAACGACTTCATCTTCGCCGTGCTCGGCGAGGAGCTGGGGCTGATCGGGGCCATCGTCGTCCTGGCGCTCTTCGTCGTCCTGGCGACGGGTTTCATCAAGATCATCCGACGCACGGACGACCCCTTCGTGCGGATCGTCACCGGCTCGATCGCCGCCTGGATCATCGGGCAGGCGCTCATCAACATCGCCGTCGTCCTCGGCCTCCTGCCCGTGCTCGGCGTCCCTCTGCCGCTGATATCGGCCGGCGGCTCCGCCCTCATCGTCACGCTCGTGGCGATCGGGGTCGTGCTGTCGTTCGCCCGGCGACGGGAGGAGTCGGCGCATGAACGGGGCCGCCCTCCGGGCCGGGTAGGGTCTCTCCGGTGACGACGTACCTCCTCGCCGGCGGCGGAACCGCCGGCCATGTGAACCCCCTGCTCGCCGTGGCCGATCGACTCCGTCGACGGGAGCCCGACGCCGTGATCCTCGTGCTCGGAACGGCGGAGGGGCTCGAGGCCCGGCTGGTGCCGCAGCGGGGTTACGAGCTCCTCACGGTCGCCCGTCTGCCGTTCCCCCGCAAACCCTCGGCCGCCGCCCTGCGGTTCCCGTCGAAGCTCGTCGGAGCCGTCAGCGGCGTGCGCGCGATCCTCGACGAGCACGACGTCGACGTCGTCGTCGGATTCGGCGGCTACGCGTCGGCCCCGGCGTACATGGCCGCTTGGCGCTCGAAGGTGCCGATCGTCGTCCACGAGGCGAATGCGAAGCCCGGCATCGCCAACGTGCTCGGGTCGTACCTCACGCGGCACGTCGGCACCGTCTTCCGCTCCACGTCGATGAGGCACGGACGTCAGGTCGGCATGCCCCTCCGTGACGAGATCGAGACGCTCGATCGGCCCGCACGGCGGGGAGAGGCGATGGCCGAGCTCGGACTCGACCCCGCGAAGCCCACCCTCCTCGTGACCGGAGGCTCCAGCGGCGCCCGGCGCCTGAACGAGACGATGTCGGCGGCGGCGGCGACGGTGATCGGAGCCGGGTGGCAGATCCTGCACATCACCGGAGCCAAGTCCGACCTGACCTCGACCGACCTGCCCGACCACCACCTCCTGCGCTACTGCGATCGCATGGACCTCGCGCTCTCCGCGGCCGACTTCGTCGTCTCGCGGGCCGGCTCCGCGACCGTCAGCGAGCTGACGGCCCTCGGGCTGCCGGCGGCGCTCGTCCCCTACCCGGTCGGCAACGGCGAGCAGCGTCACAACGCCACCGACGTCGTCGGGGCAGGAGGCGCGGTGCTCGTCGACGACGCCGCCTTCACACCCGAGTGGGTCGCGTCGACTCTCGTCCCGCTGCTCCTCGACCGATCGCGCGTCGCCGACATGGCCGTGCAGGCCGCGACCGTCGGAGTCCTCGACGGCACCGACCGCACGGTCGATCTCGTGATCGACGCCGCCCGCACCTCACCCTCGGGACACACCCCCACGAACGACGAGAGATCATGATCAAGCCCGACCTCACGCAGCAGATCCCCGCCGAGCTCGGCCGACTCCACTTCGTGGGGATCGGCGGGGCCGGCATGAGCGGCATCGCCCGGGTCTTCCTCGATGCCGGTCACATCGTCACCGGTTCCGACATCCGCGATACCCCCGGTGTGCAGGCGCTCCGCGATCTCGGGGCGGTCGTGTCGATCGGCCACGATGCGGCCAACCTCGGCGAGGCGGACACGCTCGTCGTCACCGGCGCGCTCTGGCAGGACAACCCCGAGTATCAGGCGGCTCTCGCGAAGGGGATCCCCGTCCTCCACCGCTCGCAGGCCCTCGCCTGGCTGATCGGCGAGCAGCGCCTCGTCTCGGTCGCCGGTGCGCACGGCAAGACGACGTCCACGGGCATGATCGTCACCGCCCTGCTCGCCTCCGGCCACGACCCGAGCTTCGTCAACGGGGGAGTCATCCAGTCCCTCGGGGTCAGCGCGCGGGGCGGGTCCGACGACCTCGTCGTGGTCGAGGCCGACGAGTCCGACGGCTCGTTCCTCCTCTACGACACGTCGATCGCCCTCGTGACCAACGTCGACGCCGACCACCTCGACCACTACGGATCGCACGAGGCCTTCGACGAGGCCTTCGTGACCTTCTCCGCCGCCGCGTCCGAGCTCGTCGTCATCTCGAGCGACGACCCCGGAGCCCGTCGGGTCGCGGCCGCGCTCGACCACCCGCGGGTGGTGACCTTCGGCCTCGACGCCGAGGCCGACGTGCGCCTGAGCGACGTCGCCTCCAGCGGCCCGGTCTCGTTCACGCTTCACCGCGGCTCCGAGAGCTGGCCGGTCCAGCTCCGGGTCCCGGGGCGGCACAACGCCGTGAACGCCGCCGGCGCCTTCGCCGTGCTGCTCGGGCTCGGCGTCGACCCGCAGGCGGCGATCGCCGGGCTCGAGACCTTCGGCGGAACCGAACGCCGCTTCGAGCTGCACGGCACCGTCGCCGGGGTCAGCGTCTACGACGACTACGCGCATCACCCGACCGAGGTGGCCGCGGCTCTCCAGGCGGCGCGTTCCGTGGTCGGCGAGGGGCGCCTCATCGCGGTCCACCAGCCTCACCTCTACAGCCGGACGCGCCTCATGGCCGGCGACTTCGCCGAGACGTACGAGTCGCTGGCGGACCACACCATCGTCCTCGACGTCTACGGCGCCCGGGAGGACCCCGAGCCCGGAGTGACCGGCGCGCTCGTGTCCGAGCGGTTCGCCGACCCCTCGCGGGTCGACTTCGTGGCCGACTGGCAGGAGGCCGCCGAGCGGACCGCCGCCGTCGCCCGAGCCGGCGACTTCGTCATCACGCTCGGCTGCGGCGACGTCTACCGGATCGTCCCGCAGCTGCTGGGGGCCCTCGACGCCGCGGCGGCCCCGGTCGACCCCGTCTCGGAGGAGACCGAGGCGTGAGCCGGTCGTCCGTTCTCCAGGGGAGGGGCCGGCCGTGAAGCGGCCGGAGGGCTTCGACCCGTCCGCCCGCCGCCCGGATCCGGCCGAGCCGTCGGACGACGGCGCCGTCGACTCGCCGGCGAGCCGCCCGTCCGTCCTCGGTCGCCTCTCGGCGCTGCGAGCCGGGCGGTCCTCCGACCGGGCCGAGGAGGCGCGGGTCGACGAGCCGATCGATCCCGCCTCTCGAGACTCCGGTGCCGCACGCGACCTCTCCTCCGACGGTGAGGCGTCCGATCGCGGCGACGGGTCGTCGTCGGCCGGGGGAACGGCGCGTCCGTCGCCCGAGCCGGTGTACCTCGACAGGGCCGACAGTCCTCGCGACGAGGCCCGTCGTCGTGCGGCGATGGCCCGTCGAGCGAGTCGCCGCGCATCGAGAGAGCGTCATCGCGCCGAGCGTCAGGAGGTCCGCCGGTTCACCCGCCGCTCGCGACACCGGCGCGCGACGTGGGTGTCGGTGGCGGTGGTCGCGCTCCTCCTCGGGGCGTCGGTCGGCGTCGCCGTCTTCTCCCCGTTGCTGTCGTTGCAGACCATCACCGTCGACGGCACCGACCGCGTCGACGCCGGAGCCGTGCAGGACGCCGTCGACGGTCAGCTCGGAACGCCCCTCGCCCGGATCGACTTCGACCGGATCACGCGCGAGCTCGAGGCGTTCCCTCTGATCGCGAGCTACGTGACCGAGACGGCGCCGCCCCACACGCTCGTCATCCGGATCACCGAGCGGCAGCCGATCGCGACCGTCGCGGACGGCGACGCCTTCGAGCTGGTCGATCCCGCAGGCATCGTCGTGCAACGGCTCGACGCCCGGCAGGAGGGCGTCCCGCTGGTCGACGTCGGGGGTGCCCCGCTCGACGGGACGGCCTTCCGGTCGGCGGCGGAGGTCCTGCTGTCCCTGCCGGTGAACCTGCGGTCCACGGTCGACTCGGCGACGGCCTCGACCGCCGACGACGTCGCGCTGACGCTGTCGTCGGGGCAGAAGGTCGTCTGGGGCAGCGCCGAGCACTCCGAGAAGAAGGCGCAGGTGCTCGCGGGGCTGATGGCCGATCAGGCGTCCCGCGATCCGTCGGCCTCGGTCAAGTACGACGTGTCGGCGCCCGACAACGGCATCATCCGACCCATCTGAGCGCGTCGTTCGCGACACGCCTGCGTCGGTGTTGTCGACGCCCCGTCGCGGCACCTACCTTGTGACTGCAGAACTTGCATACCATGTACAACCTTAACCTTCAACTTACGAGTTAAGGTTTCAGCGGAGGCCCGGACGTGACAACGAACCATAACTACCTAGCCGTGATCAAGGTCGTCGGCGTCGGCGGCGGTGGCGTCAACGCCGTCAACCGCATGATCGAACTGGGGCTCCGCGGAGTCGAGTTCATCGCGATCAACACCGACGCCCAGGCGCTGCTGCTCAGCGACGCCGACGTCAAGCTGGACGTCGGTCGCGAGCTGACGCGTGGTCTCGGCGCCGGAGCCGACCCCGAGGTGGGTCGCCGTGCGGCGGAGGACCACGCCGAGGAGATCGAAGAGGCTCTCGCGGGCGCCGACATGGTCTTCGTCACGGCCGGCGAGGGCGGCGGCACGGGAACGGGTGGCGCTCCCGTCGTCGCTCGTATCGCGAAGTCGATCGGCGCCCTGACCATCGGCGTGGTGACCAAGCCGTTCGGGTTCGAGGGCAAGCGACGCCAGGCGCAGGCCGAGGCGGGTGTCGCAGCCCTGAAGGACGAGGTCGACACCCTCATCGTCGTGCCGAACGACCGTCTGCTCGAGATCAGCGAACGCGGCATCAGCATGGTCGAGGCGTTCGGCACCGCGGACCAGGTCCTCCTCGCGGGTGTCCAGGGCATCACCGACCTGATCACCACGCCCGGTCTCATCAACCTCGACTTCGCCGACGTCAAGTCGGTCATGCAGGGGGCGGGCTCGGCTCTGATGGGCATCGGGTCGTCCCGCGGGGCCGATCGTGCCATCAAGGCGGCGGAGCTGGCCGTGGCGTCGCCCCTCCTCGAGGCGAGCATCGACGGCGCTCACGGCGTGCTGCTGTCCATCCAGGGCGGTTCGAACCTGGGCATCTTCGAGATCAACGACGCTGCCCGTCTCGTCCAGGAGGCCGTGCACGCCGAGGCCAACATCATCTTCGGTGCCGTCATCGACGACACCCTGGGCGACGAGGTCCGTGTGACGGTCATCGCCGCCGGCTTCGACGGGGGCGAGCCCTCGACGAAGACGAAGGAGCGCCGTTCCAGCTTCGTCGAGTCCGAGTCCGCCGCGGCGCCCGTCGCCGGGGTCTCGGCCATCGCCGACAGCGGGGCGACGAGCGAGACGCCCTCGTGGAAGCGCCCCGAGGAGCCCACGGCCACCCAGGCCGTCGACCCCGCCTTCGATGGCGGCGACGACGACCTCGACGTGCCCGACTTCCTCAAGTAGTCCATGTCGTCCGACCCCGCCGTCGGCGGTGACCTCGCCGATCGTCTGGCTCGGGTCGCCGCCGACGTCGAGTCCGCCGCGCGCGCGGTCGGGCGCCGCCCGGAGGAGATCACGACCATCGTCGTGACCAAGTTCCATCCGGCGGAGCTCGTCCGTGACCTCTACGAGCGGGGCGTCCGGGACGTCGGCGAGAACCGGCACCAGGAGGCGCAGGTCAAGGCGGCGGAGCTCTCCGATCTCGAGGGCCTCCGCTGGCACTTCGTCGGGCAGCTGCAGTCCAAGAAGGCGCGCCAGGCCAGGCGCTACGCGGCCGCGGTCCACTCCCTCGACCGCTCGAGCGTGGTCGACGCTCTCTCGTCGGACGACGGGACGCTCCTCGACGGATTCGTCCAGGTCAACCTCACCGACGACCCGTCGCGCGGGGGAGTCCCGGTCGACGACGTCGAGTCGCTGGTCGAGCGGGTGCTGTCGACCCCCGGTCTGCGTCTCCGGGGCGTGATGGCGGTCGCCCCGCTCGACGAGCCGCCCCGGGCCGCGTTCGCCCGGCTCCGCCGGGTGTCCGACAGGGTGCGCTCGCTCGCGCCGGAGGCGCAGGACATCTCGGCGGGGATGTCCCCGGACTTCGCCGAGGCGATCGCCGAGGGCGCGACACACCTACGAATCGGGACGGCAATCACGGGAATGCGCCCCGGTCCTCGTTAATGTCAGACGAGACGATCTCGATCCGGAGGAAAGACATGGCCAACCCGCTGCGCAAGACAATGGTCTACCTGGGCCTCGCCGACGAAGAGCTCGAGTACGACGAGCAGCCCGCGGCGCAGAGCAACGCCCCCGCGCAGCAGCCCGCCCGCCAGCCGGCTGCGACGACCTCGCCGGTCGCGCCCGTGGCTCCGGTGGCCGCTCCGGCCCCCTCGGCCTCCCGCGCCCCGGTGACGCCCCTGCGGCGTGCCACGACCTCGACCACGACGAAGAACACGGTGCCCCACGACATGAACGAGATCCTCACGGTCCACCCGCGCGAGTACAAGGACGCCCAGGCGATCGCCGAGAGCTTCCGCGACGGCATCCCCGTCATCATCAACCTCTCGCAGATGACCGAGGCCGACGCGCGACGTCTCGTCGACTTCGCCAGCGGGCTCTCGCAGGGTCTCTACGGCAAGATCGAGCGGGTCACGAACAAGGTCTTCCTCCTCTCGCCGGCCCACATCGCCGTCAGCGGCGAGCAGGCTGAGGTAGAGTCCGACATCGAGGCGTCGTTCTTCGCCCAGTCCTGATCGGGCCCGTCCCGCTCGGCCTGGCGACGACGCCGCGCCACCCTCTCTCAACGCGGTCCGCCCGCGCCGACTCGTGTGAGCTGATGACACCCCGATGATCGTTCCTCTGATCGCCACGATCGCCTACTACGTCCTCCTGCTGTTCTTCCTGCTGATGTGGGCGCGCTTCGTGCTCGATCTCGCGCAGTCGTTCAGCCGGGGCTGGCGTCCTCGTGGCGCCGTCCTGGTCCTCGCCGAGGTGACCTACACCGTCACGGACCCTCCGATCCGGACCGTCCGCAAGGTGCTCCCGCCGGTGCGGCTCGGTTCCGTCGCTCTGGACTTCGGCTGGAGCCTCGTGATGCTCGCAGTCGTCATCCTCATGGCGGTCGCGTCGTACTTCCGGTACGTCGGCTACTAGAGCGCGTCGTCCCGGGCGACGCGGACGACGCGCTATGCTCTCTCGAAGCCCGTGGGCCCTCGGGCCCGCGCCTCGAATGTTCGCTACGGTGTAGTTGAACGTCGACTGCTTCGATCGCTCCGAGACCCGTTCTCGCCGCGGTGACGCAGGGCAACACGACACAGACCACGATCGACACAGACCACGATCAGACGATCCAACAGATTCACGAGGTGACGGCAATGGCTTTGACGCCGGAAGACGTAGTCAACAAGCGGTTCCAGCCGACCAAGTTCCGAGAGGGCTACGACCAGGACGAGGTCGACGACTTCCTCGACGAGGTCGTCGCCGAGCTCCGTCGCCTGACGCAGGAGAACGACGAGCTGCGCCAGCGCCTGGTCGCCGGCGAGTCGCGGATCAGCGAGCTGCAGAGCTCGGGCACGGCTGCTCCGGCATCGGCACCCGCCGCCGAGGCGCCCGCCTCGGTCCCCGCCCCCGCGTCGGCCCCCGTCGCCGAGCAGGCCCCCGAGCCCGTCTCGGTGCCGCAGCCCGCCGCCGCAGCAGCGGTCGCACCGGCCGCTCCCGCCTACGTCGGCCCGACCGCCGACGAGACCGAGAGCACCAACAATCTCCTGCAGCTCGCCCGCCGTCTGCACGAGGAGCACGTCCGCGAGGGCGTCGAGAAGCGCGACGCCCTGATCGCCGAGGGCCACTCCACGGCGGCCCGCGTCGTGGCCGAGGCCGAGGCGAAGAACCGCGAGCTCGTCTCCGAGGGTGAGACGAAGAACCGCGAGCTCATCTCCGAGGGCGAGGCCAAGAACCGCGAGCTCATCTCCGAGGGTGAGAACCGCGCCCGCGACCTGGTCCAGACGGCCGAGGCGGAGAAGCGCGAGACCCTCGAGAAGCTGAACACCGAGCGCTCCGGCCTCGAGCGTCGCATCGACGATCTCCGCACGTTCGAGCGCGACTACCGTCAGAAGCTCAAGAGCTACATCGAGGGCCAGCTGCGCGACCTCGACGGCGAGTCGAACGAGCAGCCCGCCGGCGCCCCCGCCAGCGCCCAGGGCTTCGGCTCCAACTAAGGTCTTGGCACCCAACCCCTCTGCGACGAAGGTCAGCGTCCGCCTCCTGGTGGCGCTGGCCTTCGTCGCTGTCGGCGTCTACGCGGCCGACCAGATCACCAAGCACCTCGTGACCACGACCCTGGTCGAAGGGAGCAGCGTCGACGTCCTGGGCGACTTCTTCCAGCTCCACTTCGTCAAGAACCCGGGTGCGGCGTTCTCGCTGGCGAGCGGTTCCACCTGGATCTTCTCTTTGGCGGCCGCAGCGGTCGTCGTGGCCATCATCGTCTTCGCACGGCGCATCCGTTCCACGGCCTGGGCGATCATGCTCGGGATGCTGCTCGGCGGCACCCTCGGGAACCTCACCGATCGCCTCTTCCGAGAGCCCTCGTTCGGCATGGGGCACGTGGTCGACTTCCTCTACTTCCCGTCGTTGCTGCCCGCCATCTTCAACGTGGCCGACATCTTCATCGTCTCCAGCATGGGTCTCCTGCTGCTGCTGACCCTGCTGGGCGTCAACCTCGACGGCACGCGCGTCCCGTCCAAGAGACGGCAGCGGGAACTCGATGCACGCGACGCCGCGACGGCCGGCACCGTGCCTCCCGAGACGACGTCGACGGACCGGTCGTGACCGAGTACCGGTCCCTCCCCGTCCCCGATGGACTCGCCGGCGAGAGGGTGGACGCCGCCCTGGCCAAGCTCCTCGGCTTCAGCCGCACCTTCGCGGCCGAGGTCGTCGGGGCCGGTGGTGTGATGGTCGACTCCCGTCCCGTCGGGAAATCCGACCGTCTCAACGCGGGAGACTGGCTCGAGGTCGAGTGGACGCCCCGGGAGGGGCCGTCGATCGTCGCCCTCGAGGTGCCCGGCATGGCGATCGTCCACGACGACGACGACATCGTCGTGGTCGACAAGCCCGTCGGGGTCGCCGCCCACCCGTCGGTCGGCTGGACCGGTCCGACCGTGCTCGGCGGCCTCGCCGCGGCCGGATTCTCCGTGGCGACGTCGGGTGCGGCGGAACGGGCCGGCATCGTGCACCGCCTCGACGTGGGGACGAGCGGGCTCATGGTCGTCGCGAAGTCCGAGCACGCCTACACGGTCCTCAAGCAGGCGTTCCGTGAACGCACCGTCGAGAAGATCTACAACGCGGTCGTCCAGGGCCACCCCGACCCGTTGACCGGGACGATCGACGCGCCCATCGGGCGTCATCCGTCGTCCGACTGGAAGTTCGCGGTCGTCGTCGACGGGAAGGCATCGGTCACGCACTACGAGACCGTCGAGGCGTTCCCGTCCGCGTCTTTGCTCGAGATCCACCTCGAGACCGGGCGGACCCACCAGATCCGCGTCCACATGGCGGCGCAGCGGCACCCCTGCGTCGGCGACGCGACCTACGGCGCGGACCCGACCCTCTCGGCCAAGCTGGGTCTCACGAGGCAGTGGCTCCACGCGGTGCAGCTCGGTTTCACCCACCCGGCGACGGGAGAGCCGGTCGTGTACCGGTCGACCTACCCCGACGATCTGCAGCACGCTCTGGATGTCCTCGGTCGGAGTTAGGCTGTTCCCCTAGTCGTCGGAACCACCACCAGACGGGGAGCCTCTTGGCCTCGAGCACTGACTCATTCGTCCACCTGCACGTCCACAGCGAGTACTCGATGCTCGACGGTGCGGCCCGTGTCAAACCGCTGATCACCGAGGCCGCCGCGCAGGGCATGCCGGCGGTGGCCGTCACCGACCACGGCAACGTCTTCGGCGCCTTCGACTTCTGGAAGACCGCGACCGAGGCCGGGATCAAGCCGATCATCGGCACCGAGGCCTACATCACGCCGGGCACCCACCGCAGCGACAAGACCCGGGTCCGATGGGGCGACGGCGGACGCGACGACGTGTCGGGTGCGGGCGCCTACACGCACATGACCCTGCTGGCCGCGAACACCGGCGGCATGCACAACCTGTTCCGCCTGTCGTCCCGCGCCTCGCTCGAGGGCTACTACTTCAAGCCGCGGATGGACCGCGAGCTGCTGTCCCAGTACAGCGACGGACTCATCGCCACCACCGGATGCCCGAGCGGCGAGGTGCAGACGAGGCTCAGGCTCGGTCAGTACGACGAGGCGGTCAAGGCCGCAGCCGACTTCCGCGACATCTTCGGTCGCGAGAACTACTTCGCCGAGATCATGGACCACGGACTCGGCATCGAGCGTCGGATCATGGGCGACCTCCTGCGCCTGGCGAAGGATCTCGACCTCCCCCTGGTGGCCACGAACGACCTCCACTACACCCACGAGCACGACGCCACCAGCCACGCGGCGCTGCTGTGCGTCCAGTCGGGGTCGACGCTGAACGACCCCAACCGCTTCAAGTTCGACGCCGACGAGTTCTACCTCAAATCGGCCCAGCAGATGCGCCACCTCTTCCGCGATCACCCCGAGGCGTGCGACAACACGCTGCTCATCGCCGAGCGATGCGACGTGCAGTTCAACACGTCCGCCAACTACATGCCCCGGTACCCGGTCCCCGAAGGCGAGACCGAGGAGACCTGGTTCATCAAGGAGGTCGAGAAGGGACTCGTCTACCGGTACCCCGCGGGCATCCCCGACGACGTCCGCAAACAGGCCGAGTACGAGATCGGCGTCATCGCGGGCATGGGCTTCCCGGGGTACTTCCTCGTAGTCGCGGACTTCATCAACTGGTCGAAGGAGAACGGCATCCGCGTGGGTCCGGGCCGCGGCTCGGGTGCGGGCTCGATGGCCGCCTACGCGATGCGCATCACCGACCTCGACCCGCTCCGTCACGGTCTCATCTTCGAACGGTTCCTCAACCCGGACCGCGTCTCGATGCCCGACTTCGACGTCGACTTCGACGACCGCCGCCGCGGCGAGGTCATCCAGTACGTCACCGAGAAGTACGGCGACGAGCGCGTCGCGCAGATCGTCACCTACGGCACGATCAAGGCGAAGCAGGCCCTGAAAGACAGCTCCCGCGTGCTCGGCTTCCCGTTCGGCATGGGGGAGAAGCTCACCAAGGCGATGCCTCCCGCGATCATGGGCAAGGACATCCCCCTGACCGGCATCTTCGACAAGCAGCACGACCGTTACAAGGAGGCCGGGGACATCCGCGCCGTCGTCGACTCCGACCCCGAGGCCCGGACGGTCTTCGACACGGCGCTCGGTCTGGAGGGCTTGAAGCGGCAATGGGGCGTCCACGCGGCGGGCGTCATCATGTCGAGCGATCCCCTCCTCGACATCATCCCCATCATGAAGCGCGAGCAGGACGGCCAGATCGTCACGCAGTTCGACTACCCGGCCTGCGAGTCCCTCGGGCTGATCAAGATGGACTTCCTGGGGCTGCGCAACCTCACGATCATCAACGACGCCCTCGACAACATCAAGACCAACCGCGGTTTCGACCTCGTGCTCGAGGACCTCGAGCTCGACGACGCCGGAGCGTACGAGCTCCTGGCCTCGGGCGACACCCTCGGGGTCTTCCAGCTCGACGGCGGCCCCATGCGCGGCCTCCTCCGACTCATGAAGCCCGACAACTTCGAGGACATCTCGGCCGTGATCGCGCTGTACCGGCCGGGGCCCATGGGTGCGAACTCGCACACGAACTACGCCCTGCGCAAGAACGGCCAGCAGGAGATCACCGCGATCCACCCCGAGCTCGAGGAGCCCCTCTCGGAGGTGCTCGGCGGCACGTACGGTCTGATCATCTACCAGGAGCAGGTCATGAGCGTCGCCCAGAAGCTCGCCGGCTTCTCGTTGGGCCAGGCGGACATCCTCCGTCGTGCCATGGGCAAGAAGAAGAAGTCCGAGCTCGACAAGCAGTTCGCGGGCTTCTCGCAGGGCATGGCCGACAACGGCTACTCTCCCGAGGCCGTCCAGAAGATCTGGGACATCCTCCTGCCGTTCTCCGACTACGCCTTCAACAAGGCGCACTCCGCCGCCTACGGTGTCGTGTCCTACTGGACCGCCTACCTCAAGGCCCACTACCCGGCCGAGTACATGGCCGCCCTGCTCACGAGCGTCGGCGACTCGCGGGACAAGCTCGGCCTGTACCTGAACGAGTGCCGTCGGATGGGCATCAAGGTGCTCCCGCCCGACGTCAACGAGTCCATCGGCTTCTTCGCGGCCGTCGGCGACGACATCCGCTTCGGCATGGGCGCCGTCCGCAACGTCGGCTTCAATGTCGTCGACCACGTCATCGCCGCGCGCGAGAAGGAGGGGGCGTTCAGCAGCTTCCACGACTTCCTGCGGAAGGTGCCGCTGCCCGTCACCAACAAGCGCACGGTCGAATCGCTCGTCAAGGCCGGTGCCTTCGACACGCTCGGATCGACGCGACGAGCGCTCGTCGAGATCCACGAGTCGGCCGTCGAGGCCGCCGTGAGCGAGAAGCGAGCCGAGGCCAACGGGCAGGTCGGCTTCGACTTCGACAGCCTGTGGGACGAGCCCTCCGACGTCCAGCAGGTGCCCGAGAGGCCCGAGTGGTCGAAGCGTGAC
Source organism: Frigoribacterium faeni (assembly GCF_007988805.1). Classification (GTDB taxonomy): domain Bacteria; phylum Actinomycetota; class Actinomycetes; order Actinomycetales; family Microbacteriaceae; genus Frigoribacterium; species Frigoribacterium faeni. The sequence goes on along the minus strand of NZ_BJUV01000002.1, from coordinate 115,823 downwards.
AAGCTCGCCTTCGAACGCGACATGCTCGGGCTCTACGTCTCGGACCATCCTCTCGCCGGCCTCGAGATCCCCCTCGCGAAGCACGCCCAGACGACCGTGACGGACCTGCTCGCCAGCGACGCCTCGATCGACGGCGAGACCGTCACCATCGCCGGCCTCATCACGAGCGTCCAGCACCGCGTCGCTCGGAACTCCGGCAATCCGTACGGGATCATCACCGTCGAGGACTTCGGCGGCGAGATCACGGCCATGTTCCTCGGGAAGACCTATCAGGAGTTCGGGCCCACCCTCGTGGGCGACTCGATCATCGTGCTCAAGGGCCGGGTCAGCCTCCGCGACGACGGGATGAACCTCCACGCCGTCAGCATGTTCAGCCCCGACCTCGGCGCCGGTGTGAACCACGGGCCGCTGGTGCTGCAGATGCCCGAGCACCGGGCCACGACCGACACCGTGACGGAGCTGGCGGCGGTCCTGGGGCGGCACTCGGGCGGGACCGAGGTCCGGCTGAGGCTGGTGAAGGGCGCCAGCGCCCGGACGTTCGAGATCCCGATGCCGGTCGACATCACGGCGGACCTCTTCGGCGAGCTCAAGAGCCTGCTCGGCCCCGGCTGCCTCGTCTGAGACCTCGACGGCCCCTGGCCGCCGGGAGACTCAGTCGTCCAGATGACCGGGCCGCAGGTAGCGACGGTCGTGGTAGAGGAGGGCGTCGTCGGCGGCGCCGACGCCTCCACCGGTTATCCGGACCACCACGATCGCATTGTCCGCCACGGGGATCCGCTCGACGATCCGCCCGGTCATCCAGGCCGTCACGTCGCGGAGGAGCGGCAGCCCGTCCGGGCCGTCGGTCCAGTGCTCTCCGGCGAAGCGGTTCTCCGCGGGTCCGGCCATCCGTCGGGCCACGTCGCGGTTCCGGGAACCGAGGAGGTGGATGTTCACCGCCCCGCCGGCCTCGACGGCGGGCCAGGAACTCGCCGTCCGCGCCATGTTGAAGGTCGCCAGGGGCGGTGCTGCGGCGAGAGAGGCCAGCGACGTCGCCGTGAACCCGACGGGAGCGCCGTCGGGGGTCCTCGTCGTCACGATCGCGACGCCCGCCGCGTGGCGCCGGAACGCCTCGCGGAACGCCTCGACGTCGTCCGACGACGTCGGATCGACCGTGCTCTCGGACGGGGGGCTCTCCTGGTGCGGATCCGTCATGGCTCGCTCGTGCCTCCTGGGCTCTCTCGGTCCGTCGCCCGTCCGACGATCGGGGCGAGGGTGGAGGGGACCATGACTAGGCTGGACCGGCCATGATCCAGACGACAGACCTTCGCGGAAGCCACCCTACTCACGCCGACCTGCTCGACCTCGTCCCCCGTGCGCGGACGGACGTCTCGGTCGTGGCCGACGCGGCCGCCCAGCTGGTCGCCGGCGTGCGGGAGCGCGGAGCGGACGCACTGCGTGATCAGGCCGAACGCTTCGACGGTGTCCGGACTGAGACGTTCCGCGTGCCGGCCGAGGCCATCGCCACCGCCGTCGACGAGCTCGACCCGCTGGTGCGCGAGGCCCTCGAGGAGTCGATCGTCCGGGTGACGGCCGGCAGCCGGGCGCAGATCCCCGCATCGACCGTCACGCGGCCCGCCGACGGAGCCGTCATCGAGCAGCGATGGCAGCCCGTCTCGCGCGCCGGGGTCTACGTGCCGGGCGGCAAGGCCGTCTACCCGTCCAGCGTCGTCATGAACGTCGTCCCCGCTCAGGTGGCCGGCGTGGGGTCCATCGCCGTCGTGAGCCCCGCCCAACGCGAGTTCGGGGGAGGGGTGCACCCGGTCATCCTCGGCGCCGCCGGCCTGCTCGGCGTCGACGAGGTGTACGCCATGGGCGGAGCAGGGGCCATCGGCGCACTGGCCTACGGAGTGCCCGAGATCGGCCTCGAGCCCGTCCAGGTCATCACGGGTCCCGGCAACAACTTCGTCGCCGCCGCCAAGCAGCTCGTGCGCGGTCAGGTCGGCATCGACGCGGTGGCCGGCGCCACCGAGATCCTGGTGATCGCCGACTCCAGCGCGGATCCGACCCTCGTGGCGGTCGACCTGATCAGCCAGGCGGAGCACGACGAGGAGGCCGCGGCCGTGCTCGTGACCGACTCCGAGGAGCTCGTGCTCGCGGTGCGTCGCGAGCTCGAACGGCTGGTTCCCCTGACGATGAGCTCGAGCCGGGTGGCCGTGGCCCTGGACGGCCGCCAGTCGGCCCTCGTGATCGTCGACGACATGGCCGCGGCCGTGGCGTTCAGCAACGCCTACGGACCCGAGCACCTCGAGATCCAGACGCGAGACGACGAGGCCGTCCTGGCGGAGATCACCAGCGCCGGCGCGGTCTTCGTCGGAGCGAGCACCCCCGTGAGTCTCGGGGACTACCTGGCCGGCTCGAATCACGTGCTGCCCACGGGCGGTCAAGCGCGGTTCTCGTCGGGCCTCGGGGCCTACACGTTCCTGCGCCCGCAGCAGATCGTGCGCTACGGACCGTCCGCGCTGGCCGAGGTGGCCGACCGGCTGGTCGCGTTGTCGCGGGCGGAGCTCCTCCCCGCCCACGGCGAGGCCGTCGCGGCCCGCATCGTCCGCCCCTGAGCCGTCGGCGGCGGGTCCCGCTCCCAGTACGCTGAACGGACCATGTTCTGTCCTTTCTGCCGCCACCCCGATTCCCGCGTCGTCGACTCGCGCACGAGCGACGACGGCACCAGCATCCGACGTCGCCGGCAGTGTCCGCACTGCGGGCGCCGGTTCAGCACGACGGAGACCGCCAGCCTCAACGTCGTGAAACGCAACGGGGTGCTCGAGCCGTTCAGTCGCGAGAAGATCATCTCCGGCGTCCGGAAGGCGTGCCAGGGCAGGCCCGTCACCGACGGCGACCTCGCGGTCCTGGCGCAGAAGGTCGAAGAGGCCGTCCGCGCCAGCGGGACGTCGCAGATCGAGGCGAACGACATCGGTCTGGCCATCCTCCCGCCGCTCCGCGAGCTCGACGAGGTCGCGTACCTGCGATTCGCCAGCGTGTACCAGGCCTTCGACTCGCTGGAGGACTTCGAGTCGTCGATCGCCACCCTGCGTGAGGAGCACGCAGGGCGCGCGCGCCCGGTCCGGTCGGTGGACGAATGACGACCCCGTACCGCGTCCTGTTCGACCTGGTGCTTTCCCGGATGGATCCCGAGGACGCGCACCATCTCGCCTTCCGGGTGATCCGCGCCCTGCCGCGGCTGGGGCTCGGGCCCGTCGTCCGTCGTCTGACGGCGCCCCATCCGTCGCTGGCCGTGTCCGCTCTCGGCCTCCGCTTCGACTCGCCGTTCGGTGTCGCCGCCGGCTTCGACAAGGACGCCCGGGGGATCGGGGGCCTGGGCGTCCTCGGGTTCGGACACGTCGAGGTCGGCACGATCACGGCCCGTCCTCAGCCCGGCAACGACCGTCCGCGACTGTTCCGGCTGGTGCCCGACCTCGCGGTCGTGAACCGGATGGGATTCAACAACGGAGGCGCGCAGCAGGCGGCGACGGAGCTCGCCAAGGCCCGGAGCGCCCCCCGACGGCCCGTGATCGGAGTCAACATCGGCAAGAGCCGCGTCGTCGACGTCGACGACGCGGTCGACGACTACCTGGTCAGCACGCGACTCCTCGCCCCCCTGGCCGACTACCTCGCCGTCAACGTGAGCTCGCCGAACACGCCGGGTCTCCGGGGGCTCCAGGAGCTCGACCGCTTGACTCCGCTGCTGCGCGCCGTGGCCGACGCCGCCGGCGACACGCCCGTCCTGGTGAAGATCGCGCCCGATCTGACCGACGACGGCATCCGCAGGATCGGCGAGCTGGTCGGCGAGCTCGGCCTGGCCGGGGTCATCGCGACCAATACGACGCTGTCGCGTGACGGCCTGGCGACGGACCCCGCTGTGGTGGCCGCCGCCGGAGCCGGGGGAGTCTCGGGAGCCCCTCTCGCCTCCCGATCGCTCGAGGTCCTGCGGGTCCTCCGCGAGTCCGTCCCCGAGGGGACCTGCCTGGTGTCCGTCGGCGGGGTGACGACCGCCGCCGACGTCGAGGAACGGCTCCGAGCGGGAGCGACGCTGGTGCAGGGCTACACGGCGTTCCTCTACCGCGGCCCGTTGTGGGCCCGGCAGGTGAACCGGGGTCTCCGACGGCTCCGACGGCGCGCCTGACCCGCTGGACGACGACGCCGCTCGCCAGGCACGGAGGTGCGGGGGAGCGGCGTCGGCGCGTCGAGGGCGCGAGGACTAGACGGTCGGGTACTGACCGCGCTTGACCTGCGGCTTGGGCATCCGCATCGGCTTCATCTGCATGGCGCGCATGGCGGCGTACCACTTGTTGCCTCGCTGCACGTTCCCGGCGCCGTACTTCTCGGTGAGCTTCGTGGTGATGAGCCGGCCGACGACGAAGCAGTCCACGATGGCCACGAGGAAGAATCCCCAGAGCACGAACAGGGTGATCATCTGGATGGCGGCCACCTGGATGATGCTCATGACGATGACCAGCACCATGATCGGGATCATGGCCTCGCCCACGCTGTAGCGGGCGTCGACGTAGTCGCGGATGAACCGGCGCTGAGGGCCCTTGTCGCGTTCCGGCAGGAACTTCTCCTCGCCGTTCGCCATGCCCACGCGCTGGCGCTCGCGCACCTCGGCGAGACGGGCGCGTTGCGCCTTCTGGGCCTCCTTGCCGGTCGCCACCAGGGGCCGGCGATTGGCCTCCTCGCGCTCCCGGCGCGTCGGGGTCGGGCGTCCCTTTCCGATCGTCGTCGATTCGGGTTCGACGACCTGGGTCGTCGAGTCGGTCTTGTCTTCTGCCTTGGCCACGGAAATCCTCGGGGTTGATCGAGTTCCTAAGATTACCTGCATGACCGTCTCGCAGCACCCCGCCCAACCGACCGATCCTCGTACTGTCAGCGAACTCGCGGAGGCCGTCCACGCGGGACTGCCGACGACGATCGCCGATCTGTCGTCCCTCGTCCGCATCCCCTCCGTGTCGTGGGAGGCCTTCGACCCGTCCCACGTCGCCGCGAGCGCCGATGCCGTGGCTCGGCTGGTCGAGGAGACGGGCCTGTTCGACGAGGTCCGCGTCAGCCGCGCCCCGATCGGCTCGACCGGCCTCACCGGTCAGCCCGCCGTGCTGGCCCGGCGCGAGGCCCGGGACGGCAAGAAGACCGTCCTGCTCTACGCGCACCACGACGTGCAGCCCCAGGGCGACGACGCCGACTGGGACACCCCGCCGTTCGAGCCGACCTTGAAGGGCGAGCGGCTGTACGGTCGCGGAGCGTCCGACGACAAGGCCGGAGTGATGACCCACGTCGCCGCGCTGCGTGCCGTCCGCGACGTGATCGGCGACGACCTGGGGGTGGGCGTCGCCCTCTTCATCGAGGGGGAGGAGGAGTTCGGCTCGCGGTCGTTCGCCGACTTCCTGGCCCAGCACCGCGACGAGCTCGAGGCCGACGTCATCGTCGTCGCCGACTCCGACAACTGGAGCACGACGGTGCCCGCCATCACGGTCGGCCTCCGGGGCAACGTGACGTTCCGGCTCACCGTCCGCACGCTCTCGCACGCGTCCCACTCCGGGATGCTCGGAGGCGCGGTGCCCGACGCGATGCTGGCCATGGTCAAGCTGCTCGCCACGCTCCACGACGACGAGGGCAGCGTGGCCGTCCCCGGGCTCCTCAGCCGCGACGCCGATCACCCGGAGCAGACGGAGGAGAAGCTCCGCGAGGAGTCCGGGCTCCTCGAGGGCGTGCGTCCGATCGGTCGAGGCCCCCTCCTCAGCCGCGTCTGGTCGCAGCCGTCGCTGACGGTCACGGGCATCGACGCCCCGAGCGTGGCGAACGCCTCGAACACCCTGGCGCCCGAGGTGTCGGTCAGGATCAGCGCCCGCATCGCGCCCGGTCAGACGGCCGACTCGGCGTTCGAGGCCATCGAGGCCCATCTGCGTGCGGCCGCACCGTTCGGCGCGCACCTCGCGATCGACGACGTCGACAAGGGCGATCCGTTCCTCGTGGACGCGAGCGGGCCGGCCATCGCCGACGTGACGGTCGCGATGACGGAGGCCTGGGGCACCGCGCCCGTCCAGACCGGGATCGGCGGATCCATCCCGTTCATCGCCGACCTGGTCAAGACCTTCCCGGAGGCCGAGATCCTCGTCACCGGCGTCGAGGATCCCGACACGCGGGCGCACAGCCCCAACGAGTCGCAGCACCTGGGGGTCCTCCAGCGGGCGATCCTCAGCGAGGCCATCCTGATCGCCCGTCTCGACGCCGGCCGATGACGACCCGGGGAGGCGCGAGCCAGGAACAAATCCGGGGTTCCGCTGCTTACACTGGTCGACGACGCGTGCACAGCGCTCACATCCGCCCGAAGGAGGCTCCATGACCGACACAGCGACTCCCATCGTCGACACGGCCGTTCCGCTCGCGACACCGGCCCACGGCGTCACGCTCACCGACACCGCCGCAGGGAAGGTCAAGAGCCTCCTGACGCAGGAGGGCCGTGACGATCTGCGACTCCGTGTCGCGGTCCAGCCCGGCGGATGCTCCGGCCTCATCTACCAGCTCTACTTCGACGAGCGACTGCTCGAGAACGACGCCACCGTCGACTACGACGGTGTCGAGGTCGTCGTCGACAAGATGAGCGTCCCCTACCTCGATGGTGCCGCCATCGACTTCGAGGACACCATCCAGAAGCAGGGGTTCACGATCGACAACCCGAATGCTCAGGGCAGCTGCGCCTGCGGCGACAGCTTCCACTGAGCCTCTCTCGCTCTGGTTCCCCCGGGGAGCCGCCCGTACCGGGCGGCTCCCCGGTCCCGTTAAGTCGTTCGGCGTCGAACATTGCGGCGTGCTGTGTGCGGAGGGCGGGGCAACCTGCGAGTAGGCTAGGTAAGTCCCCTTCTAGACTGGGAACACCCCCCGCAGTCGTGTCATCCGAGAGGTAACAGTGCGTTCTCATCGCCGTATTCGTTGGGCCGCCATCCCCGTGGCAGCCGTCATGGCCCTCGTGCTCGCAGGGTGCACGCAAGATCAGCTGCAGGGATGGCTGCCGACCGAGGCCGGGACGACGAACCACGTCGACAGCATCATCGGTCTCTGGGTCACCTCGTGGATCGTCCTCCTCATCGTCGGTCTCATCGTGTGGGGCCTGGTCATCTGGGCCTCCATCGCCTACCGCCGACGCAAGGGTCAGACGGGCCTCCCGGTGCAGCTCCGGTACAACCTGCCGATCGAGATCTTCTACACGGTCGTGCCGCTGATCCTCGTGCTCGGCTTCTTCGCCTTCACGGCTCGCGACCAGGCCGCCATCGAGGCGCCGACCGCGAACCCCGACGTCAAGATCGACGTGTACGCCAAGCGCTGGGCGTGGGACTTCAACTACATCGATCAGCAGAACGAAGACGAGAGCACCTACTACCAGGGCATCCAGGCTCAAGAGGAAGCCGACGGCACGGTCGACGAGAGCCAGCTGCCCGTCCTCTACCTGCCGGTCAACAAGACGGTCGAGATCGAGCTCAAGTCGCGCGACGTGGCGCACTCGTTCTGGGTGGTGGACTTCCTCTACAAGAAGGACACCATCCCCGGGAAGACCAACTACATGTACTTCACGCCCGAGAAGGAGGGCACCTTCACCGGGAAGTGCGCCGAGCTCTGCGGCGAGTACCACTCGTTGATGCTGTTCAACGTGAAGGTCGTCAGTCAGGACGAGTACGACGCCTACCAGCAGACTCTCGCCGACGAGGGCAACACCGGTCTGCTCGGCGACGAGTACAACACCAACACCAACCAGCCGAACAACGAGGCGCCCGTCGCCTCCGGCGCCGAAGACTCCGAGAAGTAAGGCACAGGTTCGATGAGCTCAGCCACCGCCACCCGTCCCACCGGAGGAGCGTCCTCCTCCGGTCCGAACTTCGGCGCCTCCAAGGTCGGCCGAAAAGGCAACGTCGTCGTCAGCTGGATCACGTCGACCGACCACAAGACCATCGGGTACATGTACCTGATCGCCTCGTTCCTCTTCTTCTGCCTCGGCGGAGTCATGGCGCTCATCATCCGCGCTCAGCTCTTCGCCCCCGGTCTCGACGTCGTGCAGACCAAGGAGCAGTACAACCAGCTCTTCACCATGCACGGCACGATCATGCTGCTCATGTTCGCGACCCCCCTGTTCTCCGGGTTCGCGAACGTGCTCATGCCGTTGCAGATCGGCGCCCCCGACGTCGCCTTCCCGCGACTGAACGGCTTCGCGTTCTGGCTGTACCTCTTCGGCTCGCTGATCGCCGTGGCCGGCTTCCTCACCCCGCAGGGCGCGGCGTCGTTCGGGTGGTTCGCCTACGCGCCGTTGTCGGATACGACCTTCTCGCCAGGGTTAGGTGGAAACCTCTGGGTCTTCGGCCTGGGCATGACGGGCTTCAGCACGATCCTCGGCGCCGTGAACTTCATCACCACCATCGTGACGATGCGCGCTCCCGGCATGACGATGTGGCGCATGCCCATCTTCACCTGGAACACGCTGATCACGGCGATCCTCGTGATCATGGCGTTCCCCGTCCTGGCCGCCGCCCTGTTCGGCCTCGGCTTCGACCGGGTGTTCGACGCCCAGGTGTTCAACCCCGCCAATGGTGGAGCCATCCTGTGGCAGCACCTGTTCTGGTTCTTCGGTCACCCCGAGGTCTACATCATCGCGTTGCCCTTCTTCGGGATCATCAGCGAGGTCCTTCCCGTGTTCAGCCGCAAGCCGATCTTCGGGTACAAGACGCTGGTCTACGCCACCATCGCCATCGCCGCGCTGTCGGTGACCGTGTGGGCTCACCACATGTACGTCACGGGCTCCGTCCTCCTGCCGTTCTTCTCGCTCATGACGATGCTCATCGCCGTGCCGACGGGCGTGAAGATCTTCAACTGGATCGGCACGATGTGGCGTGGATCGGTCACCTTCGAGACGCCGATGCTGTGGGCGATCGGATTCCTGATCACCTTCACGTTCGGTGGTCTGACCGGTGTCATCCTCGCCTCGCCGCCCCTCGACTTCCACGTCTCCGACACGTACTTCGTCGTGGCGCACTTCCACTACGTCGTGTTCGGTACCGTCGTCTTCGCGATGTTCTCGGGCTTCTACTTCTGGTGGCCCAAGTGGACCGGCAAGATGCTCAACGAGCGTCTCGGCAAGATCCACTTCTGGATGCTCTTCATCGGGTTCCACACGACGTTCCTGGTGCAGCACTGGCTCGGCGTCATGGGCATGCCCCGCCGGTACGCGACCTATCAGCCCGAGGACCACTTCACGTGGATGAACCAGCTGTCGACCATCGGAGCCATGCTCCTCGGCGTGTCGATCCTGCCCTTCCTCTACAACGTGTACATCACGGCTCGTCGGGCTCCCAAGGTCGAGGTGAACGACCCCTGGGGTTACTCCCGCTCGCTCGAGTGGGCCACCTCGTGCCCGCCGCCGCGTCACAACTTCACATCCATCCCGCGCATCCGCTCGGAGTCGCCCGCGTTCGACCTGAACCACCCCGAGGCCGGCCTCCCCGTCGGCATCGGTCCGGTGAAGGACGCTCCCGACGCTCCGACGTACGACGCTGCCAGTGACAAGGTGAAGTAGGCGACCGATGAAGACCAACGCAACGCTGTTCTGGATCCTCGCGATCTTCTTCTTCCTCATGGCCGCCGTCTACACGGTGTGGAACATCATCGACACCGGAAAGGTCGAATGGGCCGGCACGGTCGCCATTCCCCTGGCCGGCATGCTGAGTGTGTTCCTGGCCTTCTACATGGGTCGTTCGCACGGCGCCCAGGGCGGTGAGCTGCCCGAGGACCGTCTCGATGCGAACATCGATGACGCCGATCCCGAGCTCGGGCACTTCAGCCCCTGGTCGTGGTGGCCCATACTTTTGGCTTTCGCCTGTGGTCTGATATTCTTGGCTCTAGCGGTTGGTATGTGGATCATCTACATCGGCGCGGCTCTGGTAGCTGTGTCGCTCGTGGGTTGGGTTTACGAGTACTACCGCGGCAACTTCGTGCACTAACGGTTCACATCCCCGTGCACGAGCGGCAACGGCCCCCTCCATCTGGTGGGGGCCGTTGTTGGATTAAGAGGTGGAGCCTCAGATGTCGACGACGTCCGAACAGCCGTGAGCTCGCAAGATCCATCGAGTGAGGGAGCGGCTGCGGCCACCATGCCTCGCAAGACGGCGACTCGCTGTCGGAGGGGAGGTGCTGCAGGGGAGGCGGTGCGCGGGAGGCGGTGGGCGGGAGGCGGTGCGCGGGAGGCGGTGCGCGGGAGGCGGTGCGCGGGAGGCGGTGCGCGGGAGGCGGTGCGCGGGCATGCAGCCGTCAGGCCGTTGGTCGATCGCTGCGGCGATCGTCGCAGTGCTGTGCATCGCCTGGACTCGTCGACGACCGACAAGCGTCAGCGATGGCCTGCGAGAGCGCGAGAGCACGAGAGCGGGCCGTCCGACAGCGGCCGCCCCGCCGCAAGGGCGGAGACGCTCGAAGGCGAGCCTCAGGCCACCATGCTTCGGCACGACTGCCGATTGTGACGGAAACACTGCTGCGATCGGTTCTGGGCTAAGGGCATCCCCGGGGCGAGACGGGCCGGTAAACCGGCGTGCCTGGCGGCGAGCAGCAGGCGCATCCAGGTGGACTCCACCGGGACGCTCAGCGCCCGCTGGGTGCCACCGACTCCCGCCCCTGCCGTGCACGGGGTTGCGTCGTAGAGCCGCAGCCACAGCCACAGCCACAGCCACAGCCACGGGCGTCGGCACGGGCGTCGGCACGGGCGTCGGCACAGACGCGACGACGAGGCGATGTGCTGGACGAGACGTGATGTCGTGCATCTACGGAACCGTCATGTCTGCAGCGTGGTCCCGTTCGGCTACCCGCCGCGCCGCCACCAGTCCGGGTCGCGGGATCAGGTGACGTCGAGGTGTCAGCCTCACGAGTGGCGTGCATGGCCGCGCTGGACCAGGGCATGGAAGGAGATCCGCTCCAGGCATTCCAACCTCGGACGCGTCTTAGCAGGCTGCGCCGTCGATGGGTTGCCAGTCAGGCACCGCGGTCCCCGATCGAGACCCCGCACAGCACGACCTGCGGGAACCGGCCCACTGACCCCGCCTCGCGCCCACCGATTCTTACAGGCGTGAGGACCCCGACAGGAGACCAGCGACCCCGGCAGGGCACCAGCGGCCCCGGCAGGGCACCAGCGGGCCCGGGCGGGCGTTCCGGGGACTGCTCGAGGCCGTCCCGGCGGGCAGAGGCGTCACGCCGTCCGGAAGGAGAGCTGGCGTGCCTCCGTCGCATCCTGGTGCGATGCAGGCGAATCCGTTCGCCCGACGAAGGGTGGAGGAGGCGCGATCGGTGTGGAGTCGATCACTCACTCCTCAGCGGTGTGAAGGCGACGGACCCCGCAGCTCATCACAGACCTCGAGCAGGGTAGAGGCGCGAGTCCGAGAATCGTGCGGGCCGTCCCCTGATGGTTCCGTCCTCGTGGGGGAGAACGGGCGAACAGCCGGCGGGTGGAACGATGACGGCGGTTCGCCCGAGACGGGCATGGAACGTTCTGGGCCCCGGGGGAAGAAGAAGGCCCGGCCTCCCGTGAGGGGTGGCCGGGCCTTCTCAGAGCCGAGACTCAGTGGCTGTCGTCGTGGTGGGGCGCTTCGATCTCCGAACGCTTCACCGGGGCGATGCGATCCTCGAAGAAGAAAGAGGACATCGACGCACGGAGCTTCTGCACGGGCGAGATCTGACCGTTCGCATTCGGACGGATCATGAGCGGCTCGTACTCCGTGAAGTTGAGGAGTCGCCAGCGCTCGTACTCGTCGAGCTGCTCGTGGACCTCGACGAACTCCCCACCCGGCAGTCGGACGATGCGTCCGGACTCGTATCCGTGGAGGGCGATCTCACGGTCCTTCTTCTGCAGACCCAGGCAGACGCGCTTGGTGATCCAGAAGGCCACGAACGGTCCGAGGATCAAGCACGCCTGGACTGCGTGGATGACGTAGTTCAGAGACAGATGGAAGTGGGTGGCCATCAGGTCCGAGCTCGCAGCCGCCCAGAGGCTGGCGTACACGACGATGCCGGCGGCGCCGATGGCGGTGCGTGTCGGAGCGTTGCGAGGACGGTCGAGGATGTGGTGCTCCCGCTTGTCGCCCGTGATCCACGCTTCGAGGAAGGGGTAGAGCAGGACGGCGAGGATGAAGACCACCAGGACGGCGATGGGAGCCAGGATGTTCATCGAGACCGTGTATCCGAACGCCACGAACTCCCACCCCGGCGGAACGAGCCGCAGGGCCCCGTCGGCGAATCCGATGTACCAGTCCGGCTGTGTACCGGCCGACACGGGGGAGGGGTCGTACGGACCGTAGTTCCAGATCGGGTTGATCGTGAAGAGGGAGGCGATGAGGACGATGACACCGAAGACGATGAAGAAGAATCCACCGGCCTTGGCAGCGAACACCGGCATGACCGGCACGCCCACCACGTTCTCGTTCGTCTTGCCGGGGCCCGCCCACTGCGTGTGCTTGTTGATGATGAGCAGGAGCAGGTGCACGCCGAGGAGCGCGATGAGCAGCGCCGGCAGCAGCATGATGTGCAGCGAGTAGAAGCGGCCCACCATGTCCGTACCAGGGAACTCGCCGCCGAACAGCAGGTAGGAGATCCAGACGCCGATGACCGGGATGCCCTTCACCATGCCGTCGATGATCCGCGCGCCGTTTCCGGAGAGCAGGTCGTCGGGGAGGGAGTAGCCCGTGAAGCCCTCGGCCATCGCGAGCACCCAGAGGGTGAAGCCGACGACCCAGTTGATCTCCCGCGGCTTGCGGAATGCGCCCGTGAAGTACACGCGCAGCATGTGCAGCATGATCGCGGCCACGAACAGCAGAGCCGCCCAGTGGTGGATCTGACGGAAGAGCAGCCCACCGCGGATGTCGAAGGAGATGTCGAGGGTCGACGCCATGGCCGCCGACATGTTCAGGCCCTTCAGCGGCACGTACGAGCCGTTGTAGTTGACCTCGGCCATCGACGGCTGGAAGAAGAACGTCAGGAACGTGCCCGAGAGCAGGATGACCACGAACGAGTAGAGGGCGACCTCGCCGAGCATGAACGACCAGTGGTCGGGGAAGATCTTGCGTCCGACCTCTTTGACGAGGCCCGACATGCTCGTGCGCTCGTCGACGTAGTTCGCCGCGGCGCCGAAGAACCGATTCGTCTTCGTCGGGGCGAAGGCCGGGACGGTGGTCGTCGTGTTCGACGGCTTGGTCTCGGTCTCCGGTGCAGGGGTGGTGGTGATCACTTGGCGCGCTCCCAGTAGCTCGGGCCCACGGGCTCGTGGAAATCACTCTGCGCGATGAGGTAACCATCGGCGTCGACAGCGATGGGCAGCTGCGGGAGGGGCCGCTTGGCCGGTCCGAAGATCACTTCGCAGTTGTTCGTCACGTCGAAGGTCGACTGGTGGCAGGGGCAGAGCAGGTGGTGGGTCTGCTGTTCGTACAGGGCCACAGGGCAGCCGACGTGCGTGCAGATCTTGGAGTACGCGACGATGCCGTCGTACTGCCAGCCCTCGCGTCCTTCCGGAATGTTGAGGTCTTCCGGCTTGAGGCGCATCAGCAGGACTGCGGCCTTGGCTTTCTCTTCGAGCAGGTGCTCGGACTCGTTGAGAGATTCGGGGATCACGTGGAAGACGGAGCCCAGCGTGATGTCGGAGGCGCGGATCCGTGCTCCGGAGGGGTCCATCGCGAGGTGCGTGCCCTCCTCCCAGAGGGTGTGGCGCAGCACCTCGTTCGGGTCTTCCGCAGGAGCGAGGTCGCGGAAGAGGACGACGGCGGGGAGCGGCGTCGCGACGAGCGCGCCGATGAGGCTGTTGCGGATCAGGGTGCGTCGTCCGAAGCCGGACTCCTGGTTTCCGAGGGCGAAGACCTCGACGGCCTTCTCTCGGGTCTCGTCGGTGCCCCGCGTGCTGTGACGCATCTCCGTGATCTCGCGAGCCGGCATCAGCGTCTTGGACCAGTGCACGGCCCCGATGCCGACGGAGAGGAGTCCGAGCGCGATACCGAGGCCGAGGAACAGGTTGTTCAGTCGGACGGAGCTCGAGTCACCCGACGTGATGGGGAACGCGATGTAGGCCCCGATGGCGGCGATGCTGCCGACGATCGAGAGGAAGAACCAGATGCTGACCTGGCGCTCGGCGCGCTTCTCGGCCTTGGGATCGATGTCCGTGACGCGATCGCGGTGCGGCGGCTCGCCCGGATTCTCGAAGACGTCGGCAGAGACGACGGCCGTTCCGGCCGACACCTGTCGAGGCTCGTGCCTCTCGACAGCCGAGCCCGTGATCGGGGCCTCGTCGTCGTGCTGTGCCATGGGTTATGCCTTTCGGTGAAGTACGGGAGAGCGACTAGTTGGATCGGGCGGTGAGCCAGATGGTCACGGCCACGATCGCTCCGAGTCCGAAGATCCAGATGAAGAGTCCCTCGGCGACAGGGCCGAGGCTCCCCAGCTCGAACCCGCCGGGGGACGGGTTGTTCTCCAGGTACTTGAGGTACGTGATGATGTCGGCCTTGTCCTGCGGCGACAGGTTCATGTCGTTGAAGACGGGCATGTTCTGCGGGCCGGTCAGCATGGCCTCGTAGATGTGGTTCGAAGCCACGCCGTCGAGGGCGGGAGCGAACTTGCCCTGTGTCAGAGCACCTCCGGCGCCGGCGACGTTGTGGCACATGGCGCAGTTGATGCGGAAGAGCTCGGCGCCGTTGGTCGTGTCACCGTCGGCCTGCAGATACTCGTCTGCGGGGATCGCCGGTCCGGGAGCGAGCGACGCGATGTAGGCGGCCATGTCGGCGACCTGCTCGTCGCTGAACTGCGTGGGCTTCTGCTCGGCCTGCGGGCCGTTGACCGCCATGGGCATGCGACCGGTGCCGACCTGGAAGTCGACGGCCGCCGAGCCGACGCCGATGAGGCTGGGGCCGTCGGCGGTGCCGGCGGCGCTCAGGCCGTGGCAGGTCGCGCAGTTCGAGGCGAAGAGCTTCTGGCCCTCGTCGATGCTCTGCTGCGATGCCGCGGGGGTGGCGCTGTCGTCGGCGGTGGCCGTCGATGAGAAGAGGGCGTACGCGCCTCCGGTGGTGAGGAGTCCCACGAGGATGAGGGACGCCGTCGCGAGCGGGCTGCGACGACCCTTCTTCTTGCGGCCGGATGACGAGGTTCGGGAGAACATGCTGTGTGAGCTATCCAATGCCTATTTGAGGACGTAGACGACCATGAAGAGGCCGATCCACACCACGTCGACGAAGTGCCAGTAGTACGAGACGACGATGGCGGTCGTCGCCTCCTTGTGACCGAAGTTCTTGACCGCGAACGCGCGGCCGATGGTCAGGAGGAACGCGATGAGTCCGCCGATGACGTGGGCTCCGTGGAAGCCGGTCGTCATGTAGAAGGCGGAGCCGTAGGCGTTGGAGCTGAGGGTGACGTGCTCCGAGATGAGGTGGGCGTACTCGAAGACCTGCAGGCAGATGAAGGCGGAGCCCATCGCGTAGGTGAGGAAGAACCACTCGACCATGCCCCACTGGCCGACCTGGAACAGTCGGCCCGTCCGGCGGGACTGCATGCGTTCGGCGGCGAAGACCCCGAACTGGCAGGTCACCGAGGAGAGCACCAGCATGATGGTGTTCGTCAGGGCGAACGGCACGTCGAGCTTGGCCGTCTCGAACTCCCAGAGACCGGGCGACGTGCTTCGCAGCGTGAAGTAGATGGCGAACAGACCCGCGAAGAACATGACCTCGCTGCCGAGCCACACGATGGTGCCCACGGCAACGGTGCTCGGTCGGTTGACGACCGGTCCGGAGGGTCTCGAGAGAGAGGTACTTGTCACGTGGTCCATTATGCCTGGAAAGTCGCCCTGGGTTTGCGCAGGAAACCCCGGGTCGGGAATTTCTCTTGACGACGAGCTATCCGTTCGGGACGATGCGCGCCGGTACCCTGAGGGCATGACCTACGAGCTCTCCTGGCCCACGATCATCGACTCCCTCCTGGCCGGACGCGACCTCTCGATCACCGAGGCGACCTGGGCCATGGAGCGCGTGATGGTCGGTGAGGCCACACCCGCGCAGTTGGCGGCGTTCCTGGTCGCTCTGCGGTCGAAGGGCGAGACCGTGGACGAGATCGTCGGCTTCCGCGACGCCGTCCTGGCTCACGCCGTGCCCCTCCCGGTGGACTCCATGGCGGTCGACATCGTCGGAACGGGAGGCGACCGATTCGGCACGGTCAACGTGTCGACGATGGCGTCCGTCGTGGTCGCGTCGACCGGGGTGCCGGTCATCAAGCACGGGAACCGCGCCGCGAGCTCGTCGTCGGGCTCGTCGGATGTGCTGGCGGCCCTGGGCGTCGATCTCACGCTGCCGGCGAGCCGGGTGGCGGAGGTCCTCAAGGAGGTCGGGATGACCTTCGCCTTCGCCGCGTCGTTCCATCCCGGTTTCGGCAACGCCGCGTCGGTGCGCCGCGAGATCGGGGTCCCGACGGTCTTCAACTTCCTCGGACCGCTCGTGAACCCCGCCCGTCCGGAGGCCAGCGCCGTCGGCGTCGCCTCGCTCGACAAGGTGCCGCTCATCGTGGGCGTCTTCCAGACCCGGGGGGCGACCGCCCTGGTCTTCCGTGGCGACGACGGCCTCGACGAGCTGACGACGACCGGGCACAGCCATATCTGGGAAGTCACCGGCGGGTCGGTGACCGAGCACGATCTCGACCCCCTCGAGCTGGGCATCCCCCGGGCGAGCATCGCCGATCTGGTCGGCGGAGACGCCGAGTACAACGCGGGCGTGGCCCGTCGGGTGCTGGCGGGGGAGACCGGGGCCGTGCGCGACATCGTGCTGCTCAACGCCGCCGCGGGGCTCGTCGCCTACCGCCTCGCCGCCGATCCCACCCAGCGTGACCGGCCCCTCGTCGCGAGGTTCCGCGAGCAGCTCGTCGTCGCCGCCGACGCCGTCGACTCCGGAACGGCGGAACGCCAGCTTGCCCGGTGGGTGGCGGCGACGCGATCGGCGTAGGTCGTCCTCGGGGACGCGCGCTGCGCCTCCCCGGCACGACGGCGAACGGGCCCGCTCCTCGAGAGGAGCGGGCCCGTTCGCGGGTGGGCGTCAGTTGACGTCGTCGTCGACCCAGTCGAAGGTCTTCGTCACGGCCTTCTTCCAGAGGCGGAGGGTGCGGTCGCGCTCCTCCGGCTCGATGCTCGGCGTCCAGCGCTTGTCCTCCTGCCAGTTCTGGCGGAGGTCGTCGAGCGTCTCCCAGAATCCGACCGCGAGGCCGGCCGCGTAGGCCGCTCCGAGGGCCGTCGTCTCGGCGACCACGGGGCGCACCACGGGGACGTCGAGGATGTCGGCCTGGAACTGCATGAGCGCGTCGTTGGCGGTCATGCCGCCGTCGACCTTGAGCTCGGTCAGGTCGACGCCCGAGTCGGCGTTGACCGCGTCCAGCACCTCGCGGGTCTGGAAGGCCGTGGCCTCGAGGGCGGCGCGGGCGATGTGCCCCTTGTTGACGTAGCGCGTCAGGCCGACGAGGGCTCCGCGGGCGTCCGAGCGCCAGTACGGGGCGAACAGACCGGAGAAGGCCGGGACGAAGTAGACCCCGCCGTTGTCGTCGACGGTCGTCGCGAGCGTCTCGACCTCGGCGGCGGATCCGATGATGCCCAGGTTGTCGCGGAGCCACTGGATGAGCGATCCGGTGACGGCGATCGAGCCCTCCAGCGCGTAGTGCGGCTTCGCGTCGCCGAGCTTGTATCCGAGCGTGGTCAGCAGTCCGTTCTTCGAGTGGACGATCTCCTCGCCCGTGTTGAAGATGAGGAAGTTGCCCGTGCCGTAGGTGTTCTTGGACTCGCCCTGGTCGAACGCGGCCTGTCCGAAGGTCGCCGCCTGCTGGTCGCCGAGGATGCCGGCGATCGGCACCTCGCGGAGCAGGTTCGACGACTCGACCGTGCCGTAGATCTCGGAGGAGCTCTTGATCTCGGGCAGCATCGACCGGGGGACGTCGAACGCCTCGAGGATGTCGTCGCGCCACTCGAGCGTCTCGAGGTCCATGAACAGGGTGCGCGACGCGTTCGTCACGTCGGTCACGTGGACGCCGCCGTCGACGCCGCCGGTGAGGTTCCAGATGACCCACGAGTCGGTCGTGCCGAAGAGCAGATCGCCGGCCTCCGCCTTCTCGCGGGCCCCGTCGACGTTCTCGAGGATCCAGACGATCTTCGTGCCGGAGAAGTACGTCGCGAGAGGGAGGCCCACGACGGGCTTGAATCGCTCGACGCCGCCGTCGGCCGCGAGGCGGTCGACGATGGACTGCGTGCGCGTGTCCTGCCAGACGATCGCGTTGTAGACGGGCTTGCCCGTCGTCTTGTCCCAGACGACGGCCGTCTCGCGCTGGTTCGTGATGCCGACGGCCTTGATGTTGTGCCGCGTGATGTCGGCGCGGGAGAGGGCCTGACCGATGACCTCGCGGGTGTTGGTCCAGATCTCGAGGGGGTCGTGCTCGACCCAGCCCGCGCGGGGGAAGATCTGCTCGTGCTCCTTCTGACCGGTCGACACGATGGTGCCGGAGTGGTCGAAGATGATGGCCCGGGTGCTCGTGGTGCCCTGGTCGATGGCGAGGATGTAGTCGTCGCTCACGGGGTGTGCTCCTTCGTCGTTGATGGATGGCGTGGTCGGGGGCCCGGATCGCTCCGGTCGCCGCCTCGTGCGCCTGATGATGGGTTTCGGGTGAGGCTTTTCTCGTGCTCGGGCGTCAGGCCACGACGGGCAGCAGCGCCAGCGAGAGGAGCGCGGCGATCGAGCCGCCGATGAGCGGTCCGACGACGGGGACCCAGGCGTACGACCAGTCGCTCGAGCCCTTGCCCTTGATGGGGAGGAAGGCGTGAGCGATGCGGGGACCGAGGTCACGCGCCGGGTTGATGGCGTAACCCGTGGGGCCGCCGAGGGAGGCGCCGATCGCGATCACCAGGAAGGCGACGGGGATGGCTCCGAGCTCGGCGGGGGTCTGGCCGTTGGTGAACGCGATCACGACGAACACGAGCACGAAGGTTCCGATGATCTCCGTGACGATGTTCCAGCCGTAGTTGCGGATCGCGGGCCCCGTCGAGAAGACGCCGAGCTTGGCGGCGGGGTCGGGCTCCTCGTCGAAGTGGTTCTTGTACGCGAGCCAGACGATGACGGCGCCGATGATGGCTCCGACCATCTGCGCTGCGACGTAGACGAGGAACGCCACGAACGTGATGTTCCCGAGGATCAGCTGCGCGATGCTGACGGCGGGGTTGAGCTGGCCGCCGGACGAGTACGAGACGGTGACACCGGCGAAGACCGCGAGGCCCCAGCCGAAGTTGACCATGAGGGTTCCGCCGTTGAACCCCTTCGTCTTCGTCAGAGCGACGTTGGCGACGACACCGCCACCGAGGATGATGAGCATCGCTGTGCCCACCAGTTCCGAAAGAAAAATCAATCCCAGGTTCACGTCGACCTTCCTTGTCGTCCGGCGGGTGCGACTGTGCAACCCGCGGTGAGCGTGTGCTGACACCCTAGACCCGGGTCCGCATCCCATGAGAAGCGAAATCAGGCTGTTTGCACATATGTGCAGCACCGCTCGACGGGAGTAGTTTCATGGAGGAATGGACGGTGCCCCTCCCGGGGCTCCCATCACGAGGAGGACCTTCGATGAAGAAGCTCATCAACGACCCGGCCGACGTCGTCACCGAGGCGATCGACGGTTTCGGCGCAGCCCACTCCGATATCGTCGTCGTGTCCCGCGGACCCCTGTTCGTCCGGCGCGCGGGGGCGCCGACGCCCGGACGCGTCGCACTCGTCAGCGGGGGCGGAAGCGGGCACGAGCCTCTGCATGCCGGCTTCGTCGGTCACGGGATGCTCTCCGCGGCCGTCCCCGGACCGGTGTTCACCTCTCCGACCCCCGATCCCATCGTCGCGGCCACGCAGGCCGTCGACGGGGGAGCGGGCGTCCTCTACATCGTCAAGAACTACACGGGCGACGTGCTGAACTTCGAGACGGCGGCCGATCTCGCCGAGGCCGAGGGGATCACGGTCGAGACGGTCGTCGTCGACGACGACGTCGCGGTGAAGGACTCCTTGTTCACCGCCGGTCGGCGCGGGGTGGCCGGAACGGTCGTGGTGGAGAAGATCGCGGGGGCCTCGGCCGAGCGGGGGGACGACCTCGCCGCGGTGGCCGACGTCGCACGTCGGACGAACGCGGCCACGCGCTCCATGGGCGTCGCTCTGGCGGCCGGGACCGTCCCGCACGCCGGGCAGCCGGGCTTCACGCTCGCGGACGACGAGATCGAGATCGGCATCGGCATCCACGGGGAGCCCGGACGCGAACGGATCCCGGTCGAGCCGGTGGACGCCATCGTCGACCGGTTGCTCGCCGCCGTGGTGGATGATCTGGGAGTCCGTGCAGGCGAGAAGGTCCTGCTCTTCGTCAACGGCATGGGAGGGACGCCGTCGATGGAGCTCTACATCGCCTACCGGCGGGCCGCCGAGGTGCTGACGGCCCAGGGCGTGGAGGTCTCCCGCAGCCTCGTGGGCGACTACGTGACGTCCCTCGAGATGCAGGGGATGTCCATCACTCTGACGCGACTCGACGACGAGCTGACCGCGCTGTGGGACGCCCCGGTCGAGACCGCCGCGCTCCGTCGAGGTCGCTGACTCCACCCGCCACCGGTCGCCCGACCCCGACGGTCGCGGTCCGGCCCGAGGGGCGATCGCCCACCCGCATGAGAACGAGAGGAACCCATCCGCATGACACTCGACGCCACCTGGGCCCGCGACTGGATCGACCGCACGGCCGACGTCGTCGAGGCCGAGCGACACGGTCTCAGCGAACTCGACCGTCAGATCGGCGACGGGGACCACGGCGAGAACCTCGCCCGCGGCTTCTCCGCGGTCCGAGACCGGCTCGGCGAGCTGCCCCCCGCCGCCTCACCGGGCGCCGCTCTCAGACTCGTGGCCACGACGCTCATCTCCACCGTCGGCGGCGCCTCGGGCCCGCTCCTCGGCACGGCCTACCTGAAGGGCTCCGCGGCGATCGGCGAATCCGCCGAGCTCGATTCCGAGGCCATCGTGGCCTTCTTGACGGCCGCGCGGGACGGGGTCGTGCTGCGCGGCCGCGCCGAGGTCGGCGACAAGACCATGGTGGACGCCTGGACGCCCGCCGTCGACGCCGCCGCGGCCGCCGCGGCCGACGGCGCCTCGCCGGCGCGCGTGCTCCGTGCGGCGGCCGATGCCGCCGCGACCGGTGCGGCCTCGACCGAGCCCCTGGTCGCCCGGAAGGGCCGCGCCAGCTACCTCGGCGATCGCGCCATCGGCCATCGAGACCCCGGCGCCCAGTCGTCGTCCCTCATCATCGCCGCCGCCGCCGACGCGGCGGACGGCTCGAGCAAGGAGAACTGAGCATGCCCGGAATCGGAATCGTCGTCGTCTCGCACAGCGCCAAGATCGCCGAGGGCGTGGTCGAGCTCGCCCGTCAGATGGCGCCCACCACCACGCTGATCGCGGCGGGAGGCGCGGATGACGGGAGCATCGGAACGAGCTTCGACAAGATCTCGGCCGCCCTCTCCCGCGCCTCGCAGGACGGGGGAGCGGTCGTCCTCTGCGATCTCGGCTCCGCCATCCTCACGTCCGAGACGGCCGTGGACTTCCTCGACGACGCCGAGCAGGCGCGGATCGTCATCGCCGACGCCCCGCTCGTCGAGGGCACCGTGGCGGCGGCCGTGGCCGCGGAGACCGGGGGAGACCTCGGCCGGGTCGCGGCGGCGGCGAGCTCGGCGACGGGCGTGGCCGACGTGCACGCCGACGAACGCGATCTCCGGGGCGGCGACGCCGTCGAGCGCTCCGCCGTCATCGTCAACAGCTCGGGGCTGCACGCCCGTCCGGCGGCGGAGCTGGTGACGCACGCGTCCTCGTTCCAGGCGGAGATCACGGTCAACGGCGTCGACGCCAAGAGCCTGCTGCGGATCATGGGTCTGAACGTCGGAGTCGGTTCCACCATCGCGATCATGGCGACGGGACCCGACGCGGAGGCGGCCGTCGACGACCTCGTGTCGCTGATCGAGGGCGGGTTCGGCGAGAAGGGCTGACGTCTCAGCGTCGGCGCGAGTACTTGCTGAGGAGCATGTCGCCCGACAGCAGCACGTGATCGAGGTGCAGGGCGCGGAGGTCGAGGCTCTCCGGGTTCGAGGCGATCCGCGGACCGCCTCCGCCCTCGAGTCCGGGCGAGACGGTCACGCAGATCTCGTCGAGGAGGTCCGCCGCGATGACGTCGCCCAGCAGGCTCGGTCCGCCCTCCGTGTGGATCTGACGGAGACCGCGGGCGACCAGAGCCGAGACGAGGAGGCGCGGGTCGACCCGGTCCACCCCGCACGTGACGACGTCGGCCACCTCCTCGAGCCGGACACGCGCCTCCCGGGGGGACGACTCCGTCGTGACGACGATCGGGCGGACGGGGGCGTCGACGACGATCGGGTCGGACGGATCGAGGCGGAGGCTGGCCGAGACCAGCGCGAGGACGGGGTGGGGAGCGAGGTCGTGCTCCTCTCGCCAGGAGACGACGTCGTCACTCAGGACCAGCGGGCCGTAGCCCTCGTCACGGGCCGTCCCCGCTCCGACGACCACGACGTCGCTCAGCCGACGCAGCAGGTCGAAGACCACGAGGTCGGCGGGACCGCCGAGGCCGCCCGACAGGCCGTCCACCGTCGCCGATCCGTCGACGCTGGACACGGCGTTCGCCCGGACCCGGGCGATCGACCGATCCGCCGGGGCCAGCAGATCGATCAGATCGTCGAGGGCGAGCGGTCGGGAGGACGCGGGTCCCGGATGCAGGAGGCGGATGTCGGCGATGGTCACGACCGCCGTCCATCGGGATCGGGGTCGAGGTCGAGGTTGTGCTCCTCCCGGACGGGGTCGCGCCAGCCGGCGACGGCCTCCACCATGCGGACGGCGTCGACGGAGGCGCGGACGTCGTGCATCCGGACGATCCGGGCCCCGAGCATGATGCTCATGGTGGCGGCGGCCAGCGAGCCGGCCAGCCGATCGGGCTTGTCGCGACCCAGGGTCTCGCCGACGAAGTCCTTGTTCGACACGGCGGCGAGGGCCGGGTACCCCAGGGCGGCGATGTCGCCGAAGCGCCGGGTCAGTTCGAGGGAGTGTCTCGTGGTCTTGTTCAGGTCGTGCCCCGGGTCGACGACGATCCTCCCGTCGGGGACTCCGTGGGCGAGGGCGACGTCGACGCGGCGCCGGAGGAAGTCGACGACCTCGCGCGTGACGTCGTCGTACCGCGGCCGCGGATGAGGCCTGCGGGGCGCGGCCAGGCTGTGGGTCACCACGAGCGTGGCGTCGCTGTCGGCCACCACGTCGGCCAGCCGGGGGTCGTGCAGACCGGTCGTGTCGTTGATGACGGAGGCGCCGGCCCGGATGGTGGCCTCGGCGACGTCGGCGCGGAACGTGTCGACCGAGACCACGACGTCGCTCCGCTCGGCGAGGGCCTCGACGACGGGCAGGACGCGGTCGAGCTCGTCTCGCCACGGGAGCTCGGGTCCGGGCTTGAACGGCACCCCTCCGATGTCCACCCAGTCCGCCCCGGCGTCGGCCGCGGCCACCGCGGCGTCGACCGCGCGGTCGAGAGCGAACGTGGCGCCCTGATCGAAGAACGAGTCGGGCGTGCGGTTCACGATCGCCATGACGGCGACCTGGCGGGAGAAGTCGAAGGTGCGTCGCCCGATCCGTCTGATCGGGACGCGGAGGGGCGGGAGGGTCGGAGCCGGCGGCAGGGTCGGGAGATCGCCGGGGGAGTCAGCCACGCGACGCTCCGATGAGGGCGATCGCCTCAGCGCGCGCCGCCGTCTCGGAGAGGACGCCCCGACTGGCGAGCGTCACCGTCGTGCTCTCGGTCTGACGGGGACCGCGGGCGGTCACGCAACCGTGGGCGGCGTCGAGGACGACGAGCACGCCGTCGGGGGAGGCGCCGACGTCGAGCGCTTCCGCGATCTCCTCGCCGAGGCGCTCCTGGAGCTGCGGGCGGGAGGCGACGGCGTCGACGACGCGGGGGAGGGAGCCGAGCCCGAGGATCGTCCGGCCGGGCACGTAGGCGATGTGCGCGACGCCGAGGAACGGGAGGAGGTGGTGCTCGCAGACCGAACGGAAGGCGATGTCGCGGACGATCACGAGCTCGCCGAGCTCCGCCGCCTCGGCCGGGACGGCGCTGCCGCGGACCAGTGCGACGGCGTCGACGCGGAGACCTGAGAAGAACTCGCCGTAGGCGTCGGCCACCCGTCTCGGCGTGTCCACCAGACCGGGTCGAATCGGATCCTCGCCGATGGCGGCGAGGAGTTCGAGCACGGCCGCCTCGATGCGGGGGAGATCGATGGGCTGCTGCGTCATCGGACCAGTCTCTCAGGACGCACCGTCGTCCGCGGGTGCGGTCGAGGCGAGGGGGAGCGCCTCGTGATGGCGGCGGCCCCGCGTGCGTCGCGCCTCCTTCATCTCCGCTTCGAAGACGTGCCTCTTGCCCTCCAGGAGGACATCGCGTACGTTATTCTCAGCCCGCTTGAACTCGCTGTAGTAACCGTCGTCGTAGTCCTCGACGATCTGGAAGGTCCAGCGTCCGTCGATGACGTTGCGACCGATCAGGTCTCGGTCGAGATCGTCGGCCAGCTCGGCGAGACCCGCGGCACGCAGCTTCTCGACGGCGTCGCCCAGGGCGAGATCCGCCTTGCCGGTCAAACGGTGGAAGCCGTAGAGCAAGCCGCGGGCGTGCTCGACGACCTCGAGGGCTGCGGACAGGGATCCGAGCGCGTCGACCGTGGCGTCGTCGAGACCGTCGGGGCGCTGGTGGGCGGAATCGGGGCCGTCATGCGGTGAGGTGGTCATGGCTGCAGCCAACTCCGACGTCGGAGAAGGGGTCCCGATTCCATCGAGCTGACATAATGTGCATTATCAGCGCATCGTGGGGGATGACGAGAGGGGCTCGGAAGCAGCCTGCGGACCCTCAGATCACCCGTCTCACCAGGGCGGCGAGGTCGCTGGGTTCGACGGGGTCCGCGGTCGTCTCGAGCTCGTCGAGGGTGAACCAGCGCGACTCGAGGATGTCGACGCGTTCGTCGTCGGTCCACTCCGCATCGAGCACGTCGAAATGAGGAAGCCTCACGACGAAGAACTCGGCGTGTCCGTGCGTGTGATCGGCGGCGTCCCACGGGACGGCGAAGTCGTCGACGCGGACGACGGGACCCGCGTCGACGATGATCTGTCCGGTCTCCTCGCGCAGCTCGCGGATCGCCGCCTGCGCGTGGTCCTCCCCGGGGTCGACTCCCCCGCCGGGCGTGATCCAGCGGGCAGCGCCGCTCGTGTCGGGTGCCTTCGTCATCATCAGGAGCACGCGTGCCTCCTCGTCGACGACGATCAGGCGGGAGGTCGCCCGGACGACCCGCTCGGTCACGCGACCGGGGCGAAGTCGCTGGTGTCGCCGACGTAGCGGGTGTGGTCGGCCGGGATCGGGTCGACCGCGGCCGACGCGACCTCGGCGGCGAACTCGGCGACGTTGTAGAGCTTGCCGGCGCTCTCCTTGCGAGACGAGATGGCGCCGGGGTTCGAGCGCTCGAGGAGCGTCGCCGTGATGGTCCCCTCGATCATGTCGCCCGAGACGACCACGAACTCGACACCCGCGGCCTCGAGCTGCGGGAGCATCGCCCGGAGGGCGTCCTCGCCCGCCCGTTTGCTCAACGCCACCGGGAGGTACTCGGGCATCGTCTCCGTGGTGTGGATGAAGTGAGCCTGGTGGCTCGTCACGAACACGACCCGTGATCCCGGCGCGAGGAGCGGCAGGGCGGCGGTCAGGAGGTCGACCTGGGCGTCGCGGTTCAGCTTCAGCGCGTAGTCGTCGGCCATTCCGGACTCCATGCCGCCGGAGGCGTTCATCACGAGCACGTCCAGGCCGCCGAAGCGGTCCTCCACCGTCGAGAACATCGCGGCGACGCTCTCGACGTCGGTGAGGTCGGCGCCGATGGCGATGGCCTCGCCGCCGGCCTGCTGGATCCTGTCGACCAGCTGCAGGGCGCGCTTCTCCTTGTTGCGGTAGTTGACGACGACCTTCGCTCCGGCCTCGGCGAGATACCGGACCGTGTCGGCGCCGATGCCGCGTGAGGAGCCGGTGACGAGGGCACGGGAGCCGGTGAGGGAACCGGCGGCGAGGGGGTTGGACAAGACGGACTCCAGACTGTGCGGGCGGAACGGGGGGTCTCGAGGAGGCGAGGCGCGCGTCCGAGGGCGACGCGCCTCCCTGGGGACCAGCACCGAGACTACCAAGCACCCCGTCGACGGCGGCGCGGAGTGCTAGTTTCCATAACAGGGGAACGAGGGAGGTCCGACATGGACGTGGTCACCCAGTACGCATGGATCGTCTGGATCGCGCTGATCCTCCTCTTCGTCGTCGTCGAGGTGACGACCCTCGAACTGACCTTCCTCATGCTCGCCGTCGGCAGTGCCGGCGGACTCGTCGCCCGCCTGCTCGGTTCACCGTGGTGGTTGCAGATCGTCATCGCCGCCGTGGTCGCGGTCCTGCTGCTCTTCACGGTGAGGCCCGCCCTCCTCCGGGCACTGAAACAGGGCGGCGACCCCACGCCGAGCAACGTCGACGCGCTGCTCGGACTCCGCGGCACCGTGGTCGTGCCCATCGGCGACGACGCCGGCCAGGTCAAGCTCACGAACGGCGACACCTGGACGGCTCGACTGCTCACCGCTCCCCCGGGCCCGGGCGAGCCACACCAGGCGCTCGACACCGGTGCGCCGGTCGTCGTGACCGCCATCCAGGGGTCGACCGCCTTGGTCGTCCCCGTCGGAAGGGACTGATCCATGGAAACCATCAGCGCTGCGACGGTCGCCACCATCGTGGTGGTCGCGATCGTCGTCGTCCTCGTCGTCGTGATCCTCTTCCGGGCCGTCCGGATCATCCCTCAGGCCAGTGCCGGCGTCGTCGAGCGCCTCGGTCGGTACCACAAGACGCTCAGCCCGGGGTTGAACCTCCTGGTCCCCTTCATCGACCGGGTGCGCCCCCTCATCGACATGCGCGAGCAGGTGGTGTCCTTCCCTCCCCAGCCGGTCATCACCGAGGACAACCTCGTCGTCTCGATCGACACCGTCGTGTACTTCCAGGTCACCGACGCCCGTGCGGCGACGTACGAGATCGCCAACTACCTCGGCGCGGTCGAGCAGCTCACCACCACGACCCTCCGCAACGTCGTCGGCGGGCTCAACCTCGAGCAGGCGCTGACCAGCCGCGACAACATCAACGGCCAGCTGCGCGTCGTGCTCGACGAGGCGACGGGCAAGTGGGGCATCCGCGTCGGTCGCGTCGAGCTCAAGGCGATCGACCCGCCCCTCTCCATCCAGGACTCGATGGAGCAGCAGATGCGAGCCGAACGGAGCAGGCGCGCCGCGATCCTGACGGCCGAGGGGACGAAGCAGTCGCAGATCCTCGAGGCCGAGGGAATGCGTCAGTCGTCCATCCTCCGAGCCGAGGGCGACGCGAAGGCTCAGGTGCTCCGTGCCCAGGGCGAGGCCGAGGCCATCCAGACGGTGTTCAACGCCATCCACGCCGGCGACCCCGATCCGAAGCTGCTCGCCTACCAGTATCTGCAGACCCTCCCGAAGCTCGCGGACGGATCGGCGAACAAGCTCTGGATCATCCCGAGCGAGCTCACCGAGGCCCTCAAGGGCATCGGCTCGGGCTTCTTCGCGCCGAAGAACCCCGACGCGCCCGGGTGGACGCCGCAGCCGGGTCCCAAGGTCTCCGACATGGACGCCACCCCCGACCTCGCGAGCACCGTCGACCTGGGCGCCGAGCCGGATCTCGGATTCCCGACCGTCACCGAGCCCGGAGCGGGGAACCCCCTGGGCGACGAGCCTGGCACTCCCCCGGACGCCGGGCGGTGACCCCCGGGTCCTCGGGCTACTTCACGCCCGCCGCGCCTCGCATCCTGGCTCATCGCGGCCTCCACGTGGAGGCTCCCGAGAACACCATGCTCGCGTTCGCGAAAGCCGTGGCCCTCGGCGTCGACTACGTCGAGACGGACGTGCACGCGACTCGCGACGGTGTCGCGGTCATCAGCCATGATCCCGACCTGCGGCGGATCGCGGGACGCGACGAGCGCCTCCGCGACCTCGACTGGTCCGACGTGTCGGGCATCCGACTCGCCGACGACCAGCGTCTGCCCTCGCTCATCGAGGCCTTGGACGCCTTCCCCGACACCCGGTTCAACATCGACGTCAAGGTGGACGAGGCGGTCGAGCCGACCATCCAGGCGATCCGACGGGCCGGGGCGACGGACCGCGTGCTGGTGACCTCGTTCTCCCACGCGCGCCGACGCCGTGTCGTCGCCGGGCTGCCCGGGGTGGCGACGTCCGCCTCCTCTCGAGGCGTGATCGGCGTCGTCGTCGCCGGACTCGTGCCCGCCGGCGCCGCGCGCCGGTGGCTGCTGGGCCGAGCCGTCGCCGGCTGCGGAGCGATCCAGGTCCCCGAGCGGAGAGGACCGGTCCGGATCGTCACGGAGCGTCGTATCCGGGACCTCGCGTCCGTCGGCGTCGAGACGCATGTCTGGACGGTCGACCGCCCCGCCGACATGCGTCGGCTGGTGGCCATGGGAGTGCAGGGGCTGGTCACCGACCGTGCCGATCTGGCCGTGGTCGAGACCCCTCGCGGGAGCTCCCCTCCACTGTGAAGGCACTGTGAAAGCCTCTCGGACGAAACATCCGCACCGAATCCCGGGTTACAACGGGAGATTGCAACGCGAGAGGAGACCACACAATGGCAGATCGCAGTTTGCGCGGTATGAGACTGGGTAGTCAGAGCCTGCAGAGCGAAGAGGGCGTCGAGTTCTCACCTCGGAAGAAGGCCGTCTATCAGACCGAGGACGGGACCACCTTCGAGATGGTGTTCGCCGCCGAGGCGGAGATCCCCGACATCTGGCAGTCGCCGAAGAGCGGTCGAGAGGGCCGGCTCCTGTCGGCCGACGGCAAGCCCGTCGAGATCGACGAGGCCGATGTCAAGGTGCCGAGGTCGCACTGGGACATGCTCCTCGAGCGTCGCACGCGCGACGAGCTCGAAGAGCTGCTGCAGGAGCGCCTCGACTTCCTGCGGGCTCGCAAGGGCCAGGTCAAGATCGGGGCCTGAGTCGCCCCGTCTCGAGATCAGCGGACGAGAACGGCTCCGTCGGCACCCCGCAGGGTGGTGACGGGGCCGTTCTCGTCGTCGTGGGCACGACGGCGACCGAGGAACAGCCGGGACATGATCAGCATGGCGAGGCCGAAGAACGCCACGAAGAGCTCGATCGCCCGGCTCGCGACGACCGCGGGAGTCGTCCCCGTGCCCAGATCGACCTCGGTGACCATCGTGCCGGCCTCGTAGTCGGCGGTGCCGTCCACGACGTCCCCGTGGGCGTCGATGACCCGCGTGGACGCGACCGTCGACACGTTGACCACCGATCGAGCCGTCTCGATGGCCCGCATCTTCGCGATGGCCAGCTGCTGCTCGTTCTCGTCCGTCTGGCCGGGTCGCGACCCGAAATCGGCGTTGTTCGTCTGCGCGATGATGACCTGGGCGCCCTGGTCCATCATGTTGGTGATGAGCTGGTCGTCGACGATGTCGAAGCAGATCGAGATGCCCGCCACGAAGTCGCCCACGTCGATGGCCTCGTCTCGGGTGCCCGGCGTGTAGTCACGGGCGATGAGATCGATCAGGTCGGGGGCGAAGGGTCGCCAGAAGGCGCGATCGGGGACGTACTCGCCGAAGGGCACCGGGTGCTTCTTGTCGTACTGGCCCTGGACCTCGCCGTCGTCCCACAGGATCGACGAGTTGTAGGTCGTCTCGCCGTCGTCCGACTGGGTGATGACCCCGGAGAGGAGCGGCGCGCCGTAGCCCTGCGTGATGGCGTCGAAGACGTAGCGTCCGAACTCGTCGCGGGTGGGGTCGCGGTCGCTCCCGCCCTCCGGCCAGACGACGAGGTCGAGGTCGTTCGCCGTCGGGTCGACGCCCTGCATGGCGAGCACCTGGGCGTCCGTCAGATCGCCGTAGGCCCGGTCGGCCGAGTCGAAGTAGCCGGCCTTGCCGTTGCCCTGGACTCCGGCGATCGTGGCCGTCCCGTCGGTGAACGTCGGCCAGGCGGGGACGGCGAGGGCGGCGGCGACGACCGTCGCCCCGGCCAGGAGGCGCGTGGACCCTCGGACGGTGCTGAGCATCGCGAGCTCGATCAGCGCCGCCACGATGGCGACCATGAGGAAGCTCAGACCCGAGATGCCCAGGTACGCGACGAGACCGCCGAACGGGCTCTCGGACTGGCTCAGAGCGACCCTGCCCCAGGCGAATCCGCCGTAGGGCCAGTTGCCGGCGACGAACTCGCGCAGGGTCCACAGGCCGGCCACCACGACCGGGAGGAGGAGCGCGCGACCGAGCGTGCCGGGCCAGACCCGGGGCACCCACCGGTAGGCCAGGGTCAGGAGCACCGCTCCCCCGGCGAAGAACAGCGCCTCGAGCGTGGACAGCGCCGCCCAGGGGACGATGCCGAGGAACAACGTCGCCCATTGGATGTGCAGGAGATAGAACGAGAGCCCGGCGACCAGGCCGACGAGGAACGCGCCGCCGGCACGTCTGCCGCGGAGCGCCAGCAGCACGAAGCCGATCCCGACGAAGGTCAGGGGCCAGACGTCGCCGTCGGGGAACCCGGCGTCGAGCACGGGCCCAGCGCCGAGCGCGACGATCAACGCCGACCAGAGGGGCAGTCGGAACTCGGTCACACGGGTGGGCACCTGAGGATTCTAGGTCGCCGAGGCTGGGAGACCCGCCTCCCGGTCAGACCGCCGAGTAGGACACGATCCCCCGCCGGACCGCGTCGAGGGCCTGCCGGGCGGTGGGGCCGACCGGCAGGTCGGCCACGACGGACAGCTGATCGAGCAGGTCGATGGTCTGCTTCGTCCAGCGGACGAAGTCGCCGGCGGCGAGCTCGGCGTCTTCCAGGACGGAGTCGAGGCTCGCGCCCCTCGCCCACCGGTGCATCGCCAGGGCGAGACCGGGTGCGGGCGGGATGCTGCCGGGGAGCCGGTGCTCCTGCTCGAGGTCGTCGAGCTCGGCCCAGAGCTTCTGGGTCTCGTCGAGGGCGGTTCGAAACTCCCCGCGAGGGAGGAACCGCTCGGAGACCATCCCCTCGTCACGACGCGGCTCGTACACGAGGGTGGCCGCCATGGCCGCCATCGACGGCACGTCGAGCATGTTCCACAACCCGAGGCGGAGGCTCTCGGCCACGAGGAGGTCGCGATCTCCGTAGATGCGGCGGAGGGTCCGGCCGGCCGGGGCGACGTCGACCTCGTCGGTCCTCGAGAGCCGGCCCGTGCCTCCCCGGCTCGATGAGGCCCCCGAGGAGGCGCGGGGGACGAGATAGCCCCGGTCGAGCAGCACGTCGGTCACCCGGTCGAAGACCTTGGCGACGGCCCCCGTGCGGCTGCGGATCTGAGCCGAGAGCTGATCGGTCTGCTTCTTGAGCTTGAACCAGCGTTCGGACCAGCGGGCGTGCTGCTCCCGGTCCGGGCAGGCGTGGCAGGGGTGCTGCCGCAGCTCGCGACGCAGGTCGCCGAGTCGGCGCTGGCGCTTCTCGTGCTCGCTGCGCGACTGCGCGTCGGCCCGGGCGGCGCCCTGCTTCTCGAGGTCGCCGAGCTCACGCCGGATGAGGGTGTACTCGCGGAAGTCGCCGAGGTGGCATTGCATGCTGCGCGCGTAACCGTCGAGGCTCTCCTGCTGCGTGCGCACCTTGCGGGCGAGGTCGACGACGGCGCGGTCGGCCTGGAACTGGGCGAAGGACGTCTCGAGGACCTCCCGCGTGCGCGAGCGGCCGAACTGCTCGATGAGGTTCACGGCCATGTTGTAGGTCGGCCGGAAGCTGGAGTTCATCGGGTACGTGCGCCGTGACGCCAGCGACGCCACGGCCTGGGGATCCAGCCCGGGCTGCCACTGGATGAGCGAGTGGCCCTCGACGTCGATCCCGCGGCGGCCGGCGCGCCCGGTGAGCTGGGTGTACTCCCCCGGAGTGATCGGCACGCGCGCCTCGCCGTTGAACTTCTCGAGCTTCTCGAGGACGACCGTGCGAGCCGGCATGTTGATGCCGAGGGCGAGCGTCTCGGTCGCGAAGACGACCTTGACGAGCTTCTTCTGGAACAGCTCCTCGACGACCTCCTTGAACGCCGGCAGGAGGCCGGCGTGGTGGGCGGCCACACCGCGTTCGAGTCCGTCGAGCCACTGCCAGTAGCCCAGGACCGCGAGGTCCTCGTCGCGGAGGGTGCGGCACCGGGCCTCGACGATCTCGCGGATCTCCTGGCGCTGGTCGGAGGTCGTCAGGCGGATGCCCGAGCGCAGGACCTGCTTCACGGCCTGGTCGCAGCCCACGCGGCTGAAGACGAAGAAGATGGCCGGCAGGAGGTTCTGGTCGTCGAGCATCTCGACGATCCTCCAGCGGTCGAGACGACCAGGACCGTGCTGCATCGGCGGGACAAGATGACCACGCGAGCCGTGCGAGCGGCCGTCGCCGCGCCTGCCCTGGCCGCCCTTCCGCGACAACGACGTCGCCCGGAGCAGCTCGGGGTTCACCCGGTTCGTCGCAGCCTGCCCGCTGGAGTCGAACAGGTCGAGGAACTTGCCTCCGACGAGGACGTGCTGGTCGAGCGGCACGGGTCGGTCCTCGGAGACGATCACGTCGGTCCCGCCGCGGACGGTCTGCAGCCAGTCGCCGAACTCCTCCGCGTTCGACACGGTGGCGCTCAGGGACACCAGCCGGACGTCGAGCGGGAGATGGATGATGACCTCCTCCCACACGGCGCCGCGGAACCGGTCGGCGAGGTAGTGCACCTCGTCGAGGACGACGTACCGGAGGTCGTCGAGCATGTCGGAGCCCGCGTAGACCATGTTGCGCAGGACCTCGGTCGTCATGACGACGATGCGGGCGCGCGAGTTGACGTTCGTGTCGCCGGTGAGCAGACCCACCTCGGAGGCGCCGTACTCGGCGACGAGCTCCTGGAACTTCTGGTTGCTCAGGGCCTTCATCGGGGCTGTGTAGAAGACCTTGTCGCGGGCGTGCTGCATGGCGAGATGGATGGCGAACTCGGCGACGAGGGTCTTGCCGGCTCCCGTCGGGGCCGCCACGAGCACGCTGTTGCCCTGCTCGACCGACTCGCAGGCCGCGATCTGGAAGGGATCGAGCGCGAACCCGAGTCTCGACCGGAACGACTGGAGCTGCGGGGTGCGGACGCGCGTCTTCGACGCGGCGAATCGTTCGGCCGGGCTCGGAGCGCTGCTCATGAGGTCATCCTGTCGCGAGTTCGGCGTCGAGGGCGGCGGCCTTCTTGGCCGCTCGACGGTCGTGGATCCAGGCGACACCCGCGCCGGCGAAGTACAGGACCAGCATCGGGATCGCGAGGAGGAACATGGAGAAGACATCGGCTGCGGGCGTCGCGATGGCCGTGAAGAGCGTGATGAGCAGGATGGCGACGCGCCAGCCCTTGATGATGGCCGCGGCCGAGATCACGCCGACGAAGTTGAGGAGGACGAGGAAGACCGGCAGGACGAAGGCGATGCCGACCGCGAGCACGAGCTTGAGGACGAAGTCGTAGTACTGCTTCGCGTCGATGATCGCGGCATCCTGCTGGGCGGCGAAGCCGGTCAGCACCTCGACGATGTGCGGGAGGACGAAGAGGCCGCTCACGCACCCGAGGAGGAAGAGCGGGATCGCCGTGCCGATGAAGCCGATGGCGTAGAGCTTCTCGCGACGGACGAGGGCCGGGACGATGAAGGCCCAGATCTGGTACAGCCAGACCGGGCTCGACAGGATGACGCCGACCGTGACCGAGATCTGGATCCGGAGGTCGAAGCTCGAGCTGACGCCCGGGTAGTTGAGCGTGGCCTCGCGTGACCTCGCCTCGGCGATGCGGGTGACGGGCTCGCGGAGGAAGTCGAGGACGAACTGGGAGAGGAACCACCCCGCGATGCTCGCGAGCACGAGGGCGAGGGCGGCGATGAACAGCCGCTTGCGGAGTTCGACGAGATGCTGGCCGAGCGACATGCGACCGTCTTTGGTGCGGCCCTTGGGCTGCTTCTCTTCTCCGCTGCGGCCACGAGTCGTCGTCGTGGCCACGGATCAGGACTTCGGCGGGAGGTCGCTCTGCGACGGACGGACCGTCGTGCCCTCTGCCGTCGACCGCGTGGACGTGTCGTCACGACGGACGGAGTCGTCTGCCGGTGCCCTGTCGTCGTCGCGGACCTCGTTCTTGAAGATCCGCATCGACTGGGCGATGCTCTTCGCGAGGGCCGGCAGCTTCGGCGCGCCGAAGAGGAGCAGGATGATCGCCAGGACGATGATCAGGTGGAATCCGGTGAGATTTCCGAGCATGAGGTGTTCTCCTTGCGGGGCAGGGGAATGGCCAGTCTAACCCCGCCGCGTCTCCCCCGAGCCGCCCTGCACCGACTCGTCAGGATTCCGTCGCGGCGGCGTCGTCGTAGTGCGACAGCGCCCGTGCCGCCCAGTCCGAGACCGCCCTCCGTGCGCCCTCGGGGGCGACGACCTCGGGATCTCCGGGCAGGCCGGCGACGAGTCGGGCGACGGTGCCGAACTGGCCGACGCGGACCCGGAGTCTGCTGCGTCCGTCGCCGAGGGCCTCGACGTCGTCGGGGGCGTAGTCGGCGAGGAGCGCGGCCGCGGCCGCGTCGATCTCGATGGCGACGGTCTCGTCGGTCGGTGAGCCGGCGAACAGCGTGTCGGGCAGCGTGACGTCGGAGGCGCGGAACGTGATGGGCTCGTCGGTCAGGCCCGGGCGGGCGATGCGATCGAGTCGGAAGGTCCGGAGGGCCCCTCGCACGTGGTCCCAGCCGCGGAGGTACCAGTCGGCGTCGAGGGACTCCACGCGGAGGGGATCGATGCGGCGACGCTCGACGACGCCCCGGACGCCCGCGTAGTCGAACTCGAGCTGGACTCCCCGCTCGACCGCGCGCTGGACGAGGGAGAGGACCTCGCTCGTCTCGCGCTGATCGACGGCGACCTGGCTCGGGGCGCCCGCGGTGCCACGGGACAGCTTCGACATCAGCGTGGCGATGGCATGACGGTCGGCGTTCTCGGGAAGCGACGACAGATACTGCAGACCGGCGATCAGCGCGGCGGCCTCGCGTGCGGAGAACCGGGGCGAGTCGTCGATGGCGACCATGTGCGTCAGGACGATGACGTCGTTCTGCTCGAAGTCGTCCCAGGCGATGTCGAAGAGGTCGCCGTGCTGGTACTGGTCGGTCTCGCCGGGGACGCCGGAGACCGCGATCAGCTCCACCGCGCGCCGGATGTCGACGACGGACACGCCGAAGTGCTCGGCCGCCTCGGCCACGCCGACCCGCTCGCGATCGATCAGGTACGGCACGAGGGAGAGCAGGAACGCGAGCTTGTCGGTCGCGTGGAGGGCGGGACGGCGCTCAGCCACGGTCGCCTCCGGACGGGCTCGGGTCGGCGGAGTGGACGTCGAGGACGCGTAGGAGGCGCGACACGACGAGGTCGCGGAGCTCGGCCGGTTCGAGCACGGTCACCTCGGGGCCGAACGACGCCAGTTCGTCGGCGAGGATCTGCTGGTCCGAGTAGTGCACGATCAGGACGTCGTCGTCGCGGATCCCGGTCGAGAGCCGCTTCGTCAGCCTGGTCTCGGCGTCCGAGCCCGGCGTGACGCGGATCGTCGCCGTGCGAGCGGCCCACACCTCGTCGAGAGCGGCCAGCGCCGCGTCGGCGGTGGCGTCGGCCGGGCGCTCGAACGCGATCGAGGTGACCGAGACCGGACCGATGATCCGGGACAGGAGGAAGGTCTTGCGGAGCCCGGTGTCGGCCTCGATCGACGCCGCCATCCACCGCCCCTGGTGCTGGACCAGCGCATACGGCGCGACCTCGCGCCTCCTCGGCTCGGTCTCGCCGGGTTTCAGGTACTGGAATCGGACCAGGACACCTCGGTCGAGGGCGTCGCGGAGGGGTTCGAAGGCCGCGTCGCGGGCGCGGATCCGAGGCGCGTAGTCGAGCTCGGGCACCGTGGCCGTGCCGCCGAGCGAGCGGAGTTTGAGCAGGGCGCGACGACTCTCGCCCGACAGGGTGCCCTCACGCCAGACCATCGCGGCCAGGGTGAGGAGAGCGGTCTCCTCGGAGGAGAAGGAGATGTCGACCGGGAGCTCGTAGGCCCCCCGCGGGATCCGGTAGCGGAGCATCTGGTTGTTGCCCGCCGCGGCGGGATCGTCGAGCGTCTCGAGAGGCACGCCGAGATCGCGGATGTCGTCCTTGTCTCGTTCGAACTGCCGCTCGAGAGCCGCGTTGTCGCCCCGCGACGAGTACTTCTGGCGGTACCCCTGGACGGTCGAGAGGATCTCGGACTTGGTCAGGCCGGGCTCGGTCGCGAGGAGCGCGAGGACCAGGCTGAACAGACGCTCTTCGACGGGGACTCGAGGGGCGCGGGCGGCGGACACGGAACGATCCTAGGCCACGGTCGGGAGGAGGGCTCCCGACCGTGGCGCGCAGGACGGACCGGGCGTCAGAGAGCACCCAGGATGTCGAAGACGTACACGTAGGTGCTCGTGGCGTCGTCCGTCGCCGGGATCACCGTCATCACCTGGGAGCCGACGGTCTGGCCGACGAGGGCGTCGCGGAGCGGGGCCGGGAGCGTCGTGTCGTCGAGGGCCACCGTGGTCGCGGTGTCGCCGTTGGTCCAGGTGGACCCGGCCACGGTCGAGGGCTCGGCCCAGGTCACGGCGGTGAACTGGACGACCGCGGTCGAGTCGGCGGCCAGAGTGCTGCCCGACCCCTTGCGGACGAGGTGGGTCTGCTGCGTGGTGGGAGCCGGCTCGACCGGGACCGTGATGCCCGGGGCGCCGTCGGGAGCCGTCACGACGGCGGGGAGGCCGTCGGCCCCGGGGACGAGGCGGCCGTTGGCCTTGGCCAGGAACGACTGGCGGATGTCGACGACGGCCACGTAGGCGGCGTCGGGGTCGTCGTTCTGAGTGGCCGCCGAGCCGCTGAGCGAGGCCTGCAGCTCGGAGGCCTTCATGGTGACGACGACCCGGGAGCCGACGGTCGAGCACTCGAGTGCGTCGGCCAGGGGGGCGAGAGCGGAGCCGCCGACCGTGACGGGGTTCCCGATCGAGCCGTCGTAGCCGCTGTTCTCGACCTCGGCGCCCGTGCTGCCGTCGAAGAGCGTGTAGTCGATGAGGACGGGAGACCCGTCGACGAGACGAGCGCCGTCGCCCTCGATGAGCGTGGCGACCTCCGTCCGGGTGGTCACGATCGGACTCGGGACGGTCGCCTCGGGCTTCTCGCCGAACGAGCCGGTCGCGGTGACGACGGAGGCGGCGTCACCCGTCGCCGGGCACCCGGACGCGCCGGGGGCGGCGTCGGTCGCGCAGGCGGAGAGGGAGGCGACGAGGCCCAGGGTCACGACGAGTGCGGGGATCTTGCGCACGAGTCCTCATTTCGTTGCGGCGGCCGGACGGCCGGTGGGCGGCCGAGCCGCGCGGATGCGGGAACAGCCTAGTGGGGGTGGCGACGGGCGCGGGACCGGCCGCGGTCAGGCGGACGGGGTGTCGCCGTGGCTGCGCGCCGCGTCGTCCGCCTCGGTCGCGGCCACGGCGGCGTCGGCCGCCGACCGGGCCTGCCGGGCGGTCTTGCGCAGCTTCTTGTCGCTGGCCGTCCGGTCGCCGAGGGCCCCCGGGGTCCACAGCTCGACATCGTCGTCCGAGTAGTCGGACTTCGACGGGCGGCGTTTGAGCTGGGGCAGGACGGCGCCGGGCGCGAGGCGGCGGGCGGTGATGAGGAACCCGGTGTGTCCGATCATGCGGTGGTCCGGGCGGACCGCGAGACCCTCGACGTGCCAGCCGCGCACCAGGGTCTCGGACGCGTCGGGTTCGGTGAACAGACCGGAGGCCCGGAGCGCCTCGGCGACGCGGGAGAGCTGGGTCGCGGTGGCGACGTAGCAGATGACCAGACCGCCCGGCGTGAGCGCCTCGGCCGTCGCGTCGACGCACTCCCACGGGGCCAGCATGTCGAGCACGACGCGGTCGACGCTGCCCGCGGGCATCGTCGTCGGCAGCTCCTCGACCAGGTCGCCGACCGTGACGCTCCAGTTGGGCTGCTCGGCCCCGAAGAAGCTGACCACGTTGCCGGTCGCCACGTCGGCGAACTCCTGCCGCCGCTCGAACGAGGCCAGACGCCCCTGCGGTCCGACGGCCCGGAGCAGCCAGAGCGACAGCGCTCCGGAGCCCACGCCCGCCTCGACGACCGTGGCGCCGGGGAAGATGTCGGCGAACGCGACGATCTGGGCGGCGTCCTTCGGGTAGACGATCGCGGCGCCGCGGGGCATCGACATGACGAAGTCGCTCAGGAGCGGACGCAGCGCCAGGTACTCGTCGCCCGTCGTGCTGGCGACCACGGAGCCGTCCGGCAGACCGACGAGCTCGTCGTGCGCGATCATGCCGCGGTGGGTGTGGAACACCGCGCCGGGGGTCAGGACGATGGTGTTCATCTTGCCCTTGGGGCCGGTGAGCTGGACCTTGTCGCCCTCGAGGAACGGGCCGGACTGGCGACGGGTGGCGGTCATGCGGGGTGCTGCTTTCGTTCGGTGGAGAGGGTCGGGCGCCGGCCGGGACGCCGAGGAGACACGGGGCGGGGCCCCGAGGTCAGCTGTCGGTCGACCGCTGCGCGCGTGCCGCCGCACCGGCGGAGTGCAGTCGTCGGAGGTCGTCGAGCGTCGTGCCGACGAGGGTGGTCGCGCGGGTGTAGCCCCCGTCGTCGACCAGGGGCGCGGCGTGCTCGACGCCGAGGGCGACGGCACCCGCGGCGACGGCGGAGGCGAGCCCGGGCGGGGAGTCCTCGATGGCGACGCAGTCGGCGACGTCGACGCCGAGCAGCTCGGCGCCGCGGAGGTAGGCCTCGGGGTGGGGCTTGCTGTGCGCCACCTCGTCGCCGGCCACGACGGCGTCGAAGGCCGGGAAGTCGATGGCGGCGATCATGAAGTCGGCCATGCGGCGGATCGACATGGTGACCAGGGCCGTCGGGACGCCCTCCCGCTTGAGCTCGGCGAGGAGCTCGCGTGCTCCGGGGCGCCAGGGGACGTCGTCCGCGACTCTGGCCAGGACGGCCGTGGTCAGTCGGTCGATGATCTCGTCCTCGCCGAGGTCGACCCCGTGCCCCTGGATGACGCGGGCGGAGTGCCAGAGGCCGGTGCCGATCATGGCGTCGCCGTCTTCGCGGGTCCACGTGCCGCCGAAGGACTCGACCAGTTCGACCTGGCAGTCGTACCAGTAGGGCTCTGTGTCGACGAGGGTGCCGTCCATGTCCCAGAGGACGGCGGCGGGAAGGGATGCAGTCACGGGCACCGAGTCTACGGGAGGGTCCGTGCGGCGCCGCGCCCCGGGCCGTCGAGCCGCGGCGCACGGTCTACTGTGGAGGGTCAAGACGCCGGTACCGCATCATCGGCTCGAGAGGACACAGGTGACGAACACGTCGAACACGTCGAGCTTCGCGACGGGGCGCGTCCTCGTCGTCGCCTTCGAGGGCTGGAACGACGCCGGCGAGGCCGCCAGCGGCGTCGCCCGGACCCTCGTCGAGAACCTCGGCCTCGAGCCCGTGGCCGAGCTGGACGGCGAGCAGTACATCGACTACCAGTTCAACCGCCCGCAGATCGGGCTCGACGACGACGGCGAGCGGACCCTCGTCTGGCCGCGCATCGAGCTGCTCGCCGCTCCGGACGCATCCGGCGCACTGGCCGCCGCCGCCCCGACGACGGATGCCGAGGGCGAGGTGTTCGTCCTGCTCGGCGCTGAGCCGTCACGGAGCTGGCGCAGCTTCGCGTCCGAGATCGTCGACCTCGTCGACGTCCACGGTCTCACCTCGGTGGTGTTCCTCGGGGCGATGCTCGCCGACGTGCCCCACACACGTCCGATCTCGGTCTTCGTGAGCAGCGACAACGCCGAGGTCCGGGCCGAGCTCGGTCTCGAACGCAGCACCTACGAGGGGCCGGTCGGCATCCTCTCCGTGCTCGGCGACGCCGTCGAGACGGCGGGCGTGCCGACCCTCTCGATCTGGGCGTCGGTCCCGCACTACGTCCACAACGCTCCGTCCCCGAAGGCCACGCTCGCCCTGATCGAGAAGCTCGACGAGCTGACCGGGATCAGCGTGCCGAGAGGCGACCTCGAAGGCGAGGCCTCGGCCTGGGAGACCGGCATCGACGCCCTCGCCGCCGACGACGACGACATGGCCGGCTACATCGAGCAGCTGGAGCAGGCCCGCGACACGGTCGACTCCCCCGAGGCCAGCGGCGAGGCGATCGCGCAGGAGTTCGAGCGGTACCTCCGACGACGTGACGGCAAGGGCGACGACCCGAGGTTCCCGCCCGCCCCGTGAGCCGGGCGTCAGCCGGTAGCGACCTGAGCGGACGCGCCGGGGACGACCACGCCGTTCTCGTACGAGAAGACGACGGCCGCGGTCCGATCGCGGAGCTGGAGCTTCGAGAGGACGCTCGACACGTGGGTCTTGACGGTCGCCTCCCCCAGGAAGAGACGTGTCGCGATCTCGGCGTTGGAGGCTCCCTGCGCCATGCCGTCGAGGACCTCGCGCTCCCGTTCGGTCAGCAGCTCGAGCCGGGTGCTGGGGACGATGGCCGGCTCGGGGGTCTCGGCCAGGGCCCTGGCCACGACCGTGCGCGTCAGCTGCGGGCACACGAGCGCGTCCCCGCGATCGACGACGGTGATGGCCTCGAGGAGCTCGTCGGGGCTCGCGCTCTTGAGCAGGAACCCGCTGGCACCCGCCTGCAGTGATCGGAACAGGTAGTCGCGGCGCCCGAACGTGGTCAGGACGAGCACGGCGGGCGCCGAAGGCTGCGGGGCCTGGAGGATGCGGCTCGTCGCCTCGATGCCGTCGACCCCCGGCATCTCGACGTCCATGACGATCACGTCGGGCGCGAGGGCCTCGGCGAGAGACACCGCCTCGAGTCCGTCGTGCGCCTCGCCGACGACGTCGACGGCGTCGGACGTCTCGAGGATGCTGCGGAAGCCGGCCCGGACGAGATCGTGATCGTCGACCAGGAGGACCCGGATGCGACGGCGGGGCGGGGTCTCGTCGTGGTGCGAGGTGCGAGGTGCGAGGGCGATTCGACGTCATGGCCCACTCAGTATGTCAGAGGGTCAGCGGACGTGAGAATCCGTCATTCTCACGCGCGGCGGAGGTCGACTCCGAGCAGGGCCCGGACCGCGTCGACGTCGACGGACGACGAGGCGGCACCCGAGGTGATCCAGGCGTCCACGGCCGCGATCGCCGTCGGGGTGTCGAGATCGTCGGACAGTGCCCCTCGGAGTCGCGCGACCAGGCCGGACGGCGCCTCCTCGCGTTCCGATCGCGCGGCGGACGCCGCCCAGGCGAGCCAGGTCCCGAGTCGGGCCTCGGCCCTCTCGAGATCGGCGGCGAACCACTCCCAGTCGGAGCGGTAGTGGTGCGCGGCCACGGCGAGACGGACGGCCCGGGCGTCGTGCCCGGCCGCGACGAGCTCGCTGACCTTGACGAGGTTCCCGAGCGACTTGCTCATCTTCTCGCCCTCGTACGCCACCATGCCCGTATGGGCGTAGAGGTCGGCGTAGGTCTCGCCGCTGAGGGCCGCCCCGTGGGCGGCGCTCATCTCGTGGTGCGGGAAGACGAGGTCGCTGCCGCCTCCGTTGACGGTGATCGGCCCCGTCAGGGCCTGCTCGGCGATGACGGTGCACTCGATGTGCCACCCCGGTCGACCGGCGCCGATCGGGCTGTCCCACGACGGCTCGTCGGCCCGCCGACCGCGCCAGAGGAGCGGATCGAGGGGGTCGTGCTTCCCCGGTCGCCCGGGGTCGCCGCCGCGCTCGGCGGAGAATCTCATCATGGCGTCGGCATCCAGACGGCTCTCGAGGCCGAGGTGCCACGAGGTGTCCCGTTCGGCGACGCGCACGTCGAAGTAGACGTCGTCGACGTCGGAGTCGGCCGTGGGCACACGGTAGGCGAAACCCGAGTCGAGGAGGCGCGCGACGGCTCGGGCGACGTCGGTCACCACGTCGGTGACCGCGACGTAGTGCGTCGGGGGGATGACCCCGAGGTGCGTCATGTCGTCGCGGAAGAGCTCGGTCTGGGAGGCCGCGAGGTCGCGCCAGTCGACTCCCGTCGCCGCGGCCCGTTCGAGGAGCGGGTCGTCGACGTCGGTCGTGTTCTGCGCGTAGGTGACGTCGACCCCGGCGTCGATCCACACGCGGACGAGGGTGTCGAACGCGAGATAGGTCGCGGCGTGGCCGAGATGCGTCGCGTCGTACGGGGTGATGCCGCAGACGTAGAGCGACGCGGCCTGATCGACGACCCGCGTCTCGCGGCGCGTGCCCGTGGCCGTGTCGTGCAGCGCCGGCAGGCGGCCCGACCCGGGCAGGGTCGGCACGTCGGGGCGGGGCCAGGACCTCATGCCGACACCACTCCGGTGGCCAGCAGCACGATCAGCACGACTCCGAGGACGAGCCGGTAGGCGACGAACGGCATGAAGCTGCGCCGGGAGATGTAGTTCATGAAGAACGCGATCACCAGGAACCCGACCACGAAGGCCACGACCGTCGCGGCGAGCGTGAGGCCGAGCGAGTAGGGCCCCGGGTCGCTGAAGCTCTGGACGAGTTCGTAGAGTCCGCTGCCGAAGACGGCGGGCACGGCGAGCAGGAACGAGAACCGGGCGGCGGCCGGGCGGGTGTACCCGAGCGCCAGCGCCGTCGTCGTGGTGGCGCCCGACCGGGAGACGCCGGGGAAGAGGGCCAGGACCTGCGCGACCCCGACGGCGATGCCGTGGCCGTAGGACATGTCCTCGAAGCGCGCGGTCTTCCTGCCCAGACGGTCGGCGACGCCGAGCAGGATCCCGAAGACGATGAGCACGATGGCCACGATCCAGAGGGATCGGAACACCGAGCGGATGTACTCCTGCGCGAAGTAGCCCACCAGCACGATCGGGATCGTGCCGATGATGACCAGCCAGCCCATGCGGACGTCCGGGTCGGTGCGCGGGATCCTCCCCGTGACTCCCTGGAACCAGCGCACGACGATGCGCTTGATGTCTCGCCAGAAGTAGATGACGACGGCGAGCTCGGTGCCGAGCTGCGTGATGGCGGTGAACGTCGCCCCGGGATCGAACTCGACCGCGCTGTTCGGGTCGGAGAAGAAGAGGCCGACGATGCGCAGGTGCGCGCTCGACGAGATGGGCAGGAACTCCGTGAGGCCTTGGACGAGGCCGAGGAGGAGTGCCTGGAGGAGTTGCTCCATGCGGGGTGTCCTTCTGGTGCGGGGTGCTCAGTACGTCGCCAGCAGGTCCCGGAGGACGCGACTGCCAAAGGATAGTGCGTCGAGGGGGACCCGCTCGTCGACGCCGTGGAACATGGCGGGGAAGTCCATGCCCTCGTCGAGTCGCAGGGGCGCGAAGCCGTAGCCGGCGATCCCCAGCAGGCTCAGGGCCTTGTTGTCCGTCCCGCCCGAGAGCAGGTAGGGCAGGACGGGGGCGCCCGGGTCGTGGCGGTGCAGCGTCCGTTCGATGGCCTCGACCAGGGGGCCCGAGAACGGCGTCTCGAGCCCGATGTCGGTGTGCATCGTGACGATCTCGATGTCGTCGCCGACGAGGTCCTGGACCTCGGCGAGCACGGCGGCCTCCTGTCCCGGCATGCAGCGGATGTCG
The DNA here is from genome assembly GCF_007988805.1 of Frigoribacterium faeni. Classification (GTDB taxonomy): domain Bacteria; phylum Actinomycetota; class Actinomycetes; order Actinomycetales; family Microbacteriaceae; genus Frigoribacterium; species Frigoribacterium faeni. The sequence goes on along the minus strand of NZ_BJUV01000002.1, from coordinate 72,066 downwards.
ACCAGCGCCTCGGCCGTGTCGGGGACGACGTTGTGCTTGTAGCCCGCCGTCAGCATCGTCGGATTGGTCGTGGTCCGCAGCGATCCGCGGATGAACCCCCGCGCCGTCCCCGTCCGGAGGACGAGCTCGTCGGGCGAGACCTGCTCGACGTCGACGTCGAGGATCCGTGCGACCTCGCGCAGCAGGGAGGCCGTCGTGTCGGTGAGGGTGATGGGCCACTCTCGGCGACCGAGGGTCGCGACGGCCTCGGCGAGCCGTGTGACCGCGTTCGCCTCGATCATCTGGGAGCCGTGTCCGGCCGTTCCCCGAGCGATCAGCTTGACCCAGATGAGGGCCTTCTCCCCCGTCTGCAGGAGGTACGAGCGGCGACCGTCGATGAACGTCGAGTAGCCGCCCACCTCGCTGATGGCCTCGGTGGCCCCGTCGAAGAGCTCCGGGTGCTCGGTCACGAGGTGATGCGAGCCGAGGACTCCCCCGGCCTCCTCGTCGGCGAAGAAGCCGATCACGAGATCGCGGGCCGGGCGCTCCCCGGAGCGGAGGATGTCCCCCAGCGACGCCAGCATCATGGCGTCCATGTTCTTCATGTCGACGGCCCCGCGGCCCCAGAGGAGGCCGTCTCTCACGACGCCCTCGAACGGATCCACCGACCAGTTGGCGGGGTCCGCCGGGACGACGTCGAGGTGGCCGTGGACGACGAGTCCCGGCTTGGCGCGGTCGGCGCCCTCGACGCGGGCGACGACGCTCACGCGTCCCGGCTCGGACTCGAACAGCTGCGGGGTCAGCCCGAGGGCGCGGAGCTTCTCGGCGACGTAGTCGGCCGCGTCGGCCTCGCCGTTCGATCGGCCGCCGCCGTAGTTCGTCGTGTCGAACCGGATCAGGTCGCGGGCGATGGTCGCCGTCTCGTCGAGGTCGACGGAGTCGCCGTCGGTGGACCGGTCGGGTGTCGTCGTCATGTCGACCACGCTACCGCTCGCCCCTCCCGGCGCCGTGGTCACGACGACCCTCGAAGCCGTGCTAATGTTTCGTGGTCGGCTTCGGCCGGCACCATCCAGTCCGGGTGGCGGAAATGGCAGACGCGCTAGCTTGAGGTGCTAGTGCCCGTATAGGGCGTGGGGGTTCAAGTCCCCCCTCGGACACAGAGTCTCTTCTCGGAAGAGACTCGACGATCTGTGTTGAGACAGATGCTACTCGTAGCGACAGAAGGCCCGAACACCCCTGGTGTTCGGGCCTTCTGCTTCTCCCGGCCGTTCGCGTCGAGCGACCCTTCGTCGGCACCGCGGGCGTAGGGTCGCGGGCGACGAAAGGGTGGACACATGGAGTACGCACGACTCGGCACCAGCGGCCTGACGGTCTCGGCGGTGACCCTCGGATGCATGAGCTACGGGATCCCCGAGCGCGGCACCCACGAATGGAGCCTCCCCGAGGACGAGAGCCGCCCGTTCATCGCTCGCGCCCTCGAGCTCGGCATCACGACCTTCGACACGGCCGACGTCTACTCCGACGGGACCAGCGAGGAGATCCTCGGCCGGGCGCTGCGCGACTTCGCGACGCGGGAGGAGATCGTGCTGGCGACCAAGGTCCACGGCCGGATGCGTCCCGGTCCGAACGGGGCCGGCCTCAGTCGCGGGCACATCATGAGCGCGATCGACGACAGCCTGCGCCGTCTCGGCACCGACTACGTCGATCTCTACCAGATCCACCGCTTCGATCCCGAGGTGCCGGTCGAGGAGACCATGGAGGCGCTGCACGACGTCGTCAAGGCGGGGAAGGCCCGCTACATCGGAGCGTCGAGCATGTGGGCCTGGCAGTTCGCCTCCCTGCAGCACGCGGCCGACCTCGGCGGCTGGACCCGCTTCGTGTCCATGCAGGACCAGTACAGCCTCATCCAGCGCGAGGAGGAGCGCGAGATGCACCCCTACTGCCTCGACCAGGGCGTCGGCGTCCTCCCCTGGTCTCCGCTCGCTCGAGGCCGTCTCACCCGCGACTGGGATGCGACCACGGCGCGGACCGAGACCGATCGGTTCGGCCAGACGCTCTACCGCCAGCGGGAGGACGGCGACCGCCGGGTCGCCGACGCCGTGGCCCGGGTCGCGGAGGCGCGCGGCGTCCCGCGGGCGCAGGTCGCCTTGGCCTGGGTGCGTCAGCAGGACGCCGTCACGTCGCCGATCGTCGGTGCCACGAGGATGCGGCATCTCGACGACGCCGTCGCCTCGGTCGACCTCTGGCTGACCGACGACGAGCTGGACGCCCTCGAGTCGCCGTACGTCACCCGTGAGAACGAGGGCTTCTGATCCGGGATCACCGGGTCGGGCCTACTGTGAGCGGCACGAGCGGCGGTGACGCCGCCACGATCATCTCGACGGAGGCCATCATGGGCAACGACCACCACGGCAACGAACACGAGCACACCGAGCACACCGAGCACACCGAGTCGACCGGCGACGGCGGTCCGGCCTCCGTGACGCACGAGTCCACCACGACCGAATCCGCCGGTTCGTACGTCGACAGCGACATCCCGGAGGACGGCGACACGACGTCGACCAAGCACGGCGGCGGATCGGGAGACGACGAGGACGGCGAGTTCACCGACTCGGACATCCCCGCCGACCGCTGACCGTGTTCGTCGACCGCCGGGCCGAGGTGCACGGTACGGTCGACGCGGGAGGAATACATCTATGACAACGCGCATCGTAATTCTCGGCGGCGGTTCCGCCGGGCTGACCACCGCACTCGAGCTCCAGAAACGGCGACCGCCCCAGAACGCGAGCATCACGCTCGTCGACCAGGCGCCCTACTTCACCTATCAGCCGTTCCTGCCCGAGGTCGCCGGAGGCCACATCGCCCCGCGCGACGTGACCGTCCCGCTCCGCAAGGCCCTTCGCAAGACGAAGGTCGTGGAGGCGGCGGTCACCGGGCTCGACTCGGCGGCGAAGACCGTGTCCGTCACGACCGGCGACGGCGTCTCGAGCACCATCCCCTACGACCAGCTCGTCGTCGCCCTCGGCGCCGTCACCCGGACCTTCCCCACACCGGGGCTGGCCGAGAACGGCGTGGGCTTCAAGAGCGTCGAGGAGGCGCAGTACGTCCGCGACCGCATCCTCGGCAACATCGCCGAGGCCGCATCGGTCTCGGACCCGGCCACCCGGCGCAAGCTGCTCACCGTCGTGTTCGTGGGCGGCGGGTACACCGGCGTCGAGGCGATGGCCGAGCTCGACGACGCGGCCAAGGCCGCCATCGACTCGTTCCCCAACCTGTCGCGTGACGAGCTGCGTTTCGTGCTCGTGGAGGCGCTCGACCGCGTCGCCCCGGAGGTCGGACCCGAGCTCTCCAAGTGGACGCTCGGTCACCTCCGCTCGCGCGGCATCGACATCCGCCTCAAGACCACGATGCCCTCGTGCGTCGACGGCGACGTCGTGCTGAGCGACGGGGAGACGATCCCGGCAGGCACCATCGTCTGGACGGCCGGCGTCAAGCCGAACCCGGTCCTGGGGGACATGGGGCTGCCGCTCGGCCCGAAGGGGCACGTGAACGTCTCGGCCACCCTGCAGGTGCAGAGCGAGGACGGCGTCGTGCTCGACGGCGTCTGGGCTCTCGGCGACGGCGCGCAGGTGCCCAATCTGCTGAGCGAGCAGCAGCCGGCGTACTACCCGCCGAACGCCCAGAACGCCGTGCGTCAGGCGATCACCGTCGCCGACAACGTCATCGCCCAGCTCTCGGGGCAGCCGATCGCCGAGTACCGTCACGAGTCGGTCGGAACCGTCGCGAGCTTCGGCATCGGCAAGGGCGCGGCCAACATCAAGAACGTCCAGATGAAGAACATCCCGGCCTGGCTCGCGCACCGCGGCTACCACCTCTATGCGATGCCGACGCTGAACCGGAAGTGGCGCATCCTGACCGGGTGGATCACCAACTTCGTCGGGGGTCGCGACCAGACCCCGCTCGTCGGCATGAGCGACCCGCGGGCAGGGTTCCTCAAGGTGACCCCGTCCGTGTCGGCCGACTCCGGCTCGAAGAAGAAGAAGTAGTACGACCGGATCGATCTGCGGCTCAGGAGGCGCGTCCCGGGGAACCGGGGCGCGCCTCCTCGTTCTCCGGTCGCGTCGTCGACCGCCGCGGGAGGGTCAGCGAGACGAGGGCGCTCAGCACCAGCAGCGCCCCGGCGGAGCCGAACGCCACCGCGTACGACGTCGTGTCGACCAGGAACCCGGCGACCAGCGGCCCCGCGATGGCCCCGACATCGGAGCACATCGAGAAGACCGCGACCGGACGCCCGCCGCGACCCCCGGCCGCGTCGCCGACGAGGGCGGCCGGTGCCGTCCCCATGAACGCGGTGGCCACGCCGTAGACGGCGAGCAGGGCGCCGAGCACCACGATGTCGCGCGAGAACGCGACCCCGGCCAGCGTCACGCCGGCGACGGCGAACGCGCCGATCATCGCCGGTCGGCGGCCCACGGTGTCCACCAGGCGGGCCGCGGGTGCGAGGGCCGCGGTCTGAGCGACGGCGGCGACGGCGAACACGACGCCGGTCCACGCCGTGGTCCCCTTCAGGACCTCCACGACGAGCACGGGGACCAGCGCGCTCCGCACCCCGAGCGACGACCAGCCCTGCGCGAAGCTGGCGACGCAGGCGGCTCGGAACCGGACGTCGCGGACCACCTGGCGGAACGCCACCGGCGGCTCGGCCGCCACGGGCGCGCCACGGCCCCGCACGGGTCGCAGCAGGACCACGCCCACGACGCCCGCCACCACGAGCGTCGCGGCGTAGAAGAAGAACGGCGCCGTCAGCGAGATCGTGGCGAGCACGCCGCCGAGCGCGGGCCCGGCCATGCCCCCGACCAGGAACCCGCCCTGATAGAACCCGATGGCTCGCGCCCGATGCGATGCGGCCGTCGACGCGAGCAGCAGCGTCATGGCCGCGATGCTGAACATGGCCGAGCCGATGCCGCCGAGGCCACGGAGCAGCAGGAGCTGCGGGTACGTCTCCGCCAGCCCCGCGAGTCCGCTCGAGAGGGCGACGATCCCGATGCCGACCGAGAGCACGAGCCGCTCGCCGACGAGGTCGAGCAGCCGTCCGACGAAGGGACTCGCGACCAGACGCATCAGGGCGAACGCCGACAGCACCGCACCGACCAGGGTGTTGTCGACGCCGAAGCTGCGGGCGTAGACGGGCAGCACGGGCACGACGACCCCGAAGCCGACCATGACGAAGAAGGCGATCACCCCGAGGACGATCACGTCGCGTCCCAGGCGGACGCGGGGCGGCTCGGAGGGTGCGCCGGGCGCCGGGGTCGACATCCCCTCAGCGTACGTGCCCGCCCCGGGTCAGGCCGACGCGCCGGCCAGCGAGAACGGTCGCAGCAGGCCCGTGATCTCCTTCGCCGGCGGCGGCGCGTACTCCCCTCGCGGGCTGGTGCGCAGCCGGAGACGCACGAGGGATTCGGCGAAGGCGGTCGCCGCCCCGACCCCGTCGACGACCGGCACGCCGAGCTCGGCGGACAGGTCGTGGCACAGATCGGCCATCCCCGCGCAGCCGAGGACGACGGCCTCCGCTCCCCCGGCGAGCACGGCCCGGCACTCGTCGGCGACGACGCGTCGGGCCTCGGACGCGGGGTCGTCCAGGTCGAGCACGGCGATCTCGCAGGCGCGCACCTCGGTGCAGGCGGGGCGGAAGCCGTACCGGTCGACGAGCTCGCGGGCACGGCCCGTCGTGCGCTCGAGCGTGGTCACGACGCCGAACCGTCGCGCGACGAACGAGGCCGCGTGGAACGCCGCCTCGGCGATGCCGATCACGGGACCGCTCGCGAGCTCGCGCGCGGCGTCGAGGCCGGGGTCGCCGAAGCAGGCGATCACGTAGGCGTCGACGCCGTCGCGCTCGCCCTCGGAGATCCGCTCGAGCAGGCCCGGGACGGCCAGCGCCTCCTCGAAGTGGCTCTCGATCGAGGCGGGCCCCATCGACGGTTCGACCGCGGTGACCACGGTCGACGGCGAGGCGGCCGCGCGTGCGGCGACGCCGATGGACCGCGTCATGCTGCTGCTGGTGTTGGGGTTGATGATGCGGACGTGCACGGCGGGGCTCCTCAGACGGTCGGGTGGACGGTGCCGTCGTCGACGCCGGCCTCGTCGGCGCTCGGCGACGGCATCCGGGGACGTCGACGTTCGAGCTCCCGGAAGGCGACGAGGCCGAGTCCGCAACCGACGAACCAGCTGAAGTCGCTGATCCAGGTGACGGACGGCCCACCGAGGTCGACGACCAGGGCGGGGACCACGGCGACGGCGACGGACACCAGACCGGAGGCGACGAGCGCGCGGACGGCGTTCAGGTTGACGCCGCCGCGGTACCAGTACCGACCCGCCGGCCCCATCGTGAACAGGTCGTCCACGGCGATGCGCTGTCGTCCCACCAGGTAGTAGCCGGCGATCAGGATGCCGAACAACGGGCCGATCAGCGCGCCGAGGACACCCAGCGAGTACTGGATCGCCTGAGCGTCGCCGTACCAGTTCCAGGGGGTGAGGGCGACGCTGCCCACGGCGGCGATCATGCCTCCGGTCCGCCAGCTGATGCGCCGGGGGCTGACGTTCGTGAAGTCGAAGGCGGGCGAGATGAAGTTGGCGACGATGTTGATCCCGACGGTCGCCGTGACGAACGTGAGGCCTCCGAGCAGGATGGCGAAGGGCGTCCCGATGGCGTCGACGGTCTCGATCGGGTCCGTGATGAGTCGTCCGAAGACGGGGACGGTCGCGGAGGCGCAGATCACGGTGAGGAGCGAGAAGAAGAGGAAGTTGACGGGCAGGCCGAGCAGGTTCCCCTTCTTGACGGCGGCGAAGCTGCGCCCGTAGCGGGAGAAGTCGCCGAAGTTCAGCATCGGCCCCGAGAAGTAGCTGACGACGATCGCGATCGCCGAGAGCATGACCGGGATCGACGCCCCGAGCTCCATCGGGGGCCCGGCGGAGAGGCTGAGGCTGATCGAGCCCCAGCCGGCCTGCGTCACGAGGTACACGGCGAGGGCGATCATGACGAGGTAGACGGCGGGGCCGGCGAAGTCGATGAATCGGCGGATGGACTCCATGCCGCGCCAGAAGAGCGCGGCCTGGGCGATCCAGAGGATGCCGTAGCTGATCCATCCCAGGGCGTCCAGCCCGAGGAGCTCCGGCTCGAGCAGAGCCGCGCTGGCGGGGAGGAACTTGAGGAAGACGATGGTGAGGGCCTGCGAGGCCAGGTAGGTCTGCACCCCGTACCAGGCGGTGGCGATCAGGCCGCGGATGATGGCGGGGATGTGCGCTCCGCGGACTCCGAAGACGGCGCGGTTGACGACCGGGTACGGCACGCCGGTGCGCTGGCTCGGCTTCGCGACCATGTTCGTGAACACGGTGACGATCACGATGCCGACGACGAGGGCGACGAGCACCTGCCAGCTCGCGATGCCGAGGGCGAAGAGGCTGCCTGCGGTCACGTAGCCGCCGACGGAGTGCACGTCCGACATCCAGAACGCGAAGATGTTGTAGCTGCCCCAGGTCTGGCGGGCGAGCGGGGCCAGGTCGTCGTTGGTCAGGTCGGGGTGGTATCCGTCCCGGATCAGGGCCTTCCCGGCCGGATGCCCGCTCGACGGATCCGGCCGGTGGAGCGGTGCGGACGCGACGGTCGGTGCGGTCTTCGATGCCACAGGAGCCTCCCAGCTGACGAGGTAGCGTGATCGAGGGGCGATCCCCGACGTGGTGTGAATCTATTGCTTCACACCGCACCTCCGGTTTCCTGCAGGTAACAAGCATGTGACAGCGATGGCTTCACACCGACAAGATCGGCTTCTCGTGTCCGTTCCGCCCGTGTCCCGCTCCTCCGACGCCTCCGTCGATCTCGATGCGGCGGCGCTCGGTGCACGTCTGCGGGAGCTCCGGGAGACGCGCGGACTGTCGCTGCGATCGCTGGCCGGCGAGCTCGGCATCTCGCCGAGCGCGGTGTCTCAGATCGAGCGCGGCGCCCGGCGACCGTCGGTCAGCCGACTGCTCACCATCGTCCAGGTGCTCGGCGTGCCGCTGGCCGACGTGTTCGACTCCGACCGGGTGAGCGCACCGGCCGAGGACGGAGCCGCGCCTCCTCGGGGCGTGGTCGTGGCGCGGGCGGGCGAGGCCCGGCCGGTCGTGCTCGACGACGGCGTCGTGTTCCGGCGGCTGTCGCCCGGGAATCTCCGAGGCGTGGACTTCTTCGAGTCGACGTACCCTCCGGGCTCGTCGGCCACGGGAGTGAACGACCTGATCACGCACGAGGGCTACGAGGTCGGGACCGTCGTCTCGGGCGAGCTCACGATCGACTTCCCCGACGAGCGCGTCTCGGTCGGAACCGGGGACTCGGTGACCTTCCCCTGCGACCTCCCGCACCGGCTGGGGAACCTCGGGGCGGTGGACGCCGTCGCGACCTGGTTGATCGTCCATCCGGGCGCCTGAGGCGATCGCGGTCGACCGCGGAGTGTGACGCCGCGTGTCGTCCGAGGTGATACCGCGGGCGCGGCGGCGAACAATGAGGGCATGACTCGACGAATCCGGTTCAACGCCTTCGACATGAACTGCGTGGGGCACCAGTCCCCCGGCCTGTGGCGGCACCCCGACGATCGGTCGGCCGACTACACGAAGCTCAGCTACTGGACCTCCCTCGCGCGCCTCCTCGAGAGGGGCGTCTTCGACGGCCTCTTCATCGCCGACGTCCTCGGCACCTACGACGTCTACGGAGGCAACCACGACGCCGCCCTCCGCAACGGCACGCAGACGCCGGTCGGCGACCCGATCCTGCTCGTGTCGGCGATGGCCGCGGCCACCGAGCACCTCGGCTTCGGCATCACGGCGGGCACCGCCTACGAGCACCCGTACCCGTTCGCGCGCCGCATGTCGACCCTCGACCACCTGACCGACGGCCGCGTCGGCTGGAACGTCGTCACCGGCTACCTGCCCAGCGCCGCGCGGAACCTCGGCGCCGACGACCAGCTCGACCACGACACGCGATACGACCAGGCCGACGAGTACCTCGAGGTGCTCTACAAGCTGTGGGAGGGGTCGTGGGAGGACGACGCCGTGGTCCGCGACCGCGAGAGCGGCGTGTTCACGGACCCGACCAAGGTCCACGACATCGGACACGAGGGCACCTACTACAAGGTCCCCGGCATCCACATCGCCGAGCCCAGCCCGCAGCGCACGCCGGTGATCTACCAGGCGGGGGCCTCGCCCCGTGGGATCGCGTTCGCCGCCGGTCATGCGGAGTCGATCTTCGTCGCGGCGCCGACGAAGGAGCGGCTCAAGGCGACCGTGACGAAGCTCCGCGACGCCCTCGAGGCGGCGGGTCGCGACCGCTACTCGGCCCGGATCTACACCCTCCTCACGGTCATCACCGATGCGACCTCCGAGGGGGCCGCGGCGAAGCACGAGGAGTACCAGCGGTACGCCTCGCACGAGGGCGCCCTCACGCTCATGTCGGGCTGGATGGGCATCGATCTGTCCACCTACTCGCTCGACGACCCCGTGGGCGACGTGAAGAGCAACGCGATCCAGTCGGCGCTGGCGAACTTCCAGGCCCAGGCGGGTGACAGCGGCAGGGAATGGACGATCCGCGACATCGCCGAGGCGGCCGGCATCGGCGGTCTCGGGCCGCGCATCGTCGGATCGGGCGAGGAGATCGCCGACCAGCTGCAGGAGTGGGTGGCCGAGACCGACGTCGACGGGTTCAACCTGGCCTACGCGATCACGCCCGGGACCTTCGAGGACATCGTGGAGCATGTGATCCCGGTGCTGCAGGCCCGGGGCGTCTATCCGACGGAGTACGAGCCGGGCACGCTCCGACAGAAGCTCTTCGGCCGCGGCGACCGCCTCCCGGAGGAGCACCACGGCGCCCGGTACAAGGTCGGGAGGTCCTCGGCCTCGGCCTGATGCCGCCGCGCCCGGACCCTGACGCGGTCCGGGCGCTGTCCGGGCCCTCTCGTTAGGGTGGGTGTCGTTCGCCCGTGCCGACAGGCCTCGGCGCGATCGATCCGCCGCACGGCGGCAGACGAGGGGGCAGACGACGATGGTGTTCGACTACGTGACGGCGAGGTGGGACCAGATCTGGTTCGCCTCCTGGCAGCACTTCTCGTTGGTGGTCCAATGCGTGGTGCTCGCGGTGGTGCTCGCGGTCCTGGTCGCCGTCGCCGTCCATCGCAGCCCGCGCCTCAGCGCCGTGGCCAACGGCATCTCGGCGGTCGGTCTGACGCTGCCGTCGTTCGCCCTCGTCGGGTTGCTCATCCCCTTCCTCGGGTTCGGCGTCGTGCCGGCCGTCACGGTCGTGACGTTCTTCGCCACCCTCCCGATCCTCCGCAACGCGGTCGTCGGCCTGAACGAGGTCGATTCGGCCCTGCTCGAGTCCGCCCGAGGCATCGGCATGAGCCCGTTCCGCACCCTCGTCACGGTGCAGCTCCCGCTGGCCTGGCCGATCATCCTCACCGGCGTGCGCGTGAGCGCGCAGATGGTGATGGGCATCGCGGCCGTCGCCGCCTACAGCCTCGGTCCCGGACTCGGCGGCTTCATCTTCTCGGGGCTCTCCCGACTCGGCGGCGCGAACGCGCTCGCCTCCGTGGTCACCGGGGTCGTGGGCGTCGTCGTCCTGGCGCTGGTGCTCGATCTCCTGCTCGTCGGCCTCGGCCGCCTGACCATCTCGCGAGGTATCCGTGTCCAGAACTGACTCCCCCGCCGTCCCGTCGACCGGAGAGGTCTCGGGCCGCAGCATCCGTCTCGAGCAGGTCACGAAGCGCTATCCCGGGCAGGCGAAGCCCGCCGTGGACGGCATCACCCTGGAGATCCCCGCCGGCAAGATCGTCATGCTGGTCGGCCCGTCGGGCTGCGGCAAGACCACCACGCTGAAGATGATCAACCGCCTGATCGAGCCGACCGAGGGCAGCATCGTGCTCGGCGACGACGACGTGACGGACATCGACGGCGACGAGCTCCGCCGCCGGATCGGCTACGTCATCCAGGCGGGTGGGCTGTTCCCGCACATGACGGTCGCGACCAACATCGGCATCGTCCCGAAGATGCTCGGCTGGTCGAAGGAGCGCATCGCCGCTCGAGTCGACGAGCTGCTCGAACTGGTGTCGCTCGACCCCGAGACGTATCGCGACCGCTACCCCCGCGAGCTCTCCGGCGGTCAGCAGCAGCGGGTCGGGGTGGCGCGCGCCCTGGCCGCCGACCCGCCCGTGCTCCTGATGGACGAGCCGTTCGGCGCCGTCGACCCGATCACCCGTCAGCGACTCCAGGACGAGCTGATCAACATCCAGCACGAGCTGCAGAAGACGATCGTCATCGTCACCCACGACTTCGACGAGGCGGTGAAGCTCGGCGACTGGATCGTGGTCTTCTCGGAGGGCGCCCACATCGTGCAGTACGACACCCCCGAGCGGATCCTCGCCGAGCCGGCGAACGAGTTCGTCGAGAACTTCATCGGCTCCGGTGCGGGCCTGAAGCAGCTCACGCTGAGCCGCGTGGGCGATGTGGACCTCGAGGAGGCGGTCATCGCCTCCCCCGGGGAGTCCGGGGAGCAGGTGCTCGCGCGCGCCAAGGCGGCCGGCCACAACCACGCGGTCGTCGTCGACGAGCGCAACCGGCCGATCGCGTGGCCCTCCACCCGTCAGCTCTCGCGAGTCGTGACGGTCTCGGACGCGGTGGACGCCGACCTGCCGGTCATCGGCAGCGGCGCCACGCTGAACGACGCGCTCGACACGATGCTCGTCTCCAGCGCCGGCGCGGCGCTCGTGACCGGTCGGCGCGACTCGTTCATCGGCGTCATCACCGTCGAGGTGGTGATGGAGGCCATCACGCGGGCTCGCAAGGCCGCGGCCATCGCGGCCGACTACACGCCCGTCGGGACGAACACCGGCCCCCTCGATGCGGTGCCCGCCGAGTCCGGTCGGCAGGACGGCCCGACTCCGAGCGACGATGCGGACGGGGCGCGCTCGTGAGCTCCGTCGCGACCGCACCCGCCGCGGGTGCCGGTGCCTCCCCTCGCCGACCGCGGGTCTGGCTGGGTCTCGTGTCGCAGCCCGTCGCCGTCCTGGCGGTCTTCGCGGCATTCGCCGTGTGGCTCTCGATCGCCGACCTCTCGGCGGCCGAGCGCACGACGCTCAACCCGTCGAACCTGGTCACCTACACCGGCGAGCATCTGGCGCTGACGTTCGTGTCGGCCGTGATCGTCCTCGTCATCGCGATCCCGCTCGGCATCATCCTCACCCGGCGGCCGTTCGTCCGCATCAGCGGCGGCGTCCTGGCGATCGCCAACATCGGCCAGGCCGCCCCGGCGATCGGCCTCATCGTGCTGCTGGCCTTCTGGCTCGGCTTCTCGTTCCGGGCCGCCGTCGTCGCCCTGGTGCTCTACGCCGTCCTGCCCGTCCTGCGGAACACGATGATCGGTCTGCAGAGCGTGGACTCCCGGCTCGTCGAGGCGGGTCGTGGCATGGGCATGAGCGCCCTCTCCGTCCTGATGAAGGTCGAGCTCCCCCTGGCCGTCCCGGTGATGCTCTCCGGGATCCGGACCGCTCTCGTGCTGCTGGTGGGCTCGGCCGCCCTCGCGACCTTCATCGGAGCGGGCGGACTCGGCCTGCTCATCACCACGGGCGTCAACCTCTTCCTCCCGCGCGTGCTGGTCTCCGGCGCATTGCTGATCGCCCTCCTGGCCCTCCTCATCGACTGGGTGGGACGTGTCGTCGAACACGTCGCCCGCCCGAAGGGACTCTGACCGATGGCCCCCACGACCCGCCCGACCCCGTCTCCCGACCCGCGTCCCGGACGGGGTCGCCGGCGCACCGCTCGCCTCGGACTCGCGGGCGCCGTCGCCTCGGCCTCCCTGCTCGCTCTGACCGGCTGCGGCCTCCAGCCGGCGACGGCGTTCGTCCCCGCCGTCGCACCGGGGTCGATCGAGCCCATCGAGGGTCTCCCCGACGACGCCTCGCTCACCGTGACGGCGAAGAACTTCACCGAGCAGCTCGTGCTCGGCAAGATCGCGGTCCTCGCCGCCCAGGCCGCCGGCTTCGAGGTCACCGACCTGACGAACGTGCCGGGCAGCGTCGCCGTCCGTCAGCTCATGCTCGACGGCGACGCCGACATGACCTACGAGTACACCGGCACCGCCTGGCTCACGTACCTCGGCGAGGCGGCCGGCATCCCCGATCAGCAGGAGCAGTACGAGGCCGTCCGCGACGCCGACGTGGCCAACGGCCTGACGTGGCTCGAGCCCGCGCCGCTCAACAACACCTACGCCATGGCCGTGCGTTCCGAGGCCGTCCCGGAGCTCGGCGACGTCGCGACGCTGTCGGACATCGCGGCGCTCCCGGTCGACCAGCGCACGTTCTGCGTCGAGGCGGAGTTCAACTCCCGCGCCGACGGGTTCGCTCCGATGCTCGAGCGCTACGGCCTCGAGCTCGGCGACGCGGACGGCGTTCCGACCGGGAACGTCAGCATCCTCGACACCGGGACCGTCTACGAGGCCACCGACCGCGGCACCTGCAACTTCGGCGAGGTCTTCACCACCGACGGGCGCATCGACTCGCTCGACCTCACCGTCCTCGAGGACGACCAGGGCTTCTTCCCGGCGTACAACGCGGCGCCCGTGCTCTCGACCGCCGTCCTCGACGAGTACCCGGACCTCGCGGACGTCTTCGACCGGATCTCTCCCGAGCTGACCGACGAGGAGCTCCGACAGCTCAACCTCAGCGTCGACGTGGAGGGCCGGGAGCCGGCCGACGTCGCGTTCGACTGGATGGTCGAGAAGGGTTTCGTGACCCGGCCCTGACGGGGCTCCTCCCCAGCCGGCGGTGACGACGCCCCGGTGGGCCCCGGCTGTGGACGACGCCTCGATCGGGCGGTCGGACGGGCACCGTGGAGGCATGTCCCGCACCTCGCCCGCCGATCCCCATCGCCCCGTCGTCGACGTCGGCGACCTCGTCGCCCGTGTCGACGAGCTCCTGCCCGTCGCGATCCGCCCGCAGCTCTGGGCGCTGTTCTTCGACGCCGACTGCATCCAGCTCCCGATGATGGTGCCGCTCGAGGGCATCCCCGCTCATCCGTCGCCCTCCGCGGTGGAAGCCTGGGGCTCGGCTCTCGGGGCGGTCGTCGCCGAGTTCGGGGTGGCGTGGCTCGCCTTCGTGGTCGAACGACCGGGTGCGGCGTCGACGACCGGTTCGGACGCCGCCTGGTGCCGGTCCCTGCTCGACCTGCGCGAGAGCCAGGGGCTCGCGGTGCGCCATGTGCTCGGATGCTCCGACGCGGGCGTGGCGATCTGGGGCTCCGCAGCGCCCGGATCGGCCACCGGGCTCGGGGTCGACGGATCCCCCGCATGCGGGGCGCGGGCTCAGGCGTCGCCGAGGAGCCTCGCTCTCGCCGACGTGCTTCCGCTCCGCTGACCGCGCTCCCGGTCGAGGTGGCGCCACCAGGCGGTCTCGGCCCCCTCGGCGGAGGTGTAGACCCCGAGCGGCTCCTGCTCGCTCTCGACGAGGGACCACCGCGACAGTCGATAGCCGCCGCCGAACTGCTCGATCAGCGCTTCGGGAGGCGCGTCCTCGGCGGGTCGGACGAGCCAGCGTCGGTCTCCGGTCGCGTCGAGCATCATCCGATCGTACGGGCTACTTGCGGTTGCCGATCCTGCCGCGCAGGACGTCGATGCGCTTCTGGATCTGCTCGGTGCTCGCCTGAGCGACCGAGGGGCCGCCGCTGATCCGTCGGAGGTCGGCGTGGATGAGCCCGTGCGGCTCGTTGGAGTGGCGCGACCAGATCGAGACGAGCCGGCTCAGCTCCTGACGCTGCTCCTTGATCGTCTGATACAGAGGACGAGCCGTCTCGACGGGCGCCGCCACGGTCGGCAGACCGGTCTTCGACGTGCGGCGGGCCTGCGATGCCTGTCGCTGGCGCAGCAGATTGCGGACCTCGTCGGGCTCGAGCAGACCCGGGATGCCGATGAAGTCGAGCTCCTCGAGACTGCCGATCTCGCCGCCGGTGCCGAACTCGCCGCCGTCGTAGAGCACCCGGTCGAAGGACGCCTGGGAGTCCAGCGCCTCGAACGGCTGCTGCTCGAGGAGGCTCGACGCCTTCTCCTCGCGGTTCGCGGCGGCCATCATGTCCTCTTCGGGGGCGAAGAGTCCGTCGTCGGCGTTCGTCGGACGGTCGAGTGCATGGTCGCGCTCGAGCTCGAGCTGTCCGGCCAGGGCCATCAGGCTCGGCACGCTCGGCAGGAAGATCGAGGCGGTCTCGCCCCGACGCCGGGCACGGACGAACCGGCCGACGACCTGCGCGAAGAAGAGCGGGGTGGAGGCCGAGGTCGCGTAGACGCCCACGGCGAGGCGCGGGACGTCCACCCCCTCGGACACCATCCGGACGGCGACCATCCAGCGGCTCTCGGACTCGGAGAACGCCTGGATCCGGTCGCTCGCCGCCTTCTCGTCCGAGAGCACGACCGTCGGCCGCTCCCCGGTCAGCTTCTGCAGCACGGCGGCGTACTGCCGCGCCGCGGTGTGGTCCGTGGCGATGACGAGGCCGCCGGCGTCGGGGACGCCTCGACGGACCTCCGTCAGGCGCTTGTCCGCAGCCGACAGCACGGCGGGGATCCAGTCGCCCTGAGGAGACAGCGCCGTCCGCCAGGCCTGGGCCGTGATGTCCTTCGTGACGGCCTCGCCGAGAGAGGCGCTCATCTCGTCGCCCATGCGGGTCCGCCAGCGCATCTGGCCGGCGTAGGCCATGAACAGCACGGGACGGACGACGCCGTCGGCCAGCGCGCGGCCGTAGCCGTAGGCGTAGTCCGACCGGGAGGTGCGGATGCCGTGCTCGTCCGCCTGGTAGGTGACGAACGGGATCGGTGCGGTGTCGGACCGGAACGGGGTCCCGGTGAGGGAGAGTCGACGGGTGGCGGCGCCGTAGGCCTCGCGGATGCCGTCGCCCCAGCTCAGGGCGTCACCGCCGTGGTGGACCTCGTCGAGGATGACCAGGGTGCGACCGGCCTGGGTGAGGGCGCGGTGCACCTCGGGGTTCATCCCGACCTGCGCGTAGGTAACGGCCACCCCGTGGTAGTGCCGACCGAAGGTCACGTCGGCGTTCTTGAACAGGGGGTCGAGCCGGAGGTTGACCCGGTCGGCGGCATCGGCCCACTGACGCTTCAGGTGCTCGGTCGGTGCGACCACGACCACGCGGTCGACGGTGCCGCGCGACAGCAGCTCGGTGGCCAGGCGGAGGGCGAAGGTGGTCTTCCCGGCACCGGGGGTCGCGGCCGCGAGGAAGTCGACCGGGTCGGTGGCGAAGTACTGCTCGAGGGCCTCGGCCTGCCAGGCGCGCAGCTTGCTGGCCGTGCCCCAGGCCGCCCGCTCGGGGAACGCCGGCGAGAGATGCTCGGCGGCCGAGTTGCCGGCCGAGACGCCGACCTCGGTCAGGTCGAGCGTTCCGTCGTCGTGTCGGGTGTCGTCACCCCCGGCAGGGTCGAACGCGTTGGCTGTGCTCACTCGACCCCACTGTACCCGGGGTCGGTCGGCGGGTCGTCACGCCGAGCGGTCGGGGCGGATCGTGGTCGCAGCAGCGAGGCCGGGGTCAGCATCGCCGACCCGAACCTGGCGTGCAGGGCGTCCATGGTCGACTCCGCCTCGCGCCAGCCGGCGTCGTCGTCCCAGAGGCCGAGGGAGAGGCCTCCCGCCCCGCCCGTCACGAGTTGCTCCATCCGCACGCCGACGAGTCGGATCCGCTCGTGCTGCTTGCCGGTCGCCTCGTAGACCGATCGGACCTCGTCGTAGATGCGGCGGCCGAGATCGGTCGGGTCGGCCAGGGTGCGCGATCGGGTGATGGTCGCGAAGTCGGCCGTCCGCAGCTTGAGCACCACGGTCCGCCCGCTCACTCCCCCGGCGCGCAGACGCGCCCCGACCTTGTCGCTCAGACGGAGCAGCTCGCGACGGACGACGTCGGGGTCGGTGACGTCGGTCGCGAAGGTGACCTCGTGGCCGACGCTCTTCTCCTCGGACTCGGTCGTGACGACCCGGGGGTCGCGACCCCAGGCGAGGTCGTGCAGCTTCGCTCCGCCCGCGGCGCCGACCGCGCGGACGAGGGTGTCGAGCGGTGTCGAGGCGACGTCGCCGACCGTTCGGAGCCCCAGGTTCGTGAGGGTCTGCTCGGTCTTGCCGCCGACGCCCCAGAGGGCGCTGATGGGGCGGGGGTGGAGGAATGCGAGGGTGTGCACGTGCGGGACGATGAGCAGCCCGTCGGGCTTGGCCACGCTCGACGCCAGCTTGGCGACGAATTTGGTCGACGCGGCGCCGATGCTGCAGTGCAGACCCGTCTCGGCGTGCACGCGCCGACGGAGCTCGGTGGCGATGGCGAAGGGGGATCCGAGGAGGCGGATCGAGCCCGAGACGTCGAGGAAGGCCTCGTCGATGCCGAGGCGCTCGACCATCGGCGTGACGTCGTCGAACATCGACATGACGATGGACGAGTAGTGCCGGTACTTCTCGCCGTGGGGTTCGAGGACGATCGCGTGCGGACAGCGGCGCAGAGCGACCGCCATCGGCATGGCCGAGTTGACGCCGTACTTGCGGGCCTCGTAGGTGGCCGCGGTGACCACGGAGCGGTCGGAGCGGTGACCGATGACGACGGGCTTGCCGCGGAGATCGGGCCGGTCGAGCAGCTCGACGGAGGCGAAGAAGGCGTCCATGTCGACGTGCAGGATCGGTGCCGACGCATCGTCGGTCGGGACGGTCGTGACGAGTCGCCCGCTGCCGTCTTGTTTGCTCACCCGAGCATCCTCACACGGACCGCCGACATCGTCGGCCGTGTCGACGCCGGTCGGCTCGTCAGACGACCGGGCCGAGCAGCCACGCCGCGACGGTCGCGTGCGCGGAGTCGGTGCTCGAGGGGTGGAACCGCCCCGCGAGCACGTCGCGCTGCAGGCGCCCGAGCTCGGACGACGATCGGTACGAGGCCCCGCCCTCGACGGCCACCGCCTGGTCGACCACGGCTCGCGCCGTCTCGGTGGCGCGCGTCTTGAGGCCGACGAGTCGGGGGAACCAGGAGGCGCCGTGGTCGGACACGAGATCGACGTCGCGGGCCACCGCGTCGATCTGCGGCTCCAGCCCGTCGAGCGCGATGGCGGCGTCGGCGAGGCGCCATCGCACGATGGGGTCGAGTGACAGCGGCGACCCGCCGGCCCGCCGGGAGCGGCGGATCGACGCCGACTCCACCGCGAGATCCACGGCACGGCGAGCGATCCCCCGGTAGACGGCGGACACCAGGGTCTCGAACACGGCGAAGACGCCGAACACGAGGGGGTCGGCGCTGGGGCCGACCGGGAGACGACGCACGATGCGCTCGGCGGGGACCGGTGCTCCGTGCAACCGCGTCGTGTGGCTCTGGGTCGCCCGCATGCCGATGGTGTCCCAGTCGTCGAGGGACTCGTGCCCGCCGTCCTCGCGGTGCAGGAACCCGTGCACGAGCAGCGGCGCGTCCGGATCGGAGTCGTCTCGGCCGAACACCCCCAGTCGGGTCCACACCGGGGACAGCGAGGTGAAGATCTTCGTCCCGGTGAACCGGTAGCCGCCCGTGCCGTCGGGCTCGGCCCGGGTGACCGAGTCGAAGAGGACGAGGTCGTTGCCCGGCTCGCTCACGCCGAAGGCGTAGATCTCGTCGTGCGCCGCGTCGTCGAGCACCCGGTCGAGCGAGTGGTCGCCGCGTGCGTGCAGCACGGCGGCGCAGCCCGTCCAGACGAGGTGCATGCCCACGGCGAGGGCCGTCGCCGGGGCCGCGGTGGCCAGCCGGGACTGCAGGGCCGCGACGGCCTCGAGTCCGAGACCCGCGCCTCCTCGGTCCGTCGGCACGAAGAGCCGCAGCCAGCCGCGGTCGCGGAGCTCGTCGAGGTCGTCGACGGGGAACGCGTTCTCGCGGTCGGAGACCTCGGCTCGCGAGCGGAAGCGGGCGAGCAGGTCGTCCGGCAGCGCCTCCTCGGGGGTGCTCTCGCGGGTGATGGTCGTCGCCGGTGTCGAGGTGTCCACAGGTCGAGGGTAGTTCGCTCGGCGAGTAACGTGGAGGGCATGACGCAGCAACACCCGTGGTCCCGGTACGTCGCGCTCGGCGACTCGTTCACGGAGGGGATCGGTGATCCGGAGGAGCGCGCCCCCGGCGGGCACCGCGGCTGGGCCGACCGGGTCGCCGAGGTGCTGGGCTCCTCGACCGAGGACTTCGCCTACGCGAACCTCGCCGTCCGCGGTCGTCTGCTCCAGCAGATCATCGACGAGCAGGCCGACGCGGCCCTCGCCCTCCGGCCCGACCTGATCACGGTGTCGGCGGGCGGCAACGACATCATCCGCCCCGGAACGGACCCGGACGAGGTCGCGGCGGGCTTCGAGGGGCTCGTCCGGCGGTTGCGGAGCGACGGAGCGACGGTCGTGGTCTTCACCGGCCCCGACATCGGTCTGACGCCCGTCCTCGGGCGGCTGCGCGGCAAGGTGGCCATCTACAACGAGCACGTGCACGCCATCGCCCTGCGGCACGACGCCGTGGTCGCCGACATGTGGGCCTTGCGGGACCTCTCTGGTCCGCGCATGTGGGCGCCCGACCGCCTGCACTTCAGCCCGCTCGGCCACCACACGATCGCGCGGATGGTCCTCGCGGCCCTCGCCGTCGACAACGACCTCGAGCCCTACCGGCCCGAGCCGCTCGAGCGCCGACCCTGGCGACAGGCCCGCTCGGAGGACATGGGCTGGGCCCGCGAGTACCTCGTGCCGTGGGTGATCCGACGGATCCGCCACCAGTCCTCCGGCGACGGCCTCCAGCCGAAACGCCCCGAGGCCGTGACGGTCGTCTACCGCGACGAGCCCTGACGCCGAAAAGGCGCGCCAGGGGCGTCAGAGCACCTCGCCCGGGTGGGTCAGCCGCCACCAGGCTCCGGGCTCCGCGATCGGCCGGTCCAGCTCGAGCGGCACGTCGACGGTCTGGTCGTCGATCGTGAAGGCGACCGAGCCCACCGTGCGTCCGGCGTCGTCGGGTCCCACGTCGTCGAGGGAGACGGTCGCGTCGATGGTCTCGGCTCCCCAGACGAGGACGCGCGCGTCGTCGGAGGCGACCGCCTCGGCGGTGGCGCCCCACGGCAGCGCGTACCGTCCGAAGGAGTCGCCGGCGCGGGTGAGGTCGACCGTCTGGAACCCCGCGGTGACGCTCGCCAGGAGGGCCTGCACATCGACGTCCAGCGAGTCGTGGTCCGCTCCCCCGAGCATGACGCCGACGACGGTCACGTCCTGTCCGGCGATGGTGTAGTCCGCCGAGAAGAGCAGGCAGGCGCCGGCCTCGTCGAGGGTGCCGGTCTTGATGCCGCTGACCCCGTCGAGTCCGAGCAGCTCGTTGGAGTTCTCGATCTCGCCGACGCCCGGGATCGTCGTGGTCTCGGTGCGGACGATCTCGGCGACGACGGGATCGGCCAGGGCGAGCCTGCCGAGGGAGAGCAGGTCCGTCGCCGTGCTCGTGTTCTCGGGCGACATGCCGGTGGGCTCCACGACGGTGGTCGAGGTCATGCCGTTCTCGTCGAGCCATTCGTCGGCCGCGGCGACGTAGGCGTCCGTGCTGCCGAAGGCCCACGTCGCGAGCGCGTCGGCGTAGTTGTTGGCGGACTCGATGAGCGACACCTCCAGCGCCTGCCGTTCGGTCAGTCGGAGGCCGGCCGGCATGGGCGCGACCTTGCCGTCGCGGGCGAGGTAGGCGTCGTAGAGGGCGGCGTCGTCCGCGTCGAAGGTGATCGTCGGACCGTCGCCGTCGTCGAGCGGGTGGCTGTCGAGCACGACGAGGGCGCTGATGACCTTGCTGATGCTGGCGATCGCCCGGGGCTGGTCGTCCCCGCTCGTCGTGAGGCTGTCGTCGAAGCCGAGGGCCTGGACGGCGGTCGCTCCGTAGTCGGGGAACGTCAGCTCGGGAGCAGCAGGCGTCGGGGCGGTGTACTGCTCGGCGGAAGCGGCCGCCGGGGCGACGGGGCTGAGCAGGGCGAGCGGCACGTAGGCGCCGGCGGCGAGCACGACCGCGAGGACCGCGGCGACGCCGATGCGTCGGCGTCGCGTGCCCGGGCGGCGGGAGCCCGGTCGCGACGCGGTCCGGGGCGTCATGGCGTGCTCTCCGGCAGCGGGGGCACGCGGAGGGCCCAGAGCGCCACTGCCGAGGCGGCCGCGACGTTGAGGCTGTCGACGCCGTGCAGCATGGGGATCGTCACGACGACGTCGGCCGCGCGGAGCGCTGCTCGGCTCAGGCCGTCGCCCTCGGTGCCGAGCAGGAGGGCGACCTTGTCGGACGGATGCGCGGCGAAGGCGTCGAGGGGCACGGCGTCGTCCGAGAGCGCGAGCGCCGCGACCTGGAATCCGGCTTCGCGCAGGAGGGTCGCGCCCTCGGGCCACTCGGGGAGGCGCGTCCACGGCACCTGCAGCACCGTGCCCATGCTGACCCGGACGCTGCGACGGTAGAGGGGATCGGCGCACCGCGGGGTGATGAGCACGGCGTCGGCGCCCAGCCCCGCGACGGCGCGGAAGATCGCTCCGACGTTGGTGTGGTCGACGATGTCCTCGAGCACCACGACGCGGCGGGCCCCGGCCAGCACCGACGGCACGCTCGGCAGCTCGGGACGGTGCATCGCGGCCAGAGCGCCCCGATGCAGGTGGTAGCCGGTCAGGGTCTCGAGCAGCGCGGCGTCGCCGACGAAGATCTCGCCGTCGAACCCGTCGACCAGGGGCTCGATGTCCTCCAGCCATCGCTCCGTCATCAGCACGGAGCGGGGGACGTGGCCGGCGCGGAGGGCCCGCTCGATGACCTTCGACGACTCGGCGATGTACAGCCCGCCCTCCGGCTCGCTGACGCGGCGCAGCGCGACGTCCGTGAGTCGGTGGTAATCCGCGAGGGCGGGGTGCTCGAGGTCGGTGATGCGGGTGATTCGCACGGTGCTCCGGGGCGGTGGGGTCCGGGCCGTGGTCGGCTGACGGAAACAAAACGGGAGGTGTCGACGTTTAGGCTAACGTCACGGACCGGAAGGAGCCTCGATGGTGTCGGACGCCACGTCCACCGACGAGACCGCGATCGGGCCGGGACTCGACTCCCGCGCCCTCGACGACGCGGTCTCGCTCCTCGCCGGTCGTCGCGTCGCCGTCCTCACCGGGGCCGGGGTCAGCACCGACTCGGGCATCCCCGACTACCGGGGCGCCGGCGCTCCGCCGCGCAATCCGATGACCTTCCAGCAGTTCCTCTCGAGCGACCGCTACCGCAAGCGCTACTGGGCCGGCAGCCATCTCGGCTGGAAGTCCTTCCGGTCGTCGGCGCCGAACGCGGGGCACCGCGCCCTCGCGCTCCTCGAACGGTCGGGGGTCACGAACGGGGTGATCACCCAGAACGTCGACAACCTGCACGTGCGTGCCGGATCCCGACGCGTCGTCGATCTGCACGGCACCGTCGACCGGGTGATCTGCCTGACCTGCGGACAGTCGTTCGCTCGCGACATGGTGGCCTCGCGGCTGGCGGCGGCGAATCCCTGGCTCGACCGGCCCGAGAGCGTCCGGCTCGCCCCCGACGGCGACGTCGAGGTCGACGACATCGACGCCTTCGCGGTCCCGGAGTGCACGGTCTGCGGCGGCATGCTCAAACCCGACGTCGTGTTCTTCGGCGAGTTCGTCCCGATCGAGCGCTTCGCCGAGGCACGGTCGCTGGTCGTCGGAGCCGACGCTCTGCTGATCGCGGGTTCCTCGCTCGTGGTCAACTCGGGCATCCGACTGCTCGATCAGGCGACCAGGCGGAAGCTCCCCGTGGTCGTCGTGAACCGCGGCGTCACCAAGGGCGACGGACGGGCGGCGGTTAAGCTGAACGCCGGCACGTCGGAGACTCTGACGGCCCTCGCGGAGCGTCTGATCCCCTGACCGGTCGTCCCGCCGACCGGAGGAACGACCGATGACTCTCCTGTACCTGGTCCGCCACGGCGAGACCGACTGGAACCGCGCCCGACGCATCCAGGGCGCGACCGACATCCCGCTGAACGACCTCGGCCGGTCGCAGGCCCGCGAGGCCGGCGACCTGCTCGCCCGACGGCGTGTGACGGCGGTCGTGGCCAGTCCGCTCTCGCGCGCGAGAGAGACGGGGTCGATCATCGCCGAGCGGCTGGGCCTCGGGGCGCCGGCACTCGTCCCCGAGGTCGCCGAGCGCCGTTACGGGGACGCCGAAGGGCTCACGGGAACCGAGGTCGAGGCCCGGTTCCCCGTCGGCACGCCGGTTCCCGGTCGGGAGAGTCGGCGGGAGCTCGTCGCCCGCGTCCTGCCGGCTCTGATCGAGGTCGGACGGGTCCACGACGGCGGTCTGGTCGTCGTGGCCACCCACGGCGCCGTGATCCGGGCGGTCGTGAACCACGTCTCGCCGGCGACGGAGGCGCACGTCGGGATCCCGATCCGCAACGGGTCGATCCACTCCTTCGAGTTCGACGGCGACCGCCTGGTCCTCCGGGAGTTCGACGACCCGATCGAGGTCGAGTCCGAGAGCCCCGGCACCTACGACTTCGGGTACCAGAACGCCCTCGAGTCGTCGGCGGCCGACGAGGCCTGACATCGCGCCTCCCGGGCTCAGTCTCGGGTCGCGGCGACCTCTCGGAGGAGCGCGAGGAGCGTGTCGGCCGAGGCCTCCCAGCTGAAGCGGGCGGCCTGCGCGACCGATGCGGCGGATCGGTCCGCCCACTCCCCCTCCAGACGTCGCACGGCGGCGGCGATCGACGCGGCCGACCCGGGGTCGAAGTAGAGCGCGGCCTCTCCGCCGATCTCGCGGAAGATCGGGATGTCGCTGACCACGGCCGGCGTGCCGAGCGCCATGCCCTCCACCAGGGGGATGCCGAACCCCTCGGCGCGCGAGGCGGTGACGACGGCGGTGGCGCCGAGCAGGGTCTCGCGGTACTCGTCGTCGCCGACCCCGTCGTGGAAGACGAGCGACCCGGCCGGCGCGAGGGACGTCAGGGAGGCGCGCTCGCGCTCCGACACCCGGCTCATCAGGTGCAGGCGATAGCCGTCGAGCAGAGGCAGCGCCCGCACCAGCGCCGAGACGTTCTTGTAGGGCATGAACGAGCCCATGTAGACGAGGTCGCGACCGCCGGGCGCCGTCCGAGGGACGGCGACGGCGGGGTCGGCCGCGTTGGACACGACGGTGACGGGGCGTCGGGTCAGCCGATGCCGGCGCATCTCGTCCCGCGTGGTCCCGCTCACCGTGACGACGGCGTCGGCCCGGTCGAGCAGCAGGCGCTGCGGCCACCAGGCGAGGTGGTAGAGCCGCCAGAGGAGCCGGAGGGGGAGGGCGAACTCGGGCGGAGGCGTGCGGTTCGTGTAGTAGATGAGGTCGTGGAGGGTCAGCACGAGCGGATACCGGCGCCTGAACGACCCCATCGTCTGCATGGGCGACCACACGACGTCCGGTCGGAGCCGGTTGACCTGCAGCGCCACGAGCGGTTCGAGGACGCTCGTGGGCGAGCGGACGAGCGCGTGAGGCTGGTCGGGGAGCTTGTCGAGCTGTCGGAGGTCGCTGATCAGCATCGTGACGTCGTGCCGTGCGGCCAGGGCGCGGACGACCCCGGCGCTGAACCGGCTGATGCCGTCGTGCCGGCCCACCCGGACGTACCGGCAGTCGACGACGATCCTCATCGGAGGAACGCCTCGACGGCTGCCGCCGCCTCACGGGGCTTCTCGTAGTGGATCAGGTGCCCGACCCCGTCGATGACGGCCAGCGTCGCGTCGGGGAACAGCGCCCGCAGCCGGTGCTGGGCGGGCAGGGCGGTGATGTCGTCCCGGTCGGCGGCGATCAGCAGGGCGGGCACGCGCACCCGGGCCGCGTAGGTGCTGACGTCGCTCGAGACGGAGGCCCGGAACGCGTCGAGCACGACCCGGCGGTCCGAGAACCGCGAGAAGTACGAGTCGTGCTGGTCGTGGATCCAGCGTCGGAGCGATCGGTCGCGGGTCTTCACCATGGCGAGGCTCGTGAACCTCGTGACCAGCGCGCTCTGCAGGGCCGCCTGCCCCCAGCGTTCCGGCAGGGCGGCTCCGGCCCAGTAGTAGAAGACCGCCAGACGCGTGACCACGCCGCGCGGACCCTGCAGGGCCGGTGCGGCGATCGGATTGACCAGGATCAGGCGGGAGGCGCGGAGTCCGGAGGCCAGCGCGGCCGACGTCACGATCGATCCGAACGAGTGGCCCAGCACGACGACGTCGTCGCCCAGTCCCAGCGCGTCGACGAAGGCGCGGAGCCAGGCGGCGTAGGCCGCCACGCTGTGCTCGCCGTCGAGGGGGGACGACTCGCCGAAGCCCGGCAGGTCGGGCATGATCACGCGCACGCCGGTCAGATGGGCCACCACGGGCTCGAGACCGTGGTGATCGCCTCGGAAGCCGTGGACCGCGACCACGGTGACCCGTGCCTCCTCGGACCCCGACGGCTCGTAGGTCCAGTAGCGGGTGGCGCTCCCCGAGACCGCCACGACGTCGTCGCGGACGTCGAAGGCGGCGAGACGGGACCGGTAGGGCGAGGGGACGCGGGGCTCACGGACGATCACCCGAGCGAGTCTAGGAGCCGAGGCCCGAACCGGGCGCGCGCACGGGCGCGCGCCGCCGTAGAGTTGCACGGGTGAGCTTCACTGCCCCGATCCAGCAGCCCGGACTGACCCTCGACCCGAACTGGCACCGTCGTGCCGTCTTCTACGAGGTGATGGTCCGATCGTTCGTCGACAGCAACGGCGACGGCGCCGGCGACCTCCAGGGGCTCCACTCGCGCCTCGACTACCTGCAGTGGCTCGGCGTCGACGCGTTGTGGCTGCCGCCGTTCTTCCAGTCGCCGCTCCGCGACGGCGGGTACGACATCGCCGACTACAAGTCGATCCTGCCGGAGTTCGGCACCCTCGACGAGTTCCGCGACCTGGTCACCAAGGCGCACGAGCGCAACATGCGCATCGTCATCGACATGGTGCTGAACCACACCTCCGATCAGCACGAGTGGTTCCAGCAGAGCCGTGAGGACCCCGAGGGGCCCTACGGCGACTTCTACGTCTGGCGCGACACCGACGACGAGTACGAGAACATCCGCGTCATCTTCGTCGACACGGAGGAGTCGAACTGGACCTTCGACCCCGTGCGGCGCCAGTTCTTCTTCCACCGCTTCTTCTCGCACCAGCCCGACCTCAACTTCGAGAACCCGGCCGTGCAGGAGGCCGTCTTCGACGTCGTCCGCCACTGGCTGTCGATGGGCGTCGACGGCCTGCGGCTCGACGCCATCCCCTACCTCTTCGAGACGGAGGAGGGCAACGGAGAGGGCGAGCCAGCGACCCACGAGTTCATCAAGCGCCTGCGGGCCATGGTCGACGAGGAGTTCCCCGGCCGCGTGCTGATCGCGGAGGCCAACCAGTGGCCGGCCGAGACCGCCGCCTTCTTCGGCACCGAGGACGAGCCCGAGTGCCACATGGCCTTCGACTTCCCGGTCATGCCGCGTATCTTCTACTCGCTGCGCGCGCAGCACGGCGGCGAGCTCAAGCGCATCCTCTCCGAGACCACCGAGGTCCCGCCGGGCGCCGCCTGGGCGGTCTTCCTGCGCAACCACGACGAGCTCACCCTCGAGATGGTCAGCGAGGAGTACCGCCAGGCGATGTACGGCTGGTACGCCTACGACCCGCGCATGCGATCGAACATCGGCATCCGGCGTCGGCTCGCCCCGCTGCTCGACAACTCCCGGGCCGAGCTCGAGCTCGTCCACGCTCTGCTGTTCGCCCTCCCGGGCAGCCCGTTCCTGTACTACGGCGACGAGATCGGCATGGGCGACAACATCTGGCTGCCCGACCGCGACTCCTCCCGCACCCCGATGCAGTGGACCCCCGATCGCAACGCGGGCTTCTCGACCGCCGACCCCGGCAAGCTGTTCCTGCCGGTGGTGCAGTCGCTCGTCTTCAACTACAACCTCGTCAACGTCGAGAGCCAGCTCGCTCAATCCCGTTCTCTGCTGCACTGGGTGCGGAACGTGATCCACGTGCGGAAGGCCCACCCGACCTTCGGTCTCGGGACGCTCGAGGTGCTCGACACCGACCACGAGTCGGTGCTGTCGTTCGTCCGGTCGTACGAGGGGTCCGAGACGCAGTTCGGCGACTCGGCCGAGGACATCCTCTGCGTGTTCTCGTTCGCCCACAATCCCACGTCGGTGACGATCCACGCCCCCGAGCTCGCCGGACGCACCCTCTACGACCTGTTCGGCGGAGCGCAGTTCCCGTCGTTCGACGACGAGGGCCGGGTCACGTTGACCCTCGGGACGCAGGCCTTCTTCTGGCTGCACGTCGGTGACGTGCCGAACACGGGGCAGGGCATCGTCGGTGGTGCCTCGTAAGCTCGGTCCGTGACCGATCTGCAACCGAACCCCGCCGCCGCCGACCCCGCCGAGGAGGCGATGGCACCGGTCGGCCCGGTGCCTGACGAGTGGTGGAAGGCCCTCGGCGTCTTCGACCTCGAGACGACCGGGATCGACGTCGAGACGGCCCGCATCGTCACGGCGCACGTCGGCCTGATCGACGCCGCCGGCGAGAGCATCGCCCACGGAGAATGGCTCGCCGACCCCGGCGTCGAGATCCCCGAGCAGGCCAGCGCCGTCCACGGCATCTCCACCGAGCGCGCCCGGGCCGAGGGGCGTCCGGCCGCCGAGGTGGTGGCCGAGATCGTCGCGGCTCTTCGTGCGGTCTTCGCCAGAGGCGTGCCCCTCGTGGTCTACAACGCCCCGTACGACCTCACGCTGCTCGACCGCGAGGCGCGTCGCCACGGCATCGAGCCGCTCGGCGAGGTGGGTGAGATCGGCTGCGTCGTCGATCCGCTCGTCATCGACAAGGCGGTCGACACCTACCGCAAAGGCAAAAGGACCCTCGAGGCCGCGGCGGGTGTCTACGGGGTCACCCTCGACGACGCCCACGACGCCGGCGCCGACGCCATCGCGGCGGGGCGAGTGGCCCAGGCGATGGCCAGGAGGTTCCCCGACAAGCTCGACATCCCCTCGACTCGGCTGCACGAGCTGCAGGTCGGCTGGTGCGCTGCGCAGGCGGAGAGCTTCCAGCAGTACATGCGCCGCAGCAAGGACCCGACGTTCACGGCGTCGGGCGAATGGCCGCACCGCTCGGTGAGCGCCTGACCCCTCCTCTCCCCCGCCGCGCAGCACCGGCCGCGGACGACGAACGGGGCGGTCCACCGAAGTGGACCGCCCCGTTCGCGGCGTGAAGGCTGCTGCCTACTTGCCGAAGTTCTTGTAGCGCGAGTTGAACTTCTCGACGCGACCGGCCGAGTCGAGGATGCGCTGCTTGCCCGTGTAGAACGGGTGCGACTCCGACGAGATCTCGACGTCGATGACCGGGTAGGTCTCACCGTCGAGCTCGATGGTCTTGTCGCTCGTCGTCGTGGAGCGCGTCAGGAACGTGGCGCCCGATGCGAGGTCGCGGAAGACGATCTGCTTGTACTCGGGGTGGATGTCGGTCTTCATGATTGTCCTAGGTCTAGCGAACGAGTGATGGAAGTGATGTCAGGGGACGTTGCCGTCGAGGCACGCGAGACGCGGATCTCGGGCCAGCTGTCAACGATACCAGACGGGCGGGCGGCATCGCAGGAGGCGCGGTCAACCGGCGGCGCGTGCCGAGTAGCGGCCATCGCGCACCTCGACCTCGAGCGAGACGCCGAACGTCGCGCCGAGGGTCTCGGCCGTCAGGACCTCGGCCAGGGGGCCCGAGGCGACGACGGATCCGTGGTCGAGCAGCAGGGCGTGCGTGAAGCCGCGCGGAACCTCCTCGACATGGTGGGTGACCATGACGATGGCCGGCGCGTCGTGCGACTGCGCGTAGCCGGAGAGCATCTGCAGGAGCTCCTCGCGCGCCCCGAGGTCGAGACTCGCGGCCGGTTCGTCGAGGAGCAGGAGCTCGGGGTCGGTCATCACCGCACGGGCGATCTGGACCCGCTTCTGCTCGCCGTCGCTGAGCTCCCCGAAGGTCCGGTCGGCCAGGTGGTCGAGGTTCCACTCGTCCAGCACGCGGTGGGCGCGGCGGACGTCCACGTTCTCGTACTCCTCGTTCCAGCGGCCCGTCACCGAGTAGGCGGCGGTGAGGACGACGTCGACGACCTTCTCCTTCGGGGGGATCCGTCGGGCGATGGTCGTCGATGCGAAACCGATCCGAGGGCGGAGGTCGAACAGGTCGACGGAACCCAGATCGCCGCCCAGCACCTCGGCGGTTCCGGACGACGGGTGCGATTGAGCGGCCGCGACCTGCAGCAGCGAGCTCTTGCCCGCGCCGTTGGGGCCGAGCACGACCCAGCGTTCTCCTGAGTCGACCGTCCAGCTGACGGAGTCGACGACGGCGGTGCCGTTCCGGACGATCGAGACATCGGTGAGCTGCAGGACGGTAGGCATGCGCATCAGCCTATCGACGCAGACCGGCGTAGACCTGGAGGGTCCGCTCGGCGATCCGCGACCAGGAGAACTCCTCCTCGGCGCGCATGCGACCCGCGCGACCCATGAGGGCGGCGAGCCCGGGGTCGGACACGACGTCGGTGAGGACGCCGGCGAGGTCGCGGACGAACCGGTCGGGGTCGGTCGGCGTCCCCGTCCCGTCCTGGGCCTGGTCGAGCGGGACGATCCGGCCGGTGAGGCCGTCGGCGACGACCTCGGGGATCCCTCCGGTGCCCGACCCGACGACCGGCACTCCGCAGGCCATGGCCTCGAGGTTGACGATGCCGAGGGGCTCGTAGATGGACGGGCAGACGAAGGTGGTCGCGGACGTCAGGACGGCGCTGAGCTCACGGCGGGGCAGGATCCGGTCGATCCAGACCACGCCCGTGCGTTCCTCCTGCAGTTCGTGGACGAGGCCCGTGACCTGGGCCATGATCTCGGGGGTGTCCGGGGCCCCGGCGCAGAGGACGAGCTGCACGTCGGCGGGCAGCAGTCGGGCTGCTCGGAGCAGGTAGGGCAGACCCTTCTGACGCGTGATCCGACCGACGAACACCACCGAGGGGCGATCGGGATCGATGCCGAGGCCGCGCACGATCTCGTCGTCGTGGACGGGCTGCCAGGCGTCGAGGTCGATGCCGTTGTAGACGACGCTGACCTTGGCCTCGTCGATGCCGGGGTAGGAGCGGAGGATGTCCCGGCGCATCCCGTCGCTGACGGCGATCACGGCGTCCGCGGTCTCGTAGGCCTGCCGCTCGATCCAGCTCGAGACGCGGTACCCGCCGCCGAGCTGCTCGGCCTTCCAGGGGCGCAGCGGCTCGAGGCTGTGGGCGGTGAGGACGTGGGGGACGTCGTGCAGCATCTGCGCCAGCTGGCCGGCCGCGTTGGCGTACCAGGTGTGGCTGTGCACGACGTCGGCGCCCGCGACGTCCTGGGCGGCGAGCAGATCCGTGCCGAGGGTGCGGAGGGTGGGGTTGGCCGACGCGAGCGCGGGGATGTCGGGGTATCCCGTGGTGCCCGCCTCGTCGTCGACCCGGCCGAAGGCGCGGACCCGCACGTCGATCGACTCCCGGAGGGCCTTCACGAGCTCGACGACGTGGACGCCGGCGCCTCCGTAGACGTTCGGCGGATATTCCTTGGTGATGACATCGACTCGCACGAGAGTCACCGTAGTCGTGCGGCGGCGAAACGTGCCATTCTGGGCCCATGGCATCAAAGAAGATCTTCGGCATCGTCCTCGCCGGCGGCGAAGGCAAACGTCTGATGCCGTTGACGGCCGACCGGGCCAAGCCCGCCGTCCCGTTCGGCGGCAACTACCGACTCATCGACTTCGCTCTCTCGAACCTGATCAACTCGGGTCTCCGGCAGATCGTCGTCCTGACCCAGTACAAGTCGCACAGCCTCGACCGGCATGTGTCCCAGACCTGGTCGATCGAGGGCCTGCTCGGCGCGTACGTCGCGTCCGTGCCCGCTCAGCAGCGGCTCGGCAAGCGCTGGTTCTCCGGCAGCGCCGACGCCATCCTGCAGAGCCTCAACCTGCTCCGCGACGAGAAGCCCGACATCGTCGTCGTGGTGGGCGCCGACCACGTGTACCGCATGGACTTCGCTGAGATGATCGACGCTCACATCGCCTCGGGCGCCGGCGTCACGGTGGCGGCCATCCGCCAGCCGATCTCGCTCGCCGACCAGTTCGGCGTCATCGAGGTCGACCCGGACGATCCGACCAGGATCGGGCGGTTCCTCGAGAAGCCGACCGACGCGACCGGGCTCCCCGACTCCCCCGACGAGATCCTGGCCTCGATGGGCAACTACGTCTTCGACGCCGACGTCCTCATCGACGCGGTGCTCCGCGACGGCGAGAAGACCGACTCCAACCACGACATGGGCGGCGACATCGTCCCCGACTTCGTGTCGCGCGGCGACGCGGCGGTCTACGACCTGAACCGCAACGAGGTCCCCGGAGCGACCGAGCGCGACCGCTACTACTGGCGCGACGTCGGAACGATCGACTCGTTCTACGACGCTCACCAGGACCTCATCTCGGCGCTCCCGATCTTCAACCTCTACAACACCGCCTGGCCCATCTTCAGCCAGCAGCTCAACTCGCCGCCGGCGAAGTTCGTGCGCGACGGCCACGGCAACCTCGGCACCACGATCGACTCGATCGTGTCGCTGGGCTCGCTGCTGTCCGGAGCCCACGTCGAACGGAGCGTCCTGGGGCCGTGGTGCACCCTCGACTCCGGCTCGAAGGTCGTCGACTCCGTCGTGTTCGAGCGGGCCCACATCGGTCCCGGTGCCACGGTGAACCGGGCGATCCTCGACAAGGACGTCGTGATCGCCGAGGGCGCCACCGTCGGCGTCGACCACGAGGCCGACCGGGCACGCGGCTTCACGGTGACGCCGTCGGGCATCACCGTCGTCGGCAAGGGCGTCCGCGTCGACCAGTGACGCTCCCGCGTCCTCCCGTGACGGAGCGTCGGGAGGTGCGGTGCAGCACCCGTAGTCTGGTCCTGTGCCGCGCTTCCTCACCGTCCTCGACGTCGACTCCACGCTGATCGAGGACGAGGTGATCGAGCTCCTGGCGGAGGCCGCCGGTTCGCGTGACGAGGTCGCTCGCATCACGCACAGCGCCATGGCCGGTGAGATCGACTTCGCCGACAGCCTGGCCGCCCGCGTCGAGACCCTCGCCGGGCTCCCGGTCTCGGTGTTCGACGAGGTGCGCGCGCGACTGCGGCTGACCCGCGGCGTCGAGCGTCTGATATCCGGGCTGCACGCTCAGGGCAGTGTGGTCGCAGTGGTCTCGGGCGGTTTCGACGAGATCCTGGATCCTCTGGCGCGGGAGCTGGGTCTCGACCGGTGGCGGGCCAACCGCCTCGAGGTCGCCTCGGGGCGCCTGACCGGTGCGACGACCGGTCCCGTGGTCGACGCCCGGGTCAAGGCGGACTCGTTGACCTCCTGGGCGGCCGAGTTCGACGTGCCCCTGGCGCAGACCGTCGCCGTCGGCGACGGCGCCAACGATCTCGAGATGATGCGGGTGGCGGGTCTGTCCGTCGCGTTCAACGCCAAACCCGCGGTGCGCGCCGTCGCCGACGTCGTCGTCTCGGACCCGGACCTCGCCCAGGTGCTCGCCCTGGTCGGCCTGTCGGACCGGCCCTGAGAGGAGGCGGCGCGGACCGACCGCCCGCGCCGCGCCTCCTCGTCGTCCCGTCTCGTCAGTGCCCCATGCCCAGGCCGCCGTCGACCGGGATGACGGCGCCCGAGATGTAGCCGGAGTCGTCGCCGGCGAGCCAGGTGACGGTCTTGGCCACCTCCGCCGCGGTGCCGAAGCGCGCGGCGGGGATCGCCTTCTTGTAGTCGGCCTGCGTCTGCTCGGGCAGGACGGCGGTCATGTCGGTCTCGACGAAGCCGGGCGCGACGACGTTCGCCGTGATGCCGCGGGCGCCGAGCTCGCGGGTGATCGAGCGGGCGAAGCCGACGAGGGCGCTCTTGGAGGCGGCGTAGTTCGCCTGCCCCGCTCCGCCGTAGAGGCCCACCACGCTCGACACGAGGACGATGCGGCCGAATCGGGCCTTCAGCATGCCCTTGGCGGCTCGCTTCACGACGCGGAACGCGCCTCCGAGGTTGGTGTCGACGACCGAGGAGAAGTCGTCCTCGGACATGCGGAGCAGCAGGACGTCCTTGGTGATGCCGGCGTTGGCGACGACGACCTCGACAGGGCCGAGCTCGGCCTCGACGGTGCTGAACGCCGCATCGATCGACGCCGCGTCGGTGACGTCGGCGACGACGGTGAGCGAGCCCTCGGGGCCCTCGCCGCTGCGGGCCGTCACGGCGACCCGGTGCCCCTGGGCGACGAACTCCTCGGCGATCGTGAAGCCGATCCCGCGGTTGCCGCCGGTGACGAGGACGGTTCGGGGCGTGGTCATTCGGGGTCTCCTTGCGGTGGGTTGTGCGAGGTCCGGTCGACGGACGGTTCACCAGCCTACTGTCGGGCACAGGCCTTAAGATCGTCCGAGGCGCCCGACCGTGACGCAGACAGAGCCCGTGAGTGAATTGAAGACATCGCAACCGATCACCTCGCTTCCGCCCTCGCCGGCGGACGACCGTCATGCCCGCATGGTGCGCTACCTCGTGGCGATGGGCATCCGCATCGTCTGCATCGCGCTGTGCTTCATCATCCCCTTGGGCTGGTGGACCCTCCTCCCCGTCGCGGGCGCCGTCCTCATCCCGTACTTCGCCGTCGTGCTGGTCAACGTCGGTCACGACCCCGGCCAGGACGTCGAGCGCCCCGGGACCATCGAGGCCTACCGCACGCCCGACCAGCCCTGGTCGCCGCCGACGGCCACGCCCAGCTGGCACGAGCCGAGCAGCGACGACGGCTCGGCCCGACGCGACCGCGGGTCCGCGGCGTGATGCTCGGGCTGGGCGCCCCGGGGCCGTCGGACGTCCAGTGCTCTCGGGCCGGCTGCTCGGAGATCGCGACGTTCGGGGTCAACTGGCGGAACCCGAAGATCCACGGCATCGAGCGGGTCAAGGTGTGGTCCGCCTGCGACGAGCACGTCGACTACCTGCGTGAGTTCCTCCTCGCGAGGGACTTCCCGGTGGTCGTCACGCCGGCAGGCGAGACGGTCGGGTCCGTCGGAGCGGCGTTGTGACGGGCTGGCGCTCCGTCCTGACCTCGAAGTGGCTCGGATACCTGGGCGTGGTCGTGGCGTTCGCGATCATCTGCGGCATGCTCGCGAACTGGCAGTGGAACCGCCACGAGGAGAAGATGGCCGTCGTCCATCAGCTCGAGCAGCGGTACGACGCCCCCGCCATGCCGTTGGACGAGGCGCTCCCGGCCCTCGACTCCTACGACCCCGCCGACGAGTGGCAGCCGGTCGAGATGACGGGCCGGTACCTCGTGGACGAGACGCTGCTCGTGCGCAACCGCCCCTACAACGGCCAGCCGGGCTTCGCCGTCCTCGTGCCGTTCCAGACCGACAGGGGCGGCGTGTTCGTGGTCGACCGGGGATGGGTGCCGACGGGCAACGACCAGGACGCCCCCGACGAGATCCCCGATCCCCCGGTGGGCGAGGTGACCGTGACCGCCCGGCTGAAGCCCGGCGAGCCCGCCGTGGGCGACCGGACCGCCGTGGCGGGGACGAACCAGATCGCGACGATCCAGCTCAGCGAGGTCCAGAAGCAGGTGGACGGCGCGATCTACACCGCGGCCTACGGCCAGCTCATGGCCGAGGACCCATCTCCCGCGGCCGCACCCGTGACGTACGCCGAGCCGGAGATCGACACCGGGCTCAACCTGTCGTACTTCGTGCAGTGGATCATGTTCGCGGCCGGGGCCTTCTTCTTCCTGTTCTACGTGATCCGCCAGGAGCAGCGGAACAGCCGGGCCGACGCCGAGGAGGGGCTCGACGACACCGACGGGCGTGACGACGAACGGCGTCGGCGACGCGACGCCAGGCCGCGGTCCGACAACGACGTCGAGGACGACATCCTCGACTCGGTCCCTCGCTGAGTCTCCCCCGGACGACGACGCCGCACCGCGGTCCGAGGCCGGCATCGTGTCGGGACACGGTGCCGGTGACGGAACGCGGTGCGGCGTGGTGGTCGGCCGGTCGGTCGGCTGGTCTCAGGCGAGGTTGATGAGCTCGCTGTAGTCGGGCGTCCAGTGGTCCTCGGTGCCCTCGGGCATGATCAGCACGCGCTCGGGATTGAGCGCCTCGACGGCGCCCTCGTCGTGGCTCACGAGCACGACGGCGCCCTCGTAGTTGGCGAGGGCGTCGAGGATCTCGAGCCGGCTGGCCGGGTCGAGGTTGTTCGTGGGCTCGTCGAGCAGCAGCACGTTCGCACCGGAGACGACGATCATCGCAAGGGCGAGGCGGGTCTTCTCGCCGCCGGACAGCACGCCCGCGGGCTTCGAGGAGTCGTCACCGGTGAAGAGGAACGAGCCCAGCACGCGCCGGGCCTCCATCTCGGTGATGTTCGGCGACGACGACACCATGTTCTCGAGGACGCTCCGCTTGACGTCGATCGTCTCGTGCTCCTGCGCGTAGTAGCCGACCCGGAGGCCGTGGCCGGGCTCGAGCTGCCCCGTGTCGGGCTCGTCGACGCCGGCGAGGATGCGCAGCAGCGTCGTCTTGCCCGCACCGTTCAGGCCCAGGATCACGACCTTCGAACCGCGGTCGATCGCGAGGTCGACGGCCGTGAAGATCTCGAGCGAGCCGTAGCTCTTGCTGAGGTTGGACGCCATGAGCGGCGTCTTGCCGCACGCCGCCGGCGTGGGGAAGCGGAGCTTCGCGACGCGGTCCACCGCGCGGACCTCCTCGAGGCCGGAGAGCAGCTTCTCGGCCCGCGCCACCATCTGGTGGGCCGCCGCCGCCTTCGAGGCCTTCGCCCCGAAGCGCGCGGCCTGCTTCTGGAGTGCGGAGGCCTGCTTCTCGGCGTTCGAGCGCTCCTTCTTGCGACGCTCCTCGTCGGCCGCGCGCTGGCGCTGGTAGTTGCGCCAGCCCATGTTGTAGATGTCGATGTTCTGACGGTTGGCGTCGAGGTAGAAGACGCGGTTGACGACCTCCTCGACCAGTTCGATGTCGTGGCTGATCACGATCACACCGCCCTGGTAGGTCTTCAGGTACTCGCGGAGCCAGACGACCGAGTCGGCGTCGAGGTGGTTGGTGGGCTCGTCGAGGATCATCGTGTCGGCGGCCGAGAAGAGGATGCGGGCCAGTTCGATGCGACGGCGCTGGCCGCCCGAGAGCGTCGACAGCGGCTGGTCGAGGATGCGGTCGGGCAGGCTCAGATTGCTGGCGATGGATGCCGCCTCGGCCTCGGCCGCGTAGCCGCCCAGGGCGTTGAAACGGTCGTCGAGGTCGCCGTAGCGCTTCATGGCGCGGGCCGCGACGGCGGGGTCGTCGCTGCCCATCTCCATCGAGGCCTCCTGGATCCCGAGCAGGATCTGCCCCAGACCGCGGGCGTCGAGGATGCGCGTGCGGGCGAGGTCCTCGATGTTGCCGCTACGGGGATCCTGCGGCAGGTAGCCGATCTCGCCGTTCCGTTCGATGGTTCCGCCGGTGGGCAGCGTCTCGCCGGCCAGCGTCTTCGTCATGGTGGTCTTGCCGGCGCCGTTCCGGCCGACGAGGCCGATCTTGTCGCCCTTGTCGACGCGGAAGGTCACGTCTTCCATCAGCAGGCGCGCGCCGACGCGGATCTCGAGGTCGTGCACGGAAAGCACAGCAGAAGTCCAATCGATTGGGGAGATGTCCACAACGCCGCCCGCCGTTGGGTCGCCCCTAAAATGAACACATCGTGTCGCGAGGGGTCATGCGCATGGCCGTCGACCCGCCCTCAGGCCGATCAACCTTCCCATTCTAGGAGACTGCATGACGAACGCCACCGCATCGACCAATCGGCCGGTGCTCGCCGACCGGCTCGTGACCTCGAGCCGGGCCACCGACGCCGCCCTCGTGCTCGGCGGCGTCGCCGTCGTGTCGGTGCTCGCGCAGGTGCAGGTGCCGCTCTGGCCGGTCCCGGTGACGGGCCAGACGCTCGGCGTCATGCTCGTCGGTGCCAGCCTCGGCGCCCGGCGCGGGGCCCTCTCGCTGCTGACCTACATGCTCCTGGGCCTGGCCGGCCTGCCGATCTTCGCCGAGTTCTCGGGCGGACCGCTCAGCGTGCTGAAGCCCAGCTTCGGCTTCGTCATCGGCTTCGTGTTCGCGGCCGCCCTCATCGGCTGGCTGTCGGAGCGCGACTGGGACAAGAGATGGCTCCTGTCCGCGGCGGCCTTCTTCGCGGCGAGTCTCGTGCCCTTCGTGGTCGGCCTGCCCTACCTCGCCGTCGTCCTCGGTCAGCTCGGCTTCGCCAACGACCCGCAGAGCGTGCTCGCCGCCGGCCTCTACCCGTTCATCGTGGGCGGCGTCGCCAAATGGCTGATCGCCGCCGCCGCGCTGCCCCTGGCCTGGCGCGGACTGGACCGCCTCGGGCGGTGAGCCGATGAGGGGGCGCGATCCGCGCCTCCTCGGCCCCACTCCCCCGACGAGAGAACCCCCGACCGAAGGACGGTCGGGGGTTCTCTCGTGCGCGGCGAGCTCAGATCGAGAAGCCGATCGAGCGCATCATGTCGCGCCCGTCGTCCGTGATCCGCTCGGGACCCCACGGCGGCATCCACACCCAGTTGATGCGGAACGCGTCGACGACCCCGTCGAGGGCGTTCGCCGTGTCGCCCTCGATGACGTCGGTAAGCGGGCAGCCCGCGGAGGTCAACGTCATGCTGATGATGAGGGCGTTCTCGTGCTCCTCGTCCATCGCCAGGTCGTAGATCAGGCCCAGATCGACGATGTTGACGCCGAGCTCGGGGTCGACGAC
The DNA here is from genome assembly GCF_007988805.1 of Frigoribacterium faeni. Lineage (GTDB taxonomy): Bacteria > Actinomycetota > Actinomycetes > Actinomycetales > Microbacteriaceae > Frigoribacterium > Frigoribacterium faeni. Next base: position 34,254 of record NZ_BJUV01000002.1, on the reverse strand, counting down.
CTCCTTCAGGGCCTCGGCGACCTCGTCGAACTTCTCGGGCGCGAGTGCGACGGCCATGGTCAGTTCACCGTCGCGGCGGCCTCGGCGGCCGCGGTGACGTAACGGTCGTAGCCCTCGTCCTCGAGGCGGTCGGCCAGCTCCGGGCCGCCCTGCTCGGCGACGTGGCCGTCGACGAAGACGTGGACGAAGTCCGGCTTGATGTAGCGGAGGATGCGCGTGTAGTGCGTGATCATCAGGAGTCCGAGGCCGGTGTTGGCCTTGGCGCGGTTGACGCCCTCGGAGACGATCTTGAGCGCGTCGACGTCGAGTCCGGAGTCGGTCTCGTCGAGGACGGCGAACTTCGGCTTGAGCAGCTCGAGCTGCATGATCTCGTGACGCTTCTTCTCGCCACCCGAGAAGCCCTCGTTGACGTTGCGCTCGGCGAAGGACGGGTCCATCTTGAGGTCCGACATGTGGGTGCGGAGGTCCTTGACCCAGCTGCGGATCGCCGGCGCCTCACCGTCGAGGGCGGTCTTCGCCGTCCGGAGGAAGTTGGCGACCGTGACCCCCGGGATCTCGACGGGGTACTGCATGGCCAGGAAGAGACCGGCCTTGGCGCGCTCGTCGACCGACATCTCGAGCACCTCGCGGCCGTCGAGGAGGATGGAGCCCCCGTCGACGTTGTAGCGGGGGTGGCCGGCGATCGTGTAGGCGAGGGTGGACTTGCCGGACCCGTTGGGGCCCATGACGGCGTGGATCTCGCCCTCGTTGATGGTGAGGTCGACGCCCTTGAGGATGGGCTTGACGCCCTGGTCGGTGTCGATGCTGACCTTGAGGTCGCGGATCTCGAGTGTGGACATGATGCGGTTTCCTTACTGTGCGACGCCGGCGGGAGACGTCGACGCGCTGGTGTCGACGTACACGTCGCCGTCGACGACGGAGACGGCGAAGACCGGGACGGGTTCGTAGGCGGGGAGGGTGAGGGGCTTGCCGGTCGTCAGCTCGAACTTCGAGCCGTGTGCCCAGCATTCGAGCGTGTCGTCCTCGACGAAGCCCTCGGCGAGCGAGATGTCGCCGTGGGTGCAGGTGTCGCCGATCGCGTGGATCGTCCCCGCGCTGTCCTTGACGACGGCGACGGCGACGCCGTCGATGACGACGCGGAGCGCCTGAGCGGGGGTGACGTCGTCGACGCCGCAGACCTTGGTGGCCACTAGCGCACTCCCCCGGTCGTCGGCGCCGAGGTCAGTTCGACCTCGAGGGCGGCGATGAGGCGGTCCTGCAGTCCGGGCTCGCCGATCTTCTGCACGACCTCGCTGAGGAAGCCGAGGACGACGAGACGACGGGCCTCGTCTTCGGAGATGCCCCGCGACTGGAGGTAGAAGAGGTGCTCGTCGTCGAAGCGTCCGGTCGCGCTGGCGTGACCGGCGCCCTGGATGTCACCCGTCTCGATCTCCAGGTTCGGGATCGAATCGGCCCGGGTCCCCTCGCTGAGGACGAGGTTGCGGTTCTGCTCGTAGCTGTCGGTCCCCGGCGCGGAACGGCCGATGAGGACGTCGCCGATCCAGACCGTCCGGGCCCCCTCGCCCTGCAGCGCGCCCTTGTAGTTGACGCGGCTGCGTGAGTTCGGGGCGTCGTGGTTGACGTAGACCTGCTGCTCGAGGTGCTGACCGGCGTCGGCGAAGTACACGCCGTAGAGTTCGGTGTCCGAGCCCTGGCCGGCGAGGTGAGCCGACGGGTTGACCCGCACGACGGAACCGCCGAGGCTGACCACGAAGTGCTTGAGCTGCGCGTCGCGGCCGATGGTCGCGAAGTGGCTGGCCAGGTGGATGGCGTCGTCGTCCCACTCCTGCAGGGTGACGACCGTGAGGTGCGCACCCTCGTCGACGACGATCTCGACGTTCTCGACCAGCTGGGCCGAGCCGGTGTTGCGCAGCACGACCAGGGAGGTCGTGTTCGCCGTGGCGTGGATCAGGGTGTGCCCTGAGCGCGGCTCGGAGTCGAGCCCCGAGCGGCCGATCGTCACGGTGGAGGGCTCGTCGCCCGTCAGGGTCACGGCGAGCACCTTCTCGACGCTGGACCAGGCGTTGGCCGAGGCCTTGTCCTCCGGCGTGCCGGCTGTCCCGACCCGCGGGTCGGAGGGGTCGACCCAGTCGACGACCGCACCGCCGGTCTCCCGTGCGAGATAGGCGTAGGGAGAGCCGTCGAGCGTGCCGTCGATGAGCGGCCGGAGGCGCGTGACCGGACTGAGCTTCCAGTCGACCTCGCGTCCGGTCACGTCGGGGAAGGCGTTCGGATCGGTGGACGTGAAGCGCTCGGACCGGGTCTGAACGGGCACGAGCCCCCATCCGCCGTCGGTGTGGGCTCCGGCGCCGTGCTGAACGCGCTCGGAGGTGGTGCTGTCTGCTGTGGTGGGTGCTGCGGCGGACATCTAGCCGACGGATCCTTCCATGCTCATCTCGATGAGCTTGTTGAGTTCGAGTGCGTACTCCATCGGCAGCTCGCGGGCGATCGGCTCGATGAACCCGCGGACGATCATGGCCATGGCCTCGTCCTCGGCCATGCCGCGGGACATCAGGTAGAAGAGCTGCTCCTCGCTGACCCGGGACACCGTGGCCTCGTGCCCGAGCTGGACGTCGTCCACGCGGATGTCGATGGCGGGGTAGGTGTCCGAGCGCGACATGGTGTCGACCAGGAGGGCGTCGCACCGCACCGTGTTCGCGGAGTGGTGCGCGGCCTCGTCGACCCGGACCTCGCCGCGGTAGCCTGCCCGACCGCCGCCGCGGGCGATGGACTTCGACACGATGGAGGACGTCGTGTAGGGCGCCATGTGGATCATCTTGGCGCCGGCGTCCTGGTGCTGGCCCGGACCGGCGAAGGCGACCGACAGGGTCTCGCCCTTCGCGTGCTCTCCGACCAGGTAGATCGAGGGGTACTTCATGGTGACCTTCGACCCGATGTTGCCGTCGATCCATTCCATCGTCGCGCCCTCGTGGGCGATGGCGCGCTTGGTGACCAGGTTGTAGACGTTGTTCGACCAGTTCTGGATCGTCGTGTAGCGGACGCGTGCGTTCTTCTTGACGATGATCTCGACGACGGCGGAGTGCAGCGAGTCGGACTTGTAGATCGGGGCGGTGCAGCCCTCGATGTAGTGGACGTAGCTGTCCTCGTCGGCGATGATCAGCGTTCGCTCGAACTGGCCCATGTTCTCGGTGTTGATCCGGAAGTAGGCCTGGAGCGGGATCTCGACGTGGACCCCCTTCGGCACGTACACGAACGATCCACCCGACCAGACCGCGGTGTTCAGAGCCGCGAACTTGTTGTCGCCGGCCGGGATGACCGTGCCGAAGTACTCCTGGAAGAGCTCGGGGTGCTCGCGCAGCGCCGTGTCGGTGTCCATGAAGATGACGCCCTGGGCCTCGAGGTCCTCACGGATCTGGTGGTAGACGACCTCGGACTCGTACTGCGCGGCGACGCCGGCGACGAGGCGGTTGCGCTCGGCCTCGGGGATGCCGAGCTTCTCGTACGTGTTCTTGATGTCGTCGGGGAGCTCGTCCCAGGTGGTCGCCTGCTTCTCGGTCGACCGCACGAAGTACTTGATGTTGTCGAAGTCGATGCCCGAGAGGTCGGCTCCCCAGGTCGGCATCGGCTTGCGCTCGAAGAGCGTCAGGCCCTTGAGGCGGTTCTTGAGCATCCACTCGGGCTCGCTCTTGAGGGAGGAGATGTCGGTGACCACCTCGGGCGACACTCCACGGCGCGCGGACGCTCCGGCGGCGTCGGAGTCGGACCAGCCGAACTCGTACTGCCCCAGGCCTTCGAGCTCTGGTCGATCGATCAACACGTCTGACATCTCTACCTCTTTCTCGTGCCAGGCCGAACGCGTGGTCTCGGGTGTGCATTCCCACGTCGTTCCTCTGGCCCAGCTGCTCGCGGTGCGAGGAGAACACACCCGTCGGACGTGGTCCGCGCCTCCGGGCCGCCGTCTTCACGGTCGGCTGACAGGGGCGCGTTGCCTAGACTCGGGTAACAGCGGGATGGCCACGCCACCCTGATGCAGCGTGGTCTGGGCAGACCAGCGGCGTCGTCGTCGACACCGCGCCGGGTTGTGTTCCTGAACCCGTTGATTCTACAGGTCGAAGCGCCGAAAGCGATGAAAGGCAGCAGTTCGTGAGCAACGCACAGGTGGGTGGAGCCGGAGTGGTCTCGCGGTTGAGGTCGTGGTTGCCCACGACCGTCGATCGAGGGGTGCGATTCATCGCATGGGCGTCGTTCGCGTGCCAGGTCCTCCTGATCGGCACGGGAGGCGCGGTCCGGCTGACCGGGTCGGGGCTCGGCTGCCCGACGTGGCCGCGCTGCACGGCCGACTCGTTCGTCAGCACTCCCGAGATGGGCATCCACGGCGTCATCGAGTTCGGCAACCGCCTGCTGACGTTCGTGCTGACCCTCATCGTGATCCTCGCGTTCCTCGCGGTCATCCGGATGCGGGCGGTGCGTCGCGACCTCTTCGTCCTGACTCTCGTCCAGGGACTCGGCATCCCGTTCCAGGCCGCCCTCGGCGGGATCACCGTCCTGACGGGCTTGAACCCTTACATCGTGGGGGCCCACTTCGTCGTCTCGATCTTCCTGGTCGCGCTCACGACAGTGCTCCTCTGGCGCGTCTACCGCGGCCCGCGGGGGACGTACGCGGCGACGCCCCGTGGATACGCCCGACTCGTCCACGTGGCTGCAGGCGTCGTGGGCGTCACCGTGATCGTCGGCATCCTGACGACGGGCTCCGGTCCGCACGCCGGCGACGCCGCGACGCCTCGCAACGGACTCGATCCCGCGGTGATGGACCACGTGCACAGCTGGCCCGCGTACGCGACGCTCGCGCTCACCCTCGGGATCGTGGCGTGGACCCTGCGCGCGGGGCTCCCCCGGCGCTTCCCCCTGATGCTGCTCGGGGTCGAACTCGTGCAGATCGCGGTCGGGATCACCCAGGCGCGCACCGGTCTGCCGCCGGCGCTCGTGGGCACGCACATGGTGCTGTCGGCCCTGCTCGTCGCGGCGATGACCGCCGTCGTGCTGTCGCTCCGGAACGACCAGGCCCCCGACGAGGCCGACGCGCCCGTCGACGCAGCGGCCGTCCGCATCTGACGCTCTCGTCCGCGTCTGACGCTCTCGTCGGCGTCTGACGCTCTCGTCGACGTCTGACGCCGGGACGTGACGACCGGCCTGTGCGGTGGTGGCCATGGGCACCGGGTGGTCGTCGCGCTCATCCTGGATGGGATGTCGCCCTTACCCGCCGGCAGGTCGCTCACGCCAGGTGACGATGACTCGGACGCGAGACCGTCCGATCCGCGGTGATCCGCTCCGGGAAGCGACCCCGTGGGTCAGAACGGGAGGAGCGGGTCGATGCCGACGGCGACGAAGAGGAGCGTCAGGTACGTGATCGAGCTGTGGAACACGCGCATGGGGCGGACCTCGGCCACGTGCTGGATCGCGCGGCTGTAGAGACGGTGGGCCTCCCAGATGAACCAGAGGCCGCTCGCGGCGGCGACGACGGTGTAGACGACGCCCATCCCGGCCACCGGGACGAGGAGGAGCGAGCAGGCCACGGTCGCCCACGCGTACAGGATGACCTGCAGACCGACGATCGAGCGACCGCGGACGACGGAGAGCATTGGGACGTCGGCGGCCGCGTAGTCGTCGCGGTACTTCATGGACAGGGGCCAGTAGTGCGGCGGGGTCCACAGGAAGATCACCATGAACAGGATCACGGGAGCCCAGGAGAGGTCGTTGGTCACGGCGGCCCAGCCGATGAGCACCGGCATGCACCCGGCGATCCCGCCCCAGACGATGTTCTGGGGGGTGCGTCGCTTGAGCCAGAGCGTGTAGACGACGACGTAGAAGAGGATGGCCCCGAGAGACAGCGCCGCCGAGAGGAGGTTGACCGTGAGGGCGAGCCAGGCGATCGACGCCACCCCGACGACGTAGGAGAAGATCAGGGCCTCGCGGTCCGTGACCTCGCCGGTCACGAGAGGGCGCCCCTGGGTGCGCTTCATGATGCGGTCGATGTCGCGATCGATGTAGCAGTTGAAGGCGGAGGCCGAGCCGGCGCTCAGAGCACCGCCGATCAGCGTCGCGGCGACGAGCCAGAGGTTCGGCACTCCGCCCTGGGCCAGGAACATGGTCGGAGCGGTGGTGACGAGCAGGAGCTCCATCACGCGGGGTTTCGTGAGGGCGACGTAGGCCCGAGCCTTGCGACGGATGCCCCGGGGTGCGGTGTCGGGGCGGGTGTCAACAGCTGCGGTCATGAGTCCTCTAACGAGATGAGCGGTTTGCTCGAAAAGTCTAGGCGATGAACGTCGGCTCTGACGGCTCTCTGGGAGTCACGTGCGGGCGGGACCGGCACGTTCGTCCCTATACTGACAGGTGCTTGCCAGTCGCACGCCCGTTCGGCGCTGGAATCTCCGACATCGGAACCCCAATTTCCCCGTCTTGATCCCACCCCGCGGTGTGCGTTCGACCGAAGCCGACGACGTCTCGGCAGGCGCATGTCAGCGCGGGAGCGAATCGACCCCGCGCAATTCGCATCAAGAAGGGTCAACTTCCAGTGGCAGATCTGCAATGGGAATCCATTGACAACAAGGCAGTCGACACGGTCCGCGTCCTCGCGGCCGACGCGGTCGAGAAGGTCGGAAACGGCCACCCCGGAACAGCGATGAGCCTCGCGCCCGCCGCCTACCTCCTCTTCCAGAAGGTCATGCGCCGCGACCCGAGCGACAGCGAGTGGATCGGTCGCGACCGTTTCATCCTCTCGGTCGGACACAGCTCGCTGACGCAGTACATCCAGTTCTACCTCGGCGGCTACGGCCTCGAGCTCGACGACCTCAAGGCCCTCCGCACGTGGGGATCCAAGACCCCGGGGCACCCCGAGTACGGTCACACCGACGGCGTCGAGATCACGACCGGCCCGCTCGGCCAGGGCCTGGCCTCCGCCGTCGGCATGGCCTACGCCGCCCGCTTCGAGCGCGGCCTCTTCGACCCGGAGGCGGCAGCGGGCACCTCGCCCTTCGACCACTTCGTGTACGTCATCGCCGGCGACGGCGACCTGCAGGAGGGCGTGACCAGCGAGGCCTCGTCGCTCGCGGGCCACCAGCAGCTCGGCAACCTCGTCGTGATCTACGACTCGAACCAGATCTCGATCGAGGACGACACCAACATCGCCTTCACCGAGGACGTCAAGAAGCGCTACGAGGCGTACGACTGGCAGGTCCAGGTCGTCGACTGGAAGAAGACGGGCGAGTACGTCGAGGACGTCAAGGCCCTCAACGAAGCCGTCGAGGCGGCCAAGGCCGAGACGAGCAAGCCGTCGCTGATCATCCTGAAGACGATCATCGGCTGGCCCTCGCCGAAGAAGCAGAACTCCGGCAAGATCCACGGCTCCGCCCTGGGCGCCGAAGAGGTGGCCGGTCTGAAGGAGATCCTCGGATTCGACCCCGAGAAGAACTTCGACGTCGACCCCGAGGTCCTCTCGCACACGCGCCAGGCCGTCGAGCGCGGACAGGCTCAGCACGCGGAGTGGAAGACCGAGTTCGACGCGTGGGCTGCAGCCAACCCCGAGAAGAAGACGCTGCTCGACCGCGTCCTCAAGGGCGAGCTCCCCGCCGAGCTCGAGTCGGCCCTGCCGGTCTTCGGCACCGACAAAGAGGTCTCCACCCGCGCCGCGTCCGGCAAGGTCATCAACGCGATCGCCGGCGTCGTCCCCGAGTTCTGGGGCGGCTCGGCCGACCTGGCCGAGTCGAACCTGACCACCATCGCGGGGGGCGGCTCGTTCGTGCCCACCGAGTGGTCGACTCACGAGTGGCAGGGCAACCCCTACGGTCGCGTGCTGCACTTCGGCATCCGCGAGCACGCCATGGGCTCGATCATGAACGGCATCGCCCTGCACGGCAACACGCGCGTGTTCGGCGGCACCTTCCTGATCTTCAGCGACTACATGCGGCCCGCCGTCCGCCTCGCCGCGCTGATGAAGTCCCCGGTCACCTACGTCTGGACCCACGACTCCGTGGCTCTCGGCGAGGACGGCCCGACGCACCAGCCGGTCGAGCAGCTCGCCGCCCTGCGTGCGATCCCCGACTTCGACGTCGTGCGACCGGCCGACGCCAACGAGACCGCCTGGGCCTGGAAGACCATCCTCGACCGCCACAGCGGTCCGGCCGGTCTCGCGCTCAGCCGTCAGAACCTGCCCGTCTTCGAGCGTGGCGAGGGCGACGCCTCCGGCGAGGTCTTCGCTTCGGCGAAGAACGTCGCGAAGGGCGCGTACGTCCTGGCCGAGGCACCGGGAGGCACGCCGGACGTGATCCTGATCGCGACCGGCTCCGAGGTCCAGATCGCCGTCGAGGCCCGCGAGGTCCTCCGTGGCGAGGGCATCAACGCCCGCGTCGTGTCGGCTCCCAGCCTCGAGTGGTTCGACGAGCAGACCGCCGAGTACCGCGAGTCGGTCCTCCCCGCCGCCGTCAAGGCCCGCGTCTCGATCGAAGCCGGTGTGGCCATGCCGTGGCGCGGCATCGTCGGCGACGCCGGCCGCAGCGTGTCGATCGAGCACTTCGGCGCCTCGGCCGACTACAAGACGCTCTACCGCGAGTTCGGCATCACCACCGAAGCCGCCGTCGCAGCCGTCAAGGACTCGCTGGCTGCTCTCTGAGCGCCGGCCGAGAAGGAAGAAGAAAACGAAAATGACCGAATCCAACACCGCCCAGCTCTCCGCCGCGGGCGTGAGCATCTGGCTCGACGACCTGTCGCGTGAGCGCATCAACGCCGGTGGCCTGCAGAAGCTGATCGCCGAGCGCAACGTCGTCGGCGTCACCACCAACCCGACGATCTTCGCCTCGGCGCTCGCCAAGGGCGAGGCCTACGACGACCAGGTCGCGCTCCTCGCCAAGAGCGGCGTGAGCGTCACCGACGCGGTCTTCGAGATCACGACCGATGACGTCACCCGTGCCAGCGACATCTTCCGCGAGATCTACGACGACACCAAGGGCTTCGACGGCCGCGTGTCGATCGAGGTCGAGCCGGGCCTCGCACACGACGCCAAGGGCACCATCGACCAGGCGATCAAGCTCGCCGCCAAGGTCGGCCGTCCCAACGCGCTCATCAAGATCCCGGCCACGGTCGAGGGTCTCGAGGCGATCACCGCCGTCATCGCCCAGGGCATCAGCGTCAACGTCACCCTGATCTTCAGCCTCGAGCGGTACCGCGCGGTCATCAACGCGTACCTCACCGGTCTCGAGCAGGCCAAGGCCGCCGGCATCGACATCTCGGCGATCCACTCCGTCGCCTCGTTCTTCGTCTCGCGCGTCGACACCGAGATCGACAAGCGTCTCGACGCCGTCGGAACCGACGAGGCCAAGGCCCTCAAGGGCAAGGCCGGCGTCGCCAACGCCCAGCTCGCCTACGAGGTCTACCAGCAGGCCTTCGACACCGAGCGCGCAAAGGGCCTGCTGTCGGCCGGCGCCAACAAGCAGCGCCCCCTCTGGGCCTCCACCGGCGTCAAGGACCCGAACGTCCTCGACACCACCTACGTGGTCGAGCTCATCGCCGCGGACGTCGTCAACACGATGCCTGAGAAGACGCTCGAGGCGACCTTCGACCACGGCGAGATCCGTGGCGACTCCATCAGCGCCTCCTACGCCGCCGCCAACGAGGTCATGGACGCCATCGCGGCCCAGGGCGTCTCGTACGACGACGTGACGGAGCTGCTCGAGAAGGAGGGCGTCGAGAAGTTCATCGTCTCCTGGAACGAGCTCCTCGACACCGTCACCGCCGCCCTCGAGGCCGCGAAGCCGTCCGAGGTCGCCAAGTGACCATCACGATCGCAGCCAGCGGCTCCGCCGCGGAAGCCGTCGAAAAGGTCGTCCCCCAGCTGGTCTCGGATCTCGTCGCCTCGGGCATCACGGCTCAGAACCCCACCCTGTGGGGCCCTTACGCCGAGGACGAGTCCGCGAAGCGTCTCGGCTGGACGGAGGCGGTCGTCGTCTCCACTCCTCTGATCGACCAGATCGAGCAGCTCCGCGAGGAGCTCGCCGGCAAGGGCGTCGACCACGTCGTGCTCGCGGGAATGGGCGGATCGTCGCTCGCCCCCGAGGTCATCACGCGCACCTACGGCGTCGAGCTGACCGTGCTCGACGCCACGGAGCCCGGCCAGGTCCTGACGGCCCTCGCCGACCGCCTGGAGCGCACCGTCCTCGTGGTGTCCTCGAAGTCCGGCTCGACCGTCGAGACCGCCAGCCAGCGGAAGACCTTCGAGAAGGCCTTCCGTGACGCCGGGATCGACCCCGTCGACCGCATCGTCGTCGTGACCGACCCGGGTTCCCCCCTCGACGGGTCCGCTCGCGAGGCCGGCTACCGCGTGTTCAACGCCGACCCCAACATCGGCGGGCGCTACTCGGCGCTGTCCGCGTTCGGCCTCGTGCCGTCGGGCCTCGCCGGCGCGGACATCCGCGAGCTGCTCAGCGAAGCGGACGCGGTCACGGTCGAGCTGGCTCAGGACGGAGCGGCCAACCCCGGGCTCGTCCTGGGTGCGGTGCTCGCCGGAACCGAGCCGCTGCGCGACAAGATCGCCATCGTCGCCGACGGGACGCACATCATCGGGTTCCCCGACTGGGCCGAGCAGCTGATCGCGGAGTCCACCGGCAAGCAGGGACGAGGGCTCCTGCCCGTCGTCATCGGCACGGACGCCCCCGAGGTGTCGCTCGGACTGCACGACGTGCAGATCGTCCGACTCGTCGCCAACGCCGCCGAGACCCGCGAGGTCGCGCCCGGCGAGGTCGAGATCTCCGGCTCGCTCGGTGGTCAGATCATGGTCTGGGAGTACGCGGTCGCCGTCGCGGGTCGCCTGCTCGACATCAACCCGTTCGACCAGCCCGACGTCGAGTCGGCGAAGATCGCCACGCGCGCGCTGCTCGACGACCGTCCCGCTCCCACTCCCCCGGCCTTCACGGCCGAGGGCATCGAGGTGCGTGAGGTCGGCGGCGTCGAGCTCGGAGATTCGCTCGAGAGCGCCGTGTCGGCTCTGCTGTCCGCTCTCTCGGACGACGGCTACGTGTCGATCCAGGCGTACATCGACCGGGTGGCCAACCCCGAGCTCGAGACTCTCCGCGACGCTCTCGCGGCGAGGACGAAGCGTCCGGTGACGTTCGGGTGGGGACCTCGTTTCCTCCACTCGACCGGGCAGTACCACAAGGGCGGCCCCGCGAACGGCGTGTTCCTCCAGATCACGCAGGTGGCCGAGCGCGACCTCGAGATCCCGGAGAGCCCCTTCACCTTCGGGCAGCTCGTCCAGGCGCAGGCGGCCGGTGACGCCAAGGTGCTCGCCGAGCACGGCCGTCCGGTGCTCACCCTGACGGTGACCGACGTCGCAGCCGCGCTTCCCGCGCTGCTCGCCGCCCTCCGTTGACCGAGCGGGTCGGTGCCCCGAGGGGCACCGACCCGCTTTCCGTTCGGGGACGCTCGTGCCCGGGCGGAGATTCACGACCCCGAAGGAACCACATACAGATGTCACCGGTCGAGATCACGCCGGAGTCCAACCCCCTGCGGTTGCCCTCCGACCGCCGACTCAATCGCATCGCCGGTCCCAGCGGCCTCATCATCTTCGGCGTGACAGGCGATCTGTCCCGCAAGAAGCTGATGCCGGCCGTCTACGACCTGGCCAACCGCGGCCTCCTGCCGCCGGGATTCGCGCTCGTGGGCTTCGCCCGACGCGAATGGGAGGGGCAGGACTTCGAGCAGGTCGTCTACGAGGCCGTGAAGCAGCACGCCCGCACCCCCTTCGACGAGGACGTCTGGCGGCAGCTCAAAGAAGGGTTCCGCTTCGTCCAGGGGGTCTTCGACGATGCCGACGCTTTCACCCGGCTCAAGGACACCATCGAGGAGCTCGATCGTGAACGAGGGACGATGGGCAACCATGCGTTCTACCTGTCGATCCCGCCCAAGGCCTTCCCGATCGTCACCGAGCAGCTCCGCAACTCCGGACTCGCCGAGGAGAAGGACGGCGCGTGGCGTCGCGTGGTCATCGAGAAGCCCTTCGGCAGCGACCTGACCACGGCTCGCGAGTTGAACTCCGTCGTCGAGACGGTCTTCGAGCCCGACTCCGTCTTCCGGATCGACCACTACCTGGGCAAGGAGACGGTCCAGAACCTCCTGACCCTTCGCTTCGCGAACCAGATGTACGAACCGCTCTGGAACTCGAACTACGTCGACCACGTCCAGATCACCATGGCGGAGGACATCGGCGTCGGCGGTCGTGCGGGCTACTACGACGGCATCGGCGCTGCGCGCGACGTCATCCAGAACCACCTGCTGCAGCTCCTCGCCCTGACGGCGATGGAGGAGCCCGTCTCCTTCACGGCGCGCGATCTCCGGGCCGAGAAGGAGAAGGTCCTGTCCGCTGTGCGCCTCCCCGGGGACCTGGCCACGGGCACGGCGCGAGGCCAGTACTCGGGCGGGTGGCAGGGCGGTGAGAAGGTGCTGGGGTTCCTCGACGAAGAGGGCATGAACCCGGAGAGTCTCACCGAGACCTTCGCCGCCATCAAGCTCGAGATCGCCACCCGACGGTGGGCCGGCGTCCCCTTCTATCTGCGGGCCGGCAAGCGGCTCGGGCGTCGGGTCACCGAGATCGCCATCGTCTTCAAGCAGGTGCCCGAGAACATCTTCGGGACGCAGACGTCGCTGGGTCAGAACGCCCTCGTGATCCGCGTCCAGCCCGACGAGGGAGTCACTCTCCGATTCGGTTCCAAGGTCCCGGGCATCGGGACGCAGGTGCGCGACGTGACCATGGACTTCGGTTACGGACACGCGTTCACCGAGGCCAGTCCCGAGGCCTACGAACGACTCATCCTCGACGTCCTGCTCGGCGATCCGCCCCTGTTCCCCCGGCACGAGGAGGTCGAGCTCTCCTGGAAGATCCTCGACCCCATCGAGGAGTACTGGGCGACCCAGGGTCAGCCGGAGCAGTACCGTCCGGGCACCTGGGGCCCGACGTCCGCCGATGAACTCATGGCCCGCGACGGCCGAACCTGGAGGCGTCCATGATCGTCGACCTGCCCGACAGCACCATCAGCCGCGTCCAGAAGTCGTTGGTGACCATCCGAGAAGAGGGAGGGGCGGTCGCGCTGGGTCGAGTCCTCACGCTCATCATCTCGACCGGCCTGGGCGAGGAGGAGGAGGCCATCGAGGCCGCCAACGACGCTTCTCGTGAGCACCCGATGCGCGTCATCGTGATCTCGACGTCGAGCGACAGGCGCGCGGACGAGGTGGCTCGGCTGGATGCCCAGATCCGCGTCGGCGGAGACGCCGGGGCCAGCGAGGTCATCGTGCTCCGCGCATACGGCGACACGGCGAGCGACGAGGAGGGTCTCGTCACGGGACTCCTCCTCCCGGACGCCCCCGTCGTGGTCTGGTGGCCGGGAACCGCGCCTGCGGTGGTCTCGGAGTCCCCCCTCGGTCGCATCGCCCAACGGCGGATCACCGACGCCGCGAGCCAGCCGAACCCTCGGCAGACGATCGTCGATCTGGCGGACACCTACGCTCCGGGCGACACCGACTTCGCCTGGACGCGCCTCACGCTGTGGCGCACGCAGCTCGCGGCCGTCCTCGATCAGCCTCCCTACGAGCCCGTCACGGCCGTCGACGTCAGCGGCGCACCCGACTCGCCGTCCACCCTCCTGCTCGCGGCCTGGCTCCGCCTGCAGCTGCAGGTGCCGGTGGAGAACGAGCTGACGACACGTGCCACGGGGTCGAGCGGGATCCACGGGGTCCGACTGGTCCGCGCCTCCGGGGCCATCGAATTGGAACGCGACCAGGTGAACGTGGCGACCCTCACCCAGCCCGGCCAGCCGACGCACGACCTGTCGCTGCCACGCCGGTCGCTTCGGGACTGCCTGGCGGAAGAACTCCGTAGACTCGACCCGGACGACCTCTTCGGGAACGTCGTGAAGCATGGGGTCCGCCAATTGAGCGAACCCGTCCAGGACAGCTAGGGCAGACGATGACTGTGACCAACGAACGCCGGGTGCTGGTGCACTCCAACAAGGAATCGCTCGGTGCATCCGTCGCCGCGCGGTTCATCACCAAGATCATCGACGTGCTCGAGGAGCAGAACTACGCGTCGATCGTCGTGAGCGGTGGCTCGGTCAGCACGCTCGTCCTCGCCGCCATCAACGCGTCACCGGCCCGCGACAGCGTCGACTGGTCCCGGGTGTCGTTCTGGTGGGCCGACGAGCGCTGGGTCGAGGCGGGACACGCCGATCGCAACGATCACCAGGCGGGGCTCGATCTGCTCGACCACATCGGTGTCGACCCCGAGAACGTGCATCGCTTCGGCGCCGTCGGAGAGTTCGACGACGTCGAGGCGGCGGCCTCGGCCTACCGTGCGGAGCTGCAGGAGCACGCGCAGGGCGACGACGCCTCTCCGCGCTTCGACATCACGCTGCTCGGTGTCGGGCCCGACGGCCACATCGCTTCGCTCTTCCCCGACAAGCCCCAGATCCGGGATGCGAGCTCGACCGTGCTCACGATCGACGACTCCCCCAAGCCCCCGCCCGTGCGACTGACTCTCAGCCTGCCGGCCATCAACAACTCGCAGCGCGTGTGGATGATCCTGGCGGGCGCCGAGAAGGCGTCCTCGCTCGGTCTCGCCCTGGCGGGTGCCGGGGCCGACCAGGTCCCCGTCGCCGGAGTCAAGGGTCGGAAGCGCACGGTCTTCTTCGTCGACGGTGATGCGGCCGCCGAGGTCCCGGAGAACCTCATCGCGTCGACCTACTAGTCGGGACCACGAAGAAGCCCCGCAGCACTCATGCTGCGGGGCTTCTTCGTGTCCTGGCCGATCGATGATGCGGCCAGGACGGCGATGGTCTCGGATCAAGCCTTGCCGCGACGTACTCGGAGCTGCTGCAGCGCCTCTTCGAGGAGCTGTGCGGCTTCCTCTTCGGTCCGACGCTCTTTCACGTAGGCCAGGTGCGTCTTGTAGGGCTCGAGCTTCGCCACGCTCGGCGGGTTGGCCTTGTCGCGCCCTGCCGGCAGACCGGACGACGGCGAGTCGACCGTCTCGGGGATCTCGTCCTCGGGGACGTTGGCGGCGAAGTGACGGACCACCTCGTTGCCCAGGGCGTCCCAGTAGGAGATGGTGATGCGCTCGGCGTGGTAGCCGCGGTCCTGCTCGCCCATGGGGCCGGCGCCGACGCGCGAGCCGCGGATGGCGCTACCGCCCGATGCCATCAGGCCACCGCCGAGAACTTGGTGATGAGACCCAGCACGACGATGCAGGTGATCCAGACGAGGCCGAGGAACACCGTGATGCGGTTGAGGTTGCGCTCAGCCACACCGGAGGCGCCGAGGTTGCTCGTCACGCCACCGCCGAACATGTCGGAGAGGCCGCCACCGCGACCTCGGTGGAGCAGGATGAGCAGGGTCAGCAGGAGGCTCGTGATGCCGAGCAACACCTGCAGGATGACCTGGAGAATTTCCACGTGGAACCTTTCGATGCGGTGAGACCGCTAACGAGTATAACCGCCGGTGGTCGCATCCACGGCCTCACCCGCGGGCGAACCGGGAGGAGCGCCGACGGGTGAGGGACGAAGGGTGAGGGTCAGACCCCGACGTGCGACGGGAACCGCACGATGCTCGCGAAGCCGTCGACGTCGAGGCTCGCTCCGCCGACGAGGGCTCCGTCGACGTTCGGCTCGCGCATGAAGGCTGCGATGTTCGAGGCCTTCACCGATCCGCCGTAGAGGATCCGCGTCGCACCGGCCGATTCGGCGCCGTGCACCTCGCGGAGTGCGTCGCGCAGTGCCGCGCAGACCTGCTCGGCCTGCTCGGCCGTCGCGGCGGTACCGGAGCCGATCGCCCAGACCGGCTCGTAGGCCACGACGATGTCGGCGCCGGCCGGTGTCTGGGCCAGAGCCGCCTTGAGCTGCGCCACGGGGACGGCGCTCGGTCCGTGCTCCTCCAGGTCGGCGGCCGTCTCGCCGACGCAGACGACGGGCACGAGCCCGCTGCGATGGGCTGCGGCGACCTTGGCCGCCACGACCTCGTCGTCTTCGGCGTGCAGCGTGCGGCGTTCCGAGTGGCCGACGATGACGTAGGTCACGTCGAGCTTGGCCAGGAAGGCGCCCGAGATCTCACCCGTGTAGGCCCCTGAATCGTGAGCCGACAGGTCTTGCGCGCCGAGTCCGAGTTGCAGCTTGTCGGCGTCCAGGAGGGTCTGTACGGAACGGAGATCCGTGAAGGGCGGGAAGACGACGGCCTCGACGGCGCTGTAGTCGTGCTTGGCGTCCTTGAGGCTCCAGGCGAGCTTCTGGACGAACGCGATCGACTGCAGGTGGTCGAGGTTCATCTTCCAGTTGCCGGCGATGAGGGGCGTGCGTGCGGTCACCATCCGAGGACCTCCAGTCCGGGGAGTCGTTTGCCCTCGAGGAATTCGAGGCTGGCCCCACCACCGGTGGAGATGTGTCCGAACTGGTCGTCGGAGAAGCCGAGAGCGCGGACGGCGGCGGCGGAGTCCCCGCCTCCGACGACGCCGAGACCGTCCACCTGGGTGAGGGCCTCGGCGACGGCCTTGGTCCCGTGGGCGAAGGCGTCGAACTCGAAGACGCCCATGGGGCCGTTCCAGAACACCGTCGACGAGCCGAGGACGATCTCGGCGAAGCGTGCCGAGGTCTCGGGGCCGATGTCGAGCCCGAGCGCGTCGGTGCCGAGGGGCGATGTCTCGATGCCGTCGATCGCGACCGTCGTGTGGTCGGCGTCGCCGTCGAAGGCGGAGGCGATCTCGACGTCGACCGGGAGGACGAGGTTGACGCCTCGCTTCTCGGCGTCGGCGAGATATCCGCGGACCCGGTCGATCTGGTCTGCTTCGAGAAGGCTCTTGCCGACGGCATGGCCCTGTGCGGCGAGGAAGGTGAAGAGCATGCCGCCGCCCACGAGCAGGTTGTCGACCCGGGGCAGGAGGTGCTCGATGACGCCGAGCTTGTCGGACACCTTCGAGCCGCCCAGCACGACCGTGTAGGGGCGTGCGGGGTCGGTCGTGAGCTTCTCCAGGACCTCGAGCTCGGTCGAGATGAGGGTGCCCGCCGCGCTGGGGAGCAGCTGCGGGAGCTCGAACACGCTCGCCTGCTCACGGTGGACGACTCCGAAGCCGTCCGACACGAAGACGTCGCCGAGTGCGGCGATCCGCTCGGCGAAGCTCCGGCGCTCCGCGGCGTCCTTAGAGGTCTCGGCCGCCGAGAACCGCAGGTTCTCGAGGACCGTGATCTGCCCGTCGGAGAGGGCTGCGACGGCGGCCGTGGCCTCGTCGCCGACGGTCTCGGGGACGAACCCGACGCTCTTGCCGAGCAGCTCGCTGAGTCGCTGAGCGACGGGACGGAGGCTGTACTCGGGTGCTACCCGACCGTCGGGGCGTCCGAGGTGGCTGATGACGACCACACGTGCTCCCTGGTTGATCAGGAGGTTGAGCGTCTCGAGGGAGGCGCGCACGCGTCCGTCGTCGGTGATCCGGTAGCCCTTGAGGGGGACATTGAGGTCGCAGCGGACGATGACTCGTCTGCCGGCGAGGGAGCCCAGGGACTCGAGGGTGCGCAGGGTCATGACCTTCTCTTCGTTCGGCGAAGGCGGCCGGGCATGGTGCCCGGCCGCCTTCGATGATTCGGTGCGAGGAGCGCGGTGCGCTACAGGCGGTCGGCCACGTACTTCGTGAGGTCGACCAGACGGTTCGAGTAGCCCCACTCGTTGTCGTACCACGAGGTGATCTTGACCAGGTTGCCGATGACCTTGGTGAGCCCCGAGTCGTAGATCGACGAGTGCGGGTCCGTCGTGATGTCGGTCGAGACCAGCGGGTCCTCGGAGTAGGCGAGGATGCCCTTGAGCTCGCCCTCGGCCGCGGCCTTGTAGGCGGCGTTGATCTGCTCGACCGTGACGGGCGTCGAGGTCTCGAGGGTCACGTCGGTGATCGAACCGGTGGGCACGGGGACGCGGAGGGCGTATCCGTCGAGCTTGCCGGCGAGCTCGGGGATGACGAGGCCGATGGCCTTGGCGGCACCCGTGGAGGTCGGGACGATGTTGAGCGCGGCGGCGCGAGCACGACGCGGATCCTTGTGAGGGCCGTCCTGGAGGTTCTGGTCGGCCGTGTACGCGTGCACGGTGGTCATGAGGCCACGCTCGACACCGAAGTTGTCGAGGAAGACCTTCATCAGGGGTGCCAGGCTGTTCGTGGTGCACGAGGCGTTCGAGATGATGTCGTGCTTCGCGGGGTCGTAGATGCCCTCGTTGACACCGAGGACGATCGTGGCGTCGTCACCCGTGGCGGGTGCCGAGATGAGGACCTTCTTCGCGCCGGCGGTGATGTGCTTGCGAGCGTCCTCGGCCTTGGTGAAGAAGCCGGTCGACTCGACCACGATGTCGACGCCCAGCTCGCCCCAGGGGAGGTTGGCGGGATCGCGCTCGGCCAGGACCTTGATGGGCTTGCCGTTGACGACGATCGAGTCGCCGTCGAGCTCGACCGTGGCGTCGAGGCGTCCCGTGATCGAGTCGAACTTGAGGAGGTGCGCCAGCGCGGCGTTGTCCGTGAGGTCGTTGACGGCGACGATCTCGATGTCGGTGCCCTTGGCGAGCGCCGCACGGAAGTAGTTGCGGCCGATACGACCGAAGCCGTTGATGCCGATCTTGACGGTCAAGGAAACTCCTGTTGATCAGGCGTCGTGGGGACGCGTGGAGGGGGTGGGCGACCAGACCCGTGAACGCAGCCGAAACCGGGGTGGTGAGGGATGCGCAGCCGTACGCGACACTACCAGGCACGGAGTCGTGTTACCCGAGGAGCCGTGCCGTCCCCGTGGGGGTCGTGGGTGCGGGCGCCGCCTTCGTGTCAGTCGAGTTCGAGGTCGGAGGGCAGGCTCGACTCGGTGCCCGGGAGACCCAGATCGGACGCCTTCTTGTCGGCCATCGCCAGGAGCCTCCTGATGCGTCCGGCGACGGCGTCCTTCGTCATGGGCGGATCGGCGTGCTGCCCGAGTTCGTCGAGGCTCGCATCTCGGTGGGACAGCCGGAGATCGCCCGCGTACTTCAGGTGGTCGGGGATGTCGTCTCCGAGGAGCTCCATCGCACGTTCGACGCGGGCGCAGGCGGCGACGGCCGCCTCGGCGGAACGGCGGAGGTTGGCGTCGTCGAAGTTCACGAGGCGGTTCGCGGTCGCCCGGACCTCGCGGCGCTGCCGCATCTCCTCCCATTCGCCCACCGAGCGGTGGGCGCCCATGACGGCCAGCATGGCGCTGATCGCCTCGCCGTCGCGGATCAGGACACGGTGGATGCCCCGTACCTCTCGGGCCTTGGCCGAGATGCCCAGGCGGCCGGCCGCTCCCACGAGCGCCATCGCCGCCTCGTTGCCGGGGCACACGACCTCGAGCGAGGCGGACCGGCCGGGGTCCGTGAGGGTTCCCTGGGCGAGGAAGGCGCCTCGCCAGATGGCCGCCAGATCGTCGCGAGAACCGGTCGTCAGCCTGTTCGGCAGACCACGGACCGGGCGACGCCGTTGGTCCATGAGACCCGTCTGACGCGCGAGGGTCTCGCCCGCCTCGTGGACCCGGACGAGGTAGTGGTTCGTCCGACGCATCCCCGACGCGGCGATCACCGACACGTCGCTCCTGGCGCCGTAGAGCTCGGCGAGGTCCTTGCGCACCCTCCGGGCGATGACGGGGCTGTCGAGCTCGGCTTCGACGGCGATCCGACCCGAGATGACGTGCAGTCCGCCGGCGAACCGCAGGATCGTTGCGACCTCGGCGGCGCGGACGGTCGTCCGGCTCACCTCGACCTGTGCGAGTTCTTCTTTGACGTCGGCAGTCTGAGCCAAACCTGGATTCCTTCTCTCGGGTTCGATCGGCGAACGCGCGCACGATCGTTCGTCTCGGTCATTCCCGGCCGAGGTCGCGATGCTTCACGCTGACGGCCACACCACGGAGCTCGCGCAGATGCGCTGCCAGCTCACCGACGAGGGTGACCGACCGATGCTTGCCGCCCGTGCAGCCAATGGCGATCGTAGCGTGTCTCTTGTTCTCACGCTGATAGCCCTCCAGCACGGGCTCCAGAGCCGCACCGAACGCCTCGATGAACCGACGAGCGCCCTGTTGCGCCATGACGTACGACGTGACGGGCTCGTCCAGACCGTTCTGCGCTCGGAGCTCGGGGACCCAGAACGGGTTGGGAAGGAAGCGGGCGTCACCGACCATGTCGGCGTCCGTCGGGAGGCCGTACTTGAAGCCGAAGCTCAGCACCGTCACCTGCACACCCGGACGTTCCGACTCCGCGAAGGTCTCGGTGATGGAGGTGGCCAGCTGATGGATGTTCAACTCCGACGTGTCGACGATCACGTCGCTGGTCTCCCGGAGCTCCTCCATGCGAGCCCGCTCGGCGAGGATGCCGTCGAGGAGCGTTCCGTCTCCCTGGAGCGGGTGCGGACGCCGGACCTGCTCGAAACGCCGGACGAGGACGGCGTCCGTGGCGTCGAGGAACAGCACGCGGACCTTGCTCGGCATGCTCTCGCGAAGCGTCCGCACGGCCGTCTGGGCCTCGGAGAACAACCTGCCGCCCCGCACGTCGACGACCGCGGCGATCTTGGGGAGGGAGTCGCCGGCTCGTTCGGCGAGATCCAGCAGCGGGCGCAGCATCTGGGCCGGGAGGTTGTCGACCACGTACCAGCCGAGATCCTCGAGGGCGTTCCCCACGGTCGAGCGGCCCGCACCGGACATCCCGGTGACGATCAGGACCTCTTGCTGTTCGCTTGCGTCGCTCATGAGCGCAGACCTTCGATCGATGCGGGGGTCGGGTGGTGGGTCGATTCTAGACGCGTGTCGTCGAGTCGTCGGCGGTGGGCCGGGCGGTCTCGCCGTCTGACTCGGCGTCAGCGGCGTCCTCCTGCACGGCGGCGTCCGAGACCGTGCCGAGCCGTTCGCTGACCGCTGCGGCCAGGGTCGGTCCGATGCCCCGTACGGCGGAGATCTCCTCCGGTGAGGCCTGTTTGAGACGCTTCACCGATCCGAAGTGCTTGAGCAGACGTGCCACGCGCGATGGGCCGAGGCCCGGTATCTCAGCGAGCTGGGAGGCGATGTCCCGGCGTCGCCGCTGGCGTTGGAACGTGATCGCGAAACGGTGCGCCTCGTCGCGGATCCTCTGGATGAGGAACAGCGCATCGGAGTTGCGCGGGAGGATGACCGGGAAGTCGTCGTCGGGCAGCCAGATCTCCTCGAGCCTCTTGGCGATGCCGCACAGGGCGATGCCTTCGACACCGGCGTCGTCGAGTGCCCGCCGCGCTGCGGCGACCTGGGGCTGACCGCCGTCGACGATGAGCAGGTTCGGGCGGTAGGCGAACCGCTTGCGCTGCTCCCCGACCTCCTCCACCGGAGCGAGCTCGTCGTCGAGGCGAGCCAGTCGCCGACTCAGCGTCTGGTAGATCGACTCGGTGTCGTCGGTCGAGCTGGGGATGCTGAAGCGGCGGTACTGGTCTTTGCGAGGCAGGCCGTCCTCGAAGACCACCATCGAGGCGACGATGTTCGTCCCCTGGAGATGGGAGACGTCGTAGCACTCCATCCGGAGAGGCGCCTCGGTCATTCCGAGCGCCTCCTGGATGTCGGCCAGCGCCGTCGAGCGAGTCGCGAAGTCGGCGCTCCTGCGGGTCTTGTAGAGCATGAGCGACTGCTGGGCGTTCAGGGTGGCCGTCTGCATCAGGGCCGCCTTGTCGCCGCGTTGCGCCGTGTGGATCTGCACCTTGCCCCTGCCGCGGAGTCCGCCGAGGACGCTCTCGAGAGCATCATTGTCGTCCGGCACGGCCGTCACGACGATCTCGCGCGGCAGCTCGGCCCCGGAGGAGTAGCTGTCCTGCAGGATCTGCTCGACGAGCTCGCCCGTGGTGACGTCGATCTCCTTGTCGACCACCCAGCCCCGGGACCCGCGGATACGACCTCCGCGCACGGTGAACAGCTGGACCGCCGCCGCGAGCTCGTCCTCGGCGAGGGCGAACAGGTCGAGATCGACCGAGTCGCGCAGGACGACGGCGGACTTGTCGAGAACGGCCTCGAGCGCCTGGACCTGGTCGCGCAGACGTGCGGCGTCCTCGTACCGCTGCTCGACGGCCGCGGTCTTCATCTGCTTCTGGAAGTCGCCGATGACCTTCTTGTCGTAGCTGCCCATGAAGGTGACGAACTCGTCGACGATGCGACGGTGCTCCTCGATGGTGACCTTGCCGGAGCACGGACCACCGCAGCGCCCGATCTGTCCGGGGAAGCACGGCTTGCCGGTCTGCATGGCCTTCTTGTAGCTGCTGTCGGAGCACGTCCGGATCGGGAAGACCTTGATCATCAGATCGATGGTGTCGTGCACGGCCCAGATCTTCGGGTACGGCCCGAAGTACTTGGCTCCCCGGATGCGGGGATTGCGCGTGACCATGACCCGGGGAGCCTCGTCGCCCAGGGTGACGGCCATGAAGGGGTAGGTCTTGTCGTCCCGGAACTTGACGTTGAAGGGCGGGTCGAACTCCTTGATCCAGGTGTACTCGAGCTGCAGCGCTTCGATGTCGCTGCCGACGATCGTCCACTCCACGGAGCTCGCGCTGAGCACCATACGACGAGTCCGCTCGTGCAACGTGGGCAGGGGGGCGAAGTAGTTGCTGAGCCGAGCCCGGAGGTTCTTGGCCTTGCCCACGTACAGGACGCGGCCGCGCTCGTCTCGCCACCGGTAGACGCCCGGATCGGTCGGGATCTCCCCCGCCTTCGGGCGCCATGAGACCGTGTTGCTCATCGTGCCCCGAGGGCCTCCCGACGGCGTCGCGAAGACGACTTCGGGGAGGTGGTGGTCGGTCGCGAGCCATGACCGGACTCGAGCATCTCGGCCAGGAAGACGCCCGTGTGGCTGCCGGGGACGCCGGCGAGGAACTCGGGGGTACCGGCTGCGATGACGGAACCGCCGCCGGCCCCACCCTCGGGGCCCATGTCGATCAGCCAGTCGGCGGACTTGATGACGTCCAGGTTGTGCTCGATCGTGATGACGGTGTTGCCCTTGTCGACGAGTCCGTTCAGCACGAGGAGCAGTTTGCGGACGTCTTCGAAGTGCAGGCCCGTCGTCGGTTCGTCGAGGACGTAGATGCTGCGTCCGTTCGAGCGGCGCTGGAGTTCGGTGGCCAGCTTGACCCGCTGCGCCTCGCCTCCGGACAGGGTCGTCGCACTCTGGCCGAGGCGCACGTACCCGAGCCCGACATCGACGAGGGTCTTCATGAAGCGCGAGATCGCCGAGATGGGCTCGAAGAACTCGGCCGCCTCGCTGATCGGCATGTCGAGCACCTCGGAGATGTTCTTGCCCTTGTAGTGGACGGCGAGAGTGTCCCGGTTGTACCGTGCCCCTCCGCACACCTCGCAGGCGACGTACACGTCGGGCAGGAAGTTCATCTCGATCTTGATCGTGCCGTCGCCGGCGCAGTTCTCGCAGCGGCCGCCCTTGACGTTGAAGCTGAATCGTCCGGGCAGGTAGCCCCGCGCCTTGGCCTCGACCGTCTCGGCGAAGAGATTGCGGATGCGGTCGAAGACACCCGTGTACGTGGCCGGGTTCGATCGGGGTGTCCGACCGATGGGCGCCTGGTCGACATGGACGACCTTGTCGAGGTTGTCGAGTCCGGTCACCCGGAGGTGCTTTCCCGGGATCTGCCGAGCGCCGTTCAGCTTGTTGGCCAGCACCTTGTACAGGATGTCGTTCACCAACGACGACTTGCCCGATCCGCTGACACCGGTCACCGCGACGAAGGCGCCGAGGGGGAAGTCGACGGTGACGTCGCGGAGGTTGTTCGCCTTCGCCCCGACGACCGAGATCATGCGCTTCTTGTCGATGGGGCGACGCTTGGTCGGCGTCTCGATCGAGCGTCGACCGGCGAGGTAGTCGCCGGTGTACGACTCCGTGTTGGCGAGGAGCTCCTCGTAGCCGCCGGAGTGGACGACCGTGCCGCCGTTGACGCCGGCGCCCGGCCCGATGTCGACGATCCAGTCGGCCGTCTTGATCGTGTCCTCGTCGTGCTCCACCACGATGAGGGTGTTGCCGAGGTTCTTGAGCTTGACCAGGGTGTCGATCAGGCGGCGGTTGTCTCGTTGATGGAGACCGATGCTCGGTTCGTCGAGGACGTAGAGCACGCCCGTCAGACCGGAGCCGATCTGAGTGGCGAGCCTGATGCGTTGGGCCTCGCCGCCGGACAGGGATCCCGCCGCTCGAGCCAGGGAGAGGTAGGTGAGCCCCACCTCGAGGAGGAACTCGAGTCGGACGCGGATCTCACGGAGGACCTGAGCGGCGATGCGGGCCTCGCGAGTGGTCAGCGAGAGCCCGTTCATGAACTCGAAGGCGTCGGAGAGGCTGAGTTCGGAGACGTCCGCGATGTTGTGGTCGGCCACCGTGACGGCCAGGACCTCGGGCTTGAGTCGCTTGCCGCCGCAGACCGAGCACGGGATCTCGCGGAGGTACTCGGAATAGCGCTGCCGTTGGCTGTCGCTCTCGGCCTCGGCGTATTTGCGTTCGATGTAGGGCATGACGCCCTCGAAGCCGGTCGAGTACTTCATCTCGCGACCGAAGCGGTTCTTCCACTTCACCGTGACCTCGAAGTCGTTCCCGTGCAGCACCGCGGTCTGGATCCTCTCGGGGAGGTCCGCCCACGGGGTCTTCAGGCTGAAGTCGAGATCGACGGCGAGACCCTCGAGGAGCTTCTGGAAGTAGTTGTACAGCCCCTTGCCGGAATTGGTCCAGGGCAGGATGACGCCCTCGGCGAGGCTGAGCTCGGGGTCGCCCAGGACGAGGTCGGTGTCGACGGACATCCGTGTCCCGAGGCCGGAGCATTCCGGGCAGGCTCCGAACGGGGCGTTGAAGGAGAACGTGCGGGGTTCGATCTCGGTCAGCTGGACCGGGTGGCCGTTCGGGCACGAGAGCTTCTCGGAGAACGTACGGTACTTGCCCGCGGCGCCCGCGTCGGTGTCCACGAAGTCGATGGTCACGAGACCGTCCGTCAGGCGGAGGGCGGTCTCGAGGGAGTCGGTGAGCCGGGTCAGGCCGGACGGCGACGAGACCAGACGGTCGACGACGACGGAGATGTCGTGCTTGACCTGCTTCTTGAGCTTCGGAGGTGCGCTGAGCTGGATCTGCTCACCGTCGACGATCGCACGGGAGTAGCCCGACGAGGCGAGCTCGGCGAACAGATCGACGAACTCGCCCTTCTTCTGCGACACGACGGGGCTGAGGACCTGATAGCGCGTGCCCTCGTCGAGTGTCATGAGCTGGTCGGCGATCTGCTGGACGGTCTGCCGGCTGATCTTCTCGCCGCAGACGGCGCAGTGCGGGATGCCGATGCGAGCCCAGAGGAGACGCATGTAGTCGTAGATCTCGGTGATCGTTCCGACGGTGGATCGGGGATTGCGGTTCGTGGACTTCTGGTCGATCGAGACCGCTGGGCTCAACCCCTCGATGAAGTCCACGTCGGGCCGGTCCACCTGGCCGAGGAACTGCCGGGCGTACGCCGAGAGCGACTCGACGTAGCGACGCTGACCCTCGGCGAAGATCGTGTCGAAGGCCAGAGACGACTTGCCGGAGCCCGAGAGCCCGGTGAAGACGACCAGGGAGTCACGAGGGATCTCGAGGTCGACGTTGTGGAGATTGTGGACTCGGGCCCCTCGAACACTGAGTTTCGGGACACCGTCTACGGGAGAGATTGACACTCTTACCATTCTATCGAGGCCACCGACATTCGAGGCGGCCGTCTGCTCAGAGGAGGGCGGGCTGGGTGGAGGTGAGTCGGGCCGATTCGGACCAGAGGCGGCTGGCGGTGTCGGTGTCGTGGGCGTGTTTCTGCGCCGTCACCAGGGCAGGACCACCGGTGAGCTGGAACCAGCCGGCCGGTCCCCAGTATTCCCCGCCTCGGACCCCCTCGGCCGTAGCCGCGTGCACGAGCGGCTCGGCGCCGACTTCCTTGCCCTGGGAGAACGTATGCATGGCCGAGGTGACGACGGCCGGAGGACGTCGAGGCACGACGACAGGCGGCCGGGGGTCGCTGAGGGACTCCCACGCGAACCCGGGGTGGGCGACGACGCTGACGACCGGGGAACCGGACTCGCGGAGGCGCCGGTCGAGCTCGAAGCCGAAGGACATGACCGCGAGCTTCGAGCGGGCGTAAGCGACGTAGCTCGAGTAGCTCGACAGCATCATCGGGTCGTCGAGGTCGAGTCGGACCCATCGATGGCTGATGCTCCCGAGGTGGACGATGCGCCCGGCCGTCGAGGACCGGATGGCCGGCATGAGGTGCGAGACGAGGGCGAAGTGACCCAGATGGTTCGTCCCGAACTGCGACTCGAATCCGTCTGCGGTCGTCTGCCGGCGTTTCGACCCGACGACTCCCGCGTTGGCGAGCAGGACGTCGACCGCTCCCCCGGCGGCGATCGCCGCGGCACCGGAGCGGATCGAGGAGAGGTCGGCGAGATCGAGTTCGACGGTCTCGAGGTCCGCTCCCGGCACGCGCTCGATGATCGTGTCCACCGCCCGGACCGCGCGTTCGCCGTCTCGCGCCGCCAGGACGACCTTGTGCCCCTGCGAGGCGAGCCTCTCCGCGGCGAAATAGCCCAGGCCCGCGGTCGCGCCGGTGATGACGACGCGTCGGCGATCAACGGACATGGCCGGCTGCTTCCATCTGACGGAGGTCCTTCTTGAGATCGGCCACTTCGTCGCGGAGCCGCCCGGCGAGCTCGAACTTGAGCTCCGCCGCCGCCTGGAGCATCTGCTCGTTCAGGTCGGCGATGATCGACTCGAGGCCGTTGGCGGCGCCGGCCGCGAGCCCCTCCCGCTTCAGGTTGGGGGTCGGCGCGCGCTTCTTGCCGTCGCGCCCGGCGAGCAGCGCGGCCGTGTCGGCGCCTTCGCGCGCGAGGGCCTCCGTGATGTCGGCGATCTTCTTGCGCAGGGGCTGCGGGTCGATGCCGCGTTCGAGGTTGTAGGCGATCTGCTTCTCGCGACGGCGATCCGTCTCGTCGAGCGCCTGTCGCATCGAGTCGGTCATCTTGTCCGCGTACATGTGGACCTGGCCCGAGACGTTCCGGGCGGCACGCCCGATGGTCTGGATGAGGGACGTCGACGACCGCAGGAAGCCCTCCTTGTCCGCATCGAGGATGGCGACCAGGGAGACCTCCGGCAGGTCGAGGCCCTCTCGGAGGAGGTTGATGCCGACGAGCACGTCGTAGACGCCCTGACGGAGCTCCGTCAGGAGCTCGACCCGTCGCAGGGTGTCGACGTCGGAGTGCAGGTAGCGGACCCTGACCCCCGCCTCGGTGAGGAAGTCGGTGAGCTCCTCCGCCATCTTCTTGGTCAGCGTCGTCACGAGGACGCGTTCGTCGCGCTCGCTCCGTGTGCGGATCTCGTCGAGCAGATCGTCGATCTGACCCTCGGACGGCTTGATGACGATCTCGGGGTCGATGAGGCCCGTCGGGCGGATGATCTGCTCGACGACGCTGTCGGTAATGCCGAGCTCGTACTTCCCGGGAGTGGCCGACAGGTAGACCTTCTGACCCACCCGGTCGAGGAACTCCTCGAACTTCAGCGGCCGGTTGTCGAGGGCGCTCGGAAGCCGGAAACCGTGGTCGACGAGGGTTCGCTTGCGGGAGGCGTCGCCCTCGTACATCGCCCCGATCTGCGGCACGGTGACGTGCGACTCGTCGATGACGACCAGGAGATCGTCGGGGAAGTAGTCGAGGAGGCAATGCGGTGCCTCGCCGGGAGAGCGGCCGTCGATGTGCGCCGAGTAGTTCTCGATGCCGTTGCAGAAGCCGATCTGCTCCATCATCTCGAGGTCGAAGGTCGTGCGCATCCGCAGTCGCTGGGATTCGAGGAGCTTGCCCTGCTTGTCGAGCTCGCCGAGGCGGTCGGCGAGCTCGTTCTTGATGGTGCCGATCGCGCGGTGCATCACGTCGGTGCCGGCGACGTAGTGCGAGCCGGGGAACACCGAGACCGCGTCGAGGGTCTTGACGACGTCGCCCGTCAGAGGGTGCAGCGCGTAGAGCGCCTCGACCTCGTCACCGAACATCTCGATGCGGATCGCCAGCTCCTCGTACATCGGGATGATCTCGATCGTGTCTCCTCGGACCCGGAAGTTGCCGCGCGAGAAGTCGATGTCGTTGCGCTGGTACTGCATCGACACGAAGCGCCGGATGAGGGTCTCGCGGTCGATCCTCTGGCCGACCTGGAGCGCGATCATCGCCTCGAGGTAGCCCTCCGGCGTTCCGAGCCCGTAGATGCACGAGACGGTCGAGACGACGATGACGTCACGCCGGCTGAGGAGGGAGTTCGTCGTCGAGTGCCGCAGCCGTTCGACCTCGGCGTTGATCGAGCTGTCCTTCTCGATGAAGGTGTCGGTCTGAGGCACGTACGCCTCCGGCTGGTAGTAGTCGTAGTACGAGACGAAGTACTCGACGGCGTTGTGCGGGAACATCTCGCGGAACTCGTTCGCCAGCTGCGCGGCGAGGGTCTTGTTGTGGGCGAGCACGAGGGTCGGGCGCTGCACCTGCTCGACGAGCCACGCGGTCGTCGCCGACTTGCCTGTTCCGGTCGCTCCGAGGAGGACCACGTCGGTCTCGCCGGCGTTGATGCGCCCGGCGAGTTCGGCGATGGCGGCGGGCTGATCACCGCTGGGCTCGTATTCGCTCACGACTTCGAAGGGGCGAACACTGCGGGTTGGTTCCATGCTCTCGAGTTTACGAGCGACCACTGACACCCGGCCCAAGGCGGACGTCCGCCTTCGCCGCTGACAGCGAACGCAGGCGCTCGTAGAGCTCGTCGGCGTGGGCACGCGTCTCGTCGAGGGTGCCCGAGGCGTCGACGACGAGATCGGCCGCGGCCAGACGGGTGGCATCGTCCGCCTGCGCGTCGATGCGGCGTCCGGCCTCGTCTTCGGCCATCCCCCGGAAGCGGATCAACCGTCGGAGCCGCTCCTCCCTCGGAGCGTGCACGACCGCCACGACGTCGAACTCCCCCGCACCCCTCGACTCGACGAGCAACGGGACGTCGTACACGACGACGCGCGCGGGGTCGTCGCGGACCGCCTCGGTCATGCGTGCTGCGGAGAGTTCTCGCACCGCAGGATGGATGATGCCCTCGAGGTCGGCACGGGCCGAGGCATCGGCGAAGACGATCGCTCCGAGCGCTGCACGGTCGAGGACTCCGTCGCTCGTCAGCACGCCGACTCCGAATCGTGCCACCACGGCGGAGAGCCCGGGTGTGCCCGGTTCCACCACCTCGCGAGCGAGACGGTCGGCGTCGACGACGGCTGCTCCGCGTTCGGCGAGGCGAGTGGAGACGGTGCTCTTCCCGGCCGCGATGCCTCCGGTGAGACCACAGACGAACATCCGACGAGCGTACCCCCACGCGCGCGTGGGTGCGGCCGGGACGACCACGGGGCCAGACGCCGACAGGCGGCTCCCCCTTCGGGGAACCGCCTGTCGGATGGTCGTGACGCGCGAGGCGTCACCGACTCAGTTGCTGCTGGAGAGCTTCTCGCGGAGAGCGGCGAGCGACTCGTCGTCGGCGAGGGTGCCGGCGCCCGAGGCGGACTCGTTCGAGAAGGAGGAACCGGTGGGCACGTCGAAGGTGGTCTCCTCGGCGAGCGAAGCGGCGACCTGCTTCTTGTGTGCTTCCCAGCGAGCCTGGGCGGCAGCGTAGTCCTGCTCCCACTTCTCGCGCTGCGAGTCGAAGCCCTCGCGCCATTCGTTGGTCTCCGGGTCGAAGCCCTCGGGGTACTTGTAGTTCCCCTGGTCGTCGTACTCGGTGAGCATGCCGTAGAGCGCGGGGTCGAACTCGGTGCCCTCGGGGTCGACACCCTCGTTGGCCTGCTTGAGGCTCAGCGAGATGCGGCGACGGTCGAGGTCGATGTCGATGACCTTGACGAACACCTCGTCGCCGACGGCGACGACCTGCTCGGCGAGCTCGACGTGCTTGGCCGAGAGCTCCGAGATGTGCACGAGGCCCTCGATGCCGTCGGCGACACGGACGAACGCACCGAACGGGACCAGCTTGGTGACCTTGCCCGGAGCGACCTGACCGATCGCGTGCGTGCGGGCGAAGACCTGCCACGGGTCCTCCTGGGTGGCCTTGAGCGAGAGCGACACGCGCTCACGGTCGAGGTCGACCTCGAGGATCTCGACGGTGACTTCCTGACCGACCTCGACGACCTCGCTGGCGTGCTCGATGTGCTTCCAGCTGAGCTCGGAGACGTGGACCAGACCGTCGACGCCGCCCAGGTCGACGAACGCACCGAAGTTGACGATCGAGGAGACGACGCCCTTGCGGACCTGGCCCTTGTGCAGGTTGTTGAGGAAGGTGGTGCGGCTCTCGGACTGGGTCTGCTCGAGGAGGGCGCGACGCGACAGGACCACGTTGTTGCGGTTCTTGTCGAGCTCGAGGATCTTCGCCTCGATCTCCTGGCCGAGGTACGGCGTGAGGTCGCGCACGCGACGGAGCTCGATGAGCGACGCGGGGAGGAAGCCACGGAGTCCGATGTCGACGATGAGACCGCCCTTGACGACCTCGATGACCGTTCCGGTGACGACGCCGTCGGCGTCCTTGATCTTCTCGACGTCGCCCCATGCGCGCTCGTACTGAGCGCGCTTCTTCGACAGGATCAGACGGCCTTCCTTGTCCTCCTTCTGGAGAACGAGGGCCTCGACGGTGTCGCCGACCTCGACGACCTCGGTGGGGTCGACGTCGTGCTTGATCGAGAGCTCGCGCGAGGGGATGACGCCCTCGGTCTTGTATCCGACGTCGAGGAGGACCTCGTCGCGGTCGATCTTCACGACGGTCCCTTCGATGAGGTCGCCGTCGTTGAAGAACTTCAGGGTCTTTTCGACCGCGGCCAGGAAGTCATCAGCGGATCCGATGTCGTTGATGGCGACCTGCTTGGGTGCCTTGGTCGTTACGGTTGTCATGTAGTTAGTGCTCCAGTGAAAGCATGAATCGGGCCGCGGTCATCCGTCGAACGGTGTTCGAGCGGGGAGTCGACCGCAGCGTGCGGGAAAAGTGACGCAGATAGCGCAAAGACATCATAACCGCGCGCCGGTCCACCGGCAACGGCCTTCGAGGCTGTGTCGTACGAGTCCGGCCGCCGCGTCTCGATGAGCGGGCGGCGTCGCCCGAGCGTCCACCCGGAGGCCGGCCGCCGTCTCAGGCGAGCAGTGCGCGCCGCAGGGTGTCGAGACCGACTCCTCCGAGCCGGAGGGCGTCGCGATGGAAGCGTCGCATGTCGAAGTCGGCTCCGTCCCGGCGCTGCCGCTCGGCGCGGAGATCCTCCCAGATGCGCTGCCCGACCTTGTAGGACGGGGCCTGTCCGGGCCAACCGAGATAGCGGTCGACCTCGAAGACGACGAACTCGTCGTCCATGTTGACGTTCTCGCGCATGAACGCGAGGGCGTTCTCCGCGTTCCAGGCCCCTCCGCCCCCGGGGAACGGCTTGCCGAGGTGCACGCCGATGTCGAGGACGACCCGGGCGGCCCGCATCCGCTGGCCGTCGAGCATGCCGAGACGGTCTCCGGGGTCGTCGAGGTAGCCGAGCTCGTCCATCAGCCGCTCCGCGTACAGAGCCCATCCCTCGGCGTGGCCCGAGGTACCGGCCAGCTGGCGTCGCCACGTGTTCAAGGTCGCCCGGTTGTGCACGGCCATGCCGAGCTGGAGGTGGTGCCCGGGAACACCCTCGTGGTAGACCGTGGTCGTCTCACGCCACGTCCCGAACCGGGTGACTCCCTCGGGCACGGACCACCACATGCGGCCGGGACGCGAGAAGTCGTCGCTCGGACTGGTGTAGTAGATGCCGCCGTCTCGGGTGGGCGCGATGCGGCATTCGAGTCGACGCACCTCCTCGGGGATGTCGAAGTGGCTTCGTCCGAGTTCGTCGACGGCGCGGTCGCTGAGGGCCTGCATCCACTCGCGCAGGGCATCGGTGCCGTCGAGTCGACGAGCCGGGTCGGCGTCGAGCACCTCGATCGCGCGACGGACGCTCGCACCGGGCTCGATGGAGCGCGCGATGGCCTCCTGCTCGTCGGTCATCCGGGCGAGCTCGTCGAGTCCCCACTCGTAGGTCTCGTCGAGGTCGACGGAGGCGCCGAGGAAGCGACGGGAATGGAGGCCGTAGGCCTCGCGCCCCACGGCGTCGTCCGAGACCGCCCGGGGAAGGAGCTCGTCTCGGAGGACGTCGCGCAGCCGAAGATAGGCGGCGGACGCCGACGCGGCGCCGGTCGCCAGGTCCGCGGCGAGACCGGGAGGAGGCGCACTGCCGTCGGCCAGGACCGCCCCCTCGACGAGGTCGCTGAAGAACCCGCCGGGAGCGCCGATCCGGTCGCACTGCACGGCGACCTTCTCGACCTGTCGCCGCGCAGGCACGATTCCTTCGGCCAGACCGGCTCGGAGCGTCTCGACGTAGCCGTCGAGCGCGTCGCCGACGTGGGACAGGCGGCCGGAGACGTCGGCCCAGTCGGCTTCGGTCGCGACGGGCATCAGGTCGAAGACCTCGCGGACCGCCTGCACGGGCGACGCGATGACGTTGAGGTCGCGCAGGTGCAGCCGGGACGCGTGGTGTTCGAGATCCAGTCGGAGCTCGCTTCGGAGGTCGTCGCGCGTGACGCGGTCCACGTCGTCGACGATCGGGGCGTCGTCCACCTCTCGGAGGGTCGCCGCAGCCTCGCTCGCGTGGCGATCGTGCCCGGCGGGAGAGAGGTCGCCGTACTCGGAGGTGCGCCCGGGGCGACCGATCCAGGTCGCCGTCGTCGGATCGAGGTCGACCAGGGTGTCCACCCACCGTTCGGCGATGCCGTCCATCGTCGTGGGGCGGCGGACAGGAGCAGAGGGCGTCTCGTCGGTCATGGGTCGAGCCTAAACCGGACCTCCGACCTCCGACTTCGGGGTCCCGGCCGGACCCGCCTGCGGACCCTGACCCGCACACGGACGAGGGCACCGGGTCGACGGGTGTCGATCCGGTGCCCTCGAGCGCCTGCAGGAGACGGAGTCAGTCCTTGTCGAGATCGGTCTCGAGGAGGGCTGCCAGCTCGTCGAGCGCGGCCTCGGCGTTGTCGCCGTCGGTCGCGACGACGACCTCGTCGCCGTGGTTGATGCCGAGCGAGAGCACACCGAGGATGCTCGCGGCGTTGACGCTCTTGCCCGCGGAGGTCGTGAGCGTCACCTTCGCGCCGGTCTTGCTCGCGGCCTGGCTGAAGAGCGAGGCGGGGCGGGCGTGCAGGCCGACGCTCGAGGCGATGGTGACGGTGCGTTCGGGCATTTCTTCTCCTTGGTCGAGACCACGATGGTGGTCGGGAGTCCCTCCACGACGGGAGCGACGGTGTTCAGGGGTGATGCGACGCCGTGACGACGGCGGTCTGGTCAGTCGTCGTCGTCTTCGTCGGTCGAGGCGAGCAGGTCGTAGACCTCGGCCGTCGTGGTCGCTCCGCGGAGGGCGGCCGCCTTGTCGGGGTCCATCAGGATGCTGGCCAGCTGGCTGAGGATGGCGATGTGGCCGTTGCCCTTGGCCGCGATGCCGACCGTGACGGAGACCTCGTTGCCGTCCCAGTCGACGGGCGTCGGGAAGCGGAGGACGACGAGGGCGTCGTCCTTGACCGAGTCCTTGCCGGCGAGCGTGCCGTGCGGGATGGCGACCCCTTCGCCCACGTACGTGGACACCGAGTTCTCGCGTTCGAACATCGCGTCGATGTACGACTCGTCGATCGCGCCGGCCTCGACGAGCGCCTGCCCGGTCGCGCGGATGGCGTCGTCGCGAGTCGCCGCGCTCTCGTCGAGCCGGATGGACGACTCGGCGAGGAGCGCGGTCAGCTCGGGTGCTTGCTGGTCGGCCATCGTCAGACCTCGACCGTCGAGCCGTCCTGGATGGCCTTGACGACCTTGGCGACGTTGGGGTCGCCCATGAAGAGCTGGAACGGGACGACCGGGATGTTGGGGACCACGCCGCGCGCACGCTCGGCGAGGTTGTTCTGCGTCACGACGACGTCGGCGTCGGCGGGGATCTCGGCGACCGGCGAGTGCTCGACGGTGACGCCGCTCTTCTTGAGCTGCTTCTTGAGCGTCGAGGCCAGCATGACGCTGCTGCCCATGCCCGCGTCGCACGCGACGATGAGCTTCTTGATGTTCGATCCGTCGAGGGTTGCCATGTCGATCTCCTTGTGTCGGGGGCGGGGTGGGTCGGGGGGCGACCGTCGGTCGCCCCCC
>NZ_BJUV01000001.1 GCF_007988805.1 Frigoribacterium faeni | reverse complement strand
AGACCGGCGCGGCCCGCTCCGGCCGCGAGCGGCCTACGCGGCCCACACCGGTCGGAACTGCACGCTGATGCGCGGACCGACCGCCTTGGTGGTCTTGGCGATGGCGTGCTCGTGGGTGCGCTGGCAGCTGCCGCCCATCACGAGGAGGTCGCCGTGGCCGAGCGGGAACCGTCGCGTCACCCCGGTCGAGCGCGACCGCACCGCGAGGGTGCGGGGCGCCCCGAGCGAGAGGATGCCGACGACGGTGTCGCGGCCGATGGCGCGGCCGACGCTGTCACCGTGCCAGGCGATGCTGTCGTCACCCGTGCGGTAGAAGCACAGCCCCGCCCGCTCGAATCGTTGCTCGACGGGCAGGCCCCGCTCGAGGGCGTAGTAGTCGTTGAGCTCGTCGCGCGCCCGGGCCAGCATCGGGTCGGGCAGGGCGTCTCCGGCGCCGTAGGACGCGACCAGGCGGGGGACGTCGACGACACGGTCGTACATCGTCCGCCGGTCGGCCTGCCACGCGACGTCGGTGACGAGTCGTTCGAACAGGGCGTCGGAGTCCCGGGCCCAGCCCGGCACGAGGTCGAGCCAGGCCCCCTCGCCGAGGTCGAGCCGCTCGACGTGTCCGGCCAGAGGACCGAGCTCCGGGCCGTCGAAGAGGCCGTCGAGCAGGGAGGCGGTGAAGGGGATGCTCATGAGGCAAGCGTACGTCAGATTCGAACGCGTGTTCGAACGGGGGAGCGATCGAGGTGGCGACCGGCCGCCGGCCGCGCCGTCACGGGGCGACGACCTCGGGGCTCGGCGCGACGAGACGGCGGGCCACCCCGTCGACGTCGACCTCGACGAAGCTCCCAGCCCAGGTCGCCACCTGCAGCTGTCCGGCGTACGACCACAGGGTGTCGCCGCTCGCGAGGTCGAAGGCGACGAGCGTCGATCGGCCGCCCGAGCTGCCGAAGGCGAGGGCGTAGCCCACGGTCCTCGAGGCGGCGACCGGCACGGCCCCGTCGGGGAGCGGGATCGTGGCCAGGGTCGAACCGGTGGCGCCGTCGAGCGCCCGCACCGACTGGGGGCCGTCGCCGGGCGCCGAGACGGTCGCGTAGACCGTGTCGTCCGTCTGCCCGGGCAGCCCGTCAGCCGACGAGGCCCCGTCGGCCGGACGCGACCACCGCACCTCGCCGGTGCGCCAGTCCACGCAGCTGAGGCGGTCGTCGCCCAGGTCCGTCACCGTCAGGCAGCTGCGCGCGGCCGAGTACGCCCCCGAGGCCGCGGGTGACGAGGTCCAGGCCGTCGCCCCGTCGAGGCCGACGGCCGTGAATCCGCGATCGACGCCGCGCACCGGTCCGACGACCGCGTCGGGGCGGACGACGTAGCCGCCGAGGTCGTCGAGATCGCTGCGCCACGTGCTCGGCCGTCCGTCCAGGCCGATCTGCACGGTGCTGGTCGAGCGGGCGACGACGAGCCGGTCGGGCAGCGCGAGCACCTGGCCCTCGACGCTGCCCGATCCCTCCCACAGGATGCGCCCGAGATGCCGCACGTCGCGCAGGCGATAGCGGAACGCCGCACCCTCCGAGGGCTGCCACCCCGAGACCACGACGCGTCCCGACGCCTGGAACTGCTCGGAGTCGACCGTCGCCGTCGGCGGCGTGCGCTGCCGGGTCTCGCCGCTGCTCGTCTCGAGCGTGATCAGCACGGTCCGCCCGTCCGCCCTGGCCTGGACGAGCACCAGGTCCGACCCGTCGACGGCCGTCGCCGACGCCACCTCGGCCGGTCCGGACAGGCCCGCGGCCGCGAGGTCCTCGGCGACGTCGTGCACCCATAGGACGTCCCCGTCGGCGGTGTCGACGAGCGCCAGCCGGGTCCCGACCCCGGCCGTCGCGCTGCCGCAGTCGGAGTCGTTGGCGAAGCCGTAGGTCCAGGCGCCCGCGGCCCGGAGGAGGACCCGGCCCGCGCCGACCGGCTCGTCGCGATAGCGCAGGCACTCGGCGGGCGTGTCCGGGGCGAGCACCGTCCCGAGATCGATCGACCAGCCGGTCGCGGTCGGCTCCTCGCGCAGATCGTCGTACGAGATCCCCTGCCAGGGGGTCCGGTCGCCGTAGACCGGCTGTCCGGGCGCGAGCGCGACGGATACCAACGCGGTCGCGACGACCACCGCGAGGTACGCGCTCACGAGCCGACGACCCGAGGAGGCGCGGCGCCAGCGACGACGGAGGCCGCCGGGCGGACGACGGGAGCGTCCTCGGTCGCCGGTTCGCGCCTCCTCGGCCCCTCCGTCGTCGCCGGGGAGGTCGTGCCCGGGCTGCGGACCGGGCGCGGGGGAGACCCGGTCCGCCGCCCGATCCGCTCCGGGCTCCCAGACCGTGGCGGCCGGGGGTGGAGGCGCGGGGCGCCAACGATCGCCGGCGTCGGTCACGAGGTGGCCCCGAGCCGAGACCCGCCGGCGAGCCGGCGGGCGACGCCGAGACCGTCGATCTCGACCAGCGAGCCGCCCCAGAACGCGACCGTCCCCGCCGACCGGAGCGTCCAGAGCAGCCGGCCGGACGAGGCGTCGTGAGCGGCGACGGCGCGGTTCTGCGGGGAGGTCCCCGCCGACAGGTACACCACCGTGCGCGAGGCCGCGACCACGGTCTCGAGATCGTCGGTCGGCACGTCGAACCGGTCTCGGCCGGAGCCTCCGTCGAGGGCCACGAAGCGAGCCGCCCCGGACCGGCGGGCGATCGTGTAGACGTCGTCGGAGGTCTGGCCGGGCGTGGCCCGGGCGGTGAAGCTCTCGCCGGGCGACGCCGTCCAGGCCACCGCGCCGTCCTCCGGACGGAGACAGGTCGCCGCGTCGCCCTCGGCGCCGGTGGCGAGCAGGCACGAGGGCGTGGCCGTGATCGACCGGGCCCGGAGCGGCGAGCTCCAGAGCGGGCGACCCTCGCCGTCGAGCGCCGACGCCGCCTGACCGCCCGGCCCGCTCTGCAGACCGAAGACGCCTCCGGAGGCGCTCGCCGCGTGATCGGCGTCCGGGGCCGCCACGAGGCTGTCGGGCGTCGACCCGTAGGGGGAGGTCTCGCCGGTGCGACCGTCGACGCGCAGGGCGCGGCCGTCGACGCGGACCACGAGCGCCCCCGGGACGAGCAGGGGCGTGCTGCCCCGGTCGACCCGCCCGCGCCAGACCGGCGACGAGAGGGCTCCCGCGTCGACGAGCGTGTACGAGTCCGAGCCCGCGCCGGTCGCCGACGACGTCCGCAGCTGCAGGCGCCCGAGCGTCGCGACGCTCACGCTCGGCAGGTCGCGGCGCTCGCGGGCCGTCTCGAGGGCCCCTCCGTCGCCGATGTCGAGGGCCGCCTGCACGGGACCCCGCGAGGACTGCGTCTGCACGACGACCCGGCCCGCGGAGGGGACGACCTGGGCGGCCGGAATGCTCGACGGGTCGGCGTCGGGCACGTCGGCGACCAGGTCGTGCACCCATTCGACGTCGCCGGTGTCCACGTCGACGAGCGCCACCCGGCTCGTCCGGTGGTCGAGGGCGGCGTCGCGGCACTCGGCGGCGGCCGCGAGGACGTCCGCCTTGAGGTCGACGTCGGCCTCGAGGTCGAGATCGATCGAGGTGGTCACGGCCACGAGCCCGTCGACGGCGGCCGACGGCCAGAGATGCACGCAGCGGGCCGGCGCCTC
This sequence comes from Frigoribacterium faeni, assembly GCF_007988805.1. Taxonomy (GTDB): domain Bacteria; phylum Actinomycetota; class Actinomycetes; order Actinomycetales; family Microbacteriaceae; genus Frigoribacterium; species Frigoribacterium faeni. The sequence goes on along the minus strand of NZ_BJUV01000001.1, from coordinate 239,717 downwards.
CGGCGCGAGCAGGGAGGCGAGGTCGAGCGACCAGGCCGTCTCGGTGGGCGACGAGCGGAGGTCGTCGACGGCGACGCCTCCCCACGGTCGACCGGTCCCGTAGTCCGGGTCGGCCGCCGAGCCGCCCACCACGACGACGATCGTCGCGACCCCGATGGCCCCGTAGACGGTCAGGAGGCGCAGGGCGCGTCGGCCGCTCGCGGCCGGTCGACGACGGGGTGCGGACACGGGCGGATCGACCTCCTCGTCGAGCGGCGCCGTCGGGGGCTCCGACGTGTGCCGTCATGCTATTCGGAGCGGCGGGGCCCGGCGGTCGGGGTGTCGGGAATGAGCGGCGCCCCGGCGGACGTTGAGCCCGGCAGGTCGGGGAACACGCCGGGGACACTGGCGTAGACTTCGACGATCATCCGACCAGAGAGCATCGAGAGAGGCGGGCCCGTGGGTAGAACGCTGGCCGAGAAAGTGTGGGACGACCACGTCGTCGTCAAGGGCGAAGACGGAGCCCCCGACCTTCTCTACATCGATCTCCACCTCGTCCACGAGGTCACGAGCCCGCAGGCGTTCGACGGTCTCCGTCAGGCGGGACGCCCGCTGCGGCGCACCGATCTCACGATCGCGACGGAGGACCACAACACCCCCACCCTCGCCATCGACCGGCCGATCGCCGATCTGACCAGCCGCACGCAGATCGAGACCCTCCGTCGCAACACGGCCGAGTTCGGGGTCAGGCTCCACCCGCTCGGCGACGCCGAGCAGGGCATCGTCCACGTGGTCGGTCCTCAGCTCGGTCTGACCATGCCCGGCATCACCGTCGTCTGCGGCGACTCGCACACCTCGACCCACGGAGCCTTCGGCGCGATGGCGTTCGGCATCGGGACGAGCGAGGTCGAGCACGTGATGGCGACCCAGACGCTGCCGCTGAAGCCGTTCAAGACCATGGCCGTGACCGTCGAGGGCACCCTGCGACCCGGGGTCACCGCCAAGGACATCATCCTGGCCGTCATCGCCCAGATCGGCACCGGCGGCGGACAGGGCTACGTGCTCGAGTACCGCGGCAGCGCCATCCGCTCCCTGTCGATGGAGGGGCGCATGACGATCTGCAACATGTCGATCGAGGCCGGCGCCCGTGCGGGCATGGTCGCCCCCGACCAGACGACCTACGACTACCTGCGTGGTCGCCAGCACGCTCCCGAGGGCGCCGACTGGGACGACGCGGTGGCCTACTGGGACACCCTCCCCACCGACGACGACGCCGTGTTCGACGCCGAGATCTTCCTCGACGCCGACACGCTCGAGCCCTTCGTGACCTGGGGCACCAACCCCGGGCAGGGCGTCTCGCTGAGCGATGCGGTCCCCGACCCCGAGGCGATCGACGACCCGAACGAGAAGGCCGCGGCCAGCCGGGCCCTCGAGTACATGGCCCTCGACGCCGGCACCCCCATGAAGGAGATCGCGGTCGACGCGGTCTTCATGGGGTCGTGCACCAACAGCCGCATCGAGGACCTCCGCGCGTTCGCGTCGATCGTCCGGGGCCGCACCAAGGCCGAGGGCGTCCGGGTGATGGTGGTCCCGGGATCGGCTCGCGTCCGACTCGAGGCGGAGGCCGAGGGCCTGGACAAGGTCTTCACCGACTTCGGCGCCGAGTGGCGCTTCGCCGGCTGCTCGATGTGCCTCGGCATGAACCCCGACCAGCTCGCTCCCGGAGAGCGCTGCGCGTCGACGTCGAACCGCAACTTCGAGGGGCGTCAGGGCAAGGGCGGCCGCACGCACCTGGTCTCCCCGCTCGTCGCCGCGGCCACCGCCGTGCGCGGCACCCTGTCGTCGCCGTGGGACCTCGCCTCCGACACCCCGATCGGCGACGCCCTCGCCGCCGAGCTGGCCGCGACCTCGACGGGGGGCGCGCTCTGATGGAGAAGTTCACCACCGTCACCGGCGTGGCCGCGCCGCTGAAGCGATCGAACGTCGACACCGATCAGATCATCCCCGCCGAGTTCCTGAAACGGGTCACCAAGACCGGCTTCGAGGACGCCCTGTTCTACTCGGCGCGCCAGGACCCGGACTTCGTCCTGAACCGACCGGAGTACCAGGGCGCCCGCGTGCTGATCGCCGGCCCCGACTTCGGGACCGGGTCGAGTCGCGAGCACGCCGTCTGGGCTCTCCGCGACTTCGGCTTCGACGTCGTGCTGAGCGCTCGGTTCGGCGACATCTTCCGAGGCAACTCGGGTAAGCAGGGGCTGCTGGCCGGCATGGTCGACGAGGCGGACATCGAACGCCTCTGGGCGGTCGTCGAAGCGAGCCCCGGCATCGAGATCACCGTCGACCTCGAGCAGCAACGCGCCACGGTCGGCGACCTCACGGTCTCGTTCGAAGTCGATGCTTACACTAAGTGGCGTCTCCTCGAAGGCCTCGACGACATCGGCCTGACCCTCCGCGACGAAGCGGCCATCACAGAATTCGAAACCCGCCGCGCCGCCTGGCGCCCGAAGACATTGCCGGTGAAGTAAGTGAACTCTCTCGTCCAAGATGCAGCAGCAGCAGGAGCTCGTGTGGGACTCAAGTCCGATGAGATCGTCATCCGTGGCGGCAAGCCGCTGATCGGTCGGATCGAGGTGCGCGGTGCCAAGAACCTCGCCACCAAGGCCATGGTCGCCGCCCTGCTCGGCGACACCCCGAGCATCCTGCGCGACGTCCCCGACATCAGCGACGTCAACGTCGTCCGGGGCCTGCTCTCGGTGCACGGTGTGCGCATCACCGACCCCGCGCGCGGCGAGATGATCCTCGACCCGTCGAACGTCGAGTCGGCGCACTTCGCCGAGATCGACGCCCACGCCGGCTCGAGCCGCATCCCGATCCTCTTCTGCGGGCCGCTGCTCCACCGGCTCGGCGAGGCGTTCATCCCCGACCTCGGCGGCTGCCGCATCGGCGACCGTCCGATCGACTTCCACCTCGACGCGCTCCGCGCCTTCGGCGCCGTCGTCGACAAGTCGTACAACGGCATCCACCTGACCGCCCCCAACGGACTGGCCGGCGCGAACATCGAGCTGCCCTACCCGAGCGTCGGCGCCACCGAGCAGGTCCTCCTGACCGCCGTGCTGGCGTCGGGCGTGACGGAGCTGCGGAACGCGGCCATCGAGCCCGAGATCATGGACCTCATCGCGATCCTCCAGAAGATGGGCGCCATCGTCTCGGTCGAGCCGAACCGCGTCATCTTCATCGAGGGCGTCGAGAAGCTCCGCGGGTACACCCACCGGGCGATCAACGACCGCAACGAGGCCGCCAGCTGGGCCGCCGCGGCCCTGGCGACCAAGGGCGACATCTTCGTCGAGGGCGCCGACCAGAAGGACCTCATGACGTTCCTCAACGTCTTCCGCAAGGTCGGCGGCGACTTCGACGTCCACGAGGACGGCATCCGCTTCTTCCACCCCGGCGGCGAGCTCAAGCCCGTCGTCGTGGAGACGGACGTGCACCCCGGCTTCATGACCGACTGGCAGCAGCCCCTGATCGTCGCGCTCACGCAGGCCCAGGGCACGTCGATCGTGCACGAGACGGTCTACGAGAACCGCTTCCAGTTCACCGAGGCGCTGAACGACATGGGCGCCGACATCACGGTGCACAAGGACGGCCTGCCCGGTCACGACCGCCGCGTCGCCCGTCGCGAGTTCGAGCAGGCGGCCGTCATCAACGGTCCCAGCAAGCTGCACGGCGCCGACATCCGCGTGCCCGACCTCCGAGGCGGCTTCAGCCACCTCATCGCCGCGCTGACGGCCGAGGGCGAGTCGAAGATCAGCAACGTCGGCATCATCAGCCGCGGCTACGAGCACTTCATCGCGAAGCTGCGGAAGCTCGGCGCCGACTTCGACTTCCAGGGCTGATCGGCCGGTGGCACCGGAACACGACCCCGACGCACCCGTCGTCCCGGTCGCGGCTCGTGGTCGCCGCAAGGAGAAGGGCGCGTTCTTCCGGACGCTCGCGACTCCGGCGGCGCCGCTGTTCGATCTGATGGCGACGATCGACATCGTCGACGGGCACAAGCTGCCCGCCCACGGGTCGTTCGTCGTGACGCCGAACCACTACACGAACATCGACCCGGTCGTGGTGGGGCGGGTCCTCTGGGCCCTCGGTCGCGTACCGAGGTTCCTGGCCAAGGCGTCGCTCTTCCGGGTGCCGGTCTTCGGCCGCATGATGCACGCCATGGGCCACATCCCCGTCGAGCGGGCCGGGCGGACGCACGACAACGACCCGCTCGCCGCCGGCCGTGCGCTGGCGGCCACCGGCGGCGGCGTGATCGTCTACCCCGAGGGAACCCTCACCCGCGACCCCGATCTGTGGCCCATGAAGGGCAAGAGCGGCGCGGTGCGCCTCGCTCTGGCCGCCGACGTGCCGCTCATCCCGATGGCGCACTGGGGCAGTCAGCAGCTGATGGGCCGGTACTCGTCGAAGCTGCGCCCGTTCCCGCGCAAGCGGATCACCGTCGTGATCGGCGATCCCGTCGACCTCTCGGCCTACCGCGGCCGGGCCCTCGACCAGGCGTCCATCACCGCCGCGACCGCGCTCGTCATGCAGTCCATCACCGAGCTCGTCGAGCGCCTCCGCGGCGAGGAGGCCCCGGCCGAGCGCTGGAACCCCGCCGCCAACGACCAGAAGGAGACCGGCCGCTTTGAGTAGTCCCGATTCACGCGAAGGCGCCATCGAAGCCCTGGGCGAGGGTGCGGTGACGACCGAGGCCATCTCCATCGTCATGCGCGCGGCGATCCCTCGCCGGGTGGCCGTCCTGGGATCGGGCAGCTGGGGCACCACCTTCGCCAAGGTGCTCGCCGAGGGCGGCGCCGACGTCACGCTCTGGGCCCGACGCCCGGAGGTCGCCCGCGAGATCACCGAGAGCAAGCGGAACACCGACTACCTGCCGGGGATCAACCTGCCCCGCACCCTGGTCGCGTCGTCGAGCGTCGAGACGGCCCTCGCGGGAGCCGAGCAGGTGTACCTGTCGGTCCCGAGCCAGACGCTGCGCGAGAACCTGGCGGCCGTCCGCGCCCTCATCCCGCACGGTGCGCCCGTCGTCAGCCTGATGAAGGGCGTCGAGAAGTCGACGGGCCTCCGGATGAGCGAGGTCATCGAGCAGGAGCTCGACATCGACCGGTCCCTCATCGCCGTGGCGTCGGGGCCGAACCTCGCGCTCGAGATCGCCAAGCGTCAGCCGACGGCCGCCGTCGTGTCGTCGCACAGCCTCGAGACCGCGACCCTCGTCGCGGCCACGGCCACCAACCCGTACTTCCGCTCCTTCGTCAACACCGACGTGATCGGCACCGAGTTCGGCGGCGTGCTGAAGAACCTCATCGCCGTGGCCATCGGCATCGTCGACGGCGTGGGCTACGGCGAGAACACGAAGGCGTCCATCATCACGCGCGGGCTCGCCGAGATGACCGCGTTCGCGGTCTCGTTCGGCGCCAAGGCCGAGACCCTGGCCGGTCTGGCGGGGCTCGGCGACCTCATCGCCACCTGCGAGTCCCCGTTGTCCCGCAACAACACCGCCGGTCGCCTCCTCGGCCAGGGCTACGCGTTCGGCGACGTCGTCCGGCAGATGAACCAGACGGCCGAGGGGCTCGCCTCCGTCGCCCCGATCCTCGAGCTGGCCCGCAGCCGAGGCGTCGACATGCCCATCGTCGCCCAGGTCGCCGAGGTGCTCGCCGGTACGCTGGATCCGCGGAACATCGCTCCGCACCTCACCGAGACCAGCGAGCCCCAGGGCGAGTGACCCCGGGTCGAGAGCACGACCGCACGTGCTCCGGCCCCGGTGTCGCCGGCCTCCCGAACACCCCGAGAGGGACCCCGATGAGCACCGACACGACGAGCACCCCCGCGGCAGCCGGCGACACCCCCAAGCAGACGGTCGTCGTCCTCTTCGGCGGACGCTCCAGCGAGCACGCGATCAGCTGCGCGACAGCGGGCGGGGTCCTCGCCGCGATCGACCGGACGCGCTTCGACGTCCTCCCGGTGGGCATCACCCGTGAGGGCGCGTTCACCCTCCAGCCCGACGACGCGTCGCGGTTCGCGCTCTCCGCCGACACCCTGCCCGCGGTCGTCGACAACGGCACCCGCGTGCACTGGCCCGAGTCGGCCGAGAGCCGTGAGCTGTCCGTCGTCGAGCCCGACGGCGGCGTCCGGCTGCTCGGCCGCGTCGACGTCGTGTTCCCGATCCTGCACGGACGCTTCGGCGAGGACGGCACCGTCCAGGGGCTGCTCGAGCTCGTGGGGCTGCCCTACGTGGGCGCCGGCCTGCTCGCGTCGTCGGTCGGCATGGACAAGCACTTCACCAAGACCGTGCTCCAGGAGGCGGGCATCGCCGTCGCCCCGTGGCGCACCGTCCGGCGACGCGAATGGCTCGCCGAGCCGTCCGCCGTGGCCGACGCCGTGGCGGCCCTCGGCTTCCCCGTGTTCGTCAAACCGGCCCGCGCCGGGTCGAGCGTCGGCGTCTCGCGCGTCGACTCGGCCGAGCAGCTGGCCGCCGCGATGGAGATCGGACTCGCCGAAGACCACAAGGTCCTCGTCGAGGCCGCCGTCGTCGGACGCGAGATCGAGTGCGCCGTGATCGGCGGACGAGACGGCGGGGCTCCGCGCACGTCGGTCGGTGGCGAGATCGTCCTCGGCAGCGACGCCTTCTACGACTTCGAGTCGAAGTACCTCGGCGCCCCGGGGGCCGACCTCGTCTGCCCGGCCGACCTCTCGCCGGACGAGCTCGCCGAGATGCAGCGTCTCGCCGCCCTGGCGTTCGAGTCGGTCGACGGCACCGGGCTGTCGCGGGTCGACTTCTTCCTGACCGACGACGGCTGGGTGATCAACGAGATCAACACCATGCCCGGTTTCACGCCCATCTCGATGTTCCCGGCGTGCTGGCTGGCCAGCGGCCTGAGCTACCCCGAGCTCATCACCGAGCTGATCGAGCTGGGGCTCGAGACCGAGCGCTGAGCGCCCGACGAGACCCCGGCGCCCCCGCCCGGCGGGGTCAGGGAGCGGTCGTGGCGTCGCTGCCGGGCAGGTCGTCGACGCCGACGCAGGCACGGCCGTCGTTCGGCAGGTAGCCGACCGCGTCGGCGAGGTCGAAGAGGGCGCTGCTGCCCGCCTCGGCGGTGACGATCACCTGGACGGCCGGTGTGCGGCCGTAGGTGGTGAAGACGAACGTGTCGGGGTCGTCCGGGTCCTGATCGGCCAGCCAGTCGACGCCGCTGACGGGGTAGCAGGGCAGGTCGGAGACCGCCGGGGCCTCGACGCCGCAGCGCAGGAGCACCTGCGTGGGCGAGCCCCAGGCCCCGGTGGCCTGCGCGTCGGTCTCCCGACGCTCGTACGGGGCGCTCTCGGGGCCCACCAGTTCGGGCAGGTGCACCGTGACCTGGGCGCAGGCCGGGTCGTTCGAGTCGGCGGCCGACGTCATCGGCACGGCCGCCGTGCAGCCGGCGAGAGCGGGGACGATCACGGCACCGGCGGCGAGCAGGCGGAGGAGACGGCGACGGGGGCGCCTGGTCGGGCTGGACATCGCAACCAGGCTACCGTCGTCACATGGAACGCCCCGCCACGTCGGTCGACGTCGAACCACCCGTCACGGTGCAGGGGGCGGGCGAGCTCGCCACCCTCGCGCGCATCCTTCCCCGGCTGCCCCGGGGCGACCGCACCGAGCTCGGCCCGGGCGACGACGCCGCCGTGGTCGCCGCACCCGACGGTCGGTTCGTCGTGACGACCGACCTGATGGTGCACGGGCCCGATTTCCGTCTGGCCTGGTCGACGCCGTACGACCTCGGCTGGAAGGCCGCCGCCTCGAACCTCAGCGACGTCGCCGCGATGGGGGCCGCCCCCACCGCGCTCGTCGTCGCCCTCGCCGTGCCGGGCGAGACGCCGGTCGCCGATCTCGAGGCCCTGGCCGACGGGCTCCGCGAGGCCTGCGCGGCGATGGCGCCCGGCTGCGGCGTCGTCGGAGGCGACCTCTCGGTGTCGGCGACCCTCACCGTGGCGGTGACGGCCTTCGGCGACCTCGAGGGACGGGCGCCCGTCCGGCGCGACGGCGCGAGGGCGGGCGACGTCGTGGCGGTGTCGGGGGCCCTCGGGCGGTCGGCCCGCGGCCTCGACCTGCTGTTCCGTCTGGGCGTGGACCACGAGGGCGTGCCCGACGCCCGGGCGGCGGCGGCCCTGCGCCGACGCGATCCCGACATCGGCTGGCACGTCGCCCCGACCCCGCCCGTGGCCGACGGTCCCGCCGCCGCCCGGGCGGGAGCGACCTCGATGCTCGACCTGTCCGACGGGCTCGCCCTCGACGCCGGGCGGGTGGCGCGCGCGAGCGACGTCGTGATCGACCTCTCGTCGTCGCTGCTCGGCGACGACCCCGCGGCGGCCCTGGCCGGGGGAGAGGACCACTCGCTCTTCGCGACGTTCCCGCCGGACGTCGACCTGCCGGGCGGCTTCCGCGCCGTCGGGCACGTGCACGACCGGGCCGGAGGCGCGCCACGGGTCACGGTCGACGGCTCGGAGCCGGGCGAGCCGGGCGGGTGGGACCCGTACCGTCTGTGGTCCGGGGCGCGGGGGTGACCACCCGGCCCCGTGCCTCCTCGGGGCCGGCGTCCGTCAGTCGCGGAGCGCGAACCAGACCGTGGTGTCGCCGTACTGCTTCTTGACGTCGAGGGTCAGACCCGCGGGCCAGACGGGTTCGCCGTCGCGGGAGGCCCGCTCGACCACCACCAGGGCCTCGTCGTCGAGCAGCGGCAGCAGGGCCGTGAGGTCGTCGGCGAGGTCGGCGGCGGACAGCTCGTAGGGCGGGTCGAAGAAGACGAGGTCGACGAGCGCGCCGCTGCCGGTCAGGAAGGAGCGCACCGGCTGCGCGACGACGTCGACCCGAGGCGGCGTCCCGCGGGGCGGCTTCGGCGCCCGCGACAGCACCGAGTCGGCGTTGCGGCGGAGGACCTTCGCCGCCGCCGGGGCCTTCTCGACGAGCACCACCGAGGCCGCGCCGCGCGACGCCGCCTCGAGACCCAGCCCTCCGGTGCCGGCGTAGAGGTCGAGCACGCGGCGGCCGCGGATCTCGTCGCGCGCGTCGAGCGACGAGAACAGGGCCTCGCGCACCCGGTCGCTCGTCGGCCTCGTGCCGACCTTGGGGACGACGAGCGAGAGGTTGTCGGCGAAGCCGGAGATGATGCGGGACATGGGGTCAACCATGCCAGGTCGTCGGGAGCCGAGCAGCCGGTCGGGGCGACCCGGCTTCGAGCATCCCGACAACGCGACGACCGCTCGACCGCCGCCGGTTCGTCGGACTCGCACAACGGGTTTGGCCCGTCCGCCCGGCCCCGGCACGATCGGTCCCATGACCAGCGTCGATCGCACCGTGAGGCCCTCGTTCACCAAGTCGCTGTTCGCGGGGCGGATCGCCTCCGAGCTCGTGCTGCCGTACCCGGGGATGACCGCCGCCGAGAAGGCGCGGGTCGAGACGGTGTCCGCGTCAGCCCGGGAGGTCCTCGCCGGCTACGACCCGCTGAAGGCCGAACGCGAGGGGTGGATCGGCGACGACACGATCCGCGAGCTCGGCGAGCGGGGGCTGATGGGGCTCTTCGTCTCCGAGGAGTACGGCGGCCTGGGTCTCGGTCAGAGCGCCTACTGCCGCGTCTACGAGGAGTTCGGCCGGGTCGACGGCACCCTGGCCACCGTCATGGGGGTCCACCAGTCGATCGGCACGAAGCCCCTGCACCTGTACGGCACCGACGATCAGAAGGCCCGGTGGCTGCCGGACCTCGCGAGCGGTCGCAAGCTCGCGGCGTTCGTCCTCACCGAGCCGAACGTGGGCAGCGACGCCTACGCGCTCGAGACCCGGGCCGAGCGGCAGAGCGACGGCAGCTGGATCCTGAACGGCGAGAAGCGCTGGATCGGCAACGGCGACAAGGACGTCCTGACGGTCTTCGCGCAGAGCGACCTCGGGCACGTCGCCCTGATCGTCGAGAAGGGCATGGCGGGGCTGAGCACCGGACCGCGCTTCGAGACGCACGGTCTGAAGGCCAATCACCTGCAGCGTGTGCACTTCAACGACGTCCGCGTGCCCGCCGAGAACCTGCTCGGCGAGCCGGGCGACGGCTTCCGGATCGCCGTGAACACGCTCAACAACGGTCGCATGTCGATGGGGACGGCCATCGCCGGCGGCATGAAGAGGTTCCTCGAGCTGAGCCTCGAGCACACGGAGGCGCGACACCAGTTCGGCAGGCCGCTCGCCGACTTCGAGATGGTCGGCGACAAGCTCGCGTGGATGACCCGGCAGATCTACGGGATCGAGTCGATGTCGTACCTGACCACGGGTCTCGTCGACCGCGGCGACACCGACTTCGCGCTCGAGTCCGCCATGACCAAGGTCGCGGCGAGCGACACGGGGTGGTATGCGCTCAACCGGGCCGTGCAGCTGCACGGCGGCGAGGCGTACATGGAGGGGCACCCGCTGTCGAAGGCCCTGCGCGACTTCCGCATCTTCCCGATCTTCGAGGGGGCCAACGACGTCCTCCGGGCGTTCGTCGCCCTCAACGGCCTCAAGACGCTGAGCGAGGAGCTGCCCGACGTGGCATCGCTGAGGATCGGGGACCCGGGGCGGGCTCTCGGCGTCCTGGCCCCGTACGTCGCCGGCCGCGTGCAGCGCCGCATCAGGCCCGAGCGTCCCGTCGGCGTCCACCCCGCGCTCGCGAAGCAGGCCGCCCAGGTCGGCGAGCAGGTCTCGCGCCTGCGTGAGCGGGCCGAGGGGGCGCTGCGGAAGCACGGCAGGAAGGTGCAGGAGCAGCAGCTCGTCCAGAAGCGCCTCGCCGACGCGGCCAGCGGCATCTACGCGCAGACGGCCGTGCTCTCCCGCGCCTCGACGGCCCTCCAGGAGGCACGGGCCGACTCCGACGCCGAGCGTCGCGTGGCCGTCGGGTTCTGCGAGCAGTCCGCACGCGAGGTCGGGCGACGGCTGAGGGCGCTCGAGGTCAACGACGACCGGCACGTGACGGCGCTCGCCGCGGCGACCCGCGCCTCCGGGGGCTACTCCTTCTCGCTCTGACCGGCCGTGGCGTGTCGGGGGCGGGCAGTAGCGTGGTGTCCGTGCCCGACTCACCCCTCGACGCGTCCCTCGCCGGTGCCCTCGGCGGGCGCACCGCCACGGCGCTGCAGAAGGCCTTCGGGCTGCGCACGGTCGGCGACCTACTGACGCACTTCCCCCGGCGGTACGCCCGCCGCGGCGAGCTCACGGCGCTCGACCAACTGCCCCTCGGCGAGTCCGTCACGATCGTCGCCCAGGTGCTCGACGTCCGCGAACGGACCATGCGCGCTCGCCGGGGGTCGATCCTCGAGGTGCGCATCGGCGACGGCCAGGGCATCCTCACCCTCACGTTCTTCAACCAGGCCTGGCGGGCCAAGGACCTCGTCCCCGGCGCGCGCGGCATCTTCGCCGGCAAGGTCGGCGACTACCGGGGTCTCCGGCAGCTGGCCCATCCCGACTACGAGCTCTTCGACGCCTCGCACGAGGCCGTGGCGGGGGTCGGCGACCAGCAGGCCCAGAAGTGGGCCAAGCAGCCGATCCCGATCTACCCGGCCAGCGCCTCGGTGGCCTCCTGGCAGGTGCAGAAGTCGGTCGAGGTGCTGCTCGACTCGCTGCCCCCGATCGACGACGCCGTCCCCCGATCGGTCCGGTCCGAGCTCGACCTGATGCCCGTGGCCGAGGCGTACGAGCGCATCCACCGCCCCGAGACCGACCGCGACCACCTCACGGCCCGCGACACGCTGCGGTTCGACGAGGCCTTCGTGCTGCAGAGCGCCCTGCTGCAGCAGCGAGCGCTGGTCCGACGCTCGGCGGCCACCCCCCGGCGCGGGGGCGCCCTGCTCGCCGGGTTCGACGCGGCCCTGCCCTTCGAACGCACCGGCGACCAGAGGCTCGTCGGCGACGAGATCACCCGCGACCTCGAGGCCGAGGTGCCCATGAACCGCCTCGTGCAGGGCGAGGTCGGGTCGGGGAAGACCCTCGTCGCCCTGCGGGCGATGCTCGCCGTGGCCGAGAGCGGCGGCCAGTCCGCCCTGCTCGCCCCCACCGAGGTGCTGGCGGCCCAGCATCTGCGGTCGATCACGGCGACCCTCGGTCCCGACCTGGCCGCCCGGCTGCGGCCCACCCTGCTCACCGGGCAGATGACCGTCGCCCAGCGCAGGAAGGCCCTGCTGTCGATCGTCAGCGGGCAGGCGCACATCGTGGTCGGCACGCACGCCCTCATCAGCGAGACGGTCGAGTTCTTCGACCTCGGACTCGTCGTCGTCGACGAGCAGCACCGGTTCGGCGTCGACCAGCGCGAGGCGCTGCGCAGGAAGGGCGCGACCCCGCCCCACGTGCTGGTGCTCACGGCCACGCCGATCCCGCGCACCGTAGCCATGACCGTCTTCGGCGACCTCGACATCTCGACCATCGCCGAGCTGCCGAAGGGTCGTCAGCCGATCGAGTCGTTCGTCGTCCCGCTGGCCGACCACCCCGGCTGGGCCGGTCGCATCTGGCAGCGTTCGGCGGAGGAGATCGCGAAGGGGCGGCAGGTCTTCGTCGTCTGCCCGGCGATCGACGCCGCCACGACCGAGCCGGGCGACGAGGTCCCCGACGCGGCACCCGGCGAGGGCGACGCCGAGGGCGACGGCACCGCGCCCGCCCCCGAGCGGGCGAGCGTCGAGGGCGTCCTCGCGTCGACGGCGACCCTCCCCGTGCTCGCCGGTCTGCGGATCGAGCCCCTGCACGGGCGGATGAGCTCCGACGAGAAGGACGACGTCATGCGCCGCTTCGCGGCCGGCCGGATCGACATGCTCATCGCCACCACGGTCATCGAGGTGGGCGTCGACGTGCCCAACGCCTCGACCATGGTCGTGCTCGACGCCGACCGGTTCGGCGTGTCGCAGCTGCACCAGCTGCGCGGGCGCGTCGGGCGCGGCGGGCACCCGGGTCTGTGCCTCCTCGTGACCCATGCCGAGCTCGAGACGGTCGCCCGCGAGCGGGTCGACGCCGTGGCCTCGACGCTCGACGGATTCGAGCTGGCGCAGGTCGACCTCGACCTCCGCCGCGAGGGCGACGTGCTCGGGAACCTCCAGTCCGGCGGGCGCTCGTCGCTCCGTCTGCTGAGGGTGGCGCGCGACGGCGACCTCATCGGGCTGGCCCGCGAGCATGCGGCCGAGGTGCTCGACGCCGATCCCCGTCTGGCCGAGCACCCGGCGCTGGCCGCCGCGATCGCCCGCCGTCTCGACGATCGCGGTCGCGAGGCGATGGGCAAGAACTGACGGTCGCCGTCACGGGCGGCGCTCGGTCAACCCCCGGGGCGCACGGACTACTGTGTCGACATGAGCAGGATCGCCGTCGTCCCGGGGTCGTTCGACCCGGTCACCCTCGGTCACATCGATGTGATCGCGCGTGCCGCCAACATCTTCGACGAGGTCCACGTGCTCGTGGTCCACAACCCCGACAAGTCGGCGTTGCTGCCCCTGGCCCAGCGGGTCTCGCTGCTGACCGCGTCGCTGCGCGACGCGGGCCTGCCCGAGAGGGTCAGCGTGCACAGCTGGAGCATGGGACTCCTCGTCGACTACTGCACCGACGTGGGCGCCAGCGTGCTCGTCAAGGGCATCCGCTCGCAGGTCGACGTGGCGTACGAGACCCCGATGGCGATCATGAACCGCAGTCTCGCCGGCGTGGAGACGGTGTTCCTGCTTCCGGACCCCGCGCACGCCCACGTGTCGAGCTCGCTCGTGCGTCAGGTCGCCGGTCTCGGCGGCGACGTCGCGCCGTACGTCCCGCGCGTGGTCGCCGAGTACCTGTCGACGACCTGAGGGCGCGGCTCCGGCCGCACGATCCCCGCGTCACGACGTCCGAGGACCGACCCGAGCGCACCTCCGCTCCGAACAGCACACGATGCACCGCCCGACCGATCCGACTCGTCAGAAAGCATCCCGATGACCACCACCAGCCGTCCCGTCGACCGGACCGACGCCTCCCTCGCCGACGGGCTCATGCCGCTCGACGAGGTGCAGCGCCGCGCACGCAGCATCCTCGACGCGGTCGGCACGGTGATCGACGGGAAGGACGGCGCCATCAGCACGGCGCTCACGGTGCTGCTGGCCGAGGGGCACCTGCTCATCGAGGACGTCCCCGGCGTCGGCAAGACCCAGCTCGCGCGCGCTCTGGCGAAGGCCGTCGACGCGACCGTGACCCGCATCCAGTTCACCCCCGACCTCCTGCCGAGCGACATCACGGGCGTCTCGGTCTTCGACCGCCCGTCGGGCGGCTTCGAGTTCAAGCCCGGCCCGGTCTTCGCGAACGTCGTCATCGGCGACGAGATCAACCGCGCGTCGCCGAAGACCCAGTCGGCCCTCCTCGAGAGCCTGGAGGAGCGGCAGGTCACGGTCGACGGCATCACCCACCCGCTGCCGGACCCCTTCCTGGTGGTGGCCACGCAGAACCCGGTCGAGATGGAGGGCACCTACTCGTTGCCCGAGGCGCAGCGCGACCGCTTCATGGCCCGGATCTCGCTCGGCTACCCCGACGCCGCGAGCGAGCTGCGCATGGTGCAGCAGCGGGAGCGCGTCAGCCCGCTCGACGTGCTCCGTCCGCTCGTGTCGCTGACCGAGCTGACCCGCATGATCGCGGCGGTCCGTGCCGTCTACACGGCCGAGGCCGTCGAACGCTACGCGGTCGCGCTCGTCCAGGCCACCCGCGTGCACCCGGACGTGCGGCTCGGGGCGAGCCCGCGCGCGACCCTGCAGCTGATGCGAGCCGCGAAGTCATGGGCCGCGCTGAACGGGCGCGAGTTCGTGGTGCCCGACGACATCGACGCGATGAGCGGTCCGGTGCTCGGCCACCGGATCATCCTCGCCGGCCGGGCCGGGGCCGGCGCCGTGTCCGCGGCGTACGACGTGGTGGCGGACGTGGTCGGGTCGACGCCCGTGCCCCTCGGCGACGCCGGCTGATCGTGGCGGGTCGAGGCGTGTCCACGGCGGATGGTCCCGCCTCCGCGGCGCCGGCCGCCCCGGCGCCTCGTGCCGGCGCCCGCGGCGGGGCCCCCCGTCCGACGCCACGGGGCTACGGCGTGCTCGTCGCGGGCGGGCTCCTCGTCGCCGCCGGCGCCGTGGTCCCGTCGCCCCCGCTCGTCTTCGTCGGCACGACGCTCGTCGTGCTCGTCGTGGCGGTGCTGATCTCGCTGCTCGTCCGACGGCCGCGTCTGTCCGTCGCGCGGCGGTTCTCGCCCGACCGCGGCATGGCCGGCTGGACCGTCGTCGAGACCGTGTCGGTGACGGCCCGCGAGGGATCGGCGGGGCGCGTCGGCCTCCGGGACGAGCTGCCGTGGCGCCGGACGCGAGCCTCGGAGTCGGTGCCCGTCGCGCTCGTGACGGGGCGCGCCTCCTCGGCGGTCTTCCGGCACGGCGCCCTGCCCCGCGGACGTCACCGGATCGGACCGCTGCACGTCGATCTCGTCGAGTCGTTCGGCGTGGCGCGTCGTCGGGTCGTCGCACCGGGCACGGCCGAGTTCGTCGTCGTCCCCGACGTCCTCGACCTCGGCGTCGCCCGGGAGTCCCGCTCACTCGGCGACGGCGCTCGTCGGCAGCGCGAGCACAGTCTCGCCGGCGGGGAGGACGATCCGGTGACGCGTGAGTACCGTCGGGGCGACCCGATGAGGCGCGTGCACTGGAAGGCCTCGGCCCGGCACGACGAGCTCATGGTCCGCCAGGAGGAGCAGCACGGCCTGCCGAGCGCCCGGATCGTGCTGTCGATCGCGGGGGAGGGCTGGTCGGACGCGAGGCCGGGGGCGGGCGCCGCGGCGTCGACGAGCGACGCCTTCGAGTGGGCCGTCTCGGTCGTGGCGACCCTGGGCGTCGAGTTCGGCCACGCCGGATCGGTGACGCAGCTGACCACGCCGCAGGGCGACCTCGTCGCCCGGCACGACCCCGACTCGACCGCGGCGTACCTCGACGTGCTCGCCGACGTCCGGCTCGACGAACCCCTCGACCGGATGTCGCCGCCACCCGCCGCTCGCGAACCCGTGGTGGCCGTCGTCTCGAGCCTCCGCATGCGGGAGATCGAGGCGCTCGGACGGTCGCGCGGCGTCGGGTCGTCGGCCGTGGCGCTGGTGGTCTCGCCCACCCTCGGGTTCCGTGAGACCCCGGCGCCCGCCGTCTCCGACCGCTCCGGCGCCGACCGGCTGCTCGCACCGGACGAGGTCGAGACCGCGCTCCGCGACGCGGGGTGGCGGGTCGTCGCCGCCTCGTCCGCCGAGCCGGTGGCCGACGTCGTCCTCGCGGCGGGACTCCTCGATGGCTGAGCAGACGTCGACGGGTGCGACCGCGACGGCAGGCGCCCTGCCCTCCGCCGCTCGCGGGCGCGCCCGCGAGGGCTGGTTCGGCCCGCGGCCGGTCGGGGTCGCATCGTGGCTGACGACGGTGCTCGTCTGGCTCGTGTTCGTCACCGCGCTGGCGAGCCTGCACCCCCTCTTCGCCGGGGTCGGATGGTGGTTCGCCGCCGCGCTCGTCTCGGGAGTCGTGCTCGGGGTCTCCCTGGCCGTCCGGGCGCTCCGGGCCCCGGCCTGGCTCGGCTGGCTCGCGGGCACGATCTCGGGGCTCGCCGTGACGACGGCGTTCCTCTCGGGCGGCACCGCCGTGCTGGGGATCGTCCCGACGCCCGCGACGGTCCAACGGATCCGTGATCTGGCCGATCAGGCCGGGACGGCGATCGTCGGAGAGTCGGCGCCGATCGAGGTCACCGACGGCATCCTGGCGACCGTTCTCGGCTCGGTGCTGCTCGCGTCCGTGCTCATCGACCTGGTCTCGTCGATCGGTCAGCTCCCGACCTTCTCGAGCGTGGTCGCCGTCGTCGTCGTCGCGGTGCCCGCCTTCGTGCCCGGGGTCACGACGAGCTGGCCGTTCGTCGTGCTCGCGACGGTCTGGTTCGTCGCCCTGCTCGGCCTCGCGACGGGGCGGCGTCCCACCAGGGGGGCGCTCGTGGGCGGGCTCGCCGCCATCGCGGTCGCGGGGCTGCTCACGGCGACGGTGCCGATCGCGGGCGTCGCGCCGCTCAGCGGCTCGGGCGGATCCGGGCTGGGGCTCGCGACCGGGGTCAACCCGATCGTCGACCTCGGCGACGACCTCCGCCGCGGTGCTCCCGTCACCGTGCTGACGTACCGCTCCACCGACTCCGACGGCGACTACCTCAAGCTCGTGGACCTCGTCGACTTCTCGGGTCGGACCTGGAGCCCGGTCGACGCCGAGCCCGACCCCTCCATCGCCCTCGACGAGCTGCCGGCGGCACCCGGCGTGGCCGAGACCACCGACCGGCGCTCCGTGACGACCGACGTGACCATCGGAGCGCTGCGCAGTCCGTACCTCCCCGTCCCCGTGCCGGCCACGAGCGTCGTCGGTCTCGACCGCGGGTGGCAGGCCGTCGACGAGTCCGGCGTCACCGTGCGCAGCACGACCGAGGGCACCCAGGGTCTGGAGTACAGCGTCGAGAGCGCCCCCGTCGACCCGAGCCCCGAGCAGGTCGTCGCCTCGCTCGCCGGCGACGGCGCCGAGATGGCGGACTACCTCGCGGTCGACGGCGTGCCCGCGAGCGTGTCCGATCTCGCCGCCGAGGTCACCGCCGACGCCCCGAACATGTTCGACGCGGCCGTCGAGCTGCAGGACTTCTTCCGCGACGGCGACTTCACCTACTCGGAGGACACCCCGGTCGAGCAGGGCTACGACGGCAGCGGGCTCGACATGGTGCAGACGTTCCTCGAGGTGCGCAGCGGCTACTGCGTCCACTTCGCCTCGTCGATGGCCGTCATGGCGCGGACGCTGGGCATCCCCTCCCGCGTGGCGGTCGGGTTCCTGCCCGGTGAGCTCACCGGCTTCGGAGACGACCGGCAGCGGCAGGTCAGCAGCGACGATCTGCACACCTGGCCCGAGCTCTACTTCGAGGGACTCGGCTGGGTGCCCTTCGAGCCGACGGTGGGCCTCGGAGCCCCGCAGTCCTACCTCCAGCAGACCGGGGTGGAACCGAGCGCCGCGCCGTCGGCGAGCGACGGCGCCACGCCGAGCGCGTCCGCGAGCGACGCCCCCGAGTCGTCGACGCCGTCGGCGACGCCCACGGGCGACCCGTCCGACGCCTCGGCGGCCGGTCCGGCGTCCGGCTCGTCGGGCCGGGGCCTCGCCCTCGGGGGTCTCGTGGCCCTGGCGCTCCTGGTGATCGTGCTCGTGGTGCCCTCGGGTCTGCGCTCGGGGCGCCGTCGACGTCGGCTGAACGCCTCGCCTCCCGACATCGCCCTCGAGGCCTGGCGCGAGGTCCTCGACACGGCCGCCGACCTCGGCGTCCGCGTCCCGCCGGGCGCCACGCCCGTCGGCGCCGCCGATCTGCTCGCCGGGCACCTCGGCGGACCACGGCCCGGAGAGACGGGCGACGTCCGACCGGGAGGCGCCGATCCGATCGCCGAGGAGGCGCGGGTCGCCCTGGGCCGTCTGGTCGCCTCCCTGCAGCGCGAGCGGTTCGGCGGCGCCGCGGCCGACGCGTCGGCGCAGCGGGATGCGGCCGTGGTGCTGCGCGGGCTCCGCGCGGCGGCGGGGCCGGCGCGACGGCTGACCGCGACGCTGGCGCCGCGGTCGCTCGTGGGCCCGCCCGGCGCGCATTCGGAGTCGACCGCGTAAACTCTCCGCTCGTGCCCCATTTCATCAAGACCCCTTACACGCTGCCGGTCTACGACCTCATGCACCGCGCGGGCGAGATGCGCGAGCACTCGATCGACGTCGTCGTGCCCGAGAAGCTCGGCGAGGGTCAGATCGCGGTCGCCCAGGGCGACACGCTCCGTCTCGACGTCAAGCTCGAGGGTCTGCACGACGGCATCCTCGTCTCGACGCACGTGTCCGGCACGGCCACGGGGGAGTGCAGCCGGTGCCTGAAACCGCTGTCCGAGCCTGTCGAAGTCGATTTCGCCGAGCTTTTCGCGTACGCTGTCGACGAAGCTTTTGACTATCAGGTTCACGACGACCACGTGGATCTTGAACCTGTGGTCAGAGACGCAGTGGTTCTGTCACTGCCCTTCCAGCCGGTGTGTCGGCCGGATTGTCCTGGACTCGACCCGGAGACGGGTGAACGAATCGAGGAGATCCACGACTACCAACCCCACGAGAGCATCGACCCCCGCTGGTCGGCCCTCGCGGAGTTCCAGGCTGAATCGGCACCTGCCGAGGGCTCGCCCGACACCGACTCGCGTCGGTAGGGGTGGCCTGCGGTCCGGTCGGACCGCATCACACCACCGCGTCACCCACCAGTCAGATCAGGCACCCGCGAGGGCGCCGCTAGAGAGAAGAGAAGCTCATGGCCGTTCCCAAGAGGAAGCAGTCACGCTCGAACACGCACGCCCGCCGCTCGCAGTGGAAGGCCGCGCCTGTTCAGCTCGTCAAGACCGTCGAGAACGGCAAGGTCACCTACAGCCTCCCGCACCGTGCGAAGGTCGTCGAGGACAGCGCCGGCACCGCCCTGTACATGGAGTACAAGGGCCGCAAGGTCGCCGACGTCTGATCCATCTCCTCGTGATCACGTCTTCGTCCCCGGTGTCGACGTGACGACGACCCCCGATCAGCCCGTGTCGAGCCCTGGTGCCGACCGGGCTGATCTGTTGTCGCGCCTCGGCATCGACATCCGTCCCGATCTCCTCGACCTCGCTCTGACGCACCGCTCGTACGCGTACGAGAACGGCGGCATCGCCAACAACGAGCGCCTGGAGTTCCTCGGCGACTCGATCCTGGGCCAGGCCGTCACGGTCATGCTCTTCACGACCAACCCCGACCTCGACGAGGGCGACCTCGCCAAGCGGCGCGCCAGTCTCGTCAGCACGGTCGCGTTGGCCGAGGTGGCCCGCCACATCGGTCTCGGCGCGCACCTCCGGCTCGGTCGTGGCGAGGAGCTCACCGGCGGCCGCGACAAGCACTCGATCCTCGCCGACACGGTCGAGGCGATCATCGGCGCGACGTATCTCGACGCCGGCGGCGACGTCGCCACGGCCTTCGTGCTGCGGTTGATCGCGCCGCTGCTCGACGACCCCGATCGGTTCGGCGCGGCCATGGACCCGAAGACCAGCCTGCAGGAGCTGTCCGCGGCGCTCGGTCGTGGCATGCCCACGTATCACGTCAGCGACAGCGGTCCCGATCACGACAAGCGCTTCCACGCCACCGTCCGGCTCGGCGGCGACGACGTCGCCCAGGGCATCGGCAGCAGCAAGAAGCAGGCCGAGATGGCCGCCGCGCTCGAGGCCTGGACGCGTCTCAGCGTGTCGGCCGACGGCCGCTGACGCACCGATCGCGCCATGCCCGAGCTCCCCGAGGTCGAAGTCGTCCGCGCCGGTCTGCAGCCGGTGGTCTCGGGCGCCGTCGTGTCCGGCGTCGAGATCCTCGATCCCCGTTCGCTCAAGCGGCACGGGGGTCCGTCCGACGACTTCGTCGACCGGCTGGTGGGCGGCACGATCGACGCGGCCGTGCGCCGCGGCAAGTTCCTCTGGTTCCCCTTCGAGCCCGCCCGGGCGCACGACGAGCCCCTCGCGCTGGTGGCGCACCTCGGCATGAGCGGGCAGGTGCTGTTGCGCGACCGTGACGCCGAACCCGATCGCCTCATGCGCATCCGCCTCGACGTCGAGAGCCCGGCGGTCGGTCCGATCCGGCTCGCGTTCGTCGACCAGCGCATCTTCGGGTCGATGGCCCTCGACGAGACCGTGCCGACCCTGGACGGGCGACCGGCGGGGTTCGCCGGCCCGCGCCTCCTCGGCTCCGACCCCGACGCGCTGGACGCACGAGGCCACCGCGACGTCCCCGGGGCCGTCGGCACGGACGCCGACCCGGCCGACTGGGTGCGACGCGTGCCGCACCAGGTGTCGCACATCGCCCGCGACCCGCTCGATCCGGCGTTCGACGAGCGCCGGGTGATCGCCCGCCTGCTCGCGCGCCGCACCGGCGTCAAGCGCGCCCTGCTCGACCAGGGGCTGCTGAGCGGCGTCGGCAACATCTACGCCGACGAGAGCCTCTGGGCGGCCCGAGTGCACCCCGAGCAGCCGACGGAGTCGTTGTCCGCCGCGAGGGCCCGCGTGCTGCTCGCCGAGGTGCGCGTGGTGCTGCTTAGGGCCCTCGGCGAAGGAGGCACGAGCTTCGACGCGCAGTACGTCAACGTCAACGGGCAGTCCGGCTACTTCAGTCACAGCCTGAACGCGTACGGGCGGCAGGGCGAGACGTGCCCCCGCTGCGGGACCCCGATCGTGCGCGAGGCGTTCATGAACCGCTCCAGCCACTTCTGCCCGAGGTGTCAGCGGGTGCGCTGACGCCCCCCGCGCCTCCCGGCGCCACGGGGCGAGCGCCCTATCCTTGAGCCCTGGTCATCACCACCGGCACGGACCCGAGGAGGCGCGGCGCATGTACCTGAAGAGCCTCACGCTCAAGGGGTTCAAGTCGTTCGCCTCGCCCACGACGTTCGCCTTCGAGCCGGGTGTCACCTGCGTCGTCGGGCCGAACGGCTCGGGCAAGAGCAACGTCGTCGACGCGCTCGCCTGGGTGATGGGCGAGCAGGGGGCCAAGAACCTCCGCGGCGGCAAGATGGAGGACGTCATCTTCGCGGGCACGTCGACCCGCGGCCCGCTCGGACGCGCGCAGGTCGTGCTCACGATCGACAACGCCGACGGCGCCCTGCCGATCGACTACACCGAGGTGACCATCAGCCGCACCCTCTTCCGCAACGGGGGCAGCGAGTACGCGATCAACGGCGAGGGCTGCCGCCTGCTCGACGTGCAGGAGCTGCTCAGCGACTCGGGTCTCGGCCGCGAGATGCACGTGATCGTCGGTCAGGGGCAGCTCGACGCCGTGCTGCACGCGACCCCGGAGGACCGCCGCGGCTTCATCGAGGAGGCGGCCGGCATCCTGAAGCACCGTCGTCGCAAGGAGAAGACGCTCCGCAAGCTCGACGCCATGCAGGCCAATCTGACCCGGCTGAGCGACCTCGCCGGCGAGATCCGGCGGCAGCTCAAGCCCCTCGGGCGGCAGGCCGAGATCGCCCGCGAGGCGCAGACCATCGCCGCCATCGTGCGCGACGCCCGGGCCCGTCTGCTCGCCGACGAGGTCGTCGCCCTGCGCGACTCGTTGACGGCGCAGTCGCGCACCGAGTCCGAGAGCAAGAGCGAGCGCATCGTCCTGCAGGAGCAGCTCGACCAGAACAAGGCCCGGGAGACCCGCCTCGAGCAGGAGATGGTGGGCGACGCCGTCGACGACGCCCGGCGCGTCGCCTTCGGCCTCGAGTCGGTGCACGAGCGACTGCGCAGCCTGTCGAGCCTCGCGCAGCAGCGTCTGCAGCTGCTCGCGCAGCAGGCCGACCAGCCGGTCGCCGCCAGCACGGTGAGCGCGGCCATGGTCGCCGACGCCCGCGACGAGGCCGAGCGCCTGCAGGGCGGCGTGGCCGAGGCCGAGGAGGCGGTCCGCCGGGCCGGCGTCGACCTGGCCGCCGCCCGCTCGACGCTCGACGCCCTCGACGACGAGATCGCCGCGCAGAGCGCCCTCGTGTCCGAGCACGACCTCGAGGCGTCGCGGCTGAGAGGCGTGGTCGAGGTCGCGCAGTCGCGGCTGGCGGCGGTGCGCGGCGAGCGGCTGCGTCAGGGTGCCGCTCTCGAGGCCGCCGAGGCCCGACGCGACCTCGGGCGGGACGAGTACGCCGCGCTCGAGGCGGAGACCCCGCAGGGGCGCGCGGACGAGGACGGCGTCGACCACGAGGCCGCGCGCGCCGAGGCCGACGAGATCGTGGCCGACCTGACCGTCCGCGTCGAGGCGGCCCGCGACGCCGTGCACGCCGCCGAGCGCGAGCGCGACGCCCTCGCCGCGCGGCACGGCGCCCTGTCGTTGGCGCTCGACCGGCAGGACGGCTCGAGCGCGCTCGTCGCGGCGGAGCGGCCGGGGGTCAGAGGGCTCGTCGCCGAGCACGTCCAGGTGCGGCCGGGCTACGAGGCCGCCGTCGCGGCCGCGCTGGGCAGCGTGACCGACTCCGTCCTCGCCGACGACGCCGAGGCCGCGTTCGACGCCGTCGCGCACGCCACGAGCGCCGAGCTGGGCCGGGTCGAGGTCGTCATCGCCGAGCCCGAACGGCGCCTGTCGGCGCTCGAGGTCGAGCTGCCGGGCGGGGCCGTGGCGGCCGTGTCCGTCGTCACCGCGCCTCCCGGGGTGCTCGGCGTGCTGGCCAGCACGGTGATCGCCGACGACCTCGCGGTCGCCCGGCTCGCCTGGTCGGCCCTCGCCACGCACCCGCTGCCCGTCACCGTGATCACGCGGTCGGGCGAGGTCCTCACCGACTACCTGCTGCGGGGCGGCTCGGGCGCCGAGCGGTCGCGGCTCGAGCTCGTCGCCGAGCGGGAGGCCGCGGCGGAGCGCCTGGCCGAGGTCGACTCCGCCCTCGAGGGCCTCACCGCCGAGCACGTCGAGGCGACGCGGCGGCAGGGTGAGGCGAAGGGGGTCCTCGCCGAGACCCGTGCCCGGGCGCAGCAGGCGGAGGCGGCCGCCCGGGAGCAGGAGGCGCGGGTCGCCGCCCACGAGCAGCGTCTCGGTCGTCTGCGGGCCCGGGTCGAGGCCGCCGAGGCCGAGGTCGAGCGTCTGTCGACCGGTCTGACCGCGTCGGTCGAGGCGGTCGACGCCGCCGAGCACGCGGTCGCCATGGCGACGGCCGCCCACGACGAGCACGCCTCCCGCCCTCGTCCGCTGCTCGACGCCTCGGCGCGCGGCGCCGTGTCGGCCGAGGTCGAGGCGGCGCGGGGCGTCGAGATCGAACGACGCATCCAGCTCGAGACGGTGCGCGAGCGCGTGCGCTCGGAGGTCGCGCGGGCCGCCGCCCTTCAGCGGCAGCTCGACGACCAGCGGGCCGCGGCGGAGGACCAGGCGCGGCGCACCGTGGTGCGACAGCGCCAGATGGCCGCGACGGCGTCGGTGCTCGAGGCCCTTCCGCCCACCCTCGACGCCGTCGCGCGGTCGCTCACCGAGGCGTGCGCGGTGCTGGTCGCGGCGGAGGCCGCCCGGACCGAGCAGAACGCCGAGCTGAGCGCGCTGCGTCGAGACGAGCGCGTGCTCCGCGACCGCTTGAACGCGGTGACCGACAGCGTGCACGGCCTCGAGATGGAGATCTACGAGAAGAAGCTGCACCTCTCGGGGCTGCTCGAGCGGGCCGGATCCGAGCTGGGGCTCGTCGAGGAGGTGCTGGTCGACGAGTACGGACCGCACGTGCCGGTCCCGGACGACCTCGGCGGAACGACGTCGACGGAATCCGACGCGGACGCGGACGCGGACGCCGACGCCGACGCGGATCCGGGGAACGGCCCCGTGCCTCCTGCCGGCTCGCCCTTCGACCGCGACGCGCAGCAGCGGCGGCTCGCCGTCGCCGAGAGGAAGCTCGCCCGGCTGGGCCGGGTCAACCCGCTCGCGCTCGAGGAGTTCGCGGCCCTGGAGCAGCGGCACGCGTTCCTGACCGAGCAGCTGAGCGACCTCACCCGCACCCGCAGGGACCTGCTGACGATCATCGACGAGATCGACGACAAGATGCAGACCATCTTCGGCAGCGCCTTCGACGACACGAAGGCCGCGTTCGACCGGGTGTTCCCGATCCTCTTCCCGGGCGGCAGCGGTTCGCTGCACCTGACCGACCCCGAGAACCTGCTCACGACCGGCATCGAGGTGACGGTGCGGCCGGCGGGCAAGAAGATCGAACGGCTCTCGCTGCTGTCCGGCGGCGAGCGGTCGTTGGCCGCGGTCGCCCTGCTGATCGCGATCTTCAAGGCCCGGCCCAGCCCGTTCTACATCATGGACGAGGTCGAGGCGGCGCTCGACGACGCCAACCTCGGTCGCCTGCTGGCCATCTTCGAGGATCTGCGCGAGTCGAGTCAGCTCATCGTCATCACGCACCAGAAGCGCACGATGGAGATCGCCGACGCCCTGTACGGCGTCTCGATGCGCCAGGACGGCGTCAGCGCGGTCGTCGGCCAGCGCGTCGTGACCGAGCGGGCCGGATAGGCCCTCGACCTCGGAGTCCGCCGGGGTTAGCATCTGAACGTCCCCGCACCCGAGCGGGGACCGTCCTACCCGAAAGGACACCCGATGTCTCCGCGCGCCCACGCGGACCGGACCGGGATCGTCGACGCCCCGTCGACCGTCTCGCTCGCGTCCCCGACCGACCCCTCCCTCGCCCCGCTCGTCGTCCCCGGCCCGTGGCCGACGGTGCTCGACCGCTTCGACGCCGTCGTGGCCGCGTTCGGCGACCGGCCCGCCGTCAGCGACGACACCGGCACCCTGGACTACGCCGAGCTCGATCGCCGCAGCGACGTCGTCGCCGGACGCCTCGTGCCGCTGCTCGCCGGCGTCGCCGCCCGCGAGTCGCCCGTCGGCGTCTTCGTCGGACACCGGGCGTCGACCGTCGTGCTGCTCCTCGCCCTGCTCAAGGCCGGTCACCTCGTGACGGTCTTCGACCCGCATCTCCCGGAGGCGCGGCTGAAGCGGATCGTCGAGCTCTCGGGGGCCACCGCCTGCGTCGTCGATCCCGGGGCGGGCCTGTCCGCCGGTGTCGACGCGTCGAGCGTCACCGTGACCATGTCGGTCGTGGTGCCGGCGGACGAGCTGCTCGCCGACCTCGGGACGCCGGAGGCCGCGGACGGCCCGGCGTCCGGCGTGTCCGCCGGTCTCGGCGTCCCGGCCCGCACGGGCACGCCGACCAGTCCGGTGAGCATCGTCTACACCTCGGGCTCGACCGGCCGGCCCAAGGGCGTCGTGCAGATGGACGGTCAGGTGATGAACGACTCGAGCGCCCGTCAGGCGGCGTTCGGCTACGCGCCGGGAGACCGGGCCGTGTTCGTGCTGCCCTTCAGCTTCGCCGCGGGTCAGTCCTCGCTGTTCACGATCCTCCAGTCGGGCGCCGAGGCCTGGTGCGTCGACCCCCGCGAGGTCGGCACGGCGGGCCTCCTCGACGTCATGGAGCGGATCGAGCCGACTCTCCTCCACAGCACGCCGCACCTGCTCCGTTCGGTGACGGCCGCCCTCGACTCGCGGGCCGACCGTTCCTCCTCGGCCCGCGGGCGACCGGCGCCCGCGTTCGCGCGGGTCCGCCTCGTCGCGACCGTGGGGGAGTCCGTGCTCGGCCGCGACGTCGAGGCGGCCCGACGGCACCTCGCCCCCGGGGCCGTGTTCGTCAACGAGGTCGGGTCGAGCGAGATCGGCATCCTGGCCCACTTCCGCCTGCCGGGGACGTCTCCCGTCCCCTCGGGGGTGCTGCCCGCCGGCCGGGTGGGGGCGAACAAGACCGTGCGTCTGACCGACGCCGTCGGCGATCCGGTCGCCGACGGCGAGGCCGGCGAGATCGAGGTCGTGTCCGACCTGCTGTCGGCCGGCTACTGGCGCGACGAGGAGCAGGACGCCCTCCGTTTCGGCCGCTCCCCGGCCGGGGTCCGGACCATCCGTCAGGGCGACCTGGGGCGTTTCGACGAGAACGGCGACCTGGTGCTGCTGGGGCGCTCGGACGCCGCGGTGAAGGTGCGGGGCTACCTGGTCGAGCCCGCCGAGGTGGAGGCCGCCCTGATGACCGTCGACGAGCTCCGCGAGGCGGTCGTGGTGCCCGTCGTCGTGCCGGGCGAGGTCACGCGGCTCGTCGCCTACGTCGTCGCGCACGAGACGTCGCGTCCCCCGTCCGCCGCGGCGCTCCGCCACGCGGTGCGGGCGCTCGTGCCCGAGTACATGGTGCCCGCCGAGGTGGTCACGATGCCGGCCCTGCCGCGCACGGAGCGCGGCAAGGTCGACCGGCAGAGCCTGCCGCCCGTCCCGTCCCGTCCGACCGCGGCGGAGGACCTCGACCCGTACGAGCGGGTCGTGGCGGGGATCTGGTCGACGGTGCTCGGCCTCGACGACGTCCGGCTCGACGACGACTTCATGGCTCTGGGCGGCGACTCGCTGTCCGCGGCCGAGATGCTGGCGGCGGTGCACGCCGCCCTCGGGGTCGACCTGCCGTCGACGAGCCTGGTCCGGTCGCCGAGCCTCCGGGAGTTCTCGCGGCTCGCGTCGGGCGGCGACCGCTCGCTGCCGAGCCACCCCGACGTCGTCACCCTCCGCAGCGGTTCGGGCGGACCGGCGCTGTTCTGCTTCGCGGGCGCCGGCGCCCTCGCGCTGACGTTCCTGCCCGTGGCGCGGCACCTCGGCGACCACGACGTGTACGCCGTCCAGCAGCACGCGCTCGAGACCCGGGGCCTGCCCGACCGCAGCGTCGAGGCGGCCGCCGAGCGCGCCCTCGCCGTCCTCCGGCTGATCCAGCCGCGGGGCCCGTACCGGCTGGTCGGACACTCCTACGGCGGTCTGGTCGCCCTCGAGATCGCCTCGCGCCTCCGGGCCGCGGGCGAGGAGGTCGCCCTGCTCGCCCTCCTCGACACGTTCCCGCCGACCACCACGGCGACGCGGGCGGACCTCGCGTTCGAGCCGCTGCGCGCGCACGAGCCCGAGCCGGCCGCCTCCGGGGTGCTCGGGCGGGTGCCGTCGGCGATCCGTGCCGCGGTCGATCGCCGGGTCGAGGCCGTGCTCCCCGACGGCCTCCCGGCCGCGCGGCAGCTGGGCGAGCGTGTCCGCGCCCGCGTCGTCGGTCCGCTGCGGTTCCGCGGGCGGCGTCAGTTCGACGCGTTCTTCGATCAGGCCGGTCTCGCCGCGCGCCGCTACCGGCTGCGCCCGTACGCCGGCCGGGTGCTGTTCGTCGTCGCCGACGGCAACGACGGCGCCGAGCGCGACTGGCGACCGGTGCTGCAGGGCCCGCACACGTTCGTCGACCTGCCGAGCGAGCACAGCTCGCTGCTGCGCGAGCCGCACGCGACCACCCTGGCGGGGCTGCTCCGCGACCACCTGGCCCGCGCCTCCTGAATCGTCCTCGGCCTCCCGCGGGTCGGGACGTCCGGGAGGGACCGAGGAGGCGCGGCGCCGGTCAGGACGCGCCCGGCACGACCCCGATGGCCCAGGCGGTGGGCGGGGGCGTGCCGTTCAGCACCCACTCGCCGACGATCCGGCGTTTGAAGATCTGCGGGTTGTGCGACGCCACCGTGCGGGCGTTGCGCCAGTGCCGGTCGAGGGCGGCGTCCACCGAGACGCCGGACGCGCCGAGCGCGTCGAACAGGTGCGCGGCCGCGGCGGGGACCGCGTCGCTCAGCACGGTCTGCGCCCGGTAGACATCGGCGCCCGCCCGAGCCACGAGCTCGTCGAGCCCGTCGGGGCGCGCGCCGTCGCGGGCGGCGAGGGCCACGCGCTCGACCGCCTCGGCGGACCGTCGGAGCAGCGCCTCGGCGGTGAAGGCGGTCGCCGACAGCTCGCCGACGATCGCCTGGATCTGCGCGTCGTCGCGCGTGTGGTCGGCGTTGCCGTGGCTGTAGACCCGGCTGCGGCCCGTCACCCGGGTCGTGGCGTCGCGGACGACCGCCCGGGCGATGCCCGTCAGCACGGCGTTCAGCACGAGCTGGAAGAACGGCGTCTGGTGCGGCGCCCGCTCGATCCCGGCGAAGACGTGCTCCGGCTGCACGACGGCGCCGTCGAAGACGACCGTGCCCGTACCCGTGTGCCGCTGCCCGAAGCCGTCCCAGTCGTCGAGCACGGTGACGCCGGGCTGGTCGACGCAGACGGCGACGGCCGTGTCCGGGAGGCCGTCGCGGCCGACGGTGACGTCCGTCCAGTCGGCGTAGAGCGTGCCGGTCGTGTAGTACTTCGTGCCGTGCACCCGCAGGGTGCCGTCGTCGTCCTCGACCAGCCGCGTGGCGGTGGTGCCGACCTCGGCGGAGCCCCGCTCGCTCCAGGCGTTGCCGATCAGGGTCCCGTCGGCGATCCGGTGCAGCCACTCGTCGCGGGCGGACGACGGGACGGACGTGGTCTGGTCCTCGACGAAGGCGAGGTGCCCGCGGAGGGCGTGGGCCACGTTCGAGTCGGCCTCGGCGAGATCGCTCAGCAGCTCGACGGCGTCGGCCAGGCCGAGGCCGAGCCCGCCGTGCGTCGTGGGGACGGTGAGGGCGCCGAACCGCGCCTCCTGCAGGTCGCGGAGAGCCCGGCGGGGCAGCTCCCGATCCCGCTCGCGGCCGACGGCGCCTTCGGCGATGCGCTCGAAGAGCGGCGCGAAGCGCGCTCGGGCCTCGGCGAGGTCGAGCGGTCCGGCGATCGTGCGGGGGAGGTCGAGGGTCACGGGGTCTCCGATTCGGACGGGGCGGCGGTGGAGGGCGATCGGTGCGGCGGGCTCAGGTGTAGAGCGAGAGGGGCTGCAGCACCCCGGTCAGGAAGTTCGCGCCGACCTCGAGCTTCTTGTAGTCGACCGGGTCGTGCAGGCTGTGCGTCCGGGCGTTCCGCCAGTAGAGGTCGAGTCCGACCGAGCTGCGGGTCGAGCTCGACCCGGTGGCCTCGAAGACCCGGGAGGTCGCGTCGGTGGCCAGGTCGCTCGAGACCACCTTCACCTTGGCGATCTCGATGGCGAGGGCGCCGCGCGACTCGGCCGTGACGCCGTCGCCCTTGGCCGTCTCCACGTCGAAGAGCGCGCCCACCCGGTCGGCCAGAGCCTCGACCGCGGCCGTCCGGGAGACCAGATCGCCGTAGAGGCGTCGGACGAACGGATCCTCCGCGTACCGCTCGGCGTCGCTGAGGAACCAGGCGTTCGGACGGGCCACGGTGATCTCGCGTGCGGCGGCGATCGCCCCTTCGGCGAGACCGAGGTACAGGTTGCCGAACCCGAGCTGGATGGCGGCCGTGATGAGGGTCGAGAACGGTTCGCCGTCGAGGGCGCCGAGCACGTCCGTCGGCTCCACCCGGACGTCGGTGAAGCGGACGCTGCCGCTCGCGCTCTGCCGCTGGCCGAGGGCGTCCCAGTCGCCGAGGTGCGCGACGCCGGGTGCGTGGGCGTCGATCACGAACGCGATCACGTCGCCCTCCCGGTCGCCCGAGTCGACGACGGCGTTGACCAGCGCACGGTCGCCCGACGAGACGCCCGTGGAGAAGCGCTTGAGGCCGTTCAGGCGGAAGCCGCCGGCGTCGTCGGGCGTCAGACGGAGGTCGGGGTCGACCGGGTTGACCGAGTCGCCCCAGAGCCAGCGACCCTCGATCGTCCGGCGGTAGAAGCGCTCGCGCTCGCTCGCGGGGGCGCTGGTCGCGATGTTGGCCACGTTGACGTAGTGGTACAGCAGCAGCTGAGCCAGCGAGCCGTCCGCCCGGGCGAGGATCCGCACCACGCGGAATGCCGTCTGCCAGTGGGCCCCGCCGCCGCCGAGCGAGGCGGGGTCGAGGAGGGTCACCAGGCCGCTCGAGCGCAGCGGGTCGAGCTCGGTGGTGGGGTCGTCCCCGCGCCGGTCGCGCTCGAGCACGTCACGGGCCAGCACGGCGGCGACCTCGGACGCGACCGCCGACCAGTGCGCGATCTCGTCCTCCGCCGCGACGCCCGTCCAGTGGCTCCGCGCGGGAGCGGCCGTGGTGGCGGGATCGAGCGTCGACGTGTCGTCGGCGGTCGGCGAGCTCAGCAGATCGGTCATCGCGTGGCCTCCAGTCGTGGGTGTGGACAGTCACGCTAGGGGTCCGTCGGCCGAGCACGAGGCCGTCGTTACGCCGCGTGACGCCCTGTGACGGAGCATGGCGTCCTGCGCTTCCGCAGGACCGACGCGGTGCTCCAGGATGTGGCCACCGCGGTCGACCCGCCGCGTCGGCACCCACGGCCCACCGGCCCCGCGCACCCCAGAGGACACCATGCCCATCACCCGCACCGCACGCTCCGCCCGACTCGCGTCGGCCGTGGCCGCAGCCCTGAGCATCGGCCTGGTGCTCACCTCCTGCTCGCTCAAGACGTCGACGGCCGACGCGGACGACGCCCCGTCGTCCGCCGCGACGGCGGCGAGCACCGCGGACGTGCCGAGCCTCGAAGGGAAGACCGTCGGCGTCGCCGCGAAGGACGTCGTGCACGACTTCAGCCGCATCGTCTACGAGAACGTGCAGGACCGGGTCGAGGCGCTGGGCGGCACCGTCGTCGCCACCCAGGCGGAGGCGAAGGACGACAAGCACGTCAGCGACATCGACGCCCTCATCTCCCGCGACGTCGACGCGATCGTGGTCATCCTCGGCGACGCCACCACCCTGGCGCCCGAGCTCGAGAAGGTGCACGAGGCGGGCATCCCGCTGTTCACGATCGACAACGTCAGCGAGTACAGCGAGAACAACGTCACGAGCGACAACTGGCAGATCGGCTCGACCCTCGCCCGCACCATCGCCGAGGACATCGGCGGAAAGGGGCGGATCCTCGTCTTCAACGGGTTCCCGGGCGTCGCGCCCTGCCGCATCCGCTACGACGAGCTCTCCCTCGTGCTGAAGGACTACCCCGACGTGCAGCTGATCAGCCCCGAACTGCAGGACAAGTACGTCGGCACCATCGAGGACGCCAAGCAGCAGATCACCGACGCTCTCCAGCGCTACCCGGAGGGCGAGATCTCGGCCATCTGGTCGTGCTGGGACACGCCGCAGATCGGGGCCGCCCAGGCCGTCGACGCGGCGGGACGAGACGAGATCAAGATCTACGGCGTCGACGCCGACCAGGGCGCCCTCGACCTGATCGCCGACCCCGACTCGTCGTACACCGCCACGGTGGCCCAGCAGAACGCGGCCATCGGACGGACCTCGGTCGACAACGTCGCCCGGTTCCTCGACGGGGACGAGGCGGACGTGCCGGTGACGAGCTACCTGCCTCCCGTGCTGATCACCAAGGAGAACATCGCCGAGAAGCGCGACGAGCTGGGGCTGTGACGGCGCTCGAGAGCCCCGACGGGTCGAGCCCGGGAGGCGCGGTGCACGACACCCCGCCGGTCGCCGCCCCGTCCGTCGCGGCACCGCAGGGCGTCGCCCTCGCGATGAGGGCGATCGTGAAGTCGTTCGCCGGGATCGAGGTCCTCCACGGCGTCGACCTCGACGTCGCCCCGGGCGAGGTCGTCGCGCTCGTCGGCGAGAACGGTGCGGGCAAGTCCACCCTCATCAAGGTGCTGACCGGCTTCCACCCCGCCGACTCGGGCACGATCACGCTGGGCGGAGTCGAGGTCACCGTGGGGTCCGCCGCCGATGCCGACCGGTTGGGCATCCAGGTGGTCCACCAGGACCGCCACCAGGCCGGGCGGCTCACGGTGGCCGAGCAGCTCTATCTCGGCCGTTCGGAGGGGAGGAGGGGCTGGGTCTCGCCCCGCACCCTGCGTCGGAGAGCCGAGCAGGACCTCCGCGAGGCCGTCGGGCTCGAGCTCCGGGCCGATCTGCTCGTGGACGACCTCACGGTCGCCGAGCGCCAGCTGCTGCAGATCGCGCGGGCCGTCCTCACCGAACCTCGGGTGCTGGTGCTGGACGAGCCGACGGCGCCGCTGGCCGCGCACGACGTCGAGCGGCTGGTCGAGACCATCGCGCGCCTCCGGGATCGAGGCGTCCCGGTCGTCTACATCTCGCACTACCTGCAGGAGGTCCGCCGCATCGCCGACCGCGTGGTCGTGCTCCGCAACGGCTCCGTCGTCGGCGAGGTCGACCTCCGGCACGAGGGCGCGAGCGTGTCGCGGGTGGTTGAGCTGATGGTCGGTCGACAGGTCGACGAGTACGGCGGACGCCGGCACCGCTCGCCCGTCGAGGGCGTCGAGCCCGCGCTCGCCCTCGAATCGCTGAGCGTCCCCGGCCATCTCGAGGGTCTCGACCTCGCCGTGCGTCCCGGCGAGATCGTCGGGGTGACCGGCCTGGTCGGCTCCGGGGTCGAGGTGCTCGCCGAGGCGGTCACCGGCCTCCGGCACCGAGGAGGCACGGTGCGGGTGGGCACGCGCACCGTCCGCACCCCCGGTGGCTTCGTCCGGGCCGGCGGGGCCCACGTGCCGAGCGATCGCCGCCGCGACGGCATCGTGCTGCGGCACACCGTCCGGGAGAACCTGTCGCTCGCGAGCCCGCGAGCCATCTCCCGGTGGGGTGCCTTCGTGCACCGTCCCCGGGAGCGCGACCTCGCCCGCGAGCAGATCGACCGAGTGGGCGTGCGACCCGCGTCGACCGAGGCGGTCGCCGGTCGGCTCTCCGGAGGCAACCAGCAGAAGGTCGTGCTCGGGCGCTGGCTGGTCGCCGGCTCCACGGTGTTCGTGCTCGACCAGCCGACCGCCGGAGTCGACGTCGGCAGCCGACAGGCCGTCTACGACCGGATCGAGGAGCAGATCGACCAGGGGGCCGCCGTGCTCCTCGTGACGGTGGACCTCGACGAGCTCGTCGGCCTGGCCGACCGCGTGGTGGTGCTCCACCGGGGTCGCGTCCGGGCCGTGCTCGACCACGCCGACATCAGCGTCGACCGGGTGCTCTCGATCGCCTCGGGGGCCGACGACGTCGCGGAGGTCGGCGCATGACCCTCCGGGAACCGACCCTCGCGCCGGTGCGCCCGACCGGGACCTCCCGCCCCCGTCGTCGCGGGGCGCCCCGCTGGATCTCCCTGCTGGGCTGGTCCGTCGTGCTCGCCGAGTTCGTCGTGCTCGCCGTCGTCTCGCCCTCGTTCGCCACCACGGGCAACGCCGCCACGATCCTCTCGCAGGCGGCCGTGTACGCCATCGCCGGATTCGGACTCGCGATCGTCGTCATCACCGGGGGCGACGACGTCGTCCGCGGGGGCATCGACCTCTCGAGCGGAGCGGTGGTCGCCGTCTCCGGGGTCGTCGCGGCCCTGGTCGCCGCCACGGGCGCCGGAGCCCTCCCCGCCATCGCCGCCGCGCTCGCCGTGTCGGCGGGCTTCGGAGCCCTGAACGCCACCGTGGTCGTGCTCGGGGTCAGCCCGCTGCTCGTCACCCTCGCGTCGGGCGGCATCGTCACCAGCGTCGTCTACCTCGCCACCGGCAACGTGAAGGTCCCGCTCGACGACGCGGTGTTCCGGTGGCTGAGGGACGGCACGGTGGGCGGCGTCCCGGCACCCGTCCTGGTGCTCACGGTCACCGCGGTGGTGGTCGGCCTGGCGGTGGGCCGGACGAGCTGGGGCGTCCGCAGCTACGCCGTCGGCGAGAACCCGACCGCTGCCGCGGTCACCGGCGTCGCCGTCTGGCGGTACGTCGCCGGCAGCTACGTGCTGTCCGCTCTGCTCGCGGGAGTCGCCGGCATCCTGCTCGCCTCCCGCCTCGCCGCCGCCGTACCGGACGTCGGAGAGCAGATCCTGCTCGACATCGTGCTCACGGCGTACATGTCCGTGGTGTTCTCCCGCCGCCTCGTCGTCACGATCGGCGGCACCCTCGTGGCCGCGGTCTTCGTGGCGGCCCTGAGCAACGGCTTCACCCTGCTGGGGGTGGGGAGCCAGTGGGTCGGCGTCGTCAAGGGCGTGCTCATCCTCGCGGTCCTCGCCCTGGCCGCCGTCCGAGAGAGAGGGGTCACCCGATGAGCAGAGCGCCCGACACGATCGCCGGCGGCCCGGACTCGCCGCGCACCCCCGACTCGCCGGACTCCAGGCTGACGCCGAGCACCCCCGACGCGCCGGGCCGTCCGGATCCCGCCGGGTCCGAGCGCGACCCGGGGCGCGGGGCAGGTCCGTCCGCCGCGGCCGACCCCGATCGCGCCCGGCGGCTGGCGACCCGTCTCCTCGCCCCCGCGGCGCTGCTGGTGATCGTCGTCGTGCTCGCGTCGTCGACGCCGGCCTTCGCGACGGGCGCGAACCTCGTCTCGGTGCTCTCGGCCGGTGCGCTCCTCGCGATCGTGGCCTGCGCGATGACCGTCGTCGTCCGCGGCGGCGGGATCGACCTCTCGGTCGGCGTCGCCGTCGACCTGGCCGCCCTGGGCGCCACCGCGCTGATCGCCGACGGCTACGTGACCTGGTTCGCCGTCGCCGTCGGGCTCGCCTTCGGCACGCTGGCCGGCGTCGTGAACGCCGTGCTCGTGACGCTGCTGCGGATCCGCGCGTTCCTGGCGACCCTCAGCGTCTGGTTCGTCGGGACGAGCGTGCAGCAGCTGCTCACCGACGGCGGTGCGCCGATCTACCTCCGCCGACCGGCGACCCCCGACTCGTTCGCCGCGATCGGCAACGCGACCGTGCTGGGCGTGCCCCTGCCGGTGGTGGCGGCGGTCGCGGTCGCCGTGGCCGTCTGGTTCCTGCTCGATCGCACGCGCTGGGGTCGCGTCGTCACGGCGGCGGGGGAGCAGCGCACCGCGACCCGGATCGCGGGGCGGGCCACGGTGCCGGCCCTCGGGGCGGTCTTCGTGGTCGCCGCGCTCGTGGCGTCGATCGCGGGGATCCTGCTGGCGTCGCGGAGCTACGGGTTCGTCGGCGGAAGCGGTCAGGCTTACGTGCTCGACGCCATCGGCGCCGTGTTCGTCGGAGCCACGCTCAGCCGGCACGGGCGGCCGAACGTGCTCGGAACCCTCGTCGGTGTCCTGGTCTTCACGATCCTGTCGAACGGGCTCGCCCTGTTGGGCGTCAGCTACTACTGGGACGGCCTCGTCCGAGGGGCCGTGCTCCTCGCCCTGCTCGTGACGGCCTCGGTGCTCGCGCGCGGCACCATGGGGCCCTCGCTCCGCTCCCTCGTGGGCCGCGCGTCGCGCTGACCCGACCCGACGACGGAGCCGAGGAGGCGCGACCCGCCCGGTCGCGCCTCCTCGGCTCCGTGTCGACGACTCGCGTCGTCAGTCGATGTCGGTGTCGACGACCCCGCCGTTGATGCTCAGCACGTGCCAGGCCGTGCCGTCCCACTCGAGCGTGTTCGCCGCGGCGTTCTCGATGTGCGGCACCTCGCGGCCGAGGATCTCGGACAGCACGAAGCGGATGATGGTGCCGTGGCAGACGACCACGATGTGGGCGTCGTCCCCGTCGAGGGGGAGGCGCGTATCGCGGATCGTCTCGAGGGCCTCGAGGCCGCGGCGGGCGACCGACTCGCGGGGCTCGATGTCGGGGTAGTCGGCGTTGGGCTCGTCGGGGATCGGGGACTCGGGGGTGCGCCCCTCGTGCGACGCGTAGTCGCGCTCGATCAGCTCGTCGTACGCGTCGCCGAGCTCGATGCCGAGCGTGTCGGCGATGATGCGCGCGGTCTCGCGGGCGCGACCGAGCGGCGACGACACGATGGCGCTCCACTCCGCGTCCGCCAGCAGTCCGGCCGCCTCGAGCGCCTGGGCCCGGCCCGTCTCGTTGAGGGGGATGTCCGACGACCCCTGCAGCTTGTCGTTGAGGTTCCAGTCGGTCTGGCCGTGGCGGATGAGTTCGAGACGCATGGGGGAGTTCCGTTCAGGTGGTGCGGTGCCGTGCGGCCGCGGTCGGCGACCGCACGGCGGGTCGGGCTAGTGGTCGGCGTCCGTGGTGCCCGAGACGCCGGGTCGGGTGCCGGCTGCAGCGGCGGCACGGGCGTCGCGACGGGTCTTCGCGAGGCTGAGGAACGTGGCGACCGCGATGGTCAGCAGGATGAACCCGAGCGAGAACCAGATGGGGATCTCGGGGATCCACTCGATGGGCCGGCCCCCGTTGATGAACGGCACCTCGTTGACGTGCAGGGCGTGGAACAGGAGCTTGACGCCGATGAACGCCAGGATGACGGCCAGGCCCTGCGCGAGGTAGACGAGACGCTCGAGCAGGCCCGAGATGAGGAAGTACAGCTGACGGAGGCCCAGCAGCGAGAAGGCGTTCGCCGTGAAGACGATGTAGGCCTCCTGGGTCAGGCCGAAGATCGCGGGGATCGAGTCGAGGGCGAAGAGCACGTCGGTCAGGCCGATGGCGACCATGACCAGGAAGAGCGGCGTGAAGAGCCGCTTGCCGTCGACCTTGGTCGTGAGCTTCTGGCCGTCGTAGTCCGTCGAGGTGGGGATGACGCGGCGCAGGGCGCGGATCAGCTTGCTGTCCGCCTCGTCCTTGTCGTCGTGGCCGCCGCGCACCTGGCTGTAGGCCAGCCAGAACAGCAGGATTCCGAACAGGTAGAACACCCACGAGAAGTTCTCGATGATGACGACGCCGGCGGCGATGAACAGGCCACGCGAGAGCAGGGCGATGGCGATGCCCACCAGCAGCACCTTCTGCTGGTAGATCCGCGGGACGGCGAAGCTCGTCATGATGATCAGGAAGACGAACAGGTTGTCGACCGAGAGGGCCTTCTCGGTGATCCAGCCGGCGAAGTACTCGCCGCCGTAGGTCCAGTTCGAGAAGACGCCGACCCCGACGCCGAACAGGATCGCGATGCCGATGTAGACGCCCGACCAGATGGCGGACTCCTTGATGGTCGGCTCGTGGGGCGTGCGCACGTGACTGAAGAAGTCGAAGAAGAGCAGGCCGATGATGCCGGCGATGGTGATCGCCCAGGTGATGAAATGGACGTCCATGTGTGTACCTCCAGTACGCAGCGGGTACCGAAGGTCTCCTCCACTCGCGGGCACGCTCTGAACGAACGGCTGCGAACCGGTGCACCGGGTCGAGATCGGTCTCTTCCGTATTGACGACGCCACCGCGCGGGAGTACTCCCCTTCAACTCGCCGAGCTTACAGCCTCTGCACGGTCTGCACCGTCGTCGGGAGCCGAATATGCTGACGGGCATGGCTTCCCCCTGGTCTCTCTCCGGTGCCCTGCGTGGCATGTTCGCCAAGAAGACGATCGACGAGACGACGTGGGACGACCTCGAGGCGGCGCTCATCGGAGCCGACTTCGGGCCCGACGTCACCGAGCAGATCGTCGACGACCTCCAGGGCAAGGTGCGCCGCTACTCGACCACCGACCCGGCCGACCTCAAGCGCATGCTGCGCGAGGTGCTCGAGGAGCGGTTGTCGAAGCTCGACTCCACCCTCAAGCTGAGCAACCGTCCGGCCGTGGTGCTGATGGTCGGCGTGAACGGCGTCGGCAAGACGACGACCATCGGCAAGTTCGCCAAGTTCCTCCGTAACTACGACCGATCGGTCGTCGTCGGCGCCGCCGACACGTTCCGTGCCGCCGCGGTCGAGCAGGTCGCCACCTGGGCCGACCGGGCCGGGGCCCGCATCGTCCGGCCCCAGCAGCCGGGCCAGGACCCCGCGTCGGTGGCCTACCAGACGGTCGAGGTCGCGATGCGCGAGGGCATCGAGATCGTGCTGATCGACACGGCCGGCCGGCTGCAGACGAAGTCCGGTCTGATGGACGAGCTGGGCAAGATCAAGCGCGTGGTCGAGAAGCAGACCGAGATCGCCGAGGTGCTGCTCGTGCTCGACGCCACGACCGGCCAGAACGGACTGGCGCAGGCCCAGGCCTTCATCGAGCACGCCGGCGTCACCGGGCTCGTGCTGACCAAGCTCGACGGATCCGCCCGCGGCGGGTTCGTGCTGGCCGTGCAGGAGCAGACCGGCATCCCGATCAAGCTCGTCGGTCAGGGCGAGGGCATCAACGACCTCACCGGCTTCACACCGCACGTGTTCGTCCAGAACCTGATCGCCTGAGTCGCGCTTCTCGGCCGCGACCGGGCCCTCGGTCGCAGGCTCCCTCGGCGCTGGCGTCGCGGCGCCGCTGGCGCGTCGCTCTGAGCTCCAGCGCGCGTGCAGAACCTGATCGCCTGATCGCCTGAGTCGGTCGAGGCGTCACACCGCCTGGCGGCCCGCCCCGGCCTCGAGCAGGTGCCGCAGCGCCTCCGGCACGATGCGGCCCTGCGCCTCGGTGGTCCGCGCCCAGAGGCGCCCCGCCCGGTACGACGAGCGCACCAGCGGCCCGGCGAGCACCCCGCTGAAACCCATGTCCTCCGCGATCTCGCGGTAGTCGACGAACTCCTCCGGGCGCACCCACCGGGCCACCGGCAGGTGTCTCGGGCTGGGCCTCAGGTACTGGGTCAGCGTGATGATGTCGGTGTGCGCCTCCTGGAGTCGTTCGAGGGCGTCGATGACCTCGTCGCGCTCCTCGCCCATGCCGAGGATCAGGTTCGACTTCGTGACGAGCCCGGCCTCGTGCCCCTGCGTGATCACGTCGAGCGAACGCTCGAAGGTGAAGGCGGGCCGGATTCGCTTGAAGATCCGCGGAACGGTCTCGACGTTGTGGGCGAAGACCTCCGGCCGGGCGTCGAACACCTGGCCGAGTAGATCGGGGCGACCGTTGAAGTCGGGGACGAGGATCTCGACCCCGGTGCCCGGGTTGAGCTCGTGGATCAGGCGGATCGTCTCGGCGTAGAGCCACGCGCCTCCGTCGTCCAGGTCGTCGCGGGCGACGCCCGTGACCGTGGCGTAGCGCAGCGCCATCTCGCGCACCGACTCGGCCACCGACAGCGGCTCGCGCCGGTCGAGGGGGCTCGGCCTCCCGGTGTCGATCTGGCAGAAGTCGCACCGGCGCGTGCACTGCGAGCCCCCGATCAGGAAGGTCGCCTCGCGATCCTCCCAGCACTCGAAGATGTTGGGGCAGCCGGCCTCCTGGCAGACGGTGTGGAGCTTCTTGTCGACCACCAGGTCGGTCAGAGCGCGGTACTCGGGCCCCTGCCGGGCGGTGGTCCTGATCCAGGCGGGCTTCTTCTCGATCGGCGTCTCGGCGTTGCGCGCCTCGATGCGGAGCAGGCGTCGCCCCTCGGGTGCTGCGGTCATGGGGTTGCCTCCAGAAGGCGGTCGGTCCGGGCGGCCCGGTGGGCGAGCGACGTGATGTAGCGGGTCAGGGCCTCGTCGAGCAGGTCGGCGACGTCGGCGGGGGAGACGGGGCGTCCGGAGGCGCGGGTCAGCGTGGTCACGCCGGCGTCGGCGATCCCGCACGGCACGATCGCGGCGTACGGGCCGAGCGGGTTGTCGCAGTTGAGCGAGACGCCGTGCAGCGTGACGCCGTGCGCCACGCGGACGCCCACCGCGCCGACCTTCTCGTCGCGGCCCGACGTCGTCAGCGCGCCGGGCAGCCAGGCCCCGCTCCGCCCGGGGACCCGGACCGAGGCGACCCCGACGGCCGCGCACACCTCGAGCAGGACGTCCTCGAGGGCGCGCACGTGGGCGACGACGTCGAGCGGCTCGGGCAGGCGGACGATCGGATAGGCGACGAGCTGTCCGGGACCGTGCCAGGTGATCCGGCCCCCGCGGTCGGTCTCGACCACGGGGCTGCCGTCGCGCGGCAGGTCGCCCGGCTCCGTCCGTCGACCCGCGGTGTAGACGGACGCGTGCTGGCAGATCACGAGGGCGCCGTCGCGGCGATGCAGCACGACGTCGTCGTGGAGGTCGCGCTGCAGGGCGCAGCCGTCGAGGTAGTCGAGCGGCTCACCGTCGAGCCCCAGTCGGATCGTGGCCATGGGGGGAGTGTAGCCCGATTGATGTACTGAGTGCATTAATCGCATGAGCGCGAGGGTCGGTTAAGCTGTCTGCACCATGGCCACATTTGGAACGCTCTCCGACCGCCTCGCGGACACCTTCAAGAACCTCCGCAACAAGGGCAAGCTCAGCCCGGCCGACGTCGACGGCACCGTCCGCGAGATCCGCCGCGCGCTGCTCGACGCCGACGTGGCGTTCGACGTCGTCAAGGCGTTCACGACGACGGTGCGCGAGCGGGCGCTCGGCGACGAGGTCAGCAAGGCGCTGAACCCCGCCCAGCAGGTCGTGCAGATCGTCAACGAGGAGCTCGTCGAGATCCTCGGCGGCACGCAGCGACGGCTCGAGTTCTCGAAGAACCCGCCCACCGTCATCATGCTGGCCGGCCTCCAGGGCGCGGGTAAGACCACCCTGGCGGGCAAGCTGGCGAAGTGGCTGGCGAAAGACGGTCACACGCCCCTCCTCGTCGCGGCCGACCTGCAGCGACCGAACGCGGTGCAGCAGCTCCAGGTGGTCGGCGAGCAGGCCGGTGCGGCCGTCTTCGCACCCGAGCCGGGCAACGGCGTCGGCGACCCGGTCAAGGTCGCCAAGCAGGCCATCAAGTTCGCGCGCGACAAGGTCTACGACACGGTGATCGTCGACACCGCCGGTCGACTCGGCGTCGACGCCGACCTGATGAAGCAGGCCTCGAACATCCGCAAGGCCGTCGACCCCGACGAGGTCCTCTTCGTCATCGACGCGATGATCGGTCAGGACGCCGTGGCCACGGCGAAGGCGTTCCAGGAGGGCGTCGACTTCACCGGCGTCGTGCTCTCCAAGCTCGACGGAGACGCCCGAGGCGGTGCGGCGCTGAGCGTCGCGTCGGTCACCGGCCGGCCCATCATGTTCGCGTCGACGGGCGAGTCCCTCGACGACTTCGAGCCGTTCCACCCCGACCGCATGGCGAGCCGCATCCTCGACCTCGGCGACATCCTCTCGCTCATCGAGCAGGCCCAGCAGGCCTTCGACGAAGACGAGGCGATGGCGGTCGCGCAGAAGATCGCGACCGACTCGTTCACCCTCGACGACTTCCTGAAGCAGATGCAGCAGCTCCGCAAGATGGGGTCGATCAAGGGCATGCTCGGGATGCTCCCCGGCGCCAAGGGCATGCGCGAGCAGCTCGAGAACTTCGACGAGCGTGAGATCGTCCGCACCGAGGCGATCATCCAGTCGATGACCCCCCAGGAGCGCGAGCTGCCCAAGCTGCTCAACGGCTCGCGCCGTCTGCGCATCGCCAAGGGCTGCGGGATGACCGTCACCGACGTCAACCAGCTCGTCCAGCGCTTCGAGCAGGCCGCGAAGATGATGAAGACCGTCGCCAAGGGCGGCGTGCCCCAGGTGCCGGGCATGGGCCCGATCCCCGGTGCGTCCTACGGGGGCAAGAAGGCGCAGCCCAAGAAGAAGGGCTCGAAGGCCGGCAACCCCGCCAAGCGCGCCGCGCAGAACGCCGCGCTCGCCACCGGGGTCAAGCCCTCCGGCGCGCCCGGCGGCTCGGGCTTCGGCCTCGGCGGAGCCGCGCAGGGCGACAAGGCCCCGACTGCTGACGAGCTGGCCTCGCTGCAGAAGATGCTCGGTCGCGGCTGACGTCGAGTCGCACCATCGCGACCGGACGCCCGGTGGGGACGACCCGCCGGGCGTCCGTCGTCTCCGGCACCGCGCCTCCTCGGCTCAGGAGGCGGCGGCCACGCCCTCTCGGAGCTCCCGGACCAGCGACGACACGACGGGACGGAGGGCGCCCCCGTGGCGCGCCGAGACCGACAGCTGGCGCTGGTAGCTGGCGCCGTGCTCGAGGATCGCGTCGAGCGAATGCAGCTCGGCGAGGCAGCCCAGCCGCTCCGCCGTCGGCTCGAGCCGGGTGACGAGATCACGGAGATCGTCCGTCACCAGGCGCTCGTCGCCGTCGGAGTTCTGGATGACGATGGCGTCCATCCCGTACCGGGCGGCGCGCCACTTGTTCTCGCGCACGAACCACGGCTGCATCTGCGGGGGCTCCTCGCCCCGGTCGAGCGACTCGGACATCTCGTCGACCAGGCACTGCACGAGGGCGGCGAGGGCTCCGACCTCGTCGAAGGTCGCGATCCCGTCGAACACCCGGGTCTCGAGCGTGCCCCACTTCGGCGAGGGGCGGATGTCCCAGCGCAGCTCGCTGTGGTGGTCGATCACCCCGGTGCGGGTCATGTCGGCGACCATCTCCTCGTAGTTCGCCCAGGCGCCGAACTGGGGCGGCAGGCCCGCCGTCGGCAGCTGCTGGAACATCAGAGCGCGATTCGAGGCGTAGCCGGTCTCCTCGCCGACCCAGAACGGGCTCGACGCCGTCAGCGCCTGGAAGTGCGGGAGGTACGTGAGGAGCCCGTTGAGGATCGGCAGGGCCTTGTCGCGGGCGTCGATGCCGACGTGCACGTGCACGCCCCAGATCATCATCTGGCGACCCCACCAGCGTGTCCGGTCGATGAGGGTCGCGTAACGCTCGTTGTCGGGGGTCACCTCCTGATCGACGTAGCGGCTGAATGGGTGCGTGCCGGCGCACATCAGGTCGGCGCCGAGGACGGAGGCGGGCCCGTGGATCGAGTCGACGGTGCCGCGGAGGTCGTCGACGGCGTCCGCGACCCGGTGGTGGACCCCGCTGACGACCTCGACCGTGTTCGTCAGGAGCTCGTGGGTCAGGCGCACCGGCCCGCCGTCGTTGAGATGGTCGAGGTCGGCGAGGACGGCCGGAGCGTGCGGGGCCAGCTCGCCCGTCTCCCGATCGACCAGCGCGAGCTCCCACTCGATGCCGAGGGTCGACCTCTCGGAGGTCGTGAAGTCGATGCGCATCCGCGTGGCCTTCCCATGGGCGTCAGGGCGGGGTCCATCCTGCCAGGCGGTCGTCCTCGGGGGCCGCGCGCGCCTCCTCCATGACGGTCCGAGACGCGGCGAGGGACACGGTGAGACGAGATTCGTGCTGAGTGGCGTTCGTCTGCAACAATGGGAGGTCGAGTCTCGTGTCGTCCGACCCTCTAATCAGGCGACGTTCGACTCCCATCAGAGCTTTCGAGCCGAGTGTGCCCCCACGCTCACGGCTAGCAACTCGCCCACATCACATCACACAGGAGAATTGTGGCTGTCAAGATCCGTCTCAAGCGTATGGGCAAGATCCGTGCCCCCTACTACCGCATCGTCGTCGCCGACTCGCGCACCAAGCGCGACGGCCGCGTGATCGAGGAGATCGGCAAGTACCACCCCACCGAGGAGCCCTCGTTCATCGAGGTCGAGTCGGACCGCGCCCAGTACTGGCTCGGAGTCGGCGCGCAGCCGACCGAGCAGGTCGCGGCGCTGCTGAAGCTCACGGGCGACTGGGGCAAGTTCAAGGGCGACGCCGACGCCGTCAGCACCGTCAAGGTCAAGGCCCCGAAGGAGGCCTTCGTCGCCGACGAGAAGAAGAAGCCGGTGCTCGTCCCCAAGTCGGAGAAGCCCGCCGCCAAGGCCGAGGCTCCTGCCGAGGCACCCGCCGACGACGCCGAGACCACCGAGGCGTAGTCAGTGCTCGCACCTGCACTCGAACACCTCGTCCGGGGGATCGTCGATCACCCGGACGAGGTGCAGGTCGTGGCCTCGACCTCGCCGCGCGGCGACGTCCTCGAGGTGCACGTGCACCCCGATGACCTCGGGCGCGTCATCGGTCGTGCCGGACGCACCGCGAAGGCGCTGCGGACGCTCGTCACGGCGCTGGCCGACGGCAAGCGCGTGCGGGTCGACGTGGTCGACGGCGACTTCTGAGCCGTGGGCACCGACGACACGACCCAGCTGCGGGTCGGACGACTGACCAAGGCCCACGGACTCAAGGGCGCGCTCAAGCTCGAGCTGTTCACGGACACCCCCGAGACCCGGTTCGTCCCGGGCGCGGAGTTCACCCTCCAGGTCCCCGAGACGAGCGCCTGGCACGGCAGGACCCTCACGCTCACGGAGCTGCGCTGGTACAACGGGCAGCCCGTCGGATTCTTCGACGACGTCCCCGACCGCACCGCGGCCGAGTCGCTGGTCAAGGCGATCCTCTGGGTCGACCAGGACCTCGACGAGCTCCCCGACGAAGACGACGCGTGGTACCACCACCAGCTCGTCGGCCTCCGGGTCGAGCGTGACGGCGTCCAGGTCGGCACCGTCGCCCGGGTCGACCACCTGCCCGCTCAAGACCTCCTGGCCGTCGACACCCCGACGGGCGAGGTGCTCGTGCCCTTCGTGTCGGCCCTGGTCCCCTCGGTCGACATCGAGGCAGGGGTCGTCGTGGTGACGCCTCCCGCCGGGCTCTTCGAGGAGCTGGCCGACGCGTCCTCCGACGACGAGGACACCTCGGCGCGCACGACCGACGAGGGCTGAGCGTGCGCATCGACATCGTGTCGATCTTCCCGGAGTTCTTCGGGGTGCTCGACATCTCGTTGATGGGCAAGGCCCGGAGGCAGGGCCTCCTCGACGTCGCGGTGCACGATCTGCGTGACTTCACCCATGATCGGCACCGCACCGTCGACGACACCCCGTACGGCGGGGGAGCGGGCATGGTGATGCGCCCCGAGCCCTGGGGGGAGGCCCTCGACCACGTCTTCGGCGACGCGGCGACGCCGGAGAACACGACGATGATCGTGCCGTCCCCGGCGGGCACCCCCTTCACCCAGGCGGT
Source organism: Frigoribacterium faeni (assembly GCF_007988805.1). Taxonomy (GTDB): domain Bacteria; phylum Actinomycetota; class Actinomycetes; order Actinomycetales; family Microbacteriaceae; genus Frigoribacterium; species Frigoribacterium faeni. Next base: position 194,791 of record NZ_BJUV01000001.1, on the reverse strand, counting down.
CGCGCGCGAGCTGGCCCTCGAGCCGCATCTGGTCTTCACCTGCGGGCGGTACGAGGGCATCGACCAGAGAGTGGTCGACCACGCCGCCTCCCGGGTCACGGTCCGCGAGATCAGCCTCGGCGACTACGTGCTGAACGGCGGCGAGGTCGCCGTCACCGCCATGATCGAGGCGATCGGCCGGCTCGTGCCGGGCGTGGTCGGCAATCCGGCGAGTCTCTCGGAGGAGAGCCACGAGGACGGCCTGCTCGAGTACCCCAGCTACACCAAGCCCGCGACCTGGCGGGGTCTCGACGTGCCCCCGGTCCTCCTGGGGGGCAACCACGGCGCGATCTCCGCATGGCGGCACGAACAGCAGATCGAGCGCACCCGCCGGGTCCGCCCCGACCTCCTCGACTGAAGCGGCCGGCCACGGGCCGGCACGAGCGGATGTCCCGGCGGGGTCCCCTGATCAGCCGTTCCCCACGATGGCTCCGTATCCTGGGCCGCATGACGATCCGCCGCGTCTTCCACCGACTCCTCTGGCCCGCGCTGTTCCTCCTCCCGCTCTGGGTGCTGTTCGGCCGATCCTTCTTCGGCGTGCCGTTGGGTCTCCAGTTCGTCGGGCAGCTGCTCCTCGTCCCGCTCCTCTTCGCCGGCCAGGCCGTGGCGAGCGGCCTGATCGTCGCTCGACGCAGCGTCCGCTCGAGCTCGACGCTCTCCTGGCTCGACACCGGGCTGCTCGCCGTGTCGTGGTCGGCGCAGCTCGCCCTGGGCTTCTTCCTGGTCGACAGCTCGGCAGGCGCGTCGGCGGCGTCGGCCTACACGCGCGTCGCCGGGGGCGGGCTGGATCTCTCCACGGCTCTCTTCGCCCTGTCGGCCGTCGTGGTCATCGCCGCGGGTCTGGCGCTGATCGCCTCGGCCGTCTGGCAGCTCGTCCGCGAGACGGGGCGTCGGGTGGCGGCGTCGATGGCGGACCTCGACCGGCTGGCGGGTCTGTCCGGCAGCTCCGCCGGACGCGAGACGACGCGTCCCGAGGCTGCGCGATCGTCCGGGTCGTCCGCGCGAGGTGACGGGCCGGTGATCCGCATCGCGCCTCGAGGCCCCGACGGTCCGACCAGGCCCTGAGCGACTGGCCCGCGGTAGCGCGCCGTGGTCGGTCTATGGCACACTTGACGATTGTGCCTGCGCACGACTCTGCCACAGGGGAGTCTGCCATCTCAGAGCACGTCCTCTTCATCACGAACCGGTGGTCCACCACCACGAACGGCAGTCGACCTGTGGCGGTTGCAGAGAGCGAACGACTATGCACATCCTCGACGCGGTTGACTCCGCCAGCCTGCGCAACGACATCCCCGACTTCCGGGCCGGCGACACCGTCAAGGTGCACGTGAACATCATCGAAGGCACGCGCTCGCGTGTCCAGGTGTTCCAGGGCGTCGTCATCGGCAAGCAGAACGAGGGCGTCCGCGAGACCTTCACGGTCCGCAAGGTCAGCTTCCAGGTCGGTGTCGAGCGCACGTTCCCCGTCCACTCGCCGGTCATCGACCACATCGAGCTCGTGAGCCGTGGCGACGTCCGTCGCGCGAAGCTCTACTACCTGCGCGAACTGCGTGGCAAGAAGGCGAAGATCAAGGAGAAGCGCGACAACTGATCGCCTCCTGAAACCTCTTCCGAGCTCCCCGCCGTATACGATGGCGGGGAGCTCGGGCGGTTAAATGACAAACAACACATCTTCTCTTCGGCGCCGTCTGCGCCCCTCACGGCGCGACGACCGTCCGCGAGGCGTCGGCACCTTCCTCCGCGACATCGTGATCATCTTCCTCGCGGCGTTGCTGATCTCGTTCCTGATCAAGACGTTCCTGATCCGCTCGTTCTACATCCCCTCGGGGTCGATGGAGAACACGCTCCAGATCAACGACCGCATCATCGTCAACGAGCTCGTCCCCGACGTCGTCGACGTCAAGCGCGGCGACGTCGTCGTGTTCACGGATCCCGGCGGCTGGCTCGACGGGACGCCGCCGGTCTCGGCCGAGTCGGGCAACCCCGTCGCCGACGGCATCGCGTGGTTCCTCACACAGGTCGGTCTCGGCGCGCAGGACAGCAACGACCACCTCATCAAGCGCGTCATCGGCCTGCCGGGCGACACGGTCTCGTGCTGCAACGACTTCGGACAGATGTCCGTCAACGGCGTGCCCCTGAAGGAGCCGTACGTGACGCTGCCGTCCGGCGAGTCGCGGGTCTCCGGCGACGACTTCTCGGTGACCGTCCCGGCGGACTCCCTGTGGGTGATGGGCGACAACCGCTACAACTCCAAGGACAGCCGGTACAACGGCGCGACCCCGAGCAAGGGCTTCGTCCCGATGAGCGACGTCGTCGGACGCGCGTTCGTGATCAGTTGGCCGAGCTCGCGCTGGCAGTGGCTCGACGACTACCCCGACGTCTTCCGCGGCACGGAGCGCGAGGGCGACTGATGGGTGTCGTCGACCCGACGCTCGACTACGAGCGTGAGCTGCACGCCGCCGGCGCGACCTGGGTGATCGGATGCGACGAGGTGGGGCGTGGCGCGATCGCCGGTCCGGTCGCCGTCGGACTCGGGGCCGTTCCGGTCGACTGCACCGACGTCCCGGCGGGGCTCCGCGACTCGAAGATGCTCTCCGAGAAGCGGCGCGAGGCCCTGTATCCGCTCGCGACCGCGTGGGTGTCCCACCACGCCGTCGGGTTCGCCGACGCCAGCGAGGTCGACGAGATCGGCATCGTGGCCGCGCTCGGGCTCGCCGGACGTCGCGCGCTGACCGCGCTCCACCACGCCGGAGTGGGCATCCTCCAGTCGGTCGTCGTGCTCGACGGCAATCACGACTACCTCTCGCCGCACCTGGCGACGCCGCCGCGGATCACGACGCGGGTGAAGGCCGACCGCGACTGCGCCTCCGTCGCCGCCGCCTCGGTCATCGCGAAGGTCGAACGCGATCGCCTGATGATCGAGGCCGACGACCGCCACCCGGGCTACGGCTGGTCGGGGAACAAGGGCTACGGGTCGTCGGCCCACTTCGGAGCGCTCGCGGAGCTCGGCCCGTCCCCGCTGCACCGTCTCACCTGGTTGCACTGAGTCGCGCGGCCCCGTGGACCCGGCGTCGCCGACGGGCGACGAGGCCGCGTAAGATGATCTCCCGATGGACGAGGACGAGTTCGAAGACTACGACCGCGAGGTCGAGCTCGCGTTGTACCGCGAGTACCGCGACGTGGTGTCGCAGTTCCGCTACGTCGTCGAGACGGAGCGCCGGTTCTACCTGGCCAACGAGGTCGATCTCGTCCGGCGCGACACCGAGCACGACTTCTACTTCGAGCTGAGCATGACCGACGTCTGGGTCTGGGACGTCTACCGCTCCGACCGCTTCGTGAAGTCCGTCCGGGTGCTGACCTTCAAGGACGTGAACGTCGAGGAGCTCACCTCGCGCGATCTCGAACTGCCGAAAGAGCTCGCCCTCGACGAGTGACCTCCTCGCCGCGCTGACGATCCCTCCACCACCGGGGGTCGGGCGTCGTTCTCCCCACGTCTGCACGTGATCCCCGCGTCACCGCGTCCGCCTCCGAGACGCTGGTGTCGAGGAGGCCGACATGGCGAAGAAGGACGAATTGGGGCAGCACGGCGAAGACGTGGCCGCCGAGTGGCTCGAGGCGCAGGGCATGCGCGTCGTCGGACGAAACTGGCGCTGCCGCGAGGGCGAGATCGATGTGATCGCCCTCGACGGCGACGAGGCCGTCGTGATCGAGGTGAAGACCCGATCCGGCACGGGCTACGGGCACGCTCTCGAGTCCGTGACGGCCACGAAGCTCGCTCGTCTGAGGCGGCTGGCGGGCGCGTGGCGCCATGAGCATCCGGGCGTCGGCCGAGGCCTGCGCATCGACGTGGTGGCGATCACCATCGAGCGCTGCCAGGGTCACGAGCGGATCGAGCACGTCCGTGGGGCCGACGCGTGAGCATCGGGCGGACGCGGGCGGTGTCGTTGCTCGGGCTCGACGGTGCGCTCGTCGAGGTCGAGGCGGACATGGGGGCGGGGCTGCCCGCGTTCATGATCATCGGGTTGCCCGACACCTCGCTCGGTGAGGCGCGGGACAGGGTCCGGGCCGCGGCGACCAACGCCGGGTGCGGTCTCCCGACGCGCAAGCTCACCGTCAATCTCTCGCCGGCGTCGCTGCCGAAGCAGGGGTCCTCGTTCGATCTCGCCATCGCGGTGGCCGCCCTGGCCGCGGCCGACCTGGTCGAGGCCGAGTCCGTCGGACGGGTGGTGCACATCGGCGAGCTCGGGCTCGACGGGCGCCTCCGGCCGGTCGACGGGGTCCTGCCCGCGGTGCTGGCCGCCCGGCGTGCGGGGGCGGAGATCGTCATGGTGCCCACCGACAACGCCGACGAGGCGTCGCTCGTCCCCGACATCCGGGTGGTGGCCGTCGCGGGTCTGCGCGACGCGGCCATCTGGCACGGGGCCGCCCTGAGCCCGGAGCCGGTCGAGGCGATCGTCCGGGCGCGTCCGGGGTCCGCCGGGGAAGCCGAGTCCGTCGCCGGGCCCGACCTGGCCGACGTGGTCGGCAACTCGGACGCCGTGCAGGCGCTGATCGTGGCCGCGGCCGGTGGACATCACCTGCTGATGGTGGGGCCGCCCGGGGCCGGCAAGACGATGCTCGCGGCGAGGTTGCCCGGCATCCTCCCCGACCTCGACGTCGACGCCGCCCTCGAGGTCGGCAGCGTGCGATCGCTGGCCGGCCGTCCCGTCACCGGGGGCCTCGATCACCGGCCGCCGTTCGAGAGCCCGCATCACACCTGCAGCGCGGCGTCGCTGATCGGCGGGGGCAGCGGCGTGATCCGCCCGGGAGCCGTCTCCCGGGCGACGAGGGGCGTGCTCTTCCTCGACGAGGCGCCCGAGTTCTCCCAGTCGGTGCTCGACTGTCTCCGGCAGCCGCTGGAGTCCGGCGAGGCCGTGGTGCATCGGTCTCGGGCCGTGGCGCGGTTCCCCGCCCGGTTCCAGCTGGTCGCCGCGGCCAATCCCTGCCCGTGCGGCCAGTACGGCACCCGTGACGGCGACTGCGACTGCACGCCGTATCACCGGCGCCGCTACCTCGCCAAGCTCTCGGGTCCGCTCGTCGACCGGATCGACATCCAGCTGCGGGTCGCCCGGATCAGCTCGGCCGCCTTCCGTCTCGCGGATCAGGCCGAGCGTCTCACGACGGCCCAGGCGCGGCGATCCGTCGAGGAGGCGCGGGCCCGGTCGCGCCGGCGCCTCGCGTCCACCCCGTGGCGGCTCAACTCCGAGGTGCCGGGCACCTGGCTGCGGGACCGGCCGAACCGCCTGCCGGTCGCCGAGACCCTGCCCGCCGACCGGGCGCTGGAGACGGGTGCGCTCACGATGCGGGGCTACGACCGGGTGCTGCGCGTCGCCTGGACGTTGGCCGATCTCGACGGAGTCGAGCGACCGGAACGGCGGCACGTCGTCGGGGCGCTCGGCCTGCGGAGGTCGATGTGAACGGGCTCTTGCGGGCGACTCGCCAGGAGCTCGCCGAGATCGTGGCGCCACTGCGTCGCGACGGGGCGGGCGGCGAGGGGGCCGTCGACGCGTTCGCCCATGCGGCGTGGTCGGGTCTGGTCGAGCCTGGCGATGCCGTCGGCGGCCTGGCACGGCGCGTGCTGGGCGCGGCCGTCGCCCTGCGCGTCGTGCTCGAGTCGATCGAGCGGCGGGAGTCGGACGGCGACCCGTCGCTGTTCGGCCGAGCGCTGCGGACCGCCGGGGTCGACCCCGGCGAGATCCCCGACCGGCGGATCGCCAAGGCGCTCTCCCGCTGGGCGCCCCGCGTCGACGAGCCCCGCGTCCTGGCGTCGTTCCGGGCGGCGACCGTCCTCGGCCTCCGTCTCGTCGTGCCCGGCGACCGCGACTGGCCCCGCGCGTTCGACGGGCTCGGAGAGCACGCACCCGCGGCTCTCTGGCTGCGTGGTGCGGGCGAGCTGCCCACCGTCGAGTCGTCCGTGGCCGTCGTCGGGTGCCGGGCCTCCACCTCGTACGGCGAGCAGGTCGCGGCGGATCTCAGCAGCGCCCTCTGCGACCGGGGCTTCACGGTCGTCTCGGGCGGCGCCTACGGCATCGACGGCATGGCCCATCGTGCGGCGCTGGCGGCCGAGTCCGCGACGGTGGCCGTCATGGCGGGCGGCGTCGACCGGTTCTACCCCTCGGGGCACGACTCCCTGCTGCGGTCGGTGGCGGAGACCGGGCTGGTGATCTCCGAGTCGCCCTGCGGGAGCACGCCGAGCAAGTGGCGGTTCCTGCACCACAAAGTACAGTCGTATGCATGACCCGAGTTGCCATCTACGTCCGCCAGTCTCAGGACCACCAGGAAGGCATCGAGCGCCAGTTGACCCGCACGCGGGCACTGGCGCTTTCGCGTTCCTGGACGGTCTCCGCGGAGTACGAGGACAACGCCGCTAGTGCCTCCAAAGTACGCGGAGCCAAGAGCGCGTGGGGCCGAATGCTCAAAGACGCCGAAGACGGCCAATTCACGCACGTGATCGCCGTAGACCTGGACCGGCTCATCCGTTCGCAACGGGACATGCTGACTTTGCTGGATCTCGGTCTCAAGATCGTCACCGTAGATGGTGAGATCGACCTCACCACCGCAGACGGTGAATTCCGGGCAACGATGCTCACCGCGCTCGCTCGGTTCGAAGTCGCACGCAAGGGGGAGCGCCAGAAGAGGGCCAACATCGCGCGGGTTGCAGCGGGCAGGCCAGTCCCTGGTCGGCGGCGCTACGGATACGAGCCTGACAACGTGACGCCCCGCGAAGAAGAGGCCGTCATCGTACGGCGGGCATTCGCGCACATACTGTCCGGAGGCACGGTCTACGGCCTCGCGAAGGAACTGAACGCCGAGGGGGTGCCCCGGGCCAACTCGAAGGTGGTCCGGTGGGAACCGCGCCGTGTGCGGGACCTCATCAACGTGGTGGCGTACGGCGGGCAGGTGCAGCATCAGGGTGTTGTGACTGAGGGGACGGCCATCACGCCACTCGTATCTCGTGAGGATGCCGAGGCCGCACGCGCGATTCTCGCTGATCCGAGCCGCCGCACGAGTCCGGGCAATGTCGCCAAACACCTGCTGTCCAACATTGCAATCTGTGGTGAATGCGGTGGACCACTCGTAATGATGCGCGGCTACCGCTGTGGCAACACGAACGGCAACCACGTCTTCATCCGAAAAGACGTGGCGGACAGCATCGTCATTGAGGAGATCGGATGGCGCTTCCTTACGCAAGGCACGCCGCATGACACCGCTCACGAGTCGAACACGATCCGCAAGCTTCTGTCCGAGTCCGCAGAACTATCTACACGACGTACGCAAGTCACCGAACTGGCCATGATGCCCGGCATCGACATGGCTCGCATCCGACGCGAGTTGTCCGAGATCGACGCGCTCTCGTTGGAAGTGGGGGAGTCGATTGCTCGCGAGCGGGGACAGCTAGCTTCCGCTGACCTTGCCGCCGAGGTGAAACGGATGTGGGCTGAGGCTCAAGCGGACAACGGAGACGAGGCCGGATGGCCAGAGTTTTGGGCGTCGCTCGGTATCGAGAGGCAGAGGGAAATCCTCCGTACGAGCTTCCGTATCACGATCCATTCGGCCCGCAAGTATCCGAAGAGTCCGAGCCGAGATGTGGAAAGGCTTGTTGTCGAGCCCCTGAGCTAGCCCCAGGAAGAGTCGAAGGCAGTGCGACACGCCGAAGGTCTTCAGATAGAAGAGAAAGAAATTCGGGGTACAAAAACCACTCTGTGACACCGTATGAGCGTAGAAGGCGGGGACAAGAGAGAAAGAAAGTCGGCCGATTTGTCTCCCGGGAGCAGTTTCCCCACGAACGCCTCTAGCCAGATGTAGAATCGACAATGCCCGTTAGGGCTATGTCGCAAGACACAGCCCCGTTAGCTCTGGCAGGAGCTACGGGGCTGCATCAATTCTGTTGTCACGGTGAGTTTTCGAGTCTCACACCGCGGCGGCACCCAACGAAAGGAACGTCATGAGTACTCAACATCGGGGCATGCCCCAGTCTAGCGCAGTCAAGGACAAAATTGACGAACGTGCGGCACATTTCAACAGCGTCGCGCGTGCAATCAACATGATCGTATCCGCCATGACGAAATTTGTTGTGGCGGTCACGTACTTGGTTGTGAACGTCACTGACCTGTTCGATCTGTTGACGTAACGAACGAAACGACGGCCCTGCCTCATCGGCAGGGCCGTTGTTCGTTTCCTGGCCGTGGCGTCTGACATGGACGATGTGCTGTGATCTGCCAAACTACATGAATGGAACTCAACGAATGGTCGGTGGTCGCAACCATCGGTGCCGCCATCGGTACGACTGCCTCCGCCGTCGTGGTGGCGTTTCAGGCTGTCTACACGAAACGGTCCGCTCAGTCCGCTGAAGCGGCGGTTGCTGTAGCTCAAGACACGCTGCGAGAGGCTCAGATCGCTCGCCTTGACGCGCGGGCGCCGCAACTGATCATCTCAGCGTCTCGGTACGTGATGACCGACGTGACGATGCCGGGTCCAAATTTGAAAGAGACGACTGTTGAAGACAACACGATTTTTCGGTTGCCACGTGACGAGTCAATCCGCTTGCGAGTGTTGGTCGACGTTGAAATCCGCAACGACGGCCAAGTGCCGATTGAACTCAAGGCCAGCAGCGGGTTCCGTGTAGGGGGTTTACACCGAGTGCACGTTCTCATCGTAGAGCCGAACCAAGTGACCAAGGGTGAGTACAAGATCGAGTATGCGTTGTCTCACTGGATTGGTGCACATAAGTATCAAGACAAAGACGGTGAGGGCACTCCAACAGCAGGACAGTTCGTGCTGAGCTATCGCGGACCAAATGATTCGGACGTTGATGCGGTGTACACCATCAAAAATTCGGGCTCCATCGTTGAGCCGGTTCCGGATCAAGAAGGATCATGGCGCATTACGGGCATATTTGACCGGGAGCTTACTAGCACGGTGATGCCAGCGGTCTTTACTTATCATCGGTCTAGGACCCGGGGAGACGTAATTTTGTGAGATTCGACTGGACAGGGGTGGACAGGGGTACTTGGTTTGTTCTCTAGAGATGATTACTAGGAGACGAACAATGAACCCCTGTCCACCCCTGTCCACCTAGTTAAACGAAACGCCTTTCCAGACGTTGACCTTGGTGGGGAGCGGTGGAGCGAAGCCACCACCGATTCGACGCACGATGCTAGCGTGTGAAGACGTTCGAACCTTCGTCACGTGGTTTCGATCCGCGAGATCGTGACCGCCAAACCGCGAGGCGAACGTCTGATCGTTCCAAGTCGAACGTCCTGAGTCCTTCAGCCACGTCGAGAAGTCTTCGTAGAGTTCGGTCGTCGCAACAGACGAGGACGGTTCGAACGTGAGGCGCTCCTTGCTGTACGCCAAGATCAGGTCCGCCTCTTCGCGCCAAGCTTGCGTGTCGGACTGAATGCTGAGGGGTACCGAGAACTGGCGCTTGCCGTTCGTGTAGTAATTCATCGCGCCCTCGACCACCCAGGCCAGCACGGCCTCAAGCTGGCGATCCTTGTTGTAGCGGATGCGATCTCGTAGGCCGGGGTCACCGTGTTTCTCGTTGGGGGCCATGAGTGGATCGTTGGGGTCTACGAACTTGTATGGGAACTTGACGAGTTGTAGACGACGCCAGGTGCCGTGGTCTGTCTCAGCTACTTGGGGAACGTAATTCGTGTTGAGGAACAGGGTGTGCGTGGTGCTCCACGACACGAAGTCCTGACGCATCGCGCGCGCAGTCATGACCGGGGTTCCAACGAGGTCCTTGAGCCTCTTCGTAGGGAGGCGATGACCCTCTGGGGTCTCCTCGATTACGGCCATGCGGGTGCCGCGCAGCGTCATGAGTTCTGTCGGGTGCTCACCTGGGTTGGCCAGCAAGACCTTCTCCGGCACGAACCCGCCGTACCCGCCCAGGGCCGACACGATGGCGTTGACGATGGTCGATTTTCCGTTCTGCCCTCCGCCCGTTTGGACGAGAAGTACGTCGTCATCTGTGGGATATCCGGTGATGGCCTGTCCATAGCGGGCCTGCATGTAGTCGTGAATATCAGTTGGCATCGCCTGAAGCGCGCGGTTCCAGTCGGCGTGCTTGGCGCGGGGGTGATACTCCGCATCCGTGATTTTGGTCATGTACCACCGAGCGGCGTGTGGATGCAGGCTTCCGGTCCGGAGATCCAGCACTCCGTTTTGGCAGTTGATCAGATCCGGCTCACGGTCGAACCAATCGGGCTGCCTAGTGAGTAGCCCCTTGAGGAAGAACGTGACCTTTTTGGCCTTGGACTCGGTGAGCAGTTGGGCGTACTGAGTCTTCACATGGTGGGCGTCCACATCGGGTCGCGAGCAGAGCATGCCGAAGAGCAGCTTGAGTTCCCGGCGCACGAGTTCGGTAGCGGAGGGGTCGGGGATGGAGACCCATACCTTCCCTTCCCAGTGGAGCCACCCGCGATCACGAGTCCATGCGAGGTACGTCGTCATGGGGTCAGCAATCGCCTCGCTCCAATTAGCGCCCGCGATGCTTCCTTCAGCAAGCAATTCGGCAAGAAGCGAGTCTTGCATTTGAAATGCCGTGTAGAACGCGGCCACTTTGTCAAAATCTACTTCAGCAGGCTCACCCTGCCCGACTAGGTCAGTCATTGTCGTTGCTCTCTGTCATTGAGGTGGTTAGTTCAAGAATCTGAGTGAGCATCGAGTGCGCTTCACTCCATGTGATCGGTTGCATTTCATTCCTAACGGAAAGCCCCGCCCTCAACGTTATGCGGCTCGACACGCATAAGGGAGGGCGGGGTGGTCTATATGAATGGCAGGTGTCGAGCGTGCCATATATCTATGATTGCACGGCTTGAACACTTTGATTGAAGAGTACTAACAACTTTCTCCTTGTCAACCGTGGGTTGGTGGGATACATACTCAATTCAAACTGTTCCAAGTTTGTTTAGGGGAAATCAGCAACACTCAGATAAGCACGACTTCCCATATAGGAAGTCGGACTAATCTCCCTTGGCCGCACTCATGTGATATATAGCATGAGATAATAGATACATGAAGATATGCCAGGAAGAGGGGTGTGAACGCCCCCTGTACGCCAAGGGGCTGTGCACGCCGCACTACCGCCGCGTGTGGCTGGCCAGCACCTCAGCGCCCGTCCCACACGGCACCGAGGGCGGGTATGGCAGGGGATGCAGGGAGCAGTGCTGCCGTGCCGCACACGCTGCTTACGCACGTGGAAGGCGGGCTGTTTCGTGAGTCAGCACAGTTCACACGGGCCTGAGTGGGATCGGCTGAGGGCGCAGGTATTGGCACGCGATAACTGGCAGTGCGCGTGGTGTGGCAAGCACCTTGAGGGTGCAGACGCAACGGTCGATCACCTAATAGCTAAGGCCAATGGCGGCACAGATGAGCTGACCAATCTCATTGCATCATGCCGGTCTGACAACTCCTCAAAAGGAGCACAAGAACTCGTTCGCATGTCGGGATTCAACCCGAAATGGCTTGATCGGCTCTGATCCGACCCGGGGGCTTTTCTGAGGGCACCCAGATCACCCCGCCTCAACCTCTTCTTTTCACAAACCAACTCTGAAAGATTTGAAATGTCCGACCGACTACCGACCACTTATATGGGCGCGGTACGCAAATTCATTGCCGCTCATCCCGAGCTAACCGCGACCGACACCCCGGCACTCGTGCAACTCCGCAGTCTGGCGAAGGAGCTAGACGACGATCCGAGCCAAGGCGCACTTCAGAGCCAATTCGGACTGGTATATCGGAACCTTGTAAAGCGTGTGGACGCGATGGCAAACCCGGTCACCATCGACCCTCTAGAGGCTGAGCTTGCCGCTCTCGAAAAGCGGTAAGCGCCATGCGAAGTACCCCACCCCTGTCCCCGGAATTCACCGCCGATATCGATGCCTATTTGCCGGTGATTCAGCGTGCCTGGAAATCGGGTACCGGGTACTCGCTCGCTCAGTGGCAGGTCGATATCTTGCGAGGCGCGACCGAGCAATACCCTGAGGGCCACAAGCGCGCCGGTCAGCTACGACACCGCCAGGCGTTCCTTAGCGTGGGCCGCCAGGCTGGTAAAAGTGAACTCACCGCAGCATTCGGTTTATATCTTTTGCTCCGCGATCTCCGCGGGGCGTATGTGGTCGGCGTGGCCCGCAGTCGCGAGCAAGCGGCGCTGATTTATGACAGGACCCTTTCGGTCATTCAGTCCAACCCCGCGCTTGCCAGTCGATTCAAAAAGCTCACCGAGACACGCGGTATCCGTGCTGTAGCGGGTGGACGCTACGAGTTAAAGGCGTCATCAAGTGCGAGCCTCCAGGGCATCCCTGTCTCGGGCGCGGTGTGCGACGAGCTTCACCTTCTCAAGCCTGAAGTCTGGGATGCCCTGGTAGCTGGTACGGGTGGACGCCGGAACACGCTCGTCTTCGGTGCCACGACCGCAGGTGATGACGAGTCGGAGCTACTGCAGCGTCTCTACGTCAATGCCGAGAAGAGCTTTGCGGGGGAGCTTGATCGCTTCTACGCGGTGATCTACGACGCCCCTGAGGCCCGTGTGCCGGACGATGACGAGACCCTGGCCCAATACATCACCGCCGCAAATCCGGCCGTTCAGGGCGGATACAAGGACGTTGAGGCGGTCATGTCTGACGTGCGAGGACTGCCGAAGAGCGAGGCCATCCGCTACTACCTCAACCGTTTCATCTCCGGAAACTCCGGCTGGATGGACCTCGGGATGTGGACGCAGTGCGCCAGCACAGAGGCGTTCCCCAAGGGTCGACCCGTCATCAGCATCGACCGCACCAACGACTGGTCCGCCGCGACCTTCGCCGCCGCCATCAAGCGCGAAGACGGAACACTTTTCACCGAGTTGGTCGCGTGGCCCCGCAACCCCACCATCGATCAGCTAGAGCGCTTGTGCATCGCCCTGTACGCGAAAGGTGTCGCAACTTTCGTAGTTGACTCATTCAATCTCAGGGAACTTGGGCTCCGCCTCAAGGGACGCGGTATGCCTGTCCGGTTTATCAACGTCGGGGACGTGTATTCCGGGGCTTCCTTGTTCTATTCGAAGGTTGCACATAAGGAAATACGGCATGGGGGAGACCTTCTGCTGACGATGCAGATACCCCGCACGGCGACCAAAGCGCGTGGAGATGACTATCGGCTCATTAAAGGGCCAACACTTATGGATATTGATTCCGTAATAGCGACCGTCAATGCCGTCTATGTTGCGGAGAATAACGTCGATATGGGACTCCAATTGTTCTGACCCTCAACTCACCACCCTATATATCAGGTAGAATGTTAAGTATAAACATTCGAATGTAGGGAAAAACGTTGAGCCGTTTCGGTGACTGGTTTTGGGGCGTCGAGTCCCGTGCTGACAGCACGGTGACTCCGCCCGATTCCACGTCCGCCGACAACCGTCTCGCGCACCGCATTCCTTCGCGCGCGCCCAGCGCTACCGGCGTGACGACCGAACAGGCCGTGACGCTCGGGACTGTCTACCGGGCCGTAGCGCTCATCAGCACCGCGGCCAAGCAGGTCTCCCTTGACGTGTACCGCGGCGACCGCCTTGTTGCCAACTCGCCTACGTTCATCCGTCAGCCTTCCGCCGATATGTCACAGCGCAGCTTTGTGGAAACAACCGTTACCAGCATGGCGCTCACGGGTAATGCTTTCTGGCGCGTTGACCGCGACGCCTCGGGCAAGGTTCTCAACGTCACCGTGCTCGACCCGCAGGCCACGCAGGTTGATGTAGACAGCGCAGGGACCGTCAAGGGGTACCGCACCGGTTCCGATTACTTGCGTCCTGAGCGCGTCCGTCACCTTCGCCTGACCCGCATCCCCGGGCAAGCGCTCGGTCTCGGTCCCATTCAGGCCGCCCAGTCCGAGCTTCGTGGTGCGATAGACACGCGAGACTACGCAGCAAATTGGTTCCGCGACACCGACACACCTACCGGCATCCTCAAGTCCGACCAGAGCCTCACTCCCGAGTCCGCCGAAGAGGCCAAAGCCCGCTGGGAAAACAACGGCTACGGGGTTCGCGTACTCGGCAACGGGCTCAACTACAACCCGATCTTCCTAAGCCCCGAGGACGCCCAATGGATTGAAGCCCAGCGCTTCTCCACGACCGGCATCGCCCGCATCTTCGGCATCCCCGCAGCACTCCTCCTAGCTGACGTGCAGGGCACCTCGCAGACCTACAGCAACGTCTCCCAGGCGTGGACCGAATTCGCCCGCTTCTCTCTCACCGCCTATGTCTCCGAGATTGAGGACGCTCTGTCCACTCTCGTCCCCGGCCTCGGCGTCGTCCGCGGGAACTTTGAGGGCCTACTCCGCGCCGACACCACGACCCGCTATGCCGCCCACGCCGTAGCGCTCGGAGCCGGATTCGTGACCGTCAACGAGGTCCGCGCCATCGAAGGCCTAGCGCCTCTAGCGGGCGGCGACGACCTCAAGTCCGCATCGCCGGCTCCCACTCCCGAGACCCCTGAGGTAACCGAATGACCGCCATTGAAACCCGCTCCGTAGAGCTACGAGCCGACGCCGACTCCGGCGTCGTTGAGGGCATCGCCGTCCCCTGGAACGAGCGCGCCACCATCGGTGGACGGTTCGAAGAGATGTTCGAACGCGGCTCCATCGACGCGACCGACGTGAAGTTGTTCTGGCAACACCGCGAGGTCATCGGGAAGGTCATCGCCTCTGAGGATCGCGAGGACGGCCTATTTATTCGTGCCCAGATCAGCGACACCACTCAGGGCCGCGACGCCCGCGCGCTTCTCAAAGACGGCGTAGTTGACCGCTTCTCGGTCGGCTTCATTCCCGTTGAGCAGCGCACCGAAGACGACGGACTCATCGTCCGCACCCGCGTAGACCTCCGCGAGGTCTCCGCCGTTACATTCCCCGCCTATTCCGGCGCAACCATCACCGAGGCCCGTGAGGCCACCCCAACCAATAAGGAAATTCCCGTGTCAGAAAGCACCGACGCAACTGCAGAAGTTGCAGAACTCCGCACTTCTATTGAGGCCCTAGACCGCCGTCTAGAGGTCACAAACTCTCGACTATCCGAGCAGGGTGAGCCTGCATTTACGACCGACAACCGCTCCGCTGGTGAGGTTCTTAAGGCTATCGCCAAGGGTGACGCTGAGACCACACGCGCTTATACAGGTGGCACCACTGCTGACTCTGTAGTTAAGGACGCATGGGTCGGAGACCTCACTCGCCTGATCGAAGAGGCGGCACCACTCCGTGCCCTCTTCGCCAGCGGCACTCTCCCTTCTGAAGGACTAAACGTTGAGTACGGGCAATTGAAGAGCGACTCCTCTGTTGTTGCCGTACAGGCCAACGAGGGCGACGATCTCGTCTTCGGCAAGGTGCAGCTAGAAACCAAGTTCGCACCCGTAAAGACCATCGGTGGCTACACGCAGCTTTCCCGCCAGGAGATTGAGCGCAGCAGCCTCAACATCCTGAACGCCAGCCTCAACGCTCAGGCAATCGCCGCCGGAAAGGCCCTCAACACGCTATTCCGCACTGAATACGTTAAGGCTGTAGCAACCTCGACCACTAACAACAACACTGTTACTGCTCCTGGTGCATCCGCGACCTATGTTGATTGGATCAACGCAATCGTTGACGCATCGGGTATTTACTCCGACAATGGCCTCTCCCTTGACGCCCTCGTTGTTGACACCGCGACCTTCAAGAAGCTCATCGCTCTGCAAGGCAGTGATGGACGCCCCGTCTTCCTTATCACGGGTGCCGGTACAAACAACGTTGGTGCCGTATCTGTTAAGTCTCTAACCGGCGACATTGCTGGTGTTCGTATCGTGCTTGACCCCAAGCTCCCTGCAAACAAGAACGCGTTCATCAACACGAATGCGCTCCGCGAATTCCGCAGCCCTCTTGTCCGCTTGCAGGACGATAACATCATCAACCTTTCCAAGGACTTCAGCGTCTACAGCTACACAGCTATCGCTAACGAGCTTCCTAATGGCATCGTGCCTTTGAAGGCTGCGTAAGCATGATCACGTTGGATGACCTTCGGAGCTACGTCGGGATCACGGCCCGCGACGACGCTGATCTAGAGCGCGCCCTGACAACAGGTGTCGCTTTAGTAGATCAGTATGTCGGCAGTGCCGTGGTCCCCGTTGGGGTGCGCGATTACTCGTATCTCGTCGCCGCTTCCGAGGTCTTCCAGCGCAAGTCCGCACCCATGGGGATCAGCCAGTTCGCGACAGCGGACGGGGCACCCATGCGAGTGAACCGCGACCCCCTGGTGAGCGTCTACCCGTTGCTTCAGCCCTTTGTCGGATTGGGGTTCGCATGAGTCTCGACCTCGCCGCAGAGCGTGAATTTGTGCGCGTCATCCTCGCAGACCTCATTGGGGACGACGGAGCGGCATACACGTACATTCCCGAGCGCACTGTGCTCCCCGCCTATCTTGTCACCCCGAATAGCCCGTACCTCTCTTCAGGCCAGACCTTCGCCACGGCGACTTTGAACCTTGAAGTCACGTACGTATCGGCCCGTGGAGGCAACGAAAAGGTCACGCAGGAAGTAGACGACAACATCTCCTCCGCTATCACCGCTCTCATGTCCGCGGGCATCTCCGTCAACGGGGCCGATCAGCCTCAAAGCATCACGCTCAACGGCATCGCGTACCTGTCTCAAACCATCCAAATCTCTTTCACCATCGATCTCTAAGGAATCAAAATGCCTAGCACACGGCTAAAAGGCTCCGGCCTCGTATTCACAGTTGGCACAACTGACTTTGCCGCCGACGCAACTAATGTCCGCATACTTCACACCGATTCAGATTCCGGCACGGTGACCTTCGAGGACGCCTCCAAGGGCACAACTCAGCAGGCCTCAATCGCCGGAACGATGATCCAGTCCCTTACCAGTTCAAGCTTCTGGCGCTATGCCTGGGCAAACTCTGGTAAGGAGATCGCGTTCAAGTTTGCACCCGGACTAAATACGACTGCAACCGCAGATAAGCCCATTTTTACCGGCACGGTCCGTATCGGTAACCGCCCCGATCTCGGTGGAGACGCCCAGGTAAGCGGGGATGACTGGACTGCTGATTTTGAGTGGAAAGTTGTCGGCGAAGTAACAACATTGGTCAGCTAAGAATGGCCGCGCCGGTGACCGTCAAGGTGGAGGGCCTGAATAAAACAATTCGCGCCCTCCGCCAGAGCGGTGCCGATATGCAGGACATGAAAGACCTCATGCACGAAATAGGCACCTTGATTGTCAACGCAGCACAACCTCCCGTCAAATCGGGAGCCCTCGCAGGAAGTATCCGTGCAGGACGCGGCGCAACAAAGGCTGTAGTCCGAGCGGGGGGAGTGAAAGCCAAATACGCGGGCGTGCAGAACTACGGGTGGCCCGCCCGCAACATCCCCGGAACACGATTCCTCAACGAGGCAGCAGAAGCTCAAAAGGGTAATGCGATCTCAACCCTGGATCAGGGTATAGGCGAAATCCTTCGCCGCAACGATCTTCAATAAGAAACGGAAAAGCAATGTCTAGCAAGTTTGATTTCGAATCCCTCACCCTCGGCGAGGTGGCATTCCTAGAGAAGACCACCGGTCTCTCCTTAGGGAGCATCGGGGATGACGACGCACCAAAGGGCGACCTTCTCATGGCCCTAGTCGTAATCGTCAAGCGCCGCACGGGGAGCCCCGAGTACACAACCGTGGACGCCGCGCAGCTAACCCTTACCGCCGCTAACGCGATCATCGGCCTCGGTGATGACGAGGACCCCGAAGTAAAAAACTAGTCCAGCGGAGGGCCGACGATCTCGCGAAGTTCGTCGTGCATCTGGGCGTCGCGCCCTCCGAATACCACGCCCTGACCGTTCGCCAGCGGGACGCGATCATTCGCGAGGCAAACAAACGCAAGTAACCCCTATGCCGCCTCGGCAGAGTTTCCGTTCTCTGCCGGGGCCCACACTATTCCACGTTGAAAGTAGCACAAAATGGCTGGACAGACCGTCATCGTCAGCGTGCTTGCCGACACCAAAAAGGCAACCGCGGGTCTCTCCGACGTGTCCAACGGATTCGGCAAGCTCGGCAAGGTTGCAAAGCTCGGTGCCCTCGGTGCCGCCGCAGCCCTCGGCGCTGCCGCTATCGGCATCGGTGCCCTCGGGGTTGAGGCCGTTAAGAGCCTCGCCCGCATTGAGCGCCTGAACGCGCAGACCGAGGCCGTTGTGAAGTCAACGGGCGGTGCTGCGGGGCGCTCCGTTGAGCAAATCAACACGCTTAACGGCGCACTTGAACGACTGACAGGCGTTGAGGCCGAGTCGATCCAAGAGGGGCAGAACATGCTCCTCACGTTCACGAACATCAAGGGCACGACCTTCGATGCGGCCACCAAGTCAGCCCTAGACCTCTCCGTTGCCATGGGCACTGACGTGAAGTCTGCGTCGATGACTCTTGGTAAGGCGCTGAACGACCCCACGGCAGGTCTCAGCAAGCTCACCAAGCAAGGTGTCACGTTCACCGATCAGCAGAAGCAGCAGGTCGCTGCCATGCAGGCCGCGGGTGACATGGCGGGTGCGCAGGGCATCATCCTGGCCGAAGTCAACAAAGAGTTCGGCGGGTCCGCTGCCGCGTTCGGCTCCACCACGTCCGGTCTCGTCGCCAAGATCGGCAACGAATTCGGCACCGTCACCGAGTCCCTGGCCTCCGGCCTGATGCCCTCCATCAAGGGTGCACTGAC
The DNA here is from genome assembly GCF_007988805.1 of Frigoribacterium faeni. Lineage (GTDB taxonomy): Bacteria > Actinomycetota > Actinomycetes > Actinomycetales > Microbacteriaceae > Frigoribacterium > Frigoribacterium faeni. Next base: position 176,011 of record NZ_BJUV01000001.1, on the reverse strand, counting down.
CCTCGTCAATGACTTCCTGGTCCGCCTGAACGACTCCGAGGGGTTCGCCTCGTTCGTCTCTGGCCTCAACGGCGTCATCTCGACTCTGATTTCTGGGACGTTCCCCGCAGCAGACGTGGTGAAGCAATTCCTAGGTATCGCTACCGCTGTGTCCCCTCTGGCCCAGGTCTTCAACTACTTGCGCACTAACGCCTCAACCGTTGCTCCGACGTTCGCTGCTCTAGGTGCGGCCCTCGGCGGTGCATTCGTTGCACTTCTGCCGACCGTTGTGCAGCTTGCTACGAGCCTCGGGACTGTCCTAGGGACCGTCGTGGCCGCCGTGATGCCCGTTGTGATCCAGCTTGTCGGCGCCCTCGCCGGGGTGCTCGTCACCCTTGCCCCGGTCATTGCAGAGGTAGCCGGGACCATCGGTGGAGCCCTCGTCACCATCCTCATGACGCTGGCCCCGATCATCGGCCAGCTTGTGAGTGCTCTGGGGCCTGTCCTGACGACGATCCTGGTCGCCCTCGCGCCCATCATCACCCTCGTTGCAACGGTCATCTCGACGCTGCTAACGGCGATCATGCCGCTGATCACGGGTGCCATCCTGCCCCTGGTCGCCGCCGTCCTAACCCTGATCGCACCGCTGATCCAGCTTGCCGCAGCGGTCCTCACACCGCTGATAGAACTCTTTACCGTCATTTTGACCCCGATCCTGGGTCTTGTCGGTGTCATCGTCTCCGCCCTGGTCCCCGTCCTGAACGTCCTCATCCAAGTCATTACCTTTGTGGTCAAGGTCATCGCTGGTGCGTTGACTATTGCCGTCCGGGCGATCAGCGCCCTCTTCAGTGGCAACTTCAGCGGTGCCGTCCGTTCTCTCGGTGACCTCTGGTCGAGCGTCTGGGGCCGAATCAAAGCGGTCTTCCAAACGGCTGTAGCGGGTCTCCGCGCTGGCGCTTCCGCCCTGGTCGGATTCTTCTCGGGCATCTGGTCGTCAATCGTCGCGGGTGTCCGGAACCTCGGTGCTGGCATCCGCACCGGCTTGAGCGCTGCCGTCGCATTCTTCCGTCAGCTTCCCGGTCAGGTCCGTTCCGCAGTCGGCAACCTGGGGAGCCTCCTCGTGTCCGCGGGCGGGCAGATCGTCTCAGGTCTTGTCGCCGGTGTGCGGGGGAGCTTCGGACGCATCGGGTCCATCGCTGCCGACATCGGTCGGTCATTGCTCAGCAACGTGAAATCCACGCTGGGTATCGCTTCGCCGTCGCGCCGCATGAAGGAACTCGCCGTGTTCGCGGTGAAGGGTTTCGCCGGTGGTCTCGCAGAGCTAGCACCGGTCCGCGCATCGATGCGTGCCCTGACCAATCTCGTCACCGACACACCCGCCATCACGCCGACCGCTTCGGGCTCATTCGCCTCGCAGGCGCAGTCCGAGCTTGACACCGCAGCGCTCACCGCTCGGGTCCGCCTCGTTGTCGATCCGCGCGACGTGCAGCGGGCCCTCGACGGTCAGAGCTTCGCCGCGGACGTCACCGCCCGCACCCAGTCCACATTTTCATCTCAATTCGGCACACGCCAGGGAGTAGGCGTGCCGTGAGCAGCCAAATTACAAGTACCGAAATTGTCAGCGCATACCGCTGGACCGGCACCGCTAACGCCACGACCTCGCAAGAGGTAACCCGTGGCGTCGTTGCGCGCACAAACTACGCATCCCGACCCCAAGTTGAGGCCGGAAGTAATACGGGCAACCGCGTGACGCAGACGCGCGTGACCGAGTGGTCCACCTCGGGCGGCGCGTCCGTTGGTCTTACACCGGACGGCTCCGCATCCCGGGACTCGTTCCTCACAGTCACCTTCGATGGCCTTGCACAGGGCACTACGTACACGGTCAGCGCCGATATCCAGGTCCCCGCAGCGCAGACGAGCACGGCCTTGGACGCACGTGCGCGCCGCGTAGTCGTATATAACGCCGTCGAAAATGCTGCTCTGCAAAGCGCCGCCGCATTGAATATTGCGGGAGATACCCGCCGCCTTGCCGTCACTTTCACGGTCGGTGCGAACGCACCTCTTATCAGGCTCTACAACGGCTCGGAGCTTGCCGCAGACGTAATCCGCTGGGACTCCGTGCTCATCACCGAGGCGCAGAACGATCAGACGTACTTCGACGGGTCGAGTGACGCCCGCACCGCAGCCTCAAATCCCATTCAGGTTGTCGGCTACGAGTCCAACCGCGAGTCCAAGAACGTCTTCCACGACGTGCTCGGCGGCGGTCAGGACGCGGCCCTCTCGCCTGCCGGACTCCGCACCGGGACGCTGACCTACAAATTCTTGACCGAGGCTGACGCCTACGAGTGCGAGCTAATGCACTCGGGCACCGGCGTCCTGAAGTTCCGTGACGACCACCTGACCACCATTGGTATGGCCTACGTGCCGGACGGCTCCATCACCCGTGAGCTCAACGTTGAGGGGCGCGTCTTCTGGCTTGTCAGCGTCGCCTTCCGCGAGGTGATCGTATGATCCGCCGACCCGTACGCATGGCGCGCCTGAAAAACTCGAGCCTGCAAACCCTCGCCACCTTCCGGCTCCTCTCCGGCTCGCTGTCGGCTGACGAGGATTGGGCTCCGTTCGGTCGCGCGCAGATCGTTATCGCGAAACCATCCGCTGCCGTGATGGCGTTGCTCGACCCTGCAACTCGGGTGTCCGTTGAGCTTGAGCTTGCCGCGGATGACAGCGCCCTTGCGGTGTGGAACGGCACGTCTCTCTTCCGCTTGGCCCTGGTCGGAACTGAAGTCAACGATGCAGAGGGAACCGTCTCTCTCAGCCTTATGTCCGCGGAGCAGTATTTGCAGGATTACAAGCTCCCCTCGACAACCGAAGACTTGGCGGCATGGGGCCAGCAGTCGAGCCTGCGAAGCATCGTCTACAACGTGCTGAACCGTGTCCTGGGACCGAGCTTCACGGCATCGTATGACGCCCTTGACACACCGTTTATCACGTACTCCGAGATGACGAACCTGATCGAAAACCCCAGTTTTGAAATCGCGAACGCCGCAGGGTGGACGGCAGGGAACGCCGCAATTGAGCGCTCCGATTCGTGGGCGGCGACGGGCACCTTCTCAGGTCGAATCAATCCGACAGGATCAACTAATGACACGTACACGGCCACGCAGCCGGGCATGTCGGCGGGCCAGCAGTACAGCATCTCGGCCACGTTCCGCATGGGGGAGACCCCGGGCGGCATGATCAACAGTCGCGCCCGCCGCATCGTCATTGTTGCCACCGTCAACGGCACAGGCCGCGTCATCGCACAGTCCGACGCGGGGCCGTCCGCACGATTCACCAACGGACGTGTACGCACGACGTTCACCGTTCCGGCTACCGCGAGCAACGTCGAGGTACGTCTATATAACGGCTCTGGCCGGGCGAATGACGTTGTGTATTGGGACGCAATTCTCCTCGTTGCGGGCAATGGGCTTGACACCAACAACGTCTCACTCATCCCGTACTTCGACGGGAACACTACTAATACGAGCGCGTACGCCTACAAGTGGGACGGGGACGCCAACGCGTCAACGTCCACCCGCGTACCGGTCACGGAGCGTCCGCCTGAGTCGTTGACGTGGAGCCCTGGACAGTCAGCGTACGACTTCCTTAAGGGCATCCTCGACGCGGCCAATCAGCGTCTCTTCTGTGATCTCGACGGCACGTTCATCCTCACGAATAACGATTACAGAGACCGCTCCGACGTTGTGCACTTTGATTACGGGGCGAACCTGTATTCGGCCAATGAGCTACGGAGCCGCACCGCCACACAGCCAGACGGCACGCCTCTCTTCGCGGACGGCGTGCTGATCACGTATACGTGGCGGGACCGCAACGGCATCGACCGCAAGCGGACCGACTACGCGGGGCCGACCAATCCGCAGTCTGTCTACCCCATCGAGCGGACCAGCACCGGCTACCCGGGCAAGACCGCAGCCGCATACCTCCTAGTCCGCCTCCGTGCGAAGCGCGTGATGCAAGAGGTAACCGCTGCCGAAGATTTCGACCTAATGCCGGGCCGCGAGGTCTCGATTACGAGCGCGCCGGACGTGACCCGGACCGGTTACGTCACCGCCGTCACATGGGACCTAAGCACCGCAGAAATGACGGTCACGACGAAGGGGCTCGTAAACACGCCGGTCAATGCCTGGAATCAGCAGCCCGCCCAGAAGACCTGGACCTCCCTTCCCACGGGCACAACGTGGGCCACCTACACAACTAGTTAAGGAACACAAAATGGCAATCGGAGACGCAGCAGCAGCCGCAGGGCTCGCAACGTACACAAGCAACCAAGACATCAGACTTGGTTACGAGAACGACAACAGGCGCGGTGACGAGATCGCCGCCGTCATGGCCCGGACGACACGTGTCGAGAACCGCAACATTGTCAACGCCGGACTCTCGTCTGCGCAGACGGACGGCTCGGGGACGATCTCGGTCGCGCACGGGCTCGGGGTCATACCGAAAGGGGTGACCGTCAGCGTCGTGACCGGATCAACGATCCCGGAACACTTGACCGCCGTCGTCGTCAACGGGTCGATCTCGCGCACGAACTTCGCCTTCCGCGTGTACAGGCATGATGACGGGCGCAATGGGCAGGCCTTCACCGGCAACACTGTGCAATTCACGTGGGTCGCGGTCGGCTAATGGCTACCGACTATGCAGGCCCGCAGGTCTCAATCGGTAACGGGCAGACGATCAACGCAACGGTCGCGCCGTACCTCGCTGCGCTCACCGCCGCCGTGCTGGCCGACCCTGCCGTAGTCGCGGCGGGCATCACGACCCTCACCTACACCGAGGGCACCCGCACGTGGGCGCGACAGAACTACCTATTCGTGAATCAGGGCAAGCCCGGCTTCAACCCCGCGTACTCACCCGACCGACCCTCCGACCACCAGTGGGGGAACGCCATCGACTTCGGCTCCGGCGCGGGCTACGCAGGCACACCCGTGCAACTTGCCCTTCACCGTCTCGGGCCGATCTACGGCTTCAGTTTTCCCATCAAAAACGAGCTATGGCACGGCGTCTGTGACCCCGCCACGGCCCAACCCCTACCCGCACCAACCCTTCCCGAGGAGGAAGACATGATCGACATTCTGTTACTCAAAGCACCCCAGGAACGGGGCATCTTTGGGTCGGGATTCAACCAAAAGTTCAAGGACACCAGCGAAATGAATATGACCCTTGGTGTGCTCAAGCGTGCCCCAACGGTCCGTATCACCGAGGTCACCGTCACCGCACTCGAATTCGCGCGCATCGACTGGGCAACCCAGCCTGACGACCTCGACACCATCAAGAACAGAAAGTAAGCACCATGAACAAGACCGCCGCCTTCATTGCCTTCATCGGCCTGGCCGCTGTAGGACTTATCGGGTCAGTGGTCCTAGCGATCCACCGCCCCGACGCGACTGCAACCTTTACCTCTCTTATAGTTACGATCCTTGGACTCGCGGTCACCGCCGTAGGAACGTTCTACGCGCTGGGCAAGCAGGGCGAAAAGATCGACACAATCAAGTCGCAGACAAACGGGACGCTCTCCGCACTCCGTGAAGACAATCAGTCTCTCCACCAGGAGAACGCAGCCCTCCGCGAGCAGGTCGCGAAGGGGGAGACGCCGCCTGCCTAGCGTGCATATAACTTGACTTTCTGGCAGCGCAACCGCGTCATCGCGGCGCTGACGGCCGCGACGGTCGTCGTCGAGGCGGGGCGGAGATCCGGTGCGCTCAACACCGCGGCGCACGCGCAGGTGCTGGGGCGACCGGTCGGCGTCGTGCCCGGGCCGGTCACCTCGCCGTCGTCGGCGGGCTGCCATGCGGTGATCCGGTCGGGGCTCGGTGTCTGCGTGACGTCGGTGGACGACGTCGTGGGACTCCTGCCGGGGCGGTTCCCGGAGGACGCCGACGAGGCCTCCGCTCGCGAGCACCCCAACCTGGTCCGGGTTCGCGATGCGCTCAGCGTGCGTGTCGACCGGAGCACGGACGAGGTCTCGGCGGCGAGCGGGTTGTCGACGGGTCGCGCCCGCGAGGTCCTCGGCGAGCTGGAGCAGCTCGGGCTCGTCGCCCGGTCGGCGGACGGCTGGCGGCGCATGCGGGCGGCGACGGGCCGGGGGTGAGAGCGAGGTGGGACGCGGGGTGACGGGGTCGTTGCGCCGTAGCGGGGGAGGCCGACGAGGGCCTAGCGTCTCGGAGCGGGACGACCGTCTCGCGAGCGTCGCACGACGCGGGTGCCGGGCCGCTGCGCGGCCGGGCGGGACCCGTGACCGATCCCGACAGGACCGCCATGACCCTGCCCGACACCGACACCGACACCGGGCCGGCCGCCCCGCGCCGACCGTCTCCCGGTCGCCGGTTCGCCCGCGACCTCCGTGAGGACGCGACGTCGGCCGTCGAGCACATCGTGTTCTCGCGCCTCCTCGGATCGGTGCTCGTGCCCCGCACCGCGCGGCGGCTGCTGCTGCGTGCGGCGGGGGCGCGCGCGGGCTCGGGGCCGGGCGGCGGTTTCCGCCTCGTGGGCCGGCCGGGCGATCTCACCATCGGCACGAGCGTCTACATGAACCGCGGCGTCTTCGTCGAGGCCGTCGCCCCCGTCTCCATCGGGAGCGACAGCGCACTGGGCATGGAGGTCATGATCGTCACGAGTCACCACGAGCTGTCGCCGACCGGCGCCTGGGACTCCCGTGCGTCGGGTCGGCCCGTCACGATCGGCGAGCGGGTCTGGGTGGGAGCTCGAGCGGTGATCCTCCCGGGCGCCGTCATCGAGGACGACGTCGTCGTGGCGGCCGGCGCCGTCGTGACCGGCAGGCTCTCGTCGCACGGCGTCTACGCGGGCGTGCCCGCGAGACGCATCCGCGACCACTCGGCGTCGGAGACCGTGCGTCCCTCCGCGTCGTGACTACTCTGGCGGCATGATCGACGTCGACTCCTTCGTGGAGCACCTGCGACACGGTCGCGGCCTCAGCGAGCACACCATCCGGTCGTACCGCTCGGATCTCGCCGATCTCGTCGACTTCGCCCGGGTCCGCACCGGTCGTGAGCCCGTCCTCGGCGATCTCGACCTCGATCTGCTCCGCGAGTGGCTCTACCGTGCGACGCGATCGGGCCTGGCCCGGGCCACCCTCGCCCGTCGGTCGGCCAGCGCCCGCGCCTTCACCCGCTGGTCGGAGGAGACCGGCCGGACACCGACCGACGTGGGCGTCCGCCTCCGGGCTCCCAAGGCCGAGAGCCGCTTGCCCCGGGTCCTGACCGAACCGCAGATCGAGACGCTCCTGCACTCCCTCGAGGTCCGCGCCGAGACCGACGACCCGGGGGCGCGGCGCGACCTCGCGGTCGTGGAGCTCCTCTACGGCTCGGGCCTGCGCGTCTCCGAGCTCGTCGGCGCGGACGTGACCGACGTCGACCTCGGTCGGCTGACGGTGCGGGTGACCGGGAAGGGGGCGAAGCAGCGCGTGGTGCCCTTCGGCGTGCCGGCGGCCGAGGCCCTCGGGCGATACCTCGACCGATCCCGCCCGACGCTCGTGGCCGCGGGCGACGGGTCCGGCACGACGGCCTTCTTCGTGGGCGGCGGAGGCGACCGTCTCGGGACGCGGGCGGTCCATCGGCTCGTCGCGCGCCTCCTCGGCGACCTCCCCGGGACGGGCCCCGCGGGGCCGCACGCCCTGCGCCACACCGCCGCGACGCATCTGCTCGACGGAGGGGCCGACCTGCGGGCCGTGCAGGAGATGCTCGGCCACGCCAGCCTCGGCACGACGCAGATCTACACGCACGTGTCGACCGAGCGGTTGCGCGAGAGCTACCGGACGGCGCACCCCCGCGCCTGAGCCGGCCCCGTCGGTGTCAGCCGAGGGGGCGCGTCGGCAGCAGCACGGACGGTCGGCCGCCGCCGAGGTAGAGCAGAGGCGAGACGTACTCGCCGTCGAGCCGGGCCCCGAGGTGCACGGCGTCGACGTCGGGGGAGTGTCCGGCGACGACGACGCCCACCGTCTCTCCGCGAGCGACCGGGTCGCCCGCCGAGACGGCGGCGGTCACGGGTTCCAGGCTGCTGACCAGACCGTCGGCGTGGGTGATCGACAGCACGGGGCGGTCGACGACCGTGCCCGCGAACCGGACGACGCCGTCGTCGGGCGCGGTGACGATCGAGCCGGGGGCGGCCCCGACGTCGATGCCCCGGTGGCCGGGGGACCACGGCTGCTCGGGGGCGACGAAGGGACGGACGACCGGGTGCGGCTCGGCCACGGGCCACGACCAGGGCGTGCGCGGCGCGAGGGCCCGGGTCGCCGCCGCGGACGACGGGGCCGGGGTTCGACCTCCGACCGGGGCCGATTCCGGGGCCGCCTCGTCCGGCGAGGCCCCGGCCGCGACGACCCCGCCCGCCACGAGCACGACGGCGAGCACGACGGCGACCACGACCGCCTCGACGGTCCGGCGCGCCGTCGCCGCGGCCTGCCGCGAGGACGGATCTCGTGCGGGTGTCATGCCGCGATTCTGCCGAGTGTGCACCCCGGTTCGCCGAGGCGTATCGTTCACGGGTGCACGACCATCGGGTGCACGACGTTGTGGGGGAGACGAGGCCAGGCCCCTCTCCTCGGAGCAAGAAGGAGAACCGTGTCGAACTCGGCGCAAGCATCACCAGAGGCCAAGAAGCTGAACAGGCGGGTGACGGGTCTCGCGATCGCGGCGGCCGTCGGAGGCTTCCTCTTCGGCTTCGACTCGTCCGTCATCAACGGCGCGGTGTCGTCCATCACCGACGAGTTCGGCCTCACGGAGTTCGCCTCCGGCTTCGCCGTCGCGTCGGCCCTCATCGGCTGCGCCATCGGCGCGTACGTCGCAGGCCGTCTCGCCGACAAGATGGGCCGGATCAAGGTCATGCTGATCGGGGCCGCGCTCTTCCTGATCAGCTCGATCGGCGCCGCCGCGGCCTTCGCCGTCTGGGACCTCGTCCTCTGGCGCGTCATCGGCGGTCTCGGCATCGGCATCGCCTCGGTGATCGCCCCCGCCTACATCAGCGAGGTCTCGCCGAAGGCCATCCGCGGGCGTCTCGCGTCGTTCCAGCAGCTCGCGATCACCCTCGGCATCTTCGCCGCGCTGCTGTCCGACCAGCTCTTCGCCGTGACCGCAGGCGGCGCCTCCGAGCCGTCGGTGTTCGGCCTGGCCGCCTGGCGCTGGATGTTCCTCGTCGGCATCGTGCCCTCGGTCGTCTACGGCATCCTGGCCTGGCGCCTCCCCGAATCGCCCCGGTACCTCGCGGGCGAAGGGCGAGAGGGCGAGGCGCGGGCCGTGCTCGAGAGCATCGTGCCGACCGAGACGGTCGACACGAGCCTGAAGGAGATCACGGACTCCATCAAGACCGAAGCCGAGCTCGACAAGAAGTCCTCCATCCGCGGCAACCGCTTCGGGCTCCAGCCCATCGTCTGGGTCGGCATCATCCTCGCCGTGCTGCAGCAGTTCGTCGGCATCAACGTCATCTTCTACTACTCGACCACCCTCTGGCAGGCCGTCGGCTTCCAGGAGGAGGACAGCTTCCTGATCTCGACGATCACGGCCATCGTCAACGTCGCGGTCACCTTCATCGCGATCGGACTCGTCGACAAGGTCGGCCGTCGCCCCCTGCTGCTGACCGGCTCCGTCGGCATGTTCGTCAGCCTCGCGGTGACGGCCCTCGCCTTCAGCCAGGCCACCACGTCGGCGAGCGGCGACCCGTCGCTGCCTGGAGCCTGGGGTCCGGTCGCGCTCGTCGCGGCGAACCTCTTCGTCGTCTCGTTCGGCGCCACCTGGGGCCCGCTGATGTGGGTGCTGCTCGGCGAGATGTTCCCGAACAGCATCCGCGCCACCGCGCTCGGCGTCGGCAGCATGGCGAACTGGATCGCGAACTTCATCGTCACGGTGTCGTTCCCGAGCCTCGCGGCCCTCAGCCTGACCCTGTCGTACGGCATCTTCGCGTTCTTCGCCCTCGTCTCGTTCTTCTTCGTCTTCGCGAAGATCCCCGAGACGAAGGGGCGCTCCCTCGAGGAGATGGGCGTCTCGGCCACCGACGGATCCGTCTCCGCCAAGAACGCCCGCGCCTGATCGCTGGCATGATCGATGAACGCCCCGACCGCGTACCGGCCGGGGCGTTCGCCGTGTGAAAGGACTTCCCGATGAGCCACGCCGACGACTCGACCCCGTTCGAGCCTGCCGACGAGACCACCACCACCACGACCTCCGAGGCCCCGGCCGGCGGAGACACCGGCGGGGCCGGCACCGAGGAGGCGGTGGTCGCGCCACCCCGCACGCGCGCGTTCGCCCCGTGGGTCTTCTGGCCCGCCGCGGCCGTCATCCTCGCCTTCGTCGCGTTCGCGATGGCGTTCCCCTCGGTCGCCGAGGGGCTCTTCAGCTCGGTCCAGAGCGGCATCGTCGGGGCCTTCGGCTGGTACTACGTGCTGCTGGCCGCCGCGTTCGTCGTCTTCGCCCTCTGGATGGGGGTCAGCCGCTACGGCGACATCCGCCTCGGCAAGGACGACGACGAACCCGAGTTCTCCCGCGTGTCATGGCTCTCGATGCTCTTCGCCGCCGGCATGGGGATCGGCCTCGTCTTCTACGGGGTCGCCGAACCGCTCAGCCACTACGCGAGCCCGCGTCCCGGCGTCACCGGGAACGACAACGAGCTGGCCGGGCAGGCCCTCAGCCAGACGTACCTCCACTGGGGCGTGCACGCGTGGGCGATCTACATCGTGGTCGGCCTCGGCATGGCCTACGCGATCCACCGTCGCGGACGTCCCGTGTCGATCCGCTGGGCCCTGGAGCCCCTGCTCGGCGACCGCGTCAAGGGCGGCTGGGGCAACGTCATCGACGTCGTGTCGGTCGTCGGCACCCTGTTCGGGGTCGCGACGTCGCTCGGCCTCGGCGTGCTGCAGATCTCGGCCGGCCTCTCGGCCGCGGGGCTGGCCGACCCGACCATCGTCGTGCAGATCGTCCTCATCGCCGCCATCACGGGCGTCACGATCTTCTCCCTGGTCAGCGGTGTCACCAAGGGCATGAAGTGGCTCTCGAACATCAACATCGTGCTCGCCGCGCTCCTGCTCGTCTTCGTCCTCGTCAGCGGACCGACCCTCTTCCTGCTGCGCGACTTCGTGCAGTCGCTCGGCGCCTACCTCCAGAACGTCGTCGGTCTGACCTTCACTGTCAGCGCCTTCTCGGGTGCCGAGGGCGAGGCCTGGCAGGGCTCGTGGACGACCTTCTACTGGGGCTGGTGGATGTCGTGGGCGCCGTTCGTCGGCATCTTCATCGCCCGCATCTCGAAGGGGCGGACCGTCCGCGAGTTCGTCGTCGGCGTCCTGGTCGTCCCGACTCTGCTCACCTTCCTCTGGTTCAGCGTCATGGGCGGGGCGGCGCTCTACCGGCAGGTGTTCGGCGACGGCGCCCTGGTGGGCGCCGACGGGTCGGTCGACACCGAGGGAGCCCTGTTCGAGATGCTGCAGGGTCTGCCCGGCGGTTCGATCGCGGTCTTCGGCGCCATCCTGCTGATCGGTCTGTTCTTCATCACGTCGTCCGACTCGGGCTCCCTCGTCCTCGGCATGATCTCGACCGGCGGCGACACGGAGCCCAAGACCTGGGTCCGCATCTTCTGGGCCTGCGTCACGGCCCTCGTCGCGATCGCCCTGCTCGTCACGGGCGGGCTCGACGCGCTGAAGACGGCGGCCATCATCACGGCGCTGCCGTTCAGCGTCGTCATGATCGGCATCTGCGTGGCGACGTTCCGTGCCTTCGACTCGGAGCACAAGCGGTTCCTCCGGGCGCAGCGTCGTCAGTTCCGCGACAGCATCGGCGACCACTTCGGCCTCGAGGAGGCGCGCCCCACCAAGCGGCGTCTGCTCGGCCTGGGCAGGCGATCCGGTCGGTGAGATCCGCGGTGGTCGCCGTCCTCCGGGGCGGCGACCACCGCCTCCCGGGGTGCTAACATGATCGATGCAGCCTGCTCAGCAGGCTGACTTCGCGTGCCCCGTGAGTCCCCGGACTCACCGATCGCGAGCCGGTCCGTCCGGCTCCGGTCGCTCACGGCCTCCACATCCACTCGGTCCGATCGCATCTCACGGTGCGCTCGGCGGACGTGCGCCCGGGTACCAGGCAGCGGCGACCGACCGGTCGTCCAGAAAACCGACAATCCGGCGCACCGACGCGTGCGCCCAGAAACAGGAGAACGACCATGGCCGTCGTCACCATCCGCCAGCTGCTCGACAGCGGCGTCCACTTCGGACACCAGACCCGTCGCTGGAACCCGAAGGTGAAGCGATTCATCCTCGCCGAGCGCTCCGGCATCCACATCATCGACCTCCAGCAGTCGCTGGGCTACATCGACAAGGCCTACGACTTCGTCAAGGAGACGGTCGCCCACGGCGGCACCATCCTCTTCGTCGGCACCAAGAAGCAGGCTCAGGGCTCCATCGCCGAGCAGGCCAACCGCGTCGGCCAGCCCTTCGTCAACCAGCGTTGGCTCGGCGGCCTCCTGACCAACTTCCAGACGGTCTCGAAGCGCCTCGCCCGCATGAAGGAGCTCGAAGACATCGACTTCGACGACACCACTCAGGGCTTCACGAAGAAAGAGCTCCTGATCAAGAAGCGCGAGCTCGACAAGCTGCACAAGACGCTCGGTGGTATCCGCAACCTGACGAAGACGCCGTCGGCGCTCTGGATCGTCGACACCAAGAAAGAGCACCTCGCCATCGACGAGGCCAAGAAGCTGGGCATCCCGGTCATCGGCATCCTCGACACGAACTGCGACCCCGACGAGATCAACTTCCCGATCCCCGGCAACGACGACGCCATCCGCTCCGTCGGCCTGCTGACGCGCATCGTCGCCGACGCCGCCGCCGAGGGTCTGGTGCAGCGTCACCAGAAGCCCGAGGACGCCGACCAGCCCGTCGAGCCCCTCGCCGAGTGGGAGGCCGAGCTGCTCGCGCAGGGCGAGGCCAAGGCCGCGGACGCCGCCGCCGAGGCACCCGCCGCCGAGTCGCTCCCCACCGAGGAGAACGACGCCGACGCTCAGGTCGCCGAGAAGCCCCTGGGTGAGCCGGTCGCCGAGCCCGTCGCCGAGGCGACCGACGAGACCGCTGCGGAGCCGGCCGACGCCGACGCCGCCGCCGACTCGAAGTAATCCCCTCCTTCCACTCCGACTCCACGAAAGGAAGTCAGACATGGCAAACTTCACCGCCGCTGACGTGAAGACCCTCCGTGACCGCCTCGGTGCGGGCATGATGGACAGCAAGAACGCCCTCGTCGAAGCCGACGGCGACATCGAGAAGGCCGTCGAGATCCTCCGCGTCAAGGGACTGAAGGGCGTCGCCAAGCGCGAGGGCCGTCAGACCACCGCCGGTCTCGTCGCCGCCAAGGCGTCGTCGGGCTACGCGACCATCATCGAGCTCGCCAGCGAGACCGACTTCGTCGCGAAGAACGACAAGTTCATCGCTCTGGCCGACTCGGTCCTCGAGGCCGTCGCCGCGGCCGGCGCGAAGGACGCCGCCGAGGGCAACGCCGCCGCCATCGGCGGTCAGACCGTCGAGGCGTTCGTCAACGACGAGGCCGCCCTCATGGGCGAGAAGGTCGAGCTGCGCTCGGTCAGCCGCGTCGACGGCGAGGCCTTCGCGATCTACCTGCACAAGACCTCGAAGGACCTGCCCCCGCAGGTCGGCGTCGTCGTGGGCTACACCGGTTCCGACGAGGAGACCGCGCGGTCCATCGCGCAGCACATCGCCTTCGCCGCTCCGACGTACCTCTCGCGCGACGAGGTCCCCGCCGACCAGGTCGCGAAAGAGCGTGCCATCGTCGAGGAGACCGCGAAGAACGAGGGCAAGCCCGAGGCCGCGCTCCCGAAGATCATCGAAGGTCGTCTGACCGGCTTCTTCAAGGAGATCGCGCTTCTCGACCAGGCCTACGCGAAGGACAACAAGCTGTCCGTCGCCAAGGTCGTCGAGCAGGCCGGCATCGAGATCTCGGGCTTCGCCCGGGTCAAGGTCGGCGCCTAGCCAGCATCGAGATGGGGTCTGAGACAGCGTGACGTCTCAGGCCCCATTTTCGCGCCCGCACCCATCACGATGCGGTGCGGTCGACGACACCGGTGAGGAGCGGCGCCGCGCGCCGACTCGCTAACCTGGCTACGGCCACGAACGAGGGAGAATCCAGATGACATCAGAGACCACCGGACGCCGACGGGTGCTCCTCAAGCTCTCCGGCGAGGCCTTCGGCGGCGGCCAGCTGGGTGTGAACCCCGACGTCGTCGGAGCCATCGCCCGCGAGATCGCCACGGCGGCCAAGGACGTCGAGATCGCCGTCGTGGTCGGCGGCGGCAACTTCTTCCGAGGCGCCGAGCTGAGCCAGCGCGGCATGGACCGGGGTCGGGCCGACTACATGGGCATGCTCGGAACCGTCATGAACGCCCTCGCGCTGCAGGACTTCCTCGAGCAGGCGGGCGCGGCGACCCGCGTCCAGTCCGCCATCTCGATGACCCAGGTCGCCGAGCCCTACATCCCGCGTCGCGCCGAGCGCCACCTCGAGAAGGGACGCGTCGTCATCTTCGGCGCCGGGGCCGGACTTCCCTACTTCTCGACCGACACCGTCTCGGCGCAACGCGCCCTCGAGATCGGCGCCGACGAGGTGCTCGTGGCCAAGAACGGCGTCGACGGCGTGTACTCGGCCGACCCGCGCCACGACCCGTCGGCGGTGAAGCTCGACGTCCTGACCTACCAGGAGGCCCTGGTCAAGGGACTCAAGGTGGTCGACTCGACCGCGTTCAGCCTCTGCATGGACAACGGCATGCCCATGCACGTGTTCGGCATGGAGGGCGAGGGCAACATCGCCCGCGCCATCCGTGGCGAGCGCATCGGAACCCTCGTCAGCAACTGACGACTAAGCTCGACAACGAATCAAGGGAGCATTGTGGCGATCACCGACGTACAGAACGAGACGCGCGAGAAGATGGAGCGGGCCCTGGAGTCCGCCAAGACCGACTTCGGTCAGGTCCGGACGGGGCGCATCAATCCGGCGCTCTTCCAGAAGATCCCCGTCGACTACTACGGCACGCCGACCCCGCTCGCGCAGCTGGCGTCGCTGCAGGTGCCCGAGGCTCGCACGATGATCGTCACCCCGTACGACAAGACGGCTCTCAAGGAGATCGAGAAGGCCATCGCGACGTTCCCGAACCTCGGCGCCAGCCCGACCAACGACGGCACCCTGGTGCGCGTGACGATCCCCGAGCTGACGCAGGAGCGCCGCAAGGAGTTCGTGAAGATCGTCCGGAGCAAGGGCGAGGACGCCAAGGTCCAGATCCGCAACATCCGTCGCAAGTCCAAGGACGACCTCGACGCTCTCAAGTCCGAGGTCGGCGACGACGAGGTGGCTCGTGCCGAGAAGGACCTCGAGAGCCTCACCAAGAGCTTCATCGACTCGATCGACGACGCCTTGAAGAAGAAGGAAGCCGAGCTGCTCGAGGTCTAGATGAGCGACGCTCCCGACGGCCCCCGTCCCGACGAATCGGCGCCGACCCCCAAGACAACCCTCGGCAGCCGTCGCGCCGACTTCGACGCGCGGGCGCAGGCCGCCCGCCACGACCTCGAGAACCAGCTGCGGAACCGCAAGGCCGCGCTGGGTGCGCGCAACGAGAAGCTCACCGCCCGGACGGGCCGGAACCTGCCGGCGGCCATCGCCGTCGGCGTCGGACTCGGCGCCGCCGTGCTGGTGAGTCTGATCTTCGAGCCGGCGTTCTTCATGATCGTCGCTGCGGCGCTGATCGGATCGCTCTGCTTCGAGCTGGCCAGCGCCCTGCGGTTCGCCGGCCGCGACGTCCCGCGGCTGCCGAGCGTCCTGGCCGGAGTGGCCATCGTCCCGGCGGCGTTCCTCTACGGGGCGCAGGGGCAGTGGCTCGCTCTGCTGGGCGGCGTCGTGGTGGTGTCGGTGTGGAGACTCGTCGAGCTGGCGCGCCCCTCTCACCGGACCAGCGCCTCCTCGGTCCTCCGCGACATCGGCGCAGGGGCCTTCGTCCTGATCTACTGCGCGTTCCTCGGCAGCTTCATGGCCCTCATGGCGGCTCAGCCGAACGGGGCCAACTGGACGCTCGCGACCCTCATCATCGTGATCGCGGTCGACACGGGGGCGTACGCCACCGGCCTGAACTTCGGCAAGCACCCGATGGCGCCGCGGATCAGCCCCAAGAAGACCTGGGAGGGCTTCGCCGGTTCCGTCGCGGCGAGCTTCATCGCGGCGATCCTGACCTCGTGGCTGATGCTCGGCGAGGCCTGGTGGTTCGGCTTCGTCCTCGGCGGGGTGATCATCGTCACCGCGACGATCGGCGATCTCTCCGAGTCGCTCATCAAACGCGATCTCGGCATCAAGGACATCTCCACCTGGTTGCCGGGTCACGGCGGATTCCTCGATCGGCTCGACAGCACGCTGCCCTCGGCCGCGGCCGCCTACGCGCTGTTCCTCATCGTCACCTAGGGGCGTCGCCGGTCGAGGGGCGGCGGGGCGTCCAGGCGGACGCGAGGTCCCCGTGCGGCATGATGGACATCGTGAAGACGACATTCCCGATTGCTCCGCAGGGTCAGCTCGGCTACGACGTCGACGAGGTCGAGTCGTTCCTCGCCACCGCGCGGGCCGCGTACTCCGGCGGCGCCTCCGGCGGGCGGACCGCGTCCGACGTCGATTCGACGCGGATCCGGCGCACGGCGTTCACGATGGCGAAGGGCGGGTACTCGACGGCTCACGTCGACGCCGCTCTCGAACGACTCGAGGACGCCTTCGCCAGCCGGGAGAAGGAGCAGTCCGCCTCCGGATCGGCCGACGCGACGTGGCTCGCGGACGCCCGGACGACCGCCGAGGAGATCGTCGCGAGACTCGACCGTCCGGTGGGCCACCGCTTCGACCGGGTCGGATTCCTCACGGTCGGCTACCACCCGGCCGACGTCGATCGCCTCGCCCGTCGACTCCAGGGCTACTTCGGCGATGGACGGGCCCTCAGCATCGACGACGTCCGTGCGTCGGTCTTCCGTCCCAAGCGGGGCGGATACCGCGAGGCCCAGGTGGACGTCGTGCTCGACGCCGTCGTCGACGTCATGCTCGCCGTCCGCTGACCCCGGCGCAGCCGGGGCCGCCGGGGCCGCCGGACGCGGGCCACCGGCTGCCGGAACGAGCTGCCGGGCCGACACACGGGGGTGCGGACCTGGTCAGGTCGTGACATTTCCGTTACCATGAATGAACTCATGGGTAGGCACGCGGCAACTTCGACGACCGGAATCACTCGACGAGAGCATCCGGCGCTGGTCTCACGACCCTCGGCTCCCCGCCGAGTCGTGGCGGCGTCGACCCTGGTGTCTCCCACCCCGGCTCCCGCGGGCCCCGGGCGCGCGCGCAGAGGTCGCTACGTCGTCCCGTTCCTCGGGTTCTGCGCCTCGTTCGCCTTCGTGTCGGCCTCTCTGGTCAATCCCCTCTCGGGTGCCGAGGCGACCACGCGTGTCGTCGGCGGCGCCTCGGTGCTCGTGGCGCCCGGGCAGTCCTACTCCGTGGCCGGTGCGTCCGCCGTCACCGTCGACCGCGACGGCTACGGCGTGACCCTGCCGCCGCCGCCCGAGCCGGAACCCGAGCCCGTCGTCGCCGACGTCACGGCCGAGACGGCCAGCGTCGACGAGTCGTCGAGCTCGGCGGCCGCACCCGCGGTGTCCGCCGCTCCTGCGGCCGGGGTCCCCGATCCCGGCAGTGCCAAGGCCATCGCCGCCGGCATGGTCTCGGCTCGGGGCTGGGGCACGGGCGAGTACGACTGCCTCGTCTCGCTCTGGAACAAGGAGTCCGGCTGGAACGTGTACGCCTCCAACGGCTCGAGCGGCGCCTACGGCATCCCGCAGTCGTTGCCGGGCAGCAAGATGGCCACGGCCGGCGCCGACTGGCAGACCAACCCCGCCACCCAGATCACCTGGGGGCTGAACTACATCTCGGGCGTCTACGGCTCGCCCTGCGGCGCCTGGTCGCACTCGCAGGCCGTCAACTGGTACTAGGCCCCACGTCACGAGCCCGGGCCGGTCGGACCGACGAGGCTCACCCGTCGAGACGGTCGTTCCGCGTCGTCGTCCGTCTCGACCGCGATACGGTGGATCCCATGCCCCGCAGCAATCGACCGCGCCGACCCCGCGACCGACCGAAGGACGACGAGTCCGGTGGAATCGAGAGAGCGATCCGCGGCGGTGCGACCACCGAGACCCGACACGGCCGCAGCTACACCGTTCAGGCGATCGGCGCGTCGTCGTCGGTCAAGGAATACGTCTGTCCGGGCTGCTCGCTGATCGTGGCGCCCGGTACCGCCCACGTCGTGGTGTGGCGGGCCGACGGCCTGTTCGGAGAGGCGGACGATCTCGCGTCCCGCCGTCATTGGCACACCCACTGCTGGAGGATCTCGTGACCGACGCTCCCGACCGCCCCGTCGAGATCCGCGGAGGAGTCGAACTCCCCGCCCGGCGCCGCGACGTCGAGCTCCGCACCGGCGACGGCCTCACCCTCGTGGGCGAGCTCTCCGTCCCTCTCGATCGTCCCGCCGTCGGCACCCTCGTGACGTTGCACCCGCTCCCCACGGCCGGGGGGTTCATGGATTCCCACGTCATCCGGAAGGCCGCTGCGCGCCTCCCCGCTCTCGCCGATCTCGCGGTGCTGCGGTTCAACTTCCGGGGGGTCTCATCGCCGCGGGGCCGGTCGGACGGGGCATTCGGCGACGGGGTGGCCGAGGCCGCCGACCTCGCGGCGGCCGTCGCGTTCGTGCGCGACGAGGGGCTGCCGACGCCGTGGCTGGTCGGATGGTCGTTCGGCACCGAGGTCGCGCTCAAGCACGGTCGCGACGTCGAGGTCGCCGGTCTCGTGCTCCTGTCGCCTCCGCTGCACCGCACGAGCGACGCCGAGCTGGAGGCCTGGAACGAGGTGTCGACGCCGATCGTCGCCGTCGTGCCGGAGTTCGACGACTACCTCCGGCCCTACGAGGCCCGTCGCCGGTTCGGCGCGGTGCCGCGTGTCGAGGTCGTTGACGTCGAGGGGGGCAAGCACCTCTGGGTCGGCGAGAAGCAGACGTCCCGGGTCCTGACCGAGATCGTCCGGCGAGCGGCCCCTGCTGCTCTGCCTCTGCCGAGCAGCTGGCCCTGAGGTCGGAGCTCCACCCCCGAGCTGCGAGCCCGGGGGCGGAGGCTCAGCCTCGCGACACCGAGCCGACCGGGCCACGCGGGATGCGCGTCAGAGCTCGTTCTGGCGAGGCACGACGACCTCGCGGATGATTAGCAGCACGGACGCCGCGACGGGGATGGCGATCAGCGCGCCGAGCACGCCGAGGAGGGTGCCGCCGACCAGGGCGGCGATGACGACGATGACGCCGGGCACCTTGACCGCGCGCCGCATGATGCGGGGGCTGAGCAGGTAGGCCTCGACCTGCATGTACAGGAGGTACCAGATCGCGGCCGTGATCCAGGTCGCGGGGGACTGCGGCAGCAGCGCGACCTGGGCCAGCACGATGACGGCCGAGCCGCTGATCGTGCCGACGAGCGGGATGATCGAGCCCAGGAACGCGATGAAGGCGAACACCGCCGGCTGCTCGGCGCCGATGATGCTCAGGAACACGAAGCTGAGGATGCCGTTGATCGCCGCGAGGGTGAACTGTCCGATCACGTAGCGGCCGACGGACTCGCTGATCTGCTCGGCGATGCCGACGAATCTGAGGCGCTTCGAGGCCGGCACGAGCTGGTACAGGCCGCGCTTGAACACGGTGATCGATGACGTGAAGTAGAGGGTCAGGATGAGCACGATGACGGTGGCGAAGAGGCCGTTGCCGATGGCGACGCCCACGGCCAGGACCCCGCCGCCGATGGTGACGACGTTGTCGGGGTCGCTGAGGAACGACACCACCGAGTCGAGACCCTGCTGCACGTCGAAGACGTTCTGCGGGACGAGCTCCTGCAGGTTGTCGACGAACTGCTGCGTCGTGACGCTCTGCAGATAGGTGACGAGGTTCGTGATGAGGGCCGTGGCCTGGCTCACGATCACCGGGACGATGGCGAAGACCACGCCGACGACCGCACCCAGCACCGCCGTCATCACGATGACGATGGCCAGCGACCGCGGCACGCGTCGTCTCTCGAGCCAGGTCACCACGGGGTCGAGGCCCAGCGAGATGAAGATCGCGGCCCCGACGTAGGTGATGATCGTCGAGAGCTCGCTGACGGCCCCGCCGATCACGAGGGCGACCAGCACGCCGAGTCCTGCCAGCAGGCCCAGCCGGAACGGGTTGTGGATCTTCACTGGCGGGGACTCCTGTCGACGGTGATGGCGTCGTTCACCGGGACGTCACCGACTGCCTACTCTGTCGTAACCCGTGCGGCTTCGCTCAACATGCCGCGGAGGTTCTCGAGGTACGAGGCGACGGCGTCGCGCTCCTCCCGCAGCTCGGACAGCCTCTGCTCGGCGTCGCCGACGAGGTCCCGTGCGCGTTCCTCGGCCTCGGAGACGATGTCCCGAGCCCGGACCTCGGCGTTCGTCAGCACCTCGTGAGCGGTGGCGTCGGCCTCTCCGCGGACGGAACGGGCGTGCTCGTGCGACGACCGCTCGAGCTCGTCCGCCTCGCGCCGGCCGTCGACCGCCCGCTGCCGCGCCTCGTCGAGCTGGGCGTGGGCGTCGTCGAGGTAGTTCTGCGTCTCGGCGACGGCGGCCTGATGCCGGGCGACGAGATCGCGCTCGAGGTCGTCCGTGCGGGTGGTGATCTCGAGACGGAGGGCGGTCCGGGCGTCCTCGAGCTCGCGGGCGAGCTCGGTCTCGGCTCGGTCGCGCTCGGCCGCCAGCTCGGCACGCGCCGTCGCGGCCTCGTTCTCGAGCCGTGCCCGCTGGGCCCCTTCGTCGTCGACGAGTCGGGCCTGGCTCTCGGCGACCTCGGCGTCGAGGTCGGCCCGGGCGTTCGCCGTCTCGGCCTCGACCAGAGCCCGGTGCTCGTCGGCTTCGCGGGCGAGGCGGTCGCCCTGCTGCTCGACGTCGCGGGCCAGGCGCTCGCGCGTCTCGACGGTCGTGCGCTCGATCTCGTCGCGCGTGGTCGTGCGCGCCAGCTCGAGCTCGTCGCGCACGGCGCGGGCGTCCCGGTCGAGCTGGGCGCGGGCCGTCTCGATCTCGAGCTCGAGGCCGGCCCGGACCTCGAGGGCCTCGGCGGCCAGGGAGGCGCGGGTCGAGTCGACCTCGCGGGCCAGGTCGTCGCGTCGGGCGTCCTGCTCACGGGCGAGCTCGGCGCGGGTCTCGGCGACGTGGCGAGCCAGCTCGGCGCGTTGTTCGGCGATGTCGCGGTCGAGCTCGGCGCGACGGTTCTCGACGTCGTCGTCGAGGTCGGCGCGGGCGGCCGCGATCTCGCGATCGAGGTCCGCGCGACGGGTGGTCACCTCGAGGTCGAGCTCGGCCCGGGTCGTCTCGTCGAGTCGCGCCAGCTCGGCGCGGAGGGTGTCTCCCTCGCGCTCGAGATCGGCTCGCTGCCGCTCGCTGTCGCTGACGAACAGGGCGCGGGTCTCCTCGGTGGTCCGAGCCAGCTCGGCGGCCCCGTCGCGTGCCTCGGCCACCTCGCGGCCGACGACCGCGCGCTGCTCGGCCACGTCGCGCTCGACGTCGGCGCGGAGCGCCGCCGCCTCGTGGCGTGCCGTCGAGACGTTCTCGGCCGCCTCGGTCGCGGCGGCGCCGCGCATCGCCGAGGAGTCGCGCTGGGCCTCCTGGAGGAGCGATCGGACCTCGTTGCGGGCGCGCGCGACCATGCGATCGGCCTCCGCGCGCGACTCGTCGATCTGAGCCGAGGCGCGGCCCCTGGCGTCGTTCAGCAGGGCGTCGGCGCGCTCGGTGGCGTCGGAGACGAGCCGTTCGGCCTCGGCGCCGGACGAGCGGCGCAGCTCCTCCGCGTCGATGTCGGCCTGGCTGACGAGCCGGGTCGCCTGCTGCTCGGCGAGCCGCAGGGTCTGCTCGAGCTTGCTGCCGAGGCCGGAGTAGGTCGGGGTGCCCGCCTCGTCGAGCTCGGACTGCAGGTCGTCGAGGCGAACCTGCATGCGGCCCAGCTCGGACGCGACCTCGGCGCGGTCGGCATTGGACTTGATGAGCTCGCGGCGCAGGTCGTTCAGCGCGCGGTCGACCTCTTCTTTGCGGTAGCCCCGGAGTTCCGTTCCGAATTCTGCTTCGTCAGCGGCCACGGTGTCTCCTCAAGCTCGGCGGCGGGCGCGAAGTCTCACGGCCCGGACGCGTCGATTTTAGCGGCAGCGAGGCCGGTCGCCACCCCGGACGGGGGGCTGCACCGGCCGGTTAGGCGCCTCACAGGCTCGTCGGATACGCTGAGCCGTCTTAAATTCTGCTGCCGCGCCCGGCCATCCGGCCAGGGCCCGCGCTGGCGTGACCGTCCCGAGCGGTTCGTCGCGACCCGACCGGGATGGTGGCACGGAGGGAGAGAAACGTGCGTTTCATCGTCGCAGTGATCGTCGTCGTCCTGGCGGCGCTCATGGTGGCCCTGGGCTTCGCCCAGCGGACCGTCTTCGCGCCCCCGCCGAGCGTGTCCTCGACCGTGTCGACCTCCGATTCGGAGGCACGGATCACAGTCGTCCCGTCGGAGGCCCTGCACGGGCACGACGGTCGACAGACCATCAGCATCTCCGGCTCGGAGTCGGACTCCGTCTTCGCCGCCTACGGGCGCACGTCCGACGTCCTCGGCTGGGTGGGCGACTCCGCCTACAACGAGGTGGACTTCGACGAGTCGACCGGGGAGCTCGTGAGCACCCTGGTCGACGGCGACGGGGCGGACGTCCCGAGCCCCGCCGACTCCGACCTCTGGAACGCCGAGTACACCGGCGCCGCCCCCACCTTCTCACTCGACGCACCGGATGACGTCTCGCTCATCGTCGTCTCCGACGGCACCGCGCCGGCGCCCGACACCGTCCGGGTGACCTGGCCGCTCTCGACCTCGACGCCCACAGCCGGACCCCTCATCGCCGGAGGGCTCCTCGTGCTCCTCATCGGCGTGCTGCTCTACATCTGGGCGATCGCGCACCACCGTCGCACCCGCGGCCCGCGCCGGACCTCCGGCCAGGGCAAGCCGCCCCGTCTGACGAGGCGGTCGCGTCGCAAGGCGCTCGGCGCCGGCGACTCGACGTCGTCCGCCGCCGAGGGCGGCCGCCGGGGGATCCGTCGTTCGGTGGCCGTCGTGCCCGTCGTGCTCGTCGGCGCGCTCGCCCTCTCCGGGTGCACGGCCGACTACTGGCCGAGCGCCGTAGGCGGCAACGGCTCGGGCGTCTCCGCCACGCCGACGCCGACCTCGACCGATCCCGTCGGCGACGAGCAGGACGACCTGCAGCCCCCGGTGGTGACGGTGGCCCAGGCCGAGCGCATCGTGCAACGCATCTCGACGACCGCGGCGCAGGCCGACGGCACCCTCGACCCCGAGCTCGCGGCGACGCGCTTCACGGGACCGGCGCTCGCCCAGCGCGAGGCCAACTACACCCTCCGCTCGAAGGACTCGGGGGCCGCCGAGCCGATCGCCGTCCCCGAGGGCGCTGTCACCCTCACGTTGCCGCAGCAGGCCGACACATGGCCGCGCAGCGTCTTCGTGATCGTCCAGTCCGATGACGACGCGGTGGCGCCGATCGCGATGACCCTCGTGCAGGAGAGCGCCCGCGACAACTACCAGGTCGAGTACCTGACCAGTCTCGAGGCGGGAGCCACGCCTCCCACGGTCGCCCCCGCCACGATCGGCGCGGCCCGCCTGTCGCCCGACGTGAAGCTCCTCACCCTGCAGCCCGACCAGCTGGCCACGGCCTACGGCGACATCCTGCGGAACGGCGACGACAGCGAGTACGCGTCGCTCTTCGAGTCCGAAGGCGACACGCTGCGCGACAAGATCGGCAAGCCCTACAAGGACGCCAAGCGCGAGGCGCTCCCCGAGACGGCCTCGATCGAGTTCTCGTCGAGTCCCGACGACGACTCCGCCGTGGCCTTCGCGACCAACGACGCCGGCGCGATCGTCTCCGTCGGCCTGAACGAGGTCGAGACGGTGAAGCCGACCGCCGAGGGCGCCGAGGTGAACCCCGAGGGCGCGGTCAAGAACCTGACCGGCCTCGACAAGACGACGAAGGGCATCGAGGCCACCTACGGCGTCGAGCTGCTCTTCTCCGTCCCCGCCGTGGGCAGCGATCAGAAGATCGTCCTGCTCGGATTCAGCCAGGCCCTCATCAGCGCGAAGGAGCTGCCATGACCAACGTCCCTCCTCTCCCCGCCGGACTCCGCGGAGCCGTCGACCTCTCCTCGCTCGTCCAGCGTCCGGGTGCCGGACCGGTCGACCCGGCCGGTGCCGGACAGCAGGGAGGCGCGGTGGCGGGCGGTCCTGCGGGCGCGGCTCCGGGATCGGTGGCGGTCCCGGGTCTCGTGCTCGACGCGACCGACGAGTCGTTCGCGCAGTTCCTCGAGATCAGCAACACGGTCCCGGTCATCGTGGACCTCTGGGCGGAGTGGTGCGGGCCCTGCAAGCAGCTCTCGCCGGTGCTCGACAAGCTGGTCACCGAATACGGCGGGCGGCTGCTCCTCGCGAAGGTCGACGTCGACGCGAACCCGCAGCTGACCCAGGCCTTCCAGGCGCAG
Organism: Frigoribacterium faeni; assembly: GCF_007988805.1. Lineage (GTDB taxonomy): Bacteria > Actinomycetota > Actinomycetes > Actinomycetales > Microbacteriaceae > Frigoribacterium > Frigoribacterium faeni. The sequence goes on along the minus strand of NZ_BJUV01000001.1, from coordinate 151,373 downwards.
TCGATCCCCGCGGTCGCCGCCGTGATCGGCGGGCGACCGGTCCAGCTCTTCGTCGGCGCTCTACCCGAGGCCCAGGTGCGCGACGCGTTCGAGCAGGTCCTCGAGCTCGCGGCCCAGAACGGCGTGACCGGCACGGCCGTGGTCGACGGGGCGCCCGGCGTCGACGGCGAGACGCCCGAACCCGAGCCCGAGCCCGAGCCGCTGCCGCCGCACCACCAGGACGCCTACGACGCGATCGACCGGGGCGACTACGACGCGGCCATCACGGCCTACCGGACGGCCATCGCGCAGGACCCCCGAGACCAGCTCGCGGTCGCGGGTCTGGCCCAGGTGTCGCTGATCGCGCGTCTGCAGGGAGTGACGCTCGCCGAGGTGCGCGAGGCCGCGGCCGCCGACCCGTCGGATCTGGAGGCTCAGCTGGCCGTGGCCGACCTCGACGTGAGCGGCGGACACGTCGAGGACGCCTTCGATCGGGTGCTGACGGTCTTCCCGACCCAGGACGCCGCGGGTCGCGACGCGGCCCGGGCGCGCCTCCTGGAGTACTTCGAGATCGTCGGCGTGGACGACCCGCGGGTCGGGGCGGCGCGCCGTCGTCTCACGATGCTCCTGTACTGACGCCCGCACCAGCACCATGAACGACGCCCCCGTCCGATCGGACGGGGGCGTCGTTCGCGTCGAGCCGGGGCTCGGTCGGCCTCAGCGGCGCAGCTTCAGGAAGATCACGCCCAACGGGGGCAGGAGCACGTCGGCCGAGGCCGGCCGTCCGGCCCAGGGGCTGTCCGCGGCGACGACCGCGCCGAAGTTGCCGACACCGGAGCCGCCGAACTCGGTGGCGTCCGTGTTGAGGATCTCGGTCCAGGTCCCGGCCTCGGGGAACCCGAAGCGCATCTGGACGGGCTGACCCGACCAGTTGGCCAGGACGGCGACGCTCTCGCCGTCGCCCGACTTCCGCATGAAGGCCACGACGCTCTGCTGAGCGGCGCCGCCGTCGATCCACTCGAATCCCTCGGTGTCGAAGTCGTGCGCCCAGAGCGCCTTCTCCGACCGGTACACGGCGTTCAGGCGGCTGACCAGGTCGAAGATCTGCTGGTGCTCCGGGCGGTCGAGCACCGACCAGTCGAGGCCGTTCTCCTGGCTCCACTCGGTGGGCTGCCCGTACTCGGACCCCATGAACAGCAGCTGCTTGCCGGGATGCCCCCACATGTACGCGAGGTAGGCGCGGAGGTTCGCGCGCTTCTGCCACTCGTCGCCCGGCATCTTCTCGATCAGCGAGCCCTTGCCGTACACGACCTCGTCGTGACTGATCGGCAGCATGAAGTTCTCGCTGAACGCGTAGTGGAACGAGAAGGTGATCTCGCCGTGGTGGTACGAGCGGTAGAGCGGGTCCTTCTCGACGTAGTCGAGGGTGTCGTGCATCCACCCCATGTTCCACTTGAGCCCGAAACCGAGGCCGCCCTCGCCCGTGGGCCGCGAGACGCCGGGCCAGCTGGTGCTCTCCTCCGCGATCATCACGATGCCGGGGTGGCGCTTGTAGGCGGTGGCGTTGGCCTCCTGGAGGAACGAGATCGCCTCGAGGTTCTCGCGCCCGCCGAACTGGTTGGGCAGCCACTCGCCGTCGTTCCGGCTGTAGTCGAGGTAGAGCATCGAGGCGACGGCGTCGACGCGGAGGCCGTCGATGTGGAACTCCTCGAGCCAGTAGAGCGCGTTCGCGACGAGGAAGTTGCGGACCTGGGAGTCGCCGAAGTTGAACACCAGCGTGCCCCAGTCGGGCTGCTCGCCGCGGCGAGGGTCGGAGTGCTCGTAGACGGCGCGGCCGTCGAAGTTCCCCAGGGCCCACTCGTCCTTGGGGAAGTGCCCGGGAACCCAGTCCATGATGACGCCGACGCCCGCCTGGTGCAGCCGGTCGATCAGGTAGCGGAGATCGTCGGGCGAGCCGTAGGTGCTCTGCGGCGCGTAATAGCCCGTCACCTGGTAGCCCCACGACCCGCCGAACGGGTGCTGCGACAGGGGCATGAACTCGACGTGCGTGAAGCCGAGGGCGGTGACGTAGTCCACCAGGGGGTCGGCCAGCTCGCGGTAGCCGAGCCCCGGCCGCCACGAGCCCACGTGGAGCTCGTAGACGCTCATGGGGCCGGCGTGCTGGTCGGTCGCGGCGCGCTGGTCCATCCAGGCCGCGTCGGACCAGTCGTGCCCGGACGAGGTGATCACGGAGGCGGTGGCCGGCGGCACCTCCGAGCGACGGGCCATCGGGTCGGCCCGTTCGACCCAGGCGCCGTCGGGCGTGAGGATCTCGTACTTGTACCGGCCCTCGGTCAGCCCCGGGACGAACAGCTCCCAGACGCCGTTCCCGTCGAGACGTCGCATCGCGTGGAGAGCGCCGTACCAGCCGTTCAGATCGCCGACGACCCGTACGGCGTGGGCGTGCGGAGCCCAGACGGCGAACGACGTGCCGAGCACGCCGTCGTGCCGGCGCACGTGCGAGCCGAGCACGGTCCAGAGCTCCTCGTGGCGCCCCTCGCCGAAGAGGTAGAGGTCGAACTCGGTGACGGTGGGCGGGAACCGATAGGGGTCGGCGGCGACCCAGGGAGCGCCTCCGTCGTAGGTCGCCTCGATCTCGTAGTCGCCGAGCGGGGCGTCGGCGACGCCCTGCCAGAGGCCGTGAGCCACGTGCTCCAGGACGACGACCTCCGAGGAGGCGCCGGTGACCGTGACGGACGCGGCCAGCGGTCGGACGACGCGCACGACGGTCACCCCGTCGCGGGTGTGCTCTCCGAGGATCGCGTGCGGGTGCCCGTGGCGGCCCTCGGCGGCGGCCGCCACCTCGGCGTCGTCGAGCGGGGGAGCGGTGCGCGCGGCGTCGGCCGCCGAGACCGGCACGTCGGCCGGGGTCGGGTCTTCGCGGGGATGGGGCGTGAGGGGGGAGGTCATCTCGGTGGCTCCTACGGGGCGCGGTTCAGGTCGACGGTGAGGATGTGCACGGGTTCGACGAACGCGTCGAGGCGGACGTAGTTGTCGTCGCCCCAGGTCCAGGACTGTCCGGTGACGAGGTCCCGGACCGTGAACGTGCCTCCCGGTGTCAGGCCGAACTTCGTCACGTCGAGGTGGACGGTGGTCTCGCGGGCGGAGTGGGGATCGACGTTGGCGACGACGATGATCGCGTCGGCCCGGCCGCTGCGGGTGTGCGCCCGCGACAGGTACTTCGAGTAGACGAGGACGGCCTCGTCGTCGCTCGAGTGGATCTCGAGGTTGCGGAGCTGGCGGAGCGCCGGGTGCGAGGCCCGGATGCGGTTCAGCTGCGTCAGGTACGGCGCGATCGACGCGCCCGCCGCCTCGGCGGCGGCCCAGTCGCGGGGCTTGTACTCGTACTTCTCGTTGTCGATGTTCTCTTCGCTGCCGGGGCGGGCGACGTCCTCGATCAGCTCGTAGCCCGAGTAGACGCCCCAGGTCGGCGACGCGGTGGCGGCGATGGCGGCCCTGATCTTGTAGGCCGGGGTCCCGCCGAACTGCAGGTACGGGGTGAGGATGTCGTGGGTGTTGACGAAGAGGTTGGGGCGCAGCCAGGCGCTGGTCTCCTTGGACAGCTCGTCGAGGTACTCCTCGAGCTCCCACTTCTCGTTGCGCCAGGTGAAGTACGTGTACGACTGGTGGAAACCGACCTGGGCGAGCGCCTGCATCATGGCGGGCTTCGTGAACGCCTCCGACAGGAACACCACCTCGGGGTTGGTCTCGCGGATCTCGTGCAGCAGCCACTCCCAGAAGCGGACGGGCTTCGTGTGCGGGTTGTCGACGCGGAAGATCGTGACCCCGAGGTCGATCCAGTATCGGACGATCCGGAGGATCTCACGGCTCAGGCCGTCGTAGTCGTTGTCGAAGTTCAGGGGGTAGATGTCCTGGTACTTCTTCGGCGGGTTCTCCGCGTAGGCGATCGAGCCGTCGGGGAGGGTCGTGAACCACTCGGGGTGCTCGGCGACCCAGGGGTGGTCGGGGGAGCACTGCAGGGCGAGGTCGAGCGCGAGCTCGAGGCCGCTGTTCTTCGCCGTCTCGACGAACCAGCGGAAGTCGGCGACCGTGCCGAGCTCGGGGTGGATGGCGTCGTGCCCGCCGTCGGGCGAGCCGATCGCGTAGGGCGAGCCGGGGTCGTTCGGGCCGGCGGTCAGGGTGTTGTTCGGCCCCTTGCGGAACGTCGTGCCGATGGGGTGCACCGGCGGGATGTAGACCACGTCGAAGCCCATCCGGCTGACGGCGGGGAGACGCCGCGCCGCCGTGCGGAAGGTGCCGCTCCGCCAGCTGCCGTCGGCCTGCTTCCTGGCGCCCTCGCTCCGGGGGAAGAACTCGTACCAGCTGCCGAGCCCGGCCCGGCTGCGTTCGACCCGGAGGTCCTCCGGCTCGCTCCGGGTGCGGAGGCTGGCCAGCGGCTTGTTCGCGAAGACGGCGGCGAGACGGGGATCCGTGGCCACGCGGAGGCGCGCCCCTGCCGACAAGGAGGTGTTGCCCAGCGCCGAGGCGGCGTCGCGCACCAGGGCGGTCTCGGGATAGTCGTCGATCGCCGCCGTCAGCAGCTCGCTGCCGAGAGCGAAGGTCACGTCGACGTCGAGCTCGGCGGGGACCTTGATCTCGGCCGTGTGCAGCCAGGTCGCCCAGTCGTCGGTGTAGGCCTCGACCTGCCAGGTCCAGTCGCCCTCGGTCTCGAGCTGCACCTCGGTCGTCCAGCGGTCGGTGCCGGGTATGCCCGCGACCAGGGGGTGCCGGGTCTCGACGCCGGCCGGATCGACCAGGAGGAGGTCGGCTCCGATCAGGTCGTGCCCCTCGCGGAAGACCGTCGCGCCGAACGGCACGACCTCTCCGGAGAACGCCTTGGTGGGGAACACCCGGTCGGGGGTGGTCGGGGTGAGCGTCGTGACGGGGATCCGCCCGACTCTGGGTTCGTATGCTGTCGCCACGTGGCCGACGCTACCCGGTATCCGTCCCGGTCGTCCCCGACGCGTGTCGTCGTCCCCCGGACGCGGGCTCGACGGGCCGATCGGGGTACAGGATCGCGTCCGCACCGGTGGGGACAGACCAGCTGGTCCGTTTTGACCCCCGTACTGGGTCCGTACGTCTGCATGATTTTCCGTGTCAGCACTTTGGGGGACCTGTACTGTCGAAGACGTCAGCACGGCCTGCCCGCCCGGAACCCGAATCCCGAGAGCCCGGCGCCTGCGACACCTCGCCCCGGCCGACACGGACCGAGGACTCCACCCGAACTCCATCGACCTGCGCGTCCTCCCGACTCGACGCGCAGGCGGTGCTCGTCGCGCCATGAACGGCGCGGATTGGACTCGTCATGAACAAGCTCGTCAAAGGCTCCGTCGCCGCTGCAGCCGGCATCGCCCTCCTCCTCGGCGGAGCGGGCACCTTCGCCCTCTGGAACGCCAACACGGAGGTCGCCGCCGCGAGCGTGACGTCCGGCACCCTGGCGCTCTCGACCACCGCGGCCGGCTCGTGGACCGACATCACGAACGGCCGCAACGCCGCCATCTCCGACGTGTCGCAGTTCAAGATCGTCCCCGGCAACAAGCTCCGCTTCTCGCAGCCGATGAGGATCGACGCCACGGGCAACGACCTCGTCGCCGACCTCACCTACTCCGACGCCTCCATCACCGGCTCGCTCAAGAGCGTCGTCGTCACCGGGATGGGCATCTCGAGCGCCGCCGGGTCGACCTCGCTGCCGGCCGGCGTCACCGCCGACTCCGCGAACGCGAAGAGCTTCGTCGTCCGCCCCGTCGCCGCCGGCAGCACGACCGCGGTCGTGACGTTCGTCGTCGAGTTCCCCCAGGCCGCCGACGGCACGTCGACGATGAACGGAACGCTCGACCTCAGCAAGCTGAGCTTCACGCTCAAGCAGCGCGCCATCGCCTGATCCCGTCCCACCCGGGACGCCGCGACCGCGTCGTCCCGGAATCGGCCGCGTCGACGGCCACGACCACGACAGGAGCCGGGGTGATGAGCCGTCGGAACCCGACCGCAGGGCGGCATCGCGCCGAGCCGACCCGCCGACCCCGGAGCGGGCGGGCGGGAGGCTCCCTCCTGTCGGCCACCGGGCTGCTGGCCGCCGCCCTGCTGGGCGTCGTCGCCACGGCGGGAGGCACCTACGCGCTGCTGGGGTCCTCGGCCACAGCACCCGCCTCGGTCATCACGTCGGGCTCCGCGGGCCTCACGATCAGCTCCGTCTCCGCCCTCGACGTCACGGCCCTCGGGCCGGGCCGGGCGGTCTCCGGGACGTTCGTCGCCAAGAACACCGGGACGGTCGCGCTCGGGCTCCGTCTCGCCGGCACGACGCCGAAGAGCTCCGACGTCGCCGTGCTCAACGAGCTGACGGCGACGACGGCGGTCCTGGCGAGCGGCGGTTCGTGCACCGCGTCGACGACGGGGACGAAGGCCCGCCCGGCGACGCTCGACACCGGCGCCTCCTGGACGACCCTCGCCGCGGGGCAGTCGGTCACCGGCTGCCTCGTCCTGACCCTCGACTCCGATGCCCCCTCGTCCCTCCAGGGAAGGACCGCACCCGTGTCGTTCGTGCTGTCCGGAACGCAGGTGGCCCCGTGATGGTCCCTCGGCGCCCGCGAGGCCGTCATGGCCTCGCCCTCTCGCTCGTGGCGGGCGTCGTCGTCGGCGCGACGCTCGCCGCCGGCGGCGCCGCGGCCGCGCTCTGGACGACGAGCGCTCCCGTCTCGACGACGGTCAAGACCGGCACCGTCGCCCTCACGGCGACCGACCCGGCGTCGCTCGGTCGCGATTACACGACGTCGGTCCCGGCGATCACCGGTTCGTGGTCGTTCACGAACACCGGGTCCGTCGACGCGACCTACTCCACGACGGGAGCCCTCGGCTCCGGCAGCTCCGCCGATCTGGCCTCGTCCATCACGGTCGTCGCCTGGCCGGTGCCCCGCGGCTCGACGGCCTCCTCGGCGTGCACGGCGTCCGCCTCGGTCGGGTCGGGCTCGGTCTCGGGGACCTGGTCCGCGCCTCCTCGGCTGACGGGGTCCCTCGCCGCCGCCGCGTCGACGGCCTGGTGCATCCGGTCGTCCACGTCGACCACGTCGCCGAAGGGGCAGGTCGTCCCGACGCTCTCGGTGTCGCTCGCCGCCGGGTCGTGGAGCGCGTCGGTGCAGAGCCGGTCCTTCGTGCAGAACAACACGGTCGCGCCGCGGCGGACGGCCACCTGCTCGACGACCGACATCTACTACGCGCGGCTCACCTTCGACCCGTCGGATCGCGACCTCTCGACGTCGTACGGCTCGTTCGTCGGATCGACCCGGGTGGGCACCGCGACCGAGACCGGTCACTACCCCGAGTTCGCCTTCACCCGCGACACCCTGCCGAAGAACCCCTACGGCGACGGACCCATCACCGTCGACATCCGGGTCGTGGTCGACGGCAAGGCGGGCGACGTCGCCGCCACCGGAGTCGTGGTGGCCGGCTACGACCCCAACGGCATGAGGAACATCCAGTGCTCGTGACTCTCGCCCGACGGGCCGGCCTCGTCCTGCTCGCGGCGTCGACGGTGCTCCTGACGGTCGCGGGCCCCGGGGCGGCCTCCGGGCCCGCCGCGGCCGAGTCGTCCGACGAGCCCCGGATGATGGTGAGCGCGGACGGCCTCCTCTGGCAGGCGCGACTCGATTCCGGTCTGTTCGCCGACGGGCTGCCCCTGGTGCCCGGCGGACGCACGTCGGGCACGTTCTGGGTCAAGAACACGACCGCCGAGCCCGCGATGCTCGGCGCACGGCTGGTCGACGTCACGGCGTCGTCGGACGCCTTCGCCCGCGAGGTGGCGGTCACGGCCAGCGCGTCGACGGGCGCCGCGGCCCGCACCGCGGCCGTTCCCGGCGGCGACTCCGCGTCGCCCGAGCCGGTCACGCTCGCGTCACCCGCCTGCACCGCCCTCCTGCCGGCCATGTCGCTCCCCGCCGGCGAGGAGGCGCCCATCACCGTGACGATCCGGCTCGCCGAGTCGGCCGCCACCGGAACCGCCGAGCAGTCGATCGGCGTCACCGTCCTGGTCACCCTGACCGGTCTGGGCGGAGGCGAGGACGCCGACGCCTGCGGCACGGGCGGCGGCGTGGTCGTGGGCGGCGACCCGGCGGGGTCCGGATCGACCGGAGACGGCGCGGACGGCGGGGTTACGGGGGAGTCGGCCGGGTCCGTCCCGGCCGCCGGGACGTCGGTGCAGGAGACGCCCGTCTCCGGCACCGGCACCGGCGCAGGGCTCGAGGCCGGCGTCCGCGCGCTGCTCGGCAGGACGGCGGGGACCGCGTCGGACACCGCCGGAGCCGGTGCGACGGGGCTCGGCTCCGGGCTGCCGTCCGACGGGACCGGCCGATTCGTCAGCGTCCCGCTGCCGGACGAGTGGCTGCCGGCCGTCGTCGGAGCGGTCGCCCTGCTCGGCGGCGTCTACGTCGCCCTCGGGCGACGGCGCCGTTCCGACGCAGAGGCCGACGAGCATGACCGCCCGCCCCTCGCCCGGGCGGCCCGTCCGTGAGCGGGCGTCGCGTCGCACGCCGGGAGCGGGGACTGCTGCACGCCCTCGGCCTGGGTCTCAGCGTCGGGCTGCTGCTGCTCGTGGCGGCCCTCGCCGTCGTCCTGGTCATCGTGCCCAGGGCGACGGGGTCGACCCCTCTGACCGTGCTGACGAGCTCGATGGAGCCGAGTCTCCCGCCGGGGACGCTCCTCGTCGTGCGACCGACGAGCACGGAGGACATCCGCGTCGGCGACGTCGTGACCTACCAGATCGAGTCGGGCCGACCCGAGGTGATCAGCCACCGCGTGATCGAGATCGTCTCGTCGACCGACGGCACGACGTCGTTCGTCACGAAGGGCGACAACAACGACGCCGCCGACGAGGCCGCCGTGCTGCCCGTCCAGGTGAGGGGCACCCTCTGGTACAACGTGCCCTGGCTCGGCTTCGTCAACCAGGCCGTCAACGGTCAGGCCAGGGCGTGGATCGTCCCGCTGCTCGCCGTGGCGCTGTTCGGCTACGCCGGCTACATGATCGCCACCGGGCTCGTCCAGCGACGAGCCGACCGGCGCCGGGAGCGGGCTCCGGGCCGACGCGCCGAGCCCGCCGACCGCCGACCCTGACGCGTGCCCCGTACTGGGGACGCCCGCCTCCCGCATGGCGCTTGTCGGCCGTTTGGGGGACCGATACAGTCGGGACGACGACGCGGCCTGCCCGCCCGGAGCGACACTCTCCGAGAGCCCGGCGCCCGTCGAGCGGCGATGCCCTCAGTCGGTCATCGCACCTGATCCCGGCCGTGCCCGCAACCCCTGGGCGTCGGCGCGGGATCGACGAGCACGACGAGCGACGGCGTGCGCCCGGACCCGGCCCGAACCGGTCCGGTCGCCCGCCCGACCCGCTCCCGGCTCAGGGCGCGAGGCCCGTTCCGGCGGCCGTCACGGCGACGGCGGCGACGAGGGCCACGAGGGCGACGTTCGCCGCGACCGTGCCCGCGAAGGCGCGACGGAACGATCGCTTGGCCGTCTTGTGACGCAGGGTCCGCTGCGCGACGAGAGCCCCCGGCCACCCTCCCGCCAGCCCGAGCGCGAGCAGGGTGCGTTCCCGGACGCGTCGGCGGCCGCGCCGGGCGGCGCGCTTGTCGGCGGCGTACACGGCCGCCGTGACGACGTTCAGACCGAGCACGAGCGAGAGCGCGACGGCGACCCAGGCGACGGTCACCTCAGGCCCGGGCGATCGGCGCGTACCGACCGCCGGTGGCGCGCACGAGGTCGTCGGGGGCGATCTCGATGTCGAACCCGCGCCTCCCGCCGCTGACGAAGACGGACGAGAAGGAGGCGGCGCTCGCGTCGATGACGGTGGTCGCCGCCGTCTTCTGCCCCAGAGGGCTGATGCCGCCGACCACGTAGCCGGTGCGCCGCTCCGCCACGGCCGGGTCGGCGAGCGAGGCCTTCTTCGCCCCGACCGCGGAGGCCAGGGCCTTGAGGTCGAGGCGACCGCCGACGGGCACGACGCCGACCACGAGGGTGCCGTCGGCGTCGGCGACGAGCGTCTTGAACACCCGGTCGTCGGACAGGCCGAGCGCGGCCGCGGCCTCCTCGCCGAAGTTCGTCGCCGTGTCGTGATGCACGTAGGTGTGACCGGTGAACGGCACGCCGGCCGCCGTCAACGCGACGGTGGCCGGCGTGCCGGGGCCGTGCGCGCCTCCTGCGGGGTTCCTCTTCGACATGGCGGACCCGATCAGCTCGCCCGCAGCACCACGACGGTCGGGCCCGAGACCAGCACCTCGTCGCCGGGGGTGGACGCCGTCGGCAGGCTGCGGTCGTCGCTCGACCACAGGGCCTCGTACCGCGAGACGCCGTCGTGCCTCGGGAGGACGACCGAGGCGGTCGTCTCGGCGCCGTGCACGATCACCAGGACGCGGTTCAGCGCCTCGTGCTCGGGGGTCGAGATCGCGAGGTACTGCAGGGTCCGGACGCCGACGTCGTTCCAGTCGTCCGGCCGCATCTCGTCGCCGGACGCCGAGTACCAGGACATCTCGTTGGCGCTGAGCGTGCAGGCGCCGTCGACGCCGAAGCGGACGGGGCGCAGCGCCGGGTTCTCGGCGCGGAGCCGGGTCAGGGTCGCGACGTCGTCGTGCAGGGCGTCCTGCCACGGTTCGGCGGACCAGTCGACCCAGGTCAGCTCGCTGTCGTTGCAGTAGGCGTTGTTGTTGCCGTGCTGGGTGCGTCCGCGCTCGTCGCCCGCCGTCAGCATCGGGATGCCCGCCGACACGAAGAGCGTGGCCAGCAGGTTGCGCATCGAGCGGCGACGGGCGTCGGAGATCCACGGGTTGACGCTCTCGCCCTCCACGCCGTGGTTGAACGAGCGGTTGTCGTCGCTGCCGTCGCGGTTGCCCTCGCCGTTGCTGAGGTTGTGCTTGGCGTCGTACGAGACGAGGTCGAGCAGCGTGAAGCCGTCGTGGGCGGTGACGAAGTTCACGCCGGCGAGAGGCCCGCGCTCATGGGCGTAGATGTTGCTCGAGCCGCTCAGCTTCGAGGCGAAGCCTCCGAGGCCCGAAGGAGGCGCGCCGTGCGACCGCGCGGCCGCCACGTCGGTCAGCCAGAAGTCGCGGGCCCGGTTGCGGAACCGGTCGTTCCACTCGATCCATCCGTCGGGGAACGCGCCGGTCTGCCAGCCGCCCAGTCCGACGTCCCACGGCTCGGCGATCATCTTCACGCCGTCCAGCTCCGGATCGTCCACGATCGCCTGCAGCAGCGGGTGCTCGGGGTCGAAGACGTGGTCCGATCCCCGGCCGAGGGTCGCGGCCAGGTCGAACCGGAACCCGTCGATCTGGACCTCGTTCGCCCAGTACCGCAGCGAGTCGAGCACCAGCCGCGACGCGGCCGGGGTGCTCGTGTCGATCGAGTTGCCGCAGCCGGTCACGTCGACCGGCTCGCCGTCGGAGTCGTGCCGGTAGTAGCCGGAGCCGTCGAGGCCGCGCAGGCTCGTCACCGGGCCTCCCACCTCGCCCTCCTCGGCGGTGTGGTTGTAGACGACGTCGAGATAGACCTCGATGCCGGCCTCGTGCAGCAGTCGCACCATGCCCTTGAACTCGCGCAGCACGGCGGAGGCGCCGGCCAGCTGGGCGTCGCGGCTCGCGTAGGCGGTGTGCGGCGCGAAGTAGCTCAGCGTGTTGTAGCCCCAGTAGTTCTCGATGCCCTGGGCGACCAGTCGCTGCTCGTCGACGTGCTGGTGCACCGGGAGCAGCTGCACGGCCGTGACGCCGAGACCCGTGAGATAGGCGATCGTGGACTCGGCGGCGAGTCCCGCGTAGCTGCCGCGCAGCTCCTCGGGCACGAACGGGGCGAGACGGGTCAGCCCACGGACGTGCGCCTCGTAGATGACGACGCGGTCGAGCGGGGTGCGCGGTTTGGCGACCCCGCCCCAGTCGAACGTCTCGTCGACGACCGCCGACCGCCAGGTGCCCCGCCCGGTGCGACCCAGGCCCCGTGCATACGGGTCGAGCAGCTCGAGCGACGGGTCGAAGGCGTCGCCGGCGCCCGGCGGGCCGTCGGCGCGGAGCCAGTACCGCCGGCCGGGGGTGAGCGCGCCGTCGGTGACGCTCCACACGTCGTCGGCGTCGCGGACCATCGGCACGACGCGATCGTGCGGGGCGTCGTCGACGACCAGGTCGATGCGCGTGGCGGAGGACGACCAGACCCGCAGGGTCGGCCCGTCCGGACCTCGGCTCAGGCCGAGGTCGCGCAGGGGGTCGAGGTCGGTCACGGCATTTACAGTAGAGGAGGCGCGTGTCGGCCCCGAAATCATCGATCGTCACCGAGGCGCCCCGCCCCCACCCCTCTGAGGAGTCGAACATGAGCGTCTACCTCGACCACGCCGCCACCACGCCGATGCACCCGCTGGCCATCGCCGCCTACGCCGAGGCGCTCGGCACCGTCGGCAACCCCTCGTCGATCCACTCCGCCGGCCAGAACGCCAAGCGGGTGCTCGAGGAGGCCCGCGAACGCGTGGCCGCGACCCTCGGCTGCGAACCGATCGAGGTGGTCTTCACCTCGGGCGGCACCGAGTCGGTCAATCTCGCCATCAAGGGCCTGTGGTGGGCGAGGCAGTCCGACCGGCCCCGCCCGCGCCTCCTCGTCCCCGCCGGCGAGCACCACGCGACCGTCGACGCCGTCGAGTGGCTCGAGCGCTCCGAGGGCGCCGTCGTCACCTGGATCCCCCTCGACGAGCTCGGCCGCGTCCGGGTCGACGCGCTCGCCGACGCCCTCGACGAGCACGACGACGTCGCGCTGGTCAGCCTGCTCTGGGCCAACAACGAGGTCGGCACGATGCAGCCGGTCGACGAGGTCGTGGCGCTCGCCGCGGCGCACGGGGTGCCGGTGCACTCCGACGCGGTGGCCGCCTACGGCCAGGTGCCGATCGACTTCGCGGCGTCGGGGCTCGCGGCCCTGAGCGTCAGCGCGCACAAGATCGGCGGGCCGATCGGCATCGGCGCGCTCGTGCTGTCGCGGACGGCGACGGTCGTCCCCCTCATCCACGGGGGAGGGCAGCAGCGGCAGGTGCGCTCGGGCACGCAGGACGCCCCGGCCGCCGTCGCGTTCGCCGTCGCGGCCGAGCAGCCGCACGGCGCCTACGAGCCGCTGCGCGACCGGCTGATCTCCGGGGTGCTCGCGTCGGTGCCCGGTGCGGTGCTGCGAGGCGACCCCGTCGACCGGCTGCCGGGCAACGCGCACGTCACGTTCGAGGGCTGCGAGGGGGACTCCCTGCTGTTCCTGCTCGACGCCGCCGGGGTGAGCGTGTCGACGGGGTCGGCGTGCCAGGCGGGCATCCCCGAGCCCTCGCACGTGCTGCTCGCGATGGGCCTGTCCGCGGACGCGGCGCGCGGCGCCCTCCGGATGACGGTCGGGCACACGTCGACCGTGGCGGACGTCGACGCGCTGCTCGCGGCGCTGCCCGACGCGGTGGCGCGCGCCGGCCGGGCCGGCTACGCCGACCGCGCCCCCGCCCTCGGCGCCCGCTAGCGCCGCGCGCCGCGGCGCGCCGCGCCGCCCGCTCCATCGAGGTGACGCGGAGCGGGCCGTGGGCGGCTCGGAGTGCCCGGTTCGCGTCACCTGGATGTGGCGCGCGGTGCTTCCTCTACAGGGGGCTTGGTGCTCGGGTCGTGCACAGCGGTGGACCGCCCCGGCTAGACGCCGCGCGGCGGGAGCGAGCATGGCCTCATGCACCCACGTCCTCTGCCTCCGTCACTGGCCCAGGGCCCGTTCTCGACGGCGACGGCGCGGTCGCACGGGGTCGCGCCCGAGCGCCTCCGTGCCCGCGATCTCCGCTCTCCCTTCCACGGCGTCTGGTCGCCGTCGACGGCGAAGGGGCTGGTCGGCCGGTGTCGCGAGTTCGCGCCCCTGCTTCGCCCCGACGAGTACTTCGCCCACGAGACGGCGCTCGCGCTCGCAGGGCTGCCGACGCCCCGCCGGTCCGAGCCCGCGCCTCTGCACGTCGGCACGACTCGATCCCGGCAGCGTCGTCGGGCCGGCGTCGTCGGCCACCGCCTCGTCCCGGCCGCGCTCCACGACGCCGACGGTCTCCCGGTGGCCGACCCGGTCGATGCGCTCGTCCAAGCGGCGAACGACGTCGGCCTGGACGACCTGGTGCGTCTCGGCGATGCACTGGCCGGGTCGTGGTCGAGTCACGCGTTCGCGCGTGAAGTGCCGCTCACGACCCTGCAGGCTGCGGCGTCGGCGCGGGGTCGCCCCGGCATCCGCCGGCTCAGGGAGGCGCTCGACTTCGTGCGGCCGGGGGTCGACTCGCCTCAGGAGACGGACCTGCGCTTGCTGATCGTGAGGGCGGGGCTGCCCGAGCCCGAGGTGAACGTCAAGAGGTACGCGGCGGACGGCTCGTATCTCGGCAAGCCCGATCTCAGCTACGGGTGGTGCCGGCTCGCTCTCGAGTACCAGGGCGATCACCATCGCACCGATCTGGAGACGTGGCGGTACGACCTGGCCCGCCGCGAGCGTTTCGAGGACGAGGGCTGGCGCGTCGTGCTGGTCAGCCGCCATGATCTGCGCGGCGCAGCCGCGGCCGTCCTCACGGCCCGAATCCGCCGCTACCTCGCCTGCCACGCGTCGAGGTGACCCGTCGGAACCCCTGGAGGGCGTCGGATGCCCTGGCCGGGCCACATCGATGCTGGCAGGGCGGGCAGACTGGGGCGATGCAGCTCTATTCGGCGTCGACAGCGGTCCGCGCGCGCCAGATCACCTCCGACGTCGTGGCGCTCGCGTTCCTGGTCGCGGCGGTCGTGGCGGGTCTCGCGGCGGCGGCGTTCGTCCGCACGTTCGCCGAGCTGGGGCGTCGGGTCGAAGACGCGGGGCTGGGCTTCCAGCAGTCGATGGGCGACGCGGCCGAGTCGATCGCGGGTCTGCCGCTCGTCGGCGAGGCCGCCGGGCGTCCCTTCATCGGTGCCAGCGACGCGGCGTCGACGCTGGTGGCTGCGGGGCGGGACCAGCAGGAGGCGGTGGGCACCGCCTCCCTCGTGGTCGGGCTCGTCGTCGCGGGTCTGCCCGTCGTGGTGATCCTGCTGACCTGGCTGAGGCGACGGATCGTGTTCGTGCGCCGCGCCTCCTCGGTGTCGGCACTGCTCCGCAGCCCCGGTGGCGACGACCTGCTCGCCCTGCGGGCGTTGTCGACGCTCGACGCGCGCGAGCTCGCGGCCGTGACGCCGAATCCGGTCGCCGCCTGGCGGGCCGGCGACGTCGACACGGTCAGGCGACTGGCCGACCTGGCCCTGCGAGACGCGGGTGTCGGCCGCGCCCGGTAAGCTCGGGGACCATGATCGCACTGGATTTCTCTGAGCAGATTGCCGCCCTCCGGGCCACGTTCGAGGACATCCGCGCGGTGATCGGGCAAGAGCGTCTCGTCGCCGAGATCGCCGACCTCAGCGAGCAGGCCTCCGCCCCCGATCTGTGGGACGACACCGAGAACGCGCAGAAGGTCACCAGCGCCCTCAGCCACCGTCAGTCCGAGCTCGAGAAGCTCGAGACGACCGAGCAGCGTCTCGACGACCTCGAGGTGCTCGTCGAGATGGCCAACGACGGCGACGACCAGGAGAGCGCCGACGAGGCGCAGGCGGAGCTCAAAGCGCTGCAGAAGATGATGGACACCCTCGAGGTGCAGACGCTGCTCGACGGCGAGTACGACCCGCGACCGGCCGTCATCACGATCCGCGCCGGCGCCGGCGGCGTCGACGCGGCGGACTTCGCCGAGATGCTGCTGCGCATGTACCTGCGCTACGCCGAGAAGCACGGCATGTCCGCCACCGTCATGGACACCAGCTACGCCGAAGAGGCCGGGATCAAGAGCGCGACCTTCGAGATCGACGCGCCGTACGCGTTCGGCACGCTCAGCGTCGAGGCCGGAACCCATCGCCTGGTCCGGATGAGCCCGTTCGGGGCGGCCGGCAAGCGCCAGACGAGCTTCGCCGCCGTCGAGGTGATCCCCCTGATGGAGGAGACCGAGTCGATCGACATCCCCGAGAACGACATCCGCGTCGACGTCTTCCGGTCGTCGGGCCCCGGCGGTCAGAGCGTCAACACGACCGACTCGGCCGTCCGCCTCACCCACATCCCGACCGGCACCGTCGTCTCGATGCAGAACGAGAAGAGCCAGATCCAGAACCGCGCCGCCGCCATGCGCGTCCTGCAGTCCCGCCTCCTGCTGCTGCAGAAGGAGGCCGAGAACGCCAAGAAGAAAGAGCTCGCCGGAACGATCACGGCCAGCTGGGGCGACCAGATCCGCAGTTACGTGCTGGCGCCGTACCAGATGGTGAAGGACCTCCGGAGCGAGCATGAGGTCAACAACCCCTCGAACGTGTTCGACGGCGACCTCGACGGATTCATCTCGGCGGGCATCCGCTGGCGCAAGCGCGACGACGACTGATCGACGGCCCGGCGGCCCGCCCGTCGGCGTCGTCCCTCCCCAGGGGCTCAGCTGATTCATAGGCCGTCGGCGAGGCGAGTCGTTGACCGGATCGACGGTCATGGCGCTTAGGGTGATCCCCGTCATGATTCGGTTTGATGAAGTCACCAAGGTCTACTCCGGCAACCCCCGCCCGGCGCTGAATGCGGTCACCCTCGAGATCCTCAAGGGCGAGTTCGTGTTCCTGGTCGGGGCCAGCGGCTCCGGCAAGTCCAGCTTCCTGAGGCTCGTGCTGAAGGAGGAGAAGCCGTCGGCCGGGCAGATCCACGTGCTCGGCCAGCGCCTCGGCACGCTCTCGAGTCGGAAGGTCCCGTACTTCCGTCGCAACATCGGGGTGGTCTTCCAGGACTTCCGCCTGCTGCCTCAGAAGAACGTCTTCGACAACGTCGCGTTCAGCCTGCAGGTGATCGGCAAGAGCAAGGGCTTCATCCAGGAGGCCGTGCCCGACGTGCTCAAGATGGTCGGCCTGGTCGGCAAGCAGCAGCGTCTGCCGCACGAGCTCTCGGGTGGCGAGCAGCAGCGCGTCGCCATCGCGCGCGCGATCGTCAACAAGCCGGCGGTTCTGCTGGCCGACGAGCCCACCGGGAACCTCGACCCGTCGACGAGCGCGGGCATCATGACCCTGCTCGAACGCATCAACGCCGGAGGCACGACGGTGATCATGGCCACCCACGACGCCGGCATCGTCGACCAGATGCAGCGCCGGGTCATCGAGCTCAGCGCCGGCAACATCCTGCGCGACGAGCGCCGCGGCGGCTACCAGACCCAGGCGGTGCCCATCCAAGCCATCGGGGTCGAGGACCTCAGCCTGAGAGGGGCGGACGAATGAGGCTCGGACTCGTTCTCAGCGAGGTCGGCAGCGGCCTGCGGCGCAACGCGTCGATGGTCGTCTCGGTCGTCCTCGTCACGTTCATCTCGTTGACGTTCGTCGGCACCGCGGCCCTGCTGCAGATGCAGATCAACCAGATGAAGGGCTACTGGTACGACAAGGCCCAGGTCGCCGTCTACCTCTGCACCGACACCGACACCACGGGCAACTGCACCGGAGCGAAGGCCACCCAGGATCAGATCGACGCGGTGCAGGATCAGCTCGACTCCGAGGTGCTGCAGCCGTTCGTCGACCGGTCGTACTTCGAGACCCAGCAGGAGGCGTACGACCGCTTCACGACGCAGTTCGCCGACAGCCCCGCCACGGGCTTCGTCCAGCCGTCGTACCTCAACGAGACCTTCTGGGTGAACCTCAAGGACCCGACTCAGTCGGACGTGCTGACCGAGAGCCTGTCGAGCCTGGCCGGCGTCGAGAGCGTCGTCGATCAGCGCGGCTACCTCGACCCGATCTTCTCGGTGCTGAACGCCGCCAGCTACACGGCCATCGGCATCGCGTCGTTGATGCTCATCGCCGCGGTGCTGCTGATCGCCACGACCATCCGGCTCAGCGCGTTCAGTCGGCGGCGCGAGCTCGGCATCATGCGACTCGTCGGCGCGTCGAACAGGTTCATCCAGACGCCGTTCATCCTCGAGGGCGTGATCGCCGCGCTCATCGGATCGCTGTTGGCCGGCGGCGCGATCATCGCGATCGTCAACTTCTTCGTGAAGGGCTATCTCGCGGTGAACTTCGTCGGCACGCCGTTCGTCGGTCTGCGCGACACGGCCATCGTCGTCCCGCTGGTGATCCTCGTCGGGATCGTGCTGGCGGCCCTGTCGGCCAACGTCGCGATCAGGCGCTACCTCAAGGTGTGACCTCGGGGCACGGCGCGGCGACGTCGGTGCCCTCAGGAGGCGCGGTGCCGGTCCGACGGGCACCGCGCCTCCTGCCGTCCCGTCCGCAGGTATACTGACAGGCTGCTCGCTTCGGGCAGTCATCGAACGAACGACCAGGAGGCACACCGTGGCCAAAGAGCGCGGCGAGAAGGTCGTGGCCACCAACCGTCGGGCGCGCCACGATTACACCATCGAGAGCACGTACGAGGCGGGGATCGTGCTGAGCGGCACCGAGGTCAAGTCGCTCCGTCAGGGGCGGGCGTCGCTGGTCGACGGCTACGCGTTCGTCGACGCGGGGGAGGCCTGGCTCGACGCGGTGCACATCCCCGAGTACACCGAGGGCACCTGGAACAATCACGCGCCCCGTCGCAAGCGCAAGCTCCTGCTGCACAAGCAGGAGATCGTGAAGATCGGGCAGAAGACGAAGGAGGGCGGTTTCACGATCGTCCCTCTCAAGATCTACTTCAGCGACGGTCGGGCCAAGGTCGAGATCGCCGTCGCCAAGGGCAAGCGCGAGTACGACAAGCGGCAGACCCTCCGCGAGCGGACGGCGACGCGCGAGGCGCAGGCCGCGATGTCGGCCCGCAAGCACCTCGGCGAGTGAGCGCGGCGCCGTCGCGTCGGACGGCCCGAGCCGAGGTGGCGTCGCGGCCAGCGGCGACGTACAATGAGGGATCGCGCCGACTGGCGCGTTGGTAAATAAACAGAGTGTGACAACGGCCCCTCAGGGGGATGATCGGTTTCGACATCGCCTGTGTGCGAACGAGAAGCGGGCCGAGGATCCAGGGTTATCTCGTAAACGATCTCTGGAAAACAATAAGTGCCAATAACAAGCGCACTGACTTCGCTCTCGCTGCGTAAGCAGTAGAGCCAATAAGTCCGTCAGTCTGGTGACCGCCTTCTAACCAGTCCCTGACGTCATCAAGAGGGCTCGCTGCGTGACTACGCCTGGGGGTCACGCGGGACTCGCACTCGGGCTGGGCCCGTCGACCTAGAAGCCAGTAGCAAAGGTCGGGGCCGAGCAGAACGTCTCATCTGGCTACGCCCGTAGAATGCGTGCAATCTCAGCGATGGACGGGGGTTCAATTCCCCCCATCTCCACCACCGGCCGTCGTCACACTCCGTCGCCTCGCGAACGCCCCCGTCTGATCAGGCGGGGGCGTTCGTCGTCTCGCGGCGTCCGAACTCGGGAATCGCGAGCTCCGCCGTCCGCATCCCGGCCGGGACGTGGACGCCGTGCAGTTCCGACGGGCAGAGGGCGGGGACGGACGTGTGCGAGATCTTCGGGTGCACGGGCCGGTCGTCGCTCTCGCCGTCGCCGATGAGCTCCTCATGCAGCTTCTCGCCGCGGCGCAGGCCCGTGAAGACGATCTCGATGTCGCGACCGGACATCGCGATCATGCGTTCGGCGATGTCGAGGATGCGCACGGGCTCACCCATGTCGAGCACCAGCACCTCGGCGGGTGCGCCGATCCCCCCGGCCTGGACGACCAGGTGGCACGCCTCGGTGATCGTCATGAAGAACCGGGTGACGTCGGGGTGCGTGATCGTCAGGGGGCCGCCGGCCTCGATCATCGAGGTGAAGACCGGCAGCATCGACCCGCGGCTGCCCAGGACGTTGCCGAAGCGGACGGACAGGTAGCGCTCTCCCGTCTCGGCCGCCGCCGCCGCCGTCAGCCGCTCGGCGAGGCGCTTCGAGTGCCCGAGCATGCTGGTGGGGTTCGCCGCCTTGTCGGTCGATATGTTCACGAAGGTCGTGACCCCGACCGCCTTGCTCGCGTCCAGGACGTTCTGCGTACCCAGCACGTTGGTCTTCCACGCCTCGTCGGGGTACTGCTCGAGCATCGGCAGGTGCTTCAGCGCCGCGGCGTGGAACACCACCTCCGGCCGGCGGTCGTCGAAGATCGCCCGCAGCGCGTCGGGCTCCCTGATGTCCGCCAGCACGACCTCGCGCGAGTCGAGCAGACTGTTGCCCGAGATCGCCAGCTGCGAGGCCTGGAGTCCGGTCTCGTCGCGGTCGAGCATGATGAGCTCGGCCGGGTCGAAGGACGCGATCTGGCGGCACAGCTCGCTGCCGATCGACCCGCCGGCTCCGGTGACCAGCACGCGTCTCCCGGTCAGGTAGCCGGCGACGGACTCGACCTGCGTGTCGACCGGGCGGCGCCCGATGATGTCCTCGATCGCGATGTCCCGGACATCACGGAGGCGTGACCGGCCCTCGAGGATCTCGTCGAGCGACGGCAGGACCATGACGCGCAGCCCGGCCTCGGCGGCGAGGTCGGTGATCTCCTGGAGCAGCGCCGCGTCCGCCCCGGCGATCCCGACGATGACCGCCTCGGCTCCGCTCCGTCTCGACGCGTCGACGAGGTCGGCCCGGGAGCCGAGGACGGGGACGCCGTACAGGTGCAGTCCGGCTCGGGTGCGGTCGTCGTCGATCAGGCCGACCGGGAGGTACGGCGAGTCCGGATCCGTCAGCATGCGTCGGACGAGGTGGTCGGCCAGGCGGCCCGCGCCGAAGATCAACGTGCGCTGGGCGTCGTCGCCGGGCCGGTGTCGTGTCTCGGCCGACAACCGGGCCGCCGAGCGCCCTGCACCCATCAGCACGAAGGCGACGGGCGCCGCGATGAGCATGGTGCTCCGAGCCACGGAGATCTCCGTGCCGACGGCCAGGACGGGCAGACCGACGACGACGCCGGTCAGCGCGACCGCGACGGCGATCGCCTGGATCTCCGAGAAGCTGCCCGGCACGAAGCGGCGACGGTAGAGACGCGTCGCGTAGCCGACGGACCCGCTCACCGCGACCGTCACCGCGGCGACCGCGAACACCGGAGGCCAGGAGACCTGTCCGTACGAGAAGTCGTGGCGCAACGACACGGAGAAGGCGATCGCCAGGACCCACGAGGCGGCGTCGAGCCCCATCTGCAGTCCGGCGTGGCGAACCGCGGTCGACAGCAGCCGATCGATCACGCCGCGACCCCGCCCTCGTGCGAACCGGTCGTGCTCGGGATGCGGCGCTCCGTGGCGAGGATGTCCCGCCGGCCCGGAGCGCGGCGGGGGATGCGGTGGCGGAGTTCCACGGGTGTCCTGTCTCTCGAATGCGCCTACGGCGTCGGGTCGGATCGAGCGGTCGTCTTTCGTCCGCCGTCTGTGAGTATGAGTGCAGAATACCAGATACCCCGTTTCACGTGAGTATTTTTCAGCCGCGTCGCGCCGTGCTGATGACAGGGACGCGGCGCCACGCCGGATGCGGCGCCGCGGCGTCTGAGGGGTCGCTGAGATTCCGCCGCGACGCGACGGACGCGCCCTAGCCTCGACCCGAGGGCACGACGACGTGCCCCTCGAGTGGTCGAGGAGGATCACCATGGCAACGAATCATGCGGTCGCGTACAAGGGACCCGGCGAGGTCGAGGTCATCGAGACCGAGTACCCCACCTTCGTGCTCAAGGACGGCCCGGGCGTCAACCCGGCCAACGTCGGACGGAAGGTCAACCACGGCGCGATCCTGCGGACCGTCGCCACCAACATCTGCGGTTCGGACCAGCACATGGTCCGAGGGCGCACCACCGCCCCGACGAATCTCGTGCTCGGACACGAGATCACCGGCGAAGTGGTCGAGGTGGGCCCCGACGTCGAGTTCATCAAGGTCGGCGACCTGGTCTCGGTGCCGTTCAACATCTCGTGCGGCCGCTGTCGGAACTGCAAGGAGCGGAAGACCGGCATCTGCCTCAACGTCAACCCCGACCGGCCCGGCAGCGCCTACGGCTACGTCGACATGGGCGGCTGGGTGGGCGGCCAGGCCGAGTACGTGCTCGTGCCCTATGCCGACTGGAACCTGCTGCGGTTCCCCGACAAGGACCAGGCGATGGAGAAGATCCTCGATCTGGCGATGCTCTCGGACATCTTCCCGACCGGGTTCCACGGCGCCGTCACCGCCGGGGTCGAGGTCGGCTCGACCGTCTACGTCGCCGGCGCGGGTCCGGTCGGCCTCGCCGCCGCGACCGGAGCGCTGCTGCTCGGCGCGGGCGTCGTGATCGTCGGCGACATGAACGCCGATCGTCTCGCCCAGGCCCGCAGCTTCGGCTGCGAGACCGTCGACCTGACGAAGGGCGACCCGGCCGACCAGATCGACCAGATCCTGGGCGAGCCGCTCGTGGACTGCGGCATCGACGCGGTCGGCTTCGAGGCCAAGGGCCACGGCGGCGGGTCGGGCGACGAGGCGCCGGCCACCGTGCTCAACTCGCTCATGGACATCACCGCGGCCGGCGGCGCCCTGGGCATCCCCGGGCTGTACGTCACGGGTGACCCGGGCGGGGTCGACGAAGCGGCCCAGAAGGGCTCGCTGTCGCTGAGCCTCGGCACGGGCTGGGCCAAGTCGCTGTCGTTCACCACGGGGCAGTGCCCGGTGATGAAGTACAACCGGCAGCTGATGTCGGCGATCCTGAACGACCGCACCTCCATCGCGAAGAACGTGCACGCCCAGGCGATCAGCCTCGCCGACGCGCCCCGTGGCTACGCGGAGTTCGACAAGGGCGCCGCCACGAAGTACGTGCTGAACCCGAACGACTACATCACGGCGTCGTAGCCGTCCACGACGACCCGCGCCTCCTCGGCTCCGACACCGAGGAGGCGCGGGTCGCGTCGAGCGGGTCGGGTGTAAGACGGAACGATCCCATGACGAAGACACCCGAGACCCCTGCCTCCGCCCAGCCCGATCCGTCCACCCCGGGGCCGGACGCCGAACGCCAGAAGTGGCAGGCGTTCGCCGTGTGCGTCGGGGTCGCCGCGCTGACGATCCTCGACCTGTCGAAGGTCAACGTCGGTCTGCCGAGCATCGAAGCGTCCCTCGGCGCCGGTCCGACCGCGCTGCAGCTGATCGTCGCCGGGTACGCCCTGGCCTTCGGCCTCTCGCTCGTCCCCTCGGGTCGACTCGGCGACCTCAAGTCGCGACGCCTCATGTTCGTCATCGGGCTCAGCGCGTTCACGGTCGCGAGCCTGCTCTGCGCCCTGGCCCCGTCGATCGAGCTGCTCGTCGCCGCCCGCATCCTGCAGGGGGTCGCGGCGGGCATCCAGATGCCGCAGGTGCTGGGCCTCATCCAGCAGCTCTTCCAGGGAAGGGAACGCGGCCGTGCCTTCGGCTTCTTCGGTGCGATCATCGGGGTCAGCACCGCGTTCGGCCCGACCCTGGGCGGTCTGCTGATCGCCGTCGGAGGCCCGGAGGACGGCTGGCGCCTGCTGTTCTGGATGAACATCCCGCTCGGCCTCGTCGCGATCGTCTTCGCCGTGAAGCTGCTGCCGAAGGCCACGACCGCACCCAGCGGCCACAACGAGCTCGACCTGTTCGGCATCGTGCTGCTGGGCCTCACGATCTTCACCCTCATGCTGCCGTTCGTGCTGACGACCGGACAGGGCGACGATCCGCTGCGCTGGCTGTTCCTGATCGGCTTCGTGGCGTTCGGCTCCGCGTTCGTCTGGTGGGAGCAGCGCTACAAGGCCCGGGGCAAGTCGCCCGTCGTGCACTTCAGCCTGTTCTCGCTGGCGTCGTACCGCAACGGCACCCTGATCGCGACGGTGTACTTCTGCGCTCTCCCCGCCACGTTCCTCCTGACGACCCTCTACCTGCAGCAGGGGCTGGGCCTCGAGCCGGTGTACGCCGGCATGGTCACGATCCCGTTCGCCCTGACGAGCGCCGTCGCGGCGTTCTACGGAGGACGCCTGGTCGACCGGTACGGGCGCAGCCTCGTGGTGCTCGGCCTGGTCCTGGTCGCCGTCGGGTTCGTCGCGCTGCTGCTGGCCGCGGTGCTCACGCCGCGTGACCTCACGCCCTACGCGATGGGCGTGGGCATGCTGATCGCGGGCACCGGCGGCGGGTTCGTCATCTCGCCCAACCAGACGCTGACCCTGGCCGAGGTCCCGGTCGAGATGGGCGGCGTCGCCGGGTCGATGGGGCAGGTGGGCCAGCGGGCCGGCACGGCGATCGGGACGGCCGCCGCCGTCTCGACGTTCTACTCGGTCATCGCCGGGGCGGGAGGCGCCGCGGCCGCCGACCTCGACGTCTACCACGAGGCGTACCGCAACGGCTTCTTCGTCGTCATCGCGCTGATCGTCGTGGCCCTCGTGCTGGGCCTGCTCGACCTGCGCGCCCGGAAGACCGGTCGGGTCGCGAGCTACACGACCGACTGAGCCGCCACGACGTACGACGTGAGGTCGACCTGGCGGGTGGCCGGCAGCGAGACCGCTGCCGGGTCGATCGAGGCCCAGGAGGCGCTGGAGGTCTCGACGACGGTGGCGGGAGTGACGATCATGAGTGGCCCTTCGAGTGGTGTCGGTCGGCGAGGGCCGGCCGCCCGCCGACAGGGGGGGCGACCGGCTCTCCGACGCGCACATCGAGTGTCTCGGCCCCGGATGGGGCGGGCGTCGTCGTGCGACCAGTCAAGCGGTCGGGGTGTTGCGGCGACATAAGCGGAAGGCGGAGCGCCCTCCTCCTCGAGGATGATCCTGGCGTGCGGGGGCGATGTCTCAGCCCGCAGGAGGCGCGGCGACGATCCCGAGGACGGCCTCGTGCAGCAGACCGTTGGTGGCCATCGCGCTGCCGTGCCAGGGCCCCGGCTCGCCGTCCGCGCTGCTGAACCGCCCTCCGGCCTCCTCGACGACGACCGCGACCGCCGCCATGTCGTAGGGCTGCAGATCGAACTCGCCCGCCATGTCGACGCCGCCCTCGGCGACGAGCATGTACGACCAGAAGTCGCCGTAGGCGCGGGTGCGCCAGACCTTCGCCGTCAGGTCGAGCAGCTGGGGCAGACGCCCGGCGTCGATCCAGTAGTCGAGCCCGTTGAAGCTGATCGACGCGTCGGCCAGGTCGCGGACGCCCGAGACCCGCAGGGGCCCCTCGTGCTCGGACGAGAACGCGCCGCCGCCCTGCGTGGCCCACCAGCGGCGTCCGAGCACGGGGGCGCTGACCACGCCGACCACGGGCACGCCGTCGACGACCAGCGAGATCAGCGACGCCCAGACGGGCACCCCGCGCAGGAAGTTCGCCGTGCCGTCGATCGGGTCGACCACCCACTGGCGGTGCGAGGGGGCGTCGTGGCCGTACTCCTCGCCGTAGAAGGTGTCGTCGGGTCGCGCCTCGGCCACGCGATCGCGGATGGCCCGCTCGACGGCCTGGTCGGCGTCCGTGACGTGCGTCCGGTCGGGCTTCAGCGAGACGTGCAGATCGGCCGACCGGTACCGCTCGGTGCTGATCGCGTCGGCGAGGTCCGCGAGCTCGAGGGCCAGGGCCAGGTCGTCCGCCCAGGGCGGGGTGGCGCCGGGCGCGGCGGGTGCGTCGCCGGTCGGAGCGGACGAGGAGGCGCGGGTCGGGTCGGCGGCAGCGGTCACCCTGCCAGCGTACCCAGCCCGCCCTGCCGGTCGGTGCGTCTCAGCCGCGCTCGTCGTCGCGGGCGTCGTCCGCCGCCGCCGCCTGATCGCGACCGCTCACGCCGCCCTTCGACGCCAGCAGCGACTGCAGCGACTCGAGGCGCTGTCGCCCGGTCTCGCCGAGCTCGCCGGCCGCGACGCGGTCGACGATCTCCCAGTCGTGGGCTTCGGCCAGCGGGATCCCGTCGACCGGCTCGCCCTCGGCCGGTATGGCGTGCGCCGCGAACGACTTCAGGATGTTCTCGGGGTCCACGTGCCCGAGCCCGAACGACCGCACTCCCGGGGTGTCGACGATCCATCCGCCGGTCGGCACCTTGAACGACACCGTCGACGAGGAAGTGTGCCGGCCCCGACCGGTCACGGCGTTGACCACGCCGACCTCGCGCTGCGAGCCGGTCAGGGCGTTCACCAGCGTCGACTTCCCGACGCCCGAGTGGCCGACCGTGACCGTCACGTGGCCGTCGAGGATGCGCCGCAGCTCGTCGAGGGCGGGGGAGGGCTCGCCGCCCGGCGCGACCTCGTCGAACGACGTGGAGGTGCTGGTCACGATCCGCAGGTCCAGGCACGCGAAGTGCGCCGCAAACGGGGCGGGGTCGGCCAGGTCGGTCTTGGTGATGCAGAGGATCGGCTCGACCCCCGCGTCGAAGGCCGCCACCATGTACCGGTCGACCAGGCGCGGGCGGGGCTCGGGGTCGGCCGCCGCGACGACGATCAGCATCTGGTCGGCGTTGGCCACGATCACCCGCTCGACGGCGTCGCTGTCGTCGGCGCTGCGGCGCAGCAGGGTCGACCGCTCGCGCACCCGCACGATGCGGGCGAGCGACCCCTCGGAGCCGCTCGTGTCGCCGACCACGTCGACCCGGTCGCCCGTGACGACGCTCTTCTTGCCGAGTTCGCGGGCACGCGCCGTGGTGATCTCGCGCTCGTCCGGCGTGCCGGCGTCCATGAGCACGCCGTAGCGGCCGCGGTCGACCGTCCAGACGACGCCCTCCTCGGCGTTCGCGTAGGCCGGGCGCTGCTTCGTGCGCGGCTTGTTCCCCTTGGGGTTGGGGCGCACGCGCACCGAGCTCTCGTCGTACTGGGCGTAGTCGCCGTCGTCGTCGTCGGCGTCGTCGCCGTCGCTCCACCAGCTCATCGTCGTCCGCTCGTCGTGATCATCCCGGCGCCTAGAGGAAGCCGAGCAGGTCGATGTCGGCGGGGCTCCGATGGACGGCCCGGCCGAGCATGTCGTCCCACAGCTCGACGAACTGCGGCAGCGTCTTCGCGACGACGCGGACGTCGTCGAGCTCCACGCCCTCCACGGCGAGTCCGATGATCGCCGCGGCGGTCGCCATGCGGTGGTCCTCGTAGGTGCGCCACTGGCCGGCGTGCAGCGGGGCCGGCTCGATGCGCAGGCCGTCGTCGAGTTCGGTCACCGCTCCTCCGAGAGCGTTGATCTCGGA
This sequence comes from Frigoribacterium faeni, assembly GCF_007988805.1. Taxonomy (GTDB): domain Bacteria; phylum Actinomycetota; class Actinomycetes; order Actinomycetales; family Microbacteriaceae; genus Frigoribacterium; species Frigoribacterium faeni. The sequence goes on along the minus strand of NZ_BJUV01000001.1, from coordinate 124,292 downwards.
CGCGAGGGCGGCGAGCCGGTCCGTCTCGTGGCCGCGGAGATGACCGATGCCGGTGATCGTGCTCGGCCCGGACGCGAGGGCCGCGAGGGCGACCAGGGCCGGGGCGAGCTCGCCCCCGCGCGACAGGTCGACGTCGACGCCGGGCAGCGAGCCCCCGCCGATCAGCCCCGGTCCGCCGTCGACGGTCAGGGTGTCGCCGTCGAGCGTGACGGTGGCGCCCCAGAGCGGCAGCAGCTCGATCAGGTCGGCGCCGACCTGGGTCGTGTCGGCCGGCCAGTGCACGATCGACACGGTGCCCCCCGCGACCAGCGCGGCCACCAGGAACGGCGCCGCGTTGGACAGATCGGGTTCGATGACGATCTCACGGCCCCGGATCGGCGTCGGCGGGACGACCCACGTGCCGACGGCGGGCGAGGTGACCTCGACCCCGCGCTGCGCGAGCGCGTCGATCGTCATCTCGATGTGGGGCAGACTCGGCAGGCGTTCACCCGTGTGCGTCAGCGTGAGTCCGCGCTCGAACCGGGCGGCCGAGAGCAGCAGACCCGAGACGAACTGGCTCGAGGCCGAGGCGTCGATCTCGATGTCGCCGCCCTCGACCTCGCCCGTGCCGTAGAGGCTGAAGGGCAGGGCGCCGCGGCCGTCGTCGTTGACCTCGACGCCGAGGGCCCGGAGGGCGTCGATCGTCGTGCGCATGGGGCGCCTGCGCGCGCCGGCGTCGCCGTCGAACGTGACCGGCCCGAGCGCGAGGGCCGCGACCGGCGGCAGGAACCGCATGACGGTGCCGGCCAGACCGCAGTCGATCGTGGCGCCGCCCTGCAGCTCGCCGGGCGTGATCAGCAGGTCGGGGCCGAACGGGGAGTCGCCGGGGGACTCGGCGACGGTGGTGCCGAGGGCCGTGAGCGCCTCGATCATCAGCGCGGTGTCGCGCGAGTGCAGCGGCAGGCGCAGCGTCGAGGGCGTCGAGGCGAGCGCCGAGAGCACCAGCTCGCGGTTCGTCAGGGACTTCGACCCCGGCAACGCCGTGGAGGCGCGGAGCGGGCGGGACGCGGTGGGCGCCACCCAGCGCCCCTCGTCGACCTCCGGCACCTTCCCGTCGCCGTAGGGAGAGAACTCGGGCCCGGAATACCTGTACACCTGCATCGGTTCACCACAGTAATGCAGCGAGAACCTGGAGGACCTGTGCCTGTTGCACTTGCACCGAGGGAAATCACCGTCGCCGAACTAGAATCGGCCTTGATGAGCACCCCCGAGGGCCACGAGCCCACACCGACCGACGACACCGTCGACGCCGCCCTCGAGGCCGTCGACGGCGATGCTGCCAAGCGCGCCCTGTTCGAGGAGCAGGCCCTGCCGTTCATGGACCAGCTCTATGCGGCGGGCATGCGCATGACCCGCAACCCGGCGGATGCGTCCGACCTCGTGCAGGAGACCTTCGTCAAGGCCTACGCGGCGTTCGCGCAGTTCCAGCAGGGCACCAACCTCAAGGCGTGGTTGTACCGGATCCAGACGAACACCTTCATCAACACCTATCGCAAGAAGCAGCGCGATCCCTACCAGGGCACCATCGACGAGCTCGAGGACTGGCAGATGGGCGGCGCCGAGTCGGCGACGCGCGCATCGGGCTCGACCCGTTCGGCCGAGGCCGAGGCCATCGACCACCTGCCCGACAGCGCCGTGAAGGACGCCCTGCAGAAGGTGCCGGAGGACTTCCGGATGGCCGTCTACTTCGCCGACGTCGAGGGATTCTCCTACCAGGAGATCGCCGACATCATGAAGACCCCCGTGGGCACCGTGATGAGCCGCCTGCACCGTGGCCGTCGCCTGCTCCGTGAACTCCTCGCCGACTACGCCCGCGATCGTGGCATCGCCGTGCCGGTCGGCTCGTCGAAGGGCGTGAAGAAATGACCGACTGCGGTTGCACCAAGGCCAAGGCAGAGCTCGAAGAGTACCTGCACGACGAGTTGTGCCGCGAGGACGCGGCCGACATCCGAGAGCACATGGCGAACTGCGGTGACTGCTCGGGTGAGCACGAGGTCGGCGTCGTGCTGACCGAGGCCGTCCAGCGCGCCTGCCGCGAGACCGCTCCCGAAGACCTCCGGGCCACCGTGCTCGCCCGGCTGCGCGAGCTCCAGTCCGCTCACCGCTAGGCGCCGCCGGCCGGTGTCGTCATACCCTGCGGGGCTGCGCTAGCGTCGTCGCATGACCGCACCGGTGCAGCCCCTCGGCATCCCGACCGCCCGCGACCTCGACGACCTCGTCTCGCTGATCCGACTCCTCGGCTACAGCCTCGACGCCGACGTCCTCTCGGCCCGGCTGGAGCGCTTGACGGCCGACGCCGGTCATGAGACCTGGGTGGTGCGAGGCGACGACGGCGGCATCACCGCCGTCGCCGGCGGCCGGATCGTCTGGGCGTACAACGACGACGCCCCGACCGCCGAACTGCTGCTGCTGGTCGTCTCGGAGGCGGGCCGTCGCGACGGTCTGGGGTCGCACCTCCTCGGCCATGTCGAGGCCTGGGCGCATGGACACGGGGCCCGCGTCGTGAACGCGGTGTCCGCTGCGGCCACGGACTCCGCCAACCGGTTCTACCGCAAGCGCGGGTACCACGAGGCCGGCGTCCGCTACTCGAAGCTCATCTGACCTCCGCCCGAGGTCGCCCGAACGCGCACACGACGACGCCCGCCCCTCCGAGAGGAGGGACGGGCGTCGTCGTCCGCGGAGCCTCGGGCTAGAGGGTCAGCGCCTTCGAGATCAGCTCGGTCTGCTGCGCGGCGCTGGCCTTCGTCGAGCCTGCCGCAGGGGAGGCGGATGCGGGTCGCGACGCCACCGTGATGGGGCGGCCCAGGTGCTTCTGCAGCTCGAGCACCACGAACGGCCACGCGCCCTGGTTCTCGGGCTCCTCCTGGGCCCAGACGAGCTCCGCCTCGGGGTAGCGGGACAGGATCTCGCGGATCCGGTCGAGCGGGAGCGGGTAGAGCTGCTCGAGGCGGACGAGGGCGATGTCGTTCTGCACGCCCCGCTTGTCGAGCTCGCTCGCCAGGTCGTAGTGGATCTTGCCGCTGTGCAGCACGACCCGCTTCGTCGTCGAGGGCTCGGAGACGCGGGTGCAGTCGAGCACGGGCTCGAAACGGCCCGAGGTGACGTCGTCGACGCTGCTGGTCGCGCCGCGGAGTCGGAGCATGGCCTTCGGGGTGAAGACCACCAGCGGACGACGCGGGCGGGCGTAGGCCTGGCGGCGCAGCAGGTGGAAGTACGACGCGGGGGTCGACGGGCGGGCGATCGTCATGTTGTCCTCAGCGCACAGCTGGAGGAAGCGCTCGATGCGCGCCGACGAGTGGTCGGGGCCCTGGCCCTCGTAGCCGTGCGGCAGCAGGAGGACGACACTGGAGCGCTGCCCCCACTTCTGCTCGGCGCTCGAGATGAACTCGTCGATGACCGTCTGGGCGCCGTTCGCGAAGTCGCCGAACTGCGCCTCCCACATGACCAGCGCGTCGGCCCGCTCGACGGAGTAGCCGTACTCGAAGGCCATCGCCGCGAACTCGCTGAGCAGCGAGTCGTAGATCCACAGCTTCGCCTGGTTGTCGGCGATGTACTGCAGCGGCAGCCACTCCTGGCCGTTCTCTCGGTCGTGCAGCACGGAGTGTCGCTGCACGAAGGTGCCGCGACGGCTGTCTTGACCGGCGAGCCGGACGGGGGTGCCCTCGGCGACGACGGAACCCATGGCTATCAGCTCGGCGAAGGCCCAGTCGATGTTGCCGTTGCGGCTCATGTCGACGCGCTTCTTGAGCAGCTGCTGCAGCTTGGGATGCACCGTGAAGCCCGACGGGGGGTTGTCGTGGGCGTCGCCGATGCGGTGCAGGAGGTCGAGCGAGATGCCCGTCGACTCCGGCTCGCCCGCGCTGTCGTCGCGCTGGGTGACGGGGCGCTCGAGGTCGGCGACGTCGTGGGCGTCGTCGGTGATCACGGGGATCGAGCCGGTCTGCGCCGCGTGCGTCTCGGCGAAGGCCCGTTCGAGACGGTCCTGGAAGTCGCGGTGCGCACCGTCGTACTCGTCGCGCGTGATGTCGCCGCGCCCCACCAGGGCTTCGGTGTAGAGGGTGCGGACGCTGCGCTTCTCCTCGATGAGGTTGTACATCAGGGGCTGCGTCATCGAGGGGTCGTCGCCCTCGTTGTGGCCGCGTCTGCGGTAGCAGACCAGGTCGATGACGACGTCGCGCTTGAAGCGCTGACGGTAGGCGAAGGCCAGCTCGGCCACGCGGGCCACGGCCTCGGGGTCGTCGCCGTTCACATGGAAGATCGGCGCCTGGATCGTCTTCGCCACGTCGGTCGAGTAGACCGACGATCGCGACTCGGTCGGGGGAGTCGTGAACCCCACCTGGTTGTTGATGACGAGGTGGATCGTGCCGCCGACCCGGTACCCGCGCAGCTGCGACATCTGCAGCGTCTCGACCACGACGCCCTGTCCGGCCATGGCCGCGTCGCCGTGGATCAGGATGGGCAGGGTGGCGAAGGCGCCGGAGGGCCCGCGGTCCTGCTTGGCGCGCACGATGCCCTCGAGCACGCCGTCGCCGGCCTCGAGGTGCGACGGGTTCGCCGCGATGTACACCGGGATCGTCTCGCCGGTCGCGCTGGTGAACTCGCCCTCGGTGCCGAGGTGGTACTTGACGTCGCCCGAGCCCTGGACGGTCTTGGGGTCTTGCGTGCCCTCGAACTCGCGGAAGATCTGTCCGTAGGTCTTGCCCGCGATGTTGGTCAGGACGTTCAGACGGCCGCGGTGGGCCATGCCGATCGCGACCTCGTCGAGCCCCTCGCGGGCGGCCTGCTGCAGCACCGTGTCGAGGAGCGAGATGGTCGACTCGCCTCCCTCGAGGCTGAACCGCTTCTGACCGACGTACTTCGTCTGCAGGAAGGTCTCGAACGCCTCCGCCTCGTTCAGCTTGGCGAGGATGCGCATCTGCTCGTCGTGCGACGGCTTCACGTAGGGGACCTCGATGTGCTCCTGGATCCAGCGGCGCTGCTCGGGGTCCTGGATGTGCATGTACTCGATGCCGATGGTGCGGCAGTACGAGTCGCGGAGGATCCCGAGGACGTCGCGCAGCAGAGCGTTGGTCGTGCCCCCGAGGCCGCCGGTGACGAATTCGCGGTCGAGGTCCCAGAAGGTGAGGCCGTGGCTCTCGATCGCCAGGTCGGGGTGGGTCCGCTGGCGGTACTCGAGGGGGTCGATGTCGGCCATCAGATGACCGCGCACGCGGTAGCTGTTGATCAGCTCCTGCACGCGGGCCGTCTTGCTCACCCGCTCGGCGAGGTTGACGTTGATGTCGGGGTTCCAGCGGATGGGCTCGTAGGGGATGCGCAGGGCGGCGAAGATGTCCTCGTAGAAGCCGCGCTGACCGATGAGCAGCTCGTGGACCTTCTTGAGGAACTCGCCGGACCCGGCGCCCTGGATCACCCGGTGGTCGTAGGTGCTGGTGAGGGTGATCGTCTTGCCGATGCCGAGCTCGACCAGGGTCTTCGACGCGGACCCCTGGAACTCGGCCGGGTAGTCGAGAGCGCCGGCGCCGATGATGGACCCCGCGCCCTTCATCAGACGAGGGACGCTGTGCACGGTGCCGATGCCGCCGGGGTTCGTCAGCGAGATCGTGTTGCCCTGGAAGTCCGCCGCCGTCAGCTTGTTGTCGCGAGCGCGCTTGACGACGTCCTCGTAGGCGGAGAGGAACTCGCCGAAGTGCATCTCGTCGGCCTTCTTGATGCCCGGGACCAGGAGGGCGCGGGTGCCGTCCGGCTTCGGGATGTCGATGGCGAGGCCGACGTTGATGTGCGGCGGGGTCACGATCGAGGGCTTGCCGTCGACCTCGTCGTAGAAGACGTTCTGGCTCGGGAACTCCTTCAGCGCCTGGACGAGAGCCCAGCCGATGAGGTGCGTGAACGAGATCTTGCCCCCTCGCGCCCGCTTGAGGTGGTTGTTGACGACGATCCGGTTGTCGATCATCAGCTTGGCCGGGATGGTGCGGACGCTCGTCGCCGTCGGGACGGTGAGGCTGGCGTCCATGTTCGTGGCGAGGGACTTCGCCATGCCCCGCAGCGGGGTCACGGTGTTCTCGGGCTCCGGCTGGGGCTGCTCGCCCGAGGAGGTCGACTTGGCGGGCTCCTTCTTGGGGGCCTGAGCCGGGATGGGCTTCGCGGACGGCTCGACCGACGTGGTCCGGGCGGCCACGGGCTGCGTCGCCGACGCCGACGCGGGCGCCGCGGTGGGGGCGGCGGCGGGCTCGGGGTCGGATCCGGCCGGGACGGACGGCGCGGAGGGCGTCTGCCCCTCGGACGGCGTGTACGACTCGAGGATCGGCCACCACGACTCGTCCACCGAGTTCCTGTCGACCACCCACTGCTCGTAGAGCTCGTCGACCAGCCACTCGTTGGCCCCGAACTCGGCTGCCGAGCCGTCGTCAGTCGTTCCCGTCACGTGGCTTGTCACTGCCGATCGCCCACTCTCCGTTGATTGTTGATCAGATGGGGCCCGAGGGCCCGCCTCCGTCCCAGCTTAATCGCATTCGCCCCGACCTCGGCCCGGGGACTCACAGGGATTACCGTTGTCGACATGAGGTTCTACGAGACGACGCCGACCCACGACCTGACGTACTCCGACGTGTTCCTGGTCCCGAGCAGGTCGACGGTGACCAGTCGCCTCGACGTCTCGCTCGCACCCGGCGACGGCACGGGAGCGACGATCCCTCTCGTCTCGGCCAACATGAACTCGGTCACGGGCCCCCGCCTGGCGGCGACCCTCGCCCGGCGGGGCGGTCTCGGGGTGCTTCCCCAGGACATGCCCCTCCAGCAGCTCGACGCGGCCATCCGATGGGTGAAGGACCAGCCCGTCGACTACGACACGCCCTACGCCCTCGACCCCGGTCGGACCGTCGGCGAGGCGCTCGCCACTCTGCCCGCGGTGGAGGGCCACGGCATCGTCCTGCACGACGCCGACGGCGCCTACCTCGGCTGCATCGCCGCCTCACGGCTCGCGACCGCGCCGCGCGACGCCGTCCTGGGCGATCTCCTGCACGGCGCGCTGACCTCTCTCGACGCCGACGACGTCGACGGGCCGCGGACGGCCTTCGACCGGATGGTCGCGGCGGAGATCGACTTCGCCCCCGTGCTGCGCCACGGCCGGGTGATCGGCACCATCAGCCGCAAGAGCGCTCTGCGCTCGACCCTCTACCGACCGGCCCTCGACGGCGACGGACGACTCCGCGTCGCCGCGGCCGTCGGCATCAACGGAGACGTCGTCGAGAAGGCCAGAGCCCTCGCGGCGGCCGGCGTCGACGTCCTCGTGATCGACACGGCGCACGGCGACCAGGACGGCATGGTCCGGGCCATCGCCGCCGTCGCCAAACTGAAGCTCGGTCTGCCGATCGTCGCCGGCAACGTCGTCACCGAGCAGGCCGTCCATCACCTCGTCGGCGCGGGCGCGACCATCGTCAAGGTCGGCGTGGGGCCCGGCGCGATGTGCACCACGCGCATGATGACCGCGGTCGGTCGCCCCCAGTTCTCCGCCGTGCTCGAGACGGCCGCCGCCGCCCGGGCGCTGGGCGCCCACGTCTGGGCCGACGGGGGAGTCCGGTACCCCCGCGACGTCGCCCTGGCGCTCGCCGCCGGCGCCTCGTCGGTGATGATCGGGTCGTGGTTCGCCGGGACGATCGAGGCGCCGGGGGAGCTCGCGAGCGACGAGCGCGGGCTCTACAAGGAGAGCTGGGGCATGGCGTCGACGAAGGCCGTCCGTGGCCGCTTCGACCGTCTCGACCCCTACGAGCTCGCCCGCAAGACCCTCTTCGCCGAGGGCATCTCGTCGTCGAGGATCTACCTCGACCCGCTGCGGCCCAGCGTGGAGGACCTCCTCGACATGATCACCTCCGGTGTGCGCAGCTCCTTCACGTACGCCGGTGCGCGCTCGCTGCCGGAGTTCGCCGAGCGGGCCCTCGTCGGCGTGCAGTCGGCCGCCGGCTACGAGGAGGGCAAGGCGCTGCCGGTCAGCTGGTGAGCCGAGGCGCCGGGCGCCGCTCGAGCGGATCCCCGGGAGGCGCGGCCGGAGTCCCGCCGGGCCCGTCCGTACCGTAAGATCGTCCGTCTATGGACGACCCTCCGTCTCAGACGTCAGAGACCGCACACCATCACCGCGCCGAGCGAGGTGACCGTTCGTCGTGAACGAATGGATCCTCCTCGGCTTCGGCCTCTTCCTCACCGTCGGCACCGGGCTGTTCGTCGCGAGCGAGTTCTCCCTGGTCAACCTCGACCGCTCGGAGCTCGAGTCCCGTCAGACCAAGGGCGAGAAGGGGCTCGCGACGACGATCGGCGCCCTGCGCATCACGTCGACGCATCTCTCGAGCGCCCAGCTCGGCATCACCCTGACCACCCTCCTGACCGGCTACACGATGGAGCCCGCGATCTCGCGGCTCATCTCGCCCCCGCTGACGGCGGTGGGCGTGCCGGAGGCTGCCGTGACGGTCGGCGCCCCCATCGTGTCGATCGTCGTGGCGACCCTTCTGTCGATGATCGTGGGCGAGCTCGTCCCCAAGAACTTCGCCCTGGCTCTGCCTCTCCGCACGGCCAAGCTCGTCATGCCGTTCCAGGTCGGGTTCACGACCGTCTTCAAGCCGGCCGTCGCCCTGCTCAACAACACGGCCAACGGCATCCTGCGGATGATCGGCATCGAGCCGAAGGAGGAGCTCTCCGGAGCACGCACCGCCGAGGAGCTCTCGTCGCTGGTGCGACGATCGGCGACCGAGGGGAGCCTCGAGGCCGACACGGCCACCCTGCTGGCCCGCACGCTGGCCTTCAGCGACCACACCGCCTCCGACGTCATGACGCCCCGTCCGCGGCTCTCGTCCGTCGCGCGCACGGACAGCGCCGAGACCGTGCTGCAGCTCGCCCGCCGCACCGGCTACTCGCGCTTCCCCGTCACCGACGACGGCATCGACGACGTCGTCGGCCTCGTCCACGTCAAGCAGGCGGTGTCGGTGCCCCGCGACCGACGCGCCGACGTGCCGGTGTCCGCGCTGCAGACGGACGCCGTCCGGGTGCCCGAGACGATGACCCTCGACAACCTCCTCACCGAGGTGCGCGGGCGGGGCTACCAGATGGCCGTCGTCGTCGACGAGTACGGCGGCACGGCAGGCGTGGTCACCCTCGAGGACCTCATCGAGGAGCTCGTCGGCGAGGTCTCCGACGAGCACGACCGCAGTCGCGTCGACGTGGTCCGGTCGCGCAACTGGCTGACCTTCCCCGGCATGCTGCGCCCCGACGAGCTGCTCGAGCGCGCCTCCGTGAAGGTGCCGGAGGAAGGGCCCTACGAGACCGTCGGCGGCTGGCTCATGAGCGAGCTCGGGCGTCTGCCCGTGGTCGGCGACGTCGTCGAGAGCGACGCGGGCGTCTTCCGGGTCGAGCGGCTCGACGGGCGGCGGATCGACCGCATCCGCTTCACGCCCACCCCGGACGACGACGCGGGCGACGACTCCGGCACCGGGCGCGACGAGCCGACCCGCGCCTCCTCGGACCGACGGTCCGCCACCGAACGGAAGGCCCTCCGATGAGCAGCGACTGGTGGGGGATCGTCTGGCTCGTCGTCCTGCTGATGGGCAACGCGTTCTTCGTCGCGGCCGAGTTTGCCGTCATCTCGGCCCGGCGATCGCAGATCGAGCCTCGTGCCGAGGCCGGCAGCCGGGCCGCCCGGACGACGCTGTGGGCCATGGAGCACGCGACCATGATGCTCGCGACCACCCAGCTCGGCATCACGATCTGCTCGCTGCTCATCCTCAACGTGTCCGAGCCGTCGATCCACCACCTGCTCGAAGGTCCCCTCGGCCTCACCGGCCTCAGCGAGGAGCTCGTCGGCGTGATCGGGTTCGTCATCACGCTGGTGCTCGTGTCGTTCCTGCACGTGGTGTTCGGCGAGATGGTGCCGAAGAACATCTCGTTCTCGCTGCCCGACCGCGCGGCTCTGCTGCTGGCCCCGCCCCTCGTCGCGATCGCGCGGGTGCTGCACCTGGTCGTCGTGTCCCTCAACTGGTCCGCGAACGCCGTGCTGCGGGCGTTCAAGGTCGAGCCGAAGGACGAAGCCGCCAGCGCCTTCACGGTCGACGAGGTCGCGAACATCGTCGCGCAGTCGCGCCGCGAGGGGACGCTGACCGATGCCAGCGGCACCGTGCAGGCGGCCTTCGAGTTCACCGAGAAGAAGGTGTCCGACGTGGCCGTGCCGATGCCGGGCCTCGTCACGCTGCCCGACGACGCGACGCCGTCCGACGTCGAGCGCGCCGTCGCCCAGAACGGCTTCTCACGCTACGTGCTCGTCGACGACGTCGGCGACCCGACCGGGTACCTGCACCTGAAGGACGTCCTCGATCTCGACGACGACGAGTTCGGCGACCCCGTGCCGCCCAAGCGGATCCGCCAGCTCATCTCGATCTTCCGCGGAACCGATCTCGAGGACGCCCTGGCCACCATGCGGCGCAGCGGCGTGCACGTGGCGCGCTCGTTCGACGAGCACGGCACCACCGAGGGCGTGCTCTTCCTGGAGGACATCCTCGAGGAGCTGATCGGCGAGGTGCAGGACGCCACGCGTCGCGGCCGCTGACACCTCGCCGATCACGACGGTTCAGCGCACGCGGAAGGGCGCCCGCAGGTACGGGGACGGCCAGTAGTCGAGCTCGACGCCCAGCTCGGCGGCGGCCCGCAACGGGAAGTGCGGGTCGCGGAGGAACTCCCGCGCCATCAGCACGACGTCCGCCTGCCCGCTCGCCACGACGTCGTCCGCCTGCTGGGCGCCGACGATGAGGCCGACGGCGCCGGTCTCGACCTCGCCCCGCGTGCGGACGTGCTCGGCGAAGCGCACCTGGTAGCCGAGCCCCACCGGGATGCTCACGCCGGCGACGAGACCGCCGGTCGAGATGTCGAACAGGTCGGCCCCGGCGTCGCGGCTCCAGGCGGCCACGGTCGCGGTGTCGTCCTCGTTCCAGCCGCCGTCGGCCCAGTCAGTCGCCGAGAAGCGCACCAGCAACGGGAACCCGTCGCCGACCTCGGCGCGGACGGCCGCGACGACCTCGAGGAGGAACCGGGCGCGGTTCTCGAGCGGGCCGCCGTACTGGTCGTCGCGCCGATTGCTCAGCGGCGAGAGGAACTGGTGCAGCAGGTAGCCGTGGGCCGCATGCAGCTCGATCAGCTCGAAGCCGGCGTCGACGGACCGGCGGGCCGCGACGCGGAACGCCTCCACGAGGTCGGCGACCTCGGCCGTCGTCAGAGCGACCGGCTCGTCGTAGCCCTCGAATGCGAGGGCGGAGGGGGCCACCGTGGCCCAGCCGCCGCGGTCGGCCGGCACGGTGCCCTGCTCGTCGCTCCACGGGCGGAAGGTCGACGCCTTGCGGCCCGCATGGGCCAGCTGCACGCCGGGCACGGAGCCCTGCGACCGGATGAAGGCCGTGATCGGCCGGAACGCCTCGAGCTGGGCGTCGTTCCACAGGCCGAGGTCCTGCGGCGAGATGCGGCCCTCGGGTGTGACCGAGGTGGCCTCGGCGATCACCGCACCCGCACCTCCTCGGGCCAGCGAGCCCAGGTGCACGAGGTGCCAGTCGGTGGGGACGCCGTCCTCGAGCTCTGCCGAGTACTGGCACATGGGGGCGACCCAGAGCCGGTTGCGGAACTCCTGGCCGCGGAGGGTGATCGGATCGAACAGCCCCACGGTCGTGCCGGGGGTCGTCTCGGGGGTCGTGGGGGCTGCTGCCGTCTGGGTCACGAGGGGGTTCATCGCCTTTCGATGGTGTGCGGTCGACGAACGCAACGGTACGCGGGGTCCCGGTGTTCCCGGTCCGAGCGCCGCGCGTCCCGACTACCGTCGACGGCATGACCGACTTCGAGCCGTGGACCCCCGCCGACGCCGCCGAGTGGATCGCCGTGCCCGGCGCCGACGACGACAAGTACAGCCGCGGCGTGCTCGGCGTCGTCACCGGATCGTCCTCGTATCCGGGCGCCGCCGTGCTCGGCGTGGAGGCCGCCCTGCACACCGGCGTCGGCATGGTGCGCTATCTCGGGCCCGCTCGCGCCTCGGACTTCGTCCTCCACCGTCGCCCCGAGGCCGTCACGAGCCCGGGACGCGTCCAGGCGTGGCTGCTCGGTTCGGGGGTCGACCCCGACCACCTCGACGACGAGACCCGGGACGGGTTCGCGACCGGCGCCTCCTCCGGGCTGCCGCTCGTGCTCGACGCGGGTGCGCTGTCGCTGCGCGAGGAGGCCACGGGGCCGGTCGTGCTGACCCCCCATCTCCGCGAGCTCGCGAGAGCCGCGGGGCGCGAGGTCGACGACGTCGCGGCCGATCCGGGCGACGCGGCCGTGCGGGCCGCGGGGGAGTGGGGCTGCACGGTCCTGGTCAAGGGGCACCGCACCTACGTGGCATCTCCCGGCGGCACCCGCCTGGTCGCCGCCAGCGCTCCGTCGTGGCTCGCGACCGCGGGCGCGGGCGACGCGCTCGGCGGAGTGCTGGGCGCCCTGCTCGCCACGCATGCGGACGAGATCGCGGCGGATCCGGAGGCGACGGCCCGGTTGGCCGCCACCGCCTCGGTCGTGCACGGCATCGCGGCGTCCCGAGCGAGCGGCGGCGGTCCGATCACCGTGCTCGGCCTGATCGACGCGCTCCCGGCCACGATCGCGTCGCTGGTCCGGGGAGGGTCGACCGAGGCGTGAACGACGCATCGCATCGCGCGGTGCGACGCGGTGCGACGCTCACGACCCCGGGCGGACGGCCTAGGAGGCGGGAGTCGCCGCCACGAGGAACTCGACGGATCCCTGGTCCTCGACCTCGACGAACCCGAAGCTCGGAGCGGTGACGCCGTAGTCGGAGAAGGTGATCGGGATCGACCCGCTGACCTGCACGCCGTCGCCGGAGAGCGCCGCCTGGAGGGGCACCTCCACGGTCTGCGTCACGCCGTGCATCGTCAGCTCGCCGGTCGCCTGGACGGTCTCGACCTCGCCGTCGGCGGGGACGGCGGCGTCGATCGGGTCGGTGAGCGTGAACGTGGCGGTCGGGTAGGTGCCGACCTCCATGGCGTCGTCGCGGAAGTACCCGTCGCGGTTGCCGCTGTCGGTGGCGATGCTGGCGACGTCGACGGTGATGTCGGCCGCCGTGACGCTGGTGCCGTCGACCGTGACCGTGCCGGACACCTGATCGGTGGTGCCGACCACGGTGACGTCGGTGCCGTTCAGCACCTCGTCGACCCGGTAGCCGGCCGTGCTGCCGTCGCCGACGGTCCAGTCGCCCGTCAGCCGGCTCTGGTCGACCGTGCTGGCCCCGGGGGTCAACGAGACCGTCGGGGCGGCGTCGGGCTCGCCGACGATGACGTCGCGGTAGAAGGCGGGGCCGGCGACGGCCGCCGTGACGCCGACGCCGACGACGACGACCGCCGCGACGCCGAGGATGATTCCGGTCTTCTTCTTCATGATGCGTCTCTCCTGGGTCGGCTCGGGTCGGACGCGGACGCGTCTCGGGGTCGGCTCGGATGCTGCGGGGCCGTCAGGCCCTCCGCAGATGATGACGTGTCACCCTAGGTGTGGGCTGGGATCACCTGGGAGTCACCCGTCAGGCGGTGAAGCGGGTGAGGAACTCGCGAGCCCGATCGGTCCGCGGTGCGGTGAAGAGCTGCTCGGGCGGGCCCTGCTCGGCGATCCGCCCGGAGTCGAGGAACACGACCCGGTCGGCGACGTCGCGCGCGAAGGCCATCTCGTGCGTGGCCATGAGGATGGTCGTGCCGACCTCCTTCAGCGTGCGGACGAGGTCGAGCACCTCGCCGACCAGCTCGGGATCGAGGGCGCTGGTGATCTCGTCGAGCAGCAGGACCGCGGGACGCGGCGCGAGCGCCCGGGCGATGGCCACCCGTTGCTGCTGGCCGCCCGACAGGCGGTCGGGATAGGCGTCGGCCTTGTCGCCGAGCCCGACCCGCTCGAGCAGCTCACGGGCCCGGGCGTTCGCCTCGGCCTTCGGTCGACGCAGCACGTGCCGGCTCGCCAACGAGACGTTGTCGAGCACCGTCAGGTGGGGGAACAGGTTGAAGTGCTGGAACACCACCCCGATCCGCGCTCGTACCGCGTCGACTTTCACGCGGGGGTCGCTGATGTCGTCGCCGCCGAGCACGATGCGGCCGTCGTCGATCGGTTCGAGCAGGTTGACGGTGCGCAGCAGGGTCGACTTGCCGGAGCCGCTCGCTCCGATCAGGGCGACGACCTCGTCGCGCGCCACGTCGAGGTCGATGCCGTCGAGCACCGTGACGGGGCCGAACGCCTTGCGGACGCCCTCGAGGCGGAGGACGATCTCGGGATCGGCCTCCGTGCCTCCTGCCGCCCGGCTCATACGACGCTCCCGGCCTGCTCGCGACGACGCAGGCGCGCCGACAGCGCGTCGGTGAGCCAGAGCGTCGGCAGGGCCAGCAGCACGAACAGCAGGCCGGCGAGCACGTAGGGCGTGAAGTTGGCGGCGGTGGCGGTCTCGATCTGGGCCGCTCGGACGGCGTCGACGGCGCCGAGGACCGAGATGAGGCCGACGTCCTTCTGCATCGAGACGAAATCGTTCATCAGGGCGGGCGTGACCTTCCGGATCGCCTGCGGGAACACGACGAGCCGCAGGGTCTTGGCGTGGCTCAGACCGAGCGATCGGGCGGCGAGGCGCTGTGACGGGTGCACGGCGTCGATCCCCGCCCGGACGACCTCGGAGACGTACGCGGAGTAGGTGAGGATGAGCGCGATGGTGCCCCAGAACTCGGCGGGGAGGCGCGGGATCCCGAGCCCGAGGCCCGGGACGCCGAACCCGACGAGGTAGAGCACGATGATCAGCGGCAGGCCCCGGAAGAGGTCGGTGTAGCCGCGGACGAGCGCCCGGACGGGGAAGAACACCGGCCCGCGCAGGGTGCGGAGCGCCGAGAGGATCGTCGCGAGCACGGCGACGCCCAGAGCGGCGACGACGAGCACGCGCACGTTCAGCCAGAGGCCCTCGACGACGCGGGGCCAGGCGGCGACGAGGGTGTCGCCGTCGAAGAAGCTGAAGCGGACGCGCTCCCAGCCGGGGGTGCTCGTGACGGCGAGCCACGCGACGCCCGCGAAGACGACCGTGCTGACGACGGCGATCGTCACCGACCGTACGGACTGACGGCGGCGGTAGGCGCGACGCCCGAACTCGAGGTCGCTGATCGGCGGGGCGTCGGTCGTACCGGCGCCCGACGGAGGGACGCCGACCGCGGGGCGCGCTACGAGAGGTCCTTCACGTCGTAGTCGGCGAGCCACTGCTGCTGCAGGTCGCCGAGGGTGCCGTCGTCGCGCAGATCGTCGACGGCCCGGGTGACCTCGTCGGTGAGCGGGCTGTCGAGCGGCAGGACGATGCCGAGCTGGTCGCTCGCACCGTCGACCGCGGCCAGCTGGCCGAGCACGACGCCGCCCTCGACGAAGTAGGTGGCCGTGGGGACGTCGAGCACGATCGCGTCGACCTGGCCCGCCTCGAGGGCCGCCTTGGCGTCGTCGTTGGAGTTGTAGGCCTGGACGCCGCCGTCGGGGTCGATGACCGACTCGGCGGCGGTGAAGCTCGTCGAGCCGCTCTGCGCCCCGATGTCGAGACCCTTCAGGTCGGCCACGCTGGTGGCCCCCTCGGCGGCCGAGCCCGGCAGCGTGACGACCGCCTGGCGGGTCTCGTAGTAGGGCGAGGAGAAGTCGACGGCCTTCGCGCGCTGCTCGGTGATCGAGAACTGCTGCAGGTTCAGGTCGAAGGTCTTCGGCCCCGGGGCGATCGACTCGTCGAAGGTGGCCCGCACCCAGACGACGTCGTCGCGCTCGTAGCCGAGCCGGTCGGCGACGGCGTAGGCGAGGGCCGCCTCGAAGCCGTCGCCGCTCGTCGGGTCGTCGTCCTCGACCCACGGCGAGTACGCCGGCTCACCCGTGGCGATGGTCAGCTCGCCGTCGGTGACGGTGTCGGAACCGCTCGCGCCGGAGCCCCCCGAGTCGGACGTGGGGGCGCAGGCGGCGAGGGCGCCGGCCACGACGAAGGCGGTCGCGACCGCGGTGACGAGTCGGGACGGGATTCGGGTCATGAGCGAGAGGATATCGGTGACCGCCGACGTCGCGCGCCCTGTGAGGCGTCATGTGACGTCCGGCAGCTAGCCTGACGGGATGACCGTCGCCGCGCCTCCCGAAGCCCGACGCGCCCCCGGGGCGGCCGGTCGCCTCGTGACGGATCTGGCTCGACGCCGCACGGTCCTCTGGGCCGCTTTCGCCGCCGTCCACCTCTGGCTGATCTGGATCAACCTGGTCGGGCCCGACCAGTCGATGGGCGACGTCTGGACGGTGTACCGGCAGTGGATGCAGGAGGCCGTCGACGGGGGCGCCCGGGTGGGCGTCGACCGGCCCTGGGTCTATCCGCTGCTGGCCGCCGTCCCGATGCTGCTGGCCCGGCTCGGAGGCGACGCCCACTACGGCGACGCCTGGCTGGTGGTCGTCCTGGCCCTGAACGCCGGAGCCTTCGCGGTGCTGACACGCCGCGGCGGCGGGCGACCGCTGACGGCCGCCTGGTGGTGGCTCGCCTTCCTGCTCGCCCTCGGGCCGATCGCGCTCGGCCGCATCGACGCCGTCACCGTGCCGCTCGCGCTCGTCGGTCTGCTGCTGGTCGCGACCCGTCCTCTGGCGGCCTCCGTGCTGCTCACCGTCGCGGCCTGGGTCAAGGTCTGGCCGGCCGCCCTGGTGGCCGCCGCCCTGATCTCGTCGCGTCACCGGTGGAGCGTCCTGCTCGGTGCCGTCGCGACGACCGCGGCCGTGGTCGCCGTCTCGCTCGCCCTCGGCAGCGGTGCCACCGTGCTGGGCTTCGTCGGCCAGCAGGCCGGCCGCGGTCTGCAGATCGAGTCGCCGGCCGCCACGCCGTGGCTCTGGCGTGCCGCCGCGGGTGTCGCCGGGACGGCCGTCTACTACGACCGCGAGATCCTCACGTTCCAGGTCTCGGGCGACGGGGTGGGCTTCGCCGCGCGCGCGACGACCGTGATCATGGCGCTCGTCGTCGTGGGGGTGGTGCTGCTGGGGCTCCGCGCGCGACGGGCGGGCGTGGCCGCCACGCGCCTCCTCGGCCCTCTGTCCCTCGCGCTCACGGTCGCCCTGATCGCGACCAACAAGGTCGGGTCGCCCCAGTTCGTCGCCTGGCTCGCCGTGCCCGTGGTCGTGGGCCTGGTGGCGTCGAGGCCGAGGAGGGACGGGGCCGGGTCGTCCGCAGCCGGAACGGCCGCAGGCCCGTCGTTCCGCCTCGCCGCTGTGGTGGCCCTGGTCGTGGGCGGGCTGACGCAGGTCATCTACCCCTGGTTCTACGACGACCTGCTGACGGTGCAGCCCTGGATGCTCGTGGTCATCACCCTGCGGAACCTCGGCGAGATCGTGCTGCTCGTCGTGGCCTGCGTCATGCTGTGGCGGCTCGGGGGAGTGCGGGCCCGAGGAGGCGCTGACAGGATGGGCGCATGATCGTCGCGTTCTCGCTCTCGCCCAGCGGCGGTGCCCCCGCCGGCAGCCTCGACCCCGATGCGCACGGCGACTCGGTGCACGATGCCGTCGCCGCCGCGGTGCGCGTGGTGCGCGACTCGGGCCTGCCGAACCGGACGTCGTCGATGTTCACCGAGATCGAGGGCGAGTGGGACGAGGTGATGGCCGTCGTCAAGGCCGCCACGGAGGCGGTGGGCGCGTTCGGCAGCAGGGTCTCGCTCGTGCTGAAGGCCGACATCCGTCCCGGCCGCACGGGCGAGCTCACCGGCAAGGTCGACCGCCTCGAGGCCGCGCTCGACGCCTGAGCCCTCGAGTCGCGCAGCGGGCTGCGGCTACAGGCGGTAGTTCCGGCCGTACGCGCGGTCGACGTACGAGCTCGCCGGGCGGACGGTGTCGGTCTTCACCGAGCCGGTCAGCGGCAGGGCGTACGACACGGCCACGTTCTCGGCCTTCGCGATCTGGCCCGCGCCGGGGTCGGTGTAGTACGGGTAGCGGTACCCGGCGATGTAGTTGTACTTGGCGACGTTCTTCGCCGGCTGCGCGATCCGGTAGGTCTTGATCCCGCCGCTGTTGTACTGCTCGCCCTGCGGGGCCCCGATGACGTTGCGCCAGATCACGATGCCCTCGGCCTTGAGCCCCAGTGTGATGCCGCTGCCGGCGTAGATCAACGTGTTGTACCGGATCACCACGTCGCGGGGGCTCTCGTTCGGGTCGCTGCTGCCCGCCGCCTTGATGTTCGAGCCGCGGGGAGCGCCCCAGATCAGGTTCCGCTCGACGAGGCCGTTCGTCGACCAGATCGACGACAGCAGGTAGAGGTTGTGGTCGGTGCCGAGCGCGTCCTGCCCCTTGTTCTCGTGGATGACGTTGCCGACGATCGTCCAGTCGTGCGGGGCCGCCGCGACACGGGCGGCCGTCGACGTGCCCGTGGCGGTCTTCGTCGTGACCATGACGTTCGCGGTGCGCCGCGACGCGGAGACGTCGTTGGCTCGGAAGGTCCAGCCCGTGCCCCCGGCGAAGGTGACGAGTCCGTAGGTGTTCGACTTCGCCGCGTTGTAGGCGAAGCGGAGACCCCAGACGGTCCAGTGGTCGGCGCCGGTGAAGACGAACCGCCCGGCGATCACGGCTCGCTCGCCGGGCGCGTTCTGGATCACGATGGGCTTGGCGGCGGTCGCCGCCTTCGAGTTGTTGCTCACCGACTCCTCGTAGGTGCCGCCACGGAGCACGACGACGTCACCCGGCTTAACGAGCAGCATCGCCATCTGGACCGAACGCACCGGGTTCGACGCGTTCGCCGCCGGGCACTGGCTCTTCACCCAGTCGGTCGCGGCGGCGTTGCCGATGCAGTACGAGCGCTTGTAGGGCTCGACGTGACCATCGGGGTAGCGCAGGTCGATGTAGTCGCTGCCGCTCGTCGAGACCCAGATCGTCGTGCCGCCGGCGGCCGGAGTCGCGAGGGACGTCGACCCGGTCGGGTAGGCGCTGGTCGCGACGGTGGCGGCCTCGGCGGGCGGGGACGCCACGGGCGCGACGACGGCGACGGTGGAGACGAGGGCCGCGGCGGCCAGGACGGTCGCGAGGCGACGCAGGGGAGGAGTGCGCAAGACAGGGCTCTTTCGTGCGGTGAGCGTGGGTGAGTCGCTCGTGATCGGACAAAAGGCCCCGGGGACGGCCGAGAGTCAGCTTAGGCGAGACCCGTCGCCATGGCGAGACCCGTTCCCGACGTGCGGGCAGCGCAGGGCCCGTCCGGCCGGCGCGCGATCAGCCGACGGGTCGCCCCCGGAAGGCGGCCAGCGCCTCCGGGGCACGTCGCTCGAGGTGGCGGAGCAGCTCCCGGTAGTTCTCATCGCGTCCGGTGGCGATGAACAGCCGCCTGCGCCGACCGTCGCGGGCGTCGATGCCCGAACCGTCGACGCCGCCTCCCGGACTGAGCAGCGGACGGAAGGAGGCGATCTCGTCCGCCCGGACCCACCGGGCGGGACGGAACCACGCCTGGACGAGGAATCCCTCGTCGTGGACCTCGAGGCGAGTGCGCCGGATGCCGCGCCAGAGGAGGAGCTCCCCGGCTCCCAGGGCGCAGAGGGCACCGGCCGTCATCGACCCCGCGGCCACGTCGGGTCCGTCACGGAGGGGGACCTGGACCGCCAGCACCAGGCCGAAGAAGAACGAGGCGGAACCCAGGACGGCGAAGACGACGGCGATCGCTCGGGGCGGGCGGGTGCTGAAGAGGGGAGGGGCGTCGGGAGCGGCGACACGGGAGGCCCGCCCGGCGACGGAGGCGACCAGGGGGACCCCGACGGCGACCAGCACGGAGGCGGCGGACACCACGAGTCCGAGGACCGTCCAGTCGATCATTCCGCGATGATACCGACCCCTCTGTCGGGGATGTCCCGCATGATCGACCGTTCGGCGGTAGAGTCAGGACGTTCGAGCCCCGGGGGCGCGTCTCGCGCGGGGGTGACGGCAGGGATCGCGACGAGGTCGTTCGTCGCGACGGGACGTCTTTCAGACGCATCACCAGGGGGAACGAGAACCGTGACGGATCCGACAGGCAACGAGGCAGTCACCTTCGACGACGCGGCTGCGGACGCTCTCATCAGCGAGGCGAACGCGTCGGCCGAGGCCATCGACGGGCAGGTGAGCTCGCGCCGGTCGTACCGGACCACGGCCGAGCAGGACTTCCTCGGGCGCTTCTCCGAGCTCTTCGCCTCGAACCAGGACACCGCGAAGGCGGACGGCGACAAGATCAGCGCCGCTCTGCGGGACGTCGCGACCTGGGCCGGCACGATGAAGGAGTCGGCGAAGAAGGAGAACGCCCGCCGGAAGCGCGCCCGCGAGTGGACCGAGCGCCACGAGAACCGATCGGGGATCGAGAAGTGGTGGGACGGCATCGTCGGCGAGGAGGAGATGCCCAACGAGCCCGCGGAGAAGGAGCCGACCTTCCCCGCGTCGACCGTCGCCACCGGCACCCGCGACACCCCGGCGCCCGGCTCCGGCGGGGGTGAGGGTGGCGCGTCATCGGCGCGCCCCGAGAACCTCCGGTCGTTCGCGACGGGATCCTCCGGGCTCGACACCGAGCTGAACGGCAAGCCGGCCTCGTTGCGAGGCAAGCTCACCGACTTCGCCTCGCGCTGCAAGTGGGGCGAGATCGACGCGAGCGGTCTCGTGACCGGTTTCGAGAAGTGGCTCGAGGCCAACGGCCAGGACGTCACGTGGGCCACCACCGTCGCCGACGCCTTCGCCGCGGCGGGCGGGGAGGGCGCGGTCTCGACGGTGGCCGACTCGGCGCTCGCCGCAGCCCTCCAGTCGGCCGGGGTCTCCGCCGACCGCACGGTCCTCGCGATCGACCCGCCCCGGGCCTACGGCGAGCAGCCGACCACCGGATTCACCATGGACCCCGTCAACACGACGACGGGCAACTTCCTGGAGCCCGAGCACGACCTCGGCTTCGCCGGCGGCTCCGCGTCGCTGGCCGTCACCCGCATGTACAACTCGCTCGACGAGAACGTCGGGCTGTTCGGACCCGGCTGGTCGTCCGTGCTCGAGACCAGGCTGCTGATCGACGACGAGGGCGCCTCGTTCGTCGGAGCCGACGGGCGTCAGATCAGGTTCCCCCGGTCGGGCGCGGGGTGGGCTCGCGGCATCGGGGAGAACCGCTGGCTGGCCGAGGAGGACGGCCTCCTCGTCGTGCGCGACAACGAGGGGACCCGCATCGACTTCAGCCCCTCGGGTCGGTGGGTCGGACAGCGCGGGAGGCGGGGCACGGCCGTCCGCGTCGAGCGCGAGGGCGACGTGGTCACCCGGCTCGTGCACGAGCGGGGCCGGTTCGTCGAGATCGAGCACGCCGACGGACGGGTGGTCGTGCTGCGGGGCTCGGACGGGCGTCGCGTCGAGTACGAGTACGACGAGCACGGGAGGCTCGTCGGCGTCACCACGGCCGAGGGCACCCGCCGCTACGGCTGGAACGACGCCGGCCTCATCGCCACCGTCACGAGCGCCGCGGGCGTGACCGAGGTCGACAACACCTACGATGAGCGCGGGCGCGTCGTCCTCCAGGTCAGCCCGCACGGACGCCGGGTCCGCTTCGGCTACCTGCCCGGTCGCGTGACCGTCGTCTCCGACGAGGACGGCACGCGGTCGAACACCTGGTCGGCGGACGCGAAGGGTCGACTCGTGGGCATCGTCGACAGCGACGACCGCCGCCAGTCCATGAGCTACGACGCGCACGGCAACCTCGTCTCCGCGACGCAGCGCGACGGGTCCGTGACGGTCCACGGGTACGACGACCGGGGTCGACGGACGCGGACCGTCACCCCGGCCGGCGCCGACATCACCTACGGCTACGACGACCTCGACCGCGTCACCACCGTCGTGACCGAGTCCGGCGGCGTGGTCGCCTACGAGTACGAGGGAGACGACAGGAACCCGTCGGCGCTCGAGGACCCCGTCGGGGGGCGATCGGAGCTGACCTGGCGGGACGGGTGCCTGGTGCGGGCGGTCGACGCGACCGGTGTCTCGCTCGACCTCGAGCACGACCGGTACGGCGACGTCGTCGCGGCCCGGAACGCCGAGGGCGACGTGGTGCGCCTGGAGCGGGACCCCCGGGGCCAGGTGGTGGCGTCCGTCACCCCGTCGGGGGCGCGGACCGAGTACCGGTACGACGAAGCAGGGCGGCTCGTCTCCCGGCGCGATCCCGACGGAGCGAAATGGCGATTCGAGCGCGGACCCGCGGGTCGACTCGAGGCGCAGGTGGATCCGACGGGTGCGCGGACGGAGTACGGCTACGGTCCGGCCGGCGACCTCGTCTCCGAGACCGACCCCCTGGGCCGGACGACGACCCGCACGATGGACGATCAGGGCGACGTCGCGGGCATCGAGCTGCCGGGAGGCGCGGCCTGGGCCTTCGAGCACGACGCCCTGTCGCGCCTCCGGGTCGTCACCGACCCCACCGGAGCCCGATGGGACCGCGAGTACGGGGTCAACGGAGACCTCACGTCCATCACGGACCCGACGGGGGTGCGCCGCCAGGCTGACCGCGACGAGACGACCGGACTCTCGTCGCTGCGCGACGCGTTCACGACGACGACGCTCCGGACGGACGAATTCGGCCGGCCCGTCGAGAGGACGTCCGACGAACGCGGGCACGAGCTCGTCACCTACGACGCCTGCGGTCGCCCGGTCGAGCTCGTCGACGGGGAGGGCGGGCTCACGCGCCTCGAACGCGATCTCGCCGGTCGCGTGGTCGCCGTCACGTCGCCCACGGGCGCGCGTTCGACCTACGAGTACGACGCGTGCGGTCGCGCGGCCGCCGCGACCGACGCCACCGGCGCGCGGACCACGCTGACGTACGACGCCGACTCGCGCGTGTCCACCCGCACCGCGCCGACCGGCGACGTCGAGCGTCTTGAGTACGACCTCGTGGGTCGTGTCGTGAGCCGGACCATCCCGGGGGCGGGGACGGCGCGATACCGCTGGGATGCGGTGGGCCGACTCGTCGCCAGCCACGACCTGCGATTCGGGCGGCGGACGTTCCGGTACGACGCGGCGGGTCAGATGATCGCCGTGGCGAACGGCCTCGGGGGAGTGACCTCGTACGAGTACGACGAGCGTGGCCGCCCCGTCGCGGTGACCGACCCGGTGGGCGGGGTGACGCGCCGGGCCTACGACGCCGCGGATCGCGTGATCGCCGTCACCGACCCCCTCGGGCGGACGACGACGTACTCGTACGACGCCGCCGGTCGGCCCGTCGCTCGGACGGACCCCGACGGACGCGTCACGGAGAACGGCTACGACCGCGCTGGGCGGCAGCAGAGCGTGAGGGTCGACGGCGCCGTCGTGCTCGAGATCGCTCGCGACCCCTTCGATCGGACGGTCGTCGTGACCGACCACACCCGCGGCCCGGGTCGTGCGGTGGACCACGAGCTGCGGTACGACCGTCGCGGGCTGCTCGTCCGTCGCTCACGGGGTGCCCAGGCGATGGCGTGGGAGCGCGACGCCGACGGGATCGTCGTCGCCCGAGTCGACCCCGCCGGAGTGCGGACGGACTACCGCCGCGATGCGAACGGTCGCATCGTCGGGGCGACGCGCGACGGCGTGCCCCTCGGCGGCGTCGCGTACGACGGCGCCGGTCGCGTCGTCGAGTCGATCGCGGGCGACCTCGTGCAGACGTGGTCGTACGAGGGCGGCGTCGTGGTGGAGCACGTCGAGACCCGGGCGACCGGAGTCGACGCGACCCGCATCGAACACGACGCGGACGGACGCATCGCGGCGGTGGAGGGGCCCCGCGGCAGGGTCGAGTACCGCTACGACGACGCCGCGCAGCTCGTGGCCGCGCAGCGGAGCGCCGGTGCCGGGCGGACCTGGGGGTACGACACCGCAGGCCGTCTCGTCGCCGAGACCGCGGACGGGGTCGAGACCCGCCACGAGTACGACCGGGCTGCGCAGCTCGTCGCCACGGAGAGGCTCGGCGTCCGTGTCGAGTACGTTCACGACGGCCTCGGGCGACGGATCCGGCGGACCGAGCCGGACGGTTCGACGCGGGAGTACCTGTGGTCCGACCTCGGTCGTCTCGGCGGCATCGTCGATCGCGATCGGGACGGCACGGAGACCGGACGCATCGACGTCTGGGTCGACGGCCTGGGCGAGCTCGCCGAGGCGGGTGGAGTGGCCACCTGGTGGGACTCGGTCGCCACCGTGCCGTCTCTGGCCTGCCTCGGCGGGGCGCCCGTGCTCACCTTGCCCGGTGGTGTGACGGCGGTCGACGAGGCGGTGACCTCCAGCGGGTGGCGTGCGGCACGAGCCACCGACGTCGAGGACCCCTGGGAGGCGCTGGCCTCCGCATCGGAGCTGGGAGCGGGGCTCGGACTGCCCGAGGGCGTCGGCCTGACGGCGGGCGGCGGACTCACCATCGGCGGCCTCGACTGGCTCGGAGCCCGGGTCTACGACCCGTCGGCGCGGGGATTCCTGTCGACCGATCCGATCGTGGCCACCCTCGGCGCGGGATGGGCCGCCAACCCCTACTCCTACGCGGGGAACGACCCGATCCACGCGCTGGACCCGCTGGGCCTCAAGCCCGCGACCGACGCCGACCTGAAGGCGTACAACGATGCGAACCAGGGGTTCATCGTCGACGCCGCCAAAGAGGTCTGGTCGCACAGGGAGGCGATCCTCGCAGGAGTCATGATCGCGGGGAGCATCGCCCTGATGTTCGTACCCGGCGTCAACATCCTCGCGCTCGCCGCGGGCGGTGCCCTCCTCGCCGGCGGGATGAACATCATCCAGCAGGGGCCGGACAGCGGCAACGTCGACTACAAGCAGGTCGGGGTGCAGATGCTCATCGGCGGTGTGGCCGGCGCCGCGGGCGGCGCCGCGGCGACCGTCGCCTCCAAGGCGGCTCCGGCCGTCTCGCAGGCCGTGGCTCCCGCCGTCCAGCGCATCGCGTCCCCGATCGGGCAGCGCGTCGCGACGGCCGCCGTGGGCCGGGCCGGGCAGGGCGCCGTGGCCGCGGGCGTCGAGGGGGCCACGAGCAACGTGCTCGACTACGGCCTGGACCCGAAGCAGGATCACTCGTTCGCAGGTTACGTCGGCCAGGGAGTGAACGGGTTCGTCGCCGGGTCGGTCACCAGCGGCATCTCGAGCGCCATCCCCGCTCCCTCGTCGACCAACATCCTGTCGGATGCTCTGCCGTCGCTGAGTCCGCGGTGGAACGCGGCCGGCGAGGGGCTGCTCGACATGGGTCAGGATAGCCTCGTGGGCGGGACATCGGAGCTGGCGCAGTACGTGTTGGATCCGGACCCCGAGTCGACCCCTGGGGAGGCGTTCTCGAACGGCTTCCTCTCGGGGGCCGAAGGGCCGAGCCTCCCGCGACACTGACCGGACGCAGCACGAGCCGTCTGACGAGAAAGATGAACGAGCATGTCGGATTCACACCGTTCCGCCGCAGCGCCGCCGAGGAAGCGCTCGACGCGCCGCGCGCGGCTCATCCTGATCACCTTGCTCGCGGTATTCGTGCTCGTCGTCGGCACGTTCGGCGTCGGACCGCGTGTGCTCTCGTCGTACGACTCCTCGCACCGTGAGACGCTGACCTGCCGGGTGGACTCCGTCGAGGCCTACTCGGGCCGGAGCTCCAGCCGGACGGGGATCGGCGGCGAGTACGCGCTGGTACGCGTGCGCACCTCGTCGTGCGGCATCCTCGACATGCGCGAGGGCGTCACCGCGGAGAACGCGGAGCGGATCGCGGCCGAGCTGACCCCGGGTCGGACCTACGACTTCTCGGTCGGCGCCGGCTCGCTCCGTCTCGAGAGGCTGCTCCAGGTCGTCAAGCAGGAGCCGCCGCTCTACGACTTCAGCCCCGCAGCCTGACGCGGCCGTGCCCGATCCCGCACGACGCATCCGCAGATCGCCGAGTGAGAAGTCGGCCAGGCGCGAGGGGATCACCGCCGAGACGGTGGACGACGTCGCCGCGGAGTTGACCGAGGGTGAGACGTACGTGTTCTCGGTCGGTTCGGGCTCGCTCCGCATCGAGCGCCTCCTCGATCTCGTCAGGCAGGAACCGCCCGTCTACGACGTCGCCCCCGCTTCCTGACGCGGGCTGCGGCCCGGTCACCGGGCCTGCCGCGGGCGACTTCCGCCGCGCCTCCCGAGGTCGTAAGCTCGTCGGTGGCCCGGCGCCGATCGAATCGATTCGGCGGACGCGGGCCGGAGGCGCCGGTGACCCGACGCCCCACCCCGGCCCGCTCGACGGAGAGCCCCGGGCCCCCGCCGCCCGACACCCTCCAGCCCAGCGAAGGCAGCCGCCCGTGAACACCCTCTCCACCCGTCGCAAGACGTTCGCCCTCATCGCCCTGGCCCTCGGCGGGTTCGGCATCGGATCGACCGAGTTCGTGGCCATGGGGCTGCTGCCCAACATCGCTCAGGACCTCCTGCCGGGGCTGTACGCGCAGTCGTCGGAGGAGGGCATCGCCCGTGCGGGCTGGCTCGTCAGCGCGTATGCGCTGGGCGTCGTCGTCGGAGCGCCCACGATCGCCGCCATGTCGTCTCACCTGCCCAAGAAGAAGCTCCTGATGGGGCTGCTCGCGCTCTTCGTCGCGGGCACCGTGCTCTCGGCCGTGCTGCCCTCGTTCGGCTGGGTGCTCGGCGCCCGGTTCTTCGCCGGTCTGCCGCACGGCGCCTACTTCGGCATCGCGTCGATCGTCGCCGCGACGATCATGGGTCCGGGCAACCGGGGCAAGGGCGTCGCCCTCGTGCTGAGCGGGCTGACGATCGCCAACGTCGTCGGGGTGCCGACGATCACCGCGCTCGGGCAGGCCCAGGGATGGCGCACCGCCTACCTCGCCGTCGCCGCGATCTTCGCCCTCACCTTCGTCGCCGTGGCCCTGGCCGTGCCCCGTCTGGAGGGCGACTCGGCGGCCTCGATGAAGCGCGAGCTCAGCGCGTTCCGCAAGCCCCAGGTCTGGCTCGTCATGGGCGTCGGGGCCATCGGCTTCGGCGGGTTCTTCGCCGTCTACAGCTACATCGCCAACGCCGTGACCGAGGGCGCGGGCGTCGACGAGGGCGTCGTGCCGTGGGTGCTGGTCGGCGTGGGCGTGGGCATGACGATCGGCAACGTGATCGGCGGCTGGGCGGCCGACAAGAACCTCAAGGCCGCACTGACCGTCGGGTTCGTCGGCCTGATCGCCGCACTCGTCGCCTACGCGCTGCTCGTCGACGGCATCGTCGGGATCTTCGTGACCACGTTCCTCCTCGGCCTCGTCAGCTCGATGATCGGCCCGTCGGTGCAGTCCAGGCTGATGGAGGTGGCGGGCGAGAGCCAGGTGATCGGCGCCGCCCTCAACCACTCGTCGATGAACCTCGGCAACAGCGCCGGCGCATACCTCGGCGGTGCCGTCATCGCGGCGGGCTTCGGGTTCGCCGCGCCGGGCTGGGTCGGGGTCGCGTTGGCTCTGGCCGGGGTCGTCCTCACCGTCGTGAGCTTCCGCCTCCAACGCACGGGCGACGCCCGCCAGGCGGCCCTGTGCGCCGCGGCGGAGAGAGCGGACCACCAGGAGGACACCGACACCGGATCGGTGTTCATCACCCAGGGCTGACGGAGGCGCGTCCCGCCTGACGGATCAGGCGGGACGGTCGAGGCTGCGGGCTGGCCGCCCGGGGAGCTAGAACGTCTGCGCGGGGGCGTCGGTCTGCAGCAGGATGCCGTCCTGGATGGCGCGCTTGCGGAGCGCGACCTTCGTTCCGACGTCGTATCCGGCCACCCGGTACTTCTCGCGGATGCGCTTGAGGTAGCTCTTCGCGGTCTCCTCGCTGATGCCGAGCTGGTAGGCCACGGCCTTGACGGGCTCGCCGCCGCCGTAGAGGGCCATCACCCGGCGCTCCTGCGCGCTCAGCTTGGGCACTCCGCCGATCTCGGCCGCGTTGAGCGCCAGGTCGAGCTCGGCCGAGATGTACGACTCGCCCTGGGCCGCGGACCGGATCGCCTCGACGATCATCTCGGCGTCCTCGCTCTTGACGAGGTAGCCGAGGGCGCCGGCGGCGAGGGCCTCGCGCACCACGTTGGGCTCGGAGTAGGTGCTCATCAGGACCGTCTTGACGCCGGTGGTCTTGAGCGTGTTGATCTTCAGCGAGATCGGGATGTTGTCCTTGAGGTCGAGGTCGAGCAGCACCACGTCGACGGGGAACTCGGGGTGGGTCAGCAGCTCGGGCCACGAGGCGACCGCGGCGACCATCGAGATGTCGCTCGCCGCACCGCGGATCCACTCGCTCAGGGCACCGAGCAGCATCTTGTGGTCGTCGACCAGGGCCAGGCGGATGCGTTCGTCGGGGTTCGTCACGGGGACCTTCTTTCTCAGGACGTGAGGTCCATGCTAGACGGGGCCGACACGAGGTGAGGTCCCGTCGCCGTCACCACGCCGATCACGCCTCGGCCGGGTTGTCGACGATGCACGAGACGCGCAGGCGCACGCTCTGCTCGTGGGTGGACACGGTGTACTCGCCGACTCGTTCGAGGGCGTTCCACGTGGCGGGGGTGACGCGGTTGCGTCGGATGCCGGTCGTCGTGATCGTCACCGGCACCTCGACGCTGCGACCCGCCGCCGACTGGCCCGCCGCCGTGACCGGACCGAGCGTGAGGGTGATCGTCGTCCCGGGCGTCCGGCTCTTCGAGTCGCCCAGCAGCAGCCACACGGCCTGCAGGAGCCCGTCGCGCTGCGGGGGAGACAGGAGGCCCGCGAGCGACGAGGGGTCGGCCAGCGTCACCGAGCGCCCGAGGTACTCGGACTCCGTCACCGCGTGGTGCAGCCAGGTCTCGCGTCGGCCCTCGATCAGGTGCAGTCGGAGCTCGGTGGCGAGCGACGCGGCCTGCGAGGCGACCTTCGGCGAGAGGGGCAGGGGGACGTCGCCGCCGGCGACGCCGTCGAGCAGCTTCTCGGCCGCGAGGTCGAGTCGGGCGAGCTCGTCGCTGGCGAGCATCCCCACGGCGAAGCGGGGCTGCGTGACGTTGCTCTGCACCAGCACGCGGTCGAGCTCGACCTGCACCATGCGGCGGAACCGCTGCAGCACGGCGGTGGCCACGGCGCTCGGCAGGACGGCGAGGGAGATGACGGCGAGCTGCTGCGGACCCGTGTCGGCGGTGATGGGCGTGGTCGCCAGCGTGAAGGCGACGAGGGCGCCCAGGAGCACGACGGTGGCGACGACGATCTCGCGAGCGGGGCGCAGGGTGACGACCGGCAGCAGGCCGAAGCCGACGGCGACGCTGGCCGTGGCGTAGGCGCCGACGTCGTGCAGCGGGGCGATCGCCAGGAAGTCGAACCCGACGACGCCCGCCAGGACGACGCCGATGGCCGCGAACATCCGACCGGTCAGACGCTGACCCCGGATGGTCACGAGGGCGGCGGTGCCGACGAAGACGGCGATGTACAGCAGCCAGGCGACGAGCGCGGGAGCCACCGAGGGGTAGTCCTCGAGGTGGCTGAAGAAGAAGATGAGGCCGTAGACCGCCTGGAGGCCCGCGACCACCGCGGCCCCGAGGCCGAGGTAGCCGGTGCCGAGGGTGGCGCCGGCGGCCCGGGCCTGTCGGAGCGACCGCGCTCCGGTCGAGCCGATCGGCAGCCCCCTGGCCGCACGCCGTCCACGGGTGACGCCGAGGGTGTTCTCGTCCACGCTCATCGCGGTGCCTCCAGCACGACGGTCGTCCCCGCTCCGGGGGACGAGAAGAGCCTGGCGCTGCCGCCGACCTCCCGGAGGCGGCCGACCACCGACTCCTTGAAGCCGAGGCGCTCCTCGCTGACGCCCTCGAGGTCGAAGCCGACGCCGGCGTCGGTCACCATGGCGCGGACCATGCTGTCGTCGTGGATGATCGTGACGTGGGCCTCGGTCACCCCGGCGTGCCGGCGGACGTTCTCGAGGCACTCGGCGAGGGCGAGCAGGAACGCGTCGAGCACGTGCGTCGGCAGCAGGACCTGACCCGTGCCGTGCCAGCTCACCTCGAGGCCCATCCGGCCGAAGCGCTGCTTGACCGACTCGAGGGTCTGACCGAGCGGCGACTCCTCGACGGTCTCGAGCGAGTAGTCGCCGGAGGCCTGGGGCTGCGGGGTGCCGCCCAGTCGGAGATGCCTGAGCAGTCGGGCGTCCTCCGCGGCCTGGGCCTGGAGCGCCTGCGGGGTGACGCCGAAGCCCGAGTGGGCCAGCAGCGTGAGGGTGGCGAGCACGGTGTCGTGCAGCAGCCGAGCGCCCTGACGGCGCTGCGCCTCGGTCTCGCTGGCCTGACGCTCGGCACGGTGCGCGTTGCCGATGCTGTAGATGCGGCGGGCGGCCAACGGGACGCTGCGACCGAGCCAGACCCCGGTGACGAAGATGAGGGTCCAGCCCAGGATGACGGCGGCGACCGGGAACGTGAGCAGCGATCCGGTGGCCCAGGCGACGAGCGCGACGGCCACGACGAAGGCGACGGCGGCCGTGACGATGCGGATGCGACTGGACGACAGCACCACGCAGAACGCGGCCGTCGCGCCGCCCACCAGCGGGATCACCGCGGTCGCGAGAGCGGGGTCGGTCGAATCGCCCGAGGGCAGCAGGGCGACGACGGACACCGCGATGCCGGAGCCCAGCCCGATCAGCACCCAGCGCGGCGACGTCGAGCGCGCCACCATCCACAGCGAGACGATGAGCAGCACGACGAGCGGGACGATCGCGGCCAGATGCGCCGGGTCGGTGACTCCGGGGATGCTGAGGGCGACGAGGGACACCAGGGCGCACGGGATGCCGAGTGCCCGTGCCGTGCTGCTGAGCAGTCGGTCACGCTCCTGGGAGAAGATGTCCATGCAGATCCAAGGTGTGCATCGGGTGTCGTTCAACCTGTCGGGGTGACAGCAGACCCCATGCTTTCACACAGGACCCCCCTGCGGGGGACGCTCGTGGTCGCGATTCGTCGCGACCCGGTCGGGACCTCGGGAGCGGGTGCCGAGGAGGCGCGGGTCGAGTCGACGAGGCGACCCGCGCCTCCTCGTCCTCATCGTCCCGATCAGCCCTCGAGCAGGCGCCGGAGGTGCCCGCCGACGGCCTCGTTCTCGATGAGGAACCCGTCGTGGCCGAACTCGCTGGCGATGACGGCGGGCTCGTGCCCGTCGACGCCGGTCGCGATGTGGCGGGCGATCACGATCTGATCGGCGACGGGGAACAGCCGGTCGCTGTCGATGCCGAGCACGAGGGTGCGGGCCGTGACCCGGTCGAGCGCGGCCGCGACGCCGCCGCGTCCGCGGCCGACGTCGTGCGAGTTCATGGCGCCGAGCAGGGTGACGTAGCTGCCGGCGTCGAACCGCCGCGTGAACTTGTTGCCGTGGAAGTCGAGGTAGCTCTCGACCTGGAACCGGCCGGGCCCGCCGAGGGGCGAGATGTCGCTCTGCCAGCTGCGGCCGAACCGCGCGTTGAGCTCGTCGGGGGAGCGGTAGTTCAGCAGGGCCATCCGGCGGGCCAGAGCGAGACCGCGGTAGGGGCCCTCGCCGTCGGGGGCGTCGTAGAAGTCGCCGTCGTGCCAGGCGGAGTCCATCCGGATGGCCTCGTACTGGACGGTGTTGAGCGCGATCTGGTCGGCGCTGACGATCGGCGGCGCGGCCAGGACCCCGAGCCGGGCCACCCGGTCGGGGTGGCTGACGCCCCATTCGAGGGCGTGCATGCCGCCCATCGAGCCGCCGACGACCGCGGCCCAGCGCTCGACGCCGAGTCCGTCGGCGAAGGCCGCCTGCGCCGCGACCTGGTCCCGGATCGTCAGGTGCGGGAACCGCGAGCCCCATTCGGCGGCGTCGGGGGCGAACGAGGACGGCCCCGTGCTGCCCTGGCAACCACCGAGCATGTTGGGGGCCACGACGAACCACCGGTCGGTGTCGATCGCGAGGCCGGGGCCGACGACGCCGTTCCACCACCCCGCGGTCGGGTGCCCGGGCCCGGCCGGACCGAGCACGTGGCTGTCGCCGGTGAGGGCGTGCAGCAGCAGCACGGCGTTGCCTCGGTCGGCGTCGAGCTCGCCCCAGGTCTCGTAGGCGAGGCGCGGGCGGGGCAGCGTGACGCCGCTCTCGAGCACGAGGTCGTCGAGGGCGGCGAAGGAGCGGCCGCCGGGGTCGTCGCCGTCGCGCCAGGCGCCGGTGACCGGCGGGCGTCCGAGCATCGCGAGGCGCGTGCGCTCGCTGACGACGCTCGACGGAACGGTGTCCTCGGGTGTGCTCTGCCAGTCCATGTGAGATCCATCCTGGACGAGCCGAGGAGGCGCGGTGCGTTTGTTACGCGCACCGCGCCTCCTCGGACGTCCTCGCCTCAGCTGCTGCGCAGCGACTCCCGGGTGACCGCGCGCGCCGCGGCGAAGCCGGCGTCGAGGTCGGCCTTGAGGTCGTCGACGTTCTCGAGGCCGACCGAGAGCCGGACGAGCCCCGGGGTGACGCCCGTGGTGAGCTGCTGCTCGGGCGTGAGCTGCGAGTGCGTGGTCGAGGCGGGGTGGATCACCAGGCTCCGCACATCGCCGATGTTGGCGAGGTGGCTGAAGAGCCGGAGGCTGTCGACGAGGGCTCGACCGGCGTCGACGCCGCCCTTCAACTCGAACGAGAGCACGGCGCCGACGCCCTTCGGGGCGTACTTGTTCGCCGCCGCGTACCAGGGGCTGGTCGGCAGGCCGGCGTAGTAGACGGCGGCGACGTCGTCGCGGGCGTCGAGCCACTCGGCGATCTCCTGGGCGTTCTGCACGTGACGTTCGATGCGGAGGCTGAGGGTCTCGATGCCCTGGATCAGCGAGAACGCCGTGTCGGGGCTGTTCGAGGCGCCGAGGTCGCGGAGCAGCTGCACGCGCGCCTTGATGATGTAGGCCAGCGGATCGCCGACGGCATCGGTGTAGACCGCGCCGTGGTACGAGGGGTCGGGCCGGGTGAGCCCGGGGAACCGGTCCGCATGGGTCGACCAGGCGAAGGTGCCGCCGTCGACGATGAAGCCGCCGATGACGGTGCCGTGCCCGCCGAGGAACTTCGTGGCCGAGTGCACGACGATGTCGGCGCCGTGCTCGAACGGGCGGATCAGGTACGGCGTCGCGATGGTGTTGTCGACGATCAGGGGAACGCCCTCGGCGTGAGCGACCTGCGACACCTTCTCGATGTCGAGGATGTTGATCTTCGGGTTGCCGATGGTCTCGGCGAAGAACAGCTTCGTGTTCGGGCGCACCGCGCGACGCCACTCGTCGGGGTCGTCCTGGTTCTCGACGAAGGTGGTCTCGATGCCGAGCTTCGCGAGCGTGTACTTGAAGAGGTTGTAGGTGCCGCCGTAGATCGACGACGACGAGACGATGTGATCGCCCGCCTGGGCGATGTTGAGGACGGCGAAGGTCGACGCGGCCTGGCCCGACGCGACCAGCAGCGCACCGGTGCCCCCCTCGAGCGCGGCGATGCGCTGCTCCACGACGTCGTGGGTGGGGTTCATGATGCGCGAGTAGATGTTGCCGTTCTCGGCCAGGGCGAAGAGGTCCTGGGCGTGCTGCGCGTCGCGGAAGACGTACGAGGTCGTCTTGTAGATCGGCGTGGCCCGGGCGTGGGTCGTCGGGTCGGGCTGCGCTCCGGCGTGGATCTGCCGGGTCTCGAACTTCCAGGCGGGCGTCTCGTCGCTCATGGTCTGCTCCTGCGGTCGGGGTCTGCGTGGGCCGGATCGGCCGGTCTGCGGTGGTGCAACGGTACGCAGGCCCCGCTCGGGCTGTCCATGCGACCGGACACGCGACGTAACGGGCGCGCTACCGTCGAGGCGGTGCGCCGGGACGCGTCGCACGGACGGTCGTCGAGCGGTCGACGACCACGGAGGAGGATCAGATGGCCAAGCGTGTCGTGGTGACGGGTGCCAGTTCGGGGATCGGGGCGGCGACGGTCCGGCTCCTCCGGCGGCGGGGCTGGGACGTGATCGCGGTCGCCCGCCGCGAGGACCGCCTCCGGCAGCTCGCGGACGAGACCGGCGCCACGTGGTTCCGGGCCGACATGACGAGCGACGACGACGTGGCGGCCCTCCGAGCGCACGTCGAGTCGACGGGAGCGCTGCACGCCCTGGTCAACAACGCGGGAGGCGCGTTCGGGCTCGACAGCGTCGAGTCCGGCTCGGTGGACGACTGGCAGCGCATGTTCGACGTGAACGTGCTGGGCACGAAGCGCGCCGTGTCGGCGCTCCTGCCGGCGCTGCGGCGCGGAGCCGACGCGGAGGGCGGTGCGGACATCGTGACGGTGACCTCGATCGCGGGTCACGTCGCCTACGAGAACGGCGGCGGCTACAACGCCGCCAAGTTCGCCGAGCACGCCCTGGTGGCGGTGCTGCGGCTCGAGCTCGCGGGCGAGCCGATCCGTGTGATCGAGATCGCGCCGGGCATGGTGCACACCGAGGAGTTCTCCCTCGTCCGGTTCGGGGGAGATCGTGACCGGGCCGACGCCGTCTACGCCGACGTCGAGGCGCCTCTCGTGGCCGACGACGTGGCGGAGGCGATCGTGCACTCGGTCGAGCTGCCCGCGCACGTCAACCTCGACCTCGTCACGATCAAGCCCGTCGCCCAGGCCGCCACGTACAAGGTGGCGAAGGGGAGTCTCCGGACACGCTGACCGGTGGCGCGGACGGGTCGCGGACGGGTGATTCGCGGAGGATACGGCGGGTTAGAGGCGCGCCCCAGAACAGGGGGCAGCCGGCCGCCGCGGTGTCGTCCCGAGCCGCGGGCGAGCCTCCCGTGACCCCCCGTTCGAGGGGCGGTATCGGCTCTGTGTCGGCACTTCGGGGGACCGGGTGGCCTTGAATCTGAGTACCCGTCAGTTTATTTCGGGGGACACGGAGCGTCCCCCGAAGCGGCGCCGGCCGGACCGGGAGGCGGGGCGGAACCGGCCGCAGGCCGTGGCCCCGCACAGGGCGCAGTCGCTCCCGCGGCGGTAGTGCTCGTGCGCCGCCTTGGTGTGCCCGCACACGCAGGGCGTGCTGTCGTCGCTCACGGTCCGCGCCATGGTGCCCTCCGAGGGGTCGGGGCCGAGGGTCCTCCCGGTGGAGGAGCCCGCCGTCGTGGCACGAGCCTATCGGGCGGCCCGGGATCGTGATCGGGTCCGAGCCCGACGCCGACGTCGACCCCGGCCCTCGGGGGACGGGGCTTTTCGGGGGACACGGGGCCCGGCGTCCTCCCAGGCGGGGTGGCCGGTCCGGGCGGAGGGTGAGTCGTCCCCGGCGAGGGCGGATCGTCGGCTCGGAGCGCGACACGGCGACGACACGCCCGCTTGTGTTCTGCCGGATGGCGCGTATGTTTGCTCTCACCCGACGGTGACGACGATCAGCCCGAATCTGCTCGTCCGAACCCAGCCCTCCTGGCGTGAACCCGAAACTCCGCTTGTGCAGGGCCTCTCCCGCACCACCCCTTTGCCAGTTCGCTTACCCCTAGCAAGGACCCCATGAACCAGGTGTTCCCCACGCCCGAAAACGGCGTCGCCCCCCGTATCTCGATCGTCGTCCCCGCCAGGAACGAAGCTCGGAACCTCGAGATCGTCCTCCCGATGCTCCCCGCCGTCCACGAGGTCATCCTCGTCGACGGGAACTCCGTCGACGACACCGTCGCCACGGCCCAGCGAGTCATGCCCGACATCCGGGTCGTCCACCAGACCCGCAAGGGCAAGGGCAACGCCCTCGCCTGCGGCTTCGAGGCGGCCACGGGCGACATCATCGTCATGTTCGACGCCGACGGCTCCGCCGACCCGGCCGAGATCCCCCGCTTCGTCGAGGCGCTCACCTCCGGCGCCGACGTGGCCAAGGGCAGCCGTTTCGTCCACGGCGGCGGCAGCGAGGACATCACGCACTTCCGCGCCCTCGGCAACTGGGGCCTCAACGCCCTGACCAACGTCCTGCTGGGCACGAAGTACACCGACCTCTGCTACGGCTACAACGCCTTCTGGAAGCGCATCGTGCCGAGCCTCGAGCTGCTGCCGAGCGACCTCGCCCCCCGGGCCGACGGTCAGATGCACAACGGAGACGGCTTCGAGATCGAGACGATCCTCAACTGCCGCATCGCCGCCCTCGGCTACGACATCGTCGAGGTGCCGAGCGTCGAGAAGCTGCGCATCCACGGCGTCAGCAACTTGAACGCGATCTCCGACGGCTTCCGCGTGCTGCGCGTCATCCTCGAGGAGCGCCGTCGTCGCCCGTCCGCGGCCGCCCGCCTGCGTCGGTCGATCCGCGAGGCCGCCGTCACGGCCGCCGAGGCGACCAACGAGCCGGCCCCGGTCTTCGCGGTCGTCGACGGCGCGCGGCTCGACGCCCGAC
Source organism: Frigoribacterium faeni (assembly GCF_007988805.1). Classification (GTDB taxonomy): domain Bacteria; phylum Actinomycetota; class Actinomycetes; order Actinomycetales; family Microbacteriaceae; genus Frigoribacterium; species Frigoribacterium faeni. Next base: position 87,980 of record NZ_BJUV01000001.1, on the reverse strand, counting down.
TCGGAGCCCGCCAGGACGTCGCGTGACCTCGCGCACGACGACGACCACGGTCGTCGTCTGCGCGTACACCGAAGACCGCTGGGACGACCTCGTCGCCTCGGTGGAGTCCGTCCGCGGCCTCCCCGAGGCGCCCGAGGCGCTCCTGGTCATCGACCACAACGACGCCCTGCTGGCGCGCAGTCGTGACCGGTGGTCCGACGTGATCGTGGTCCCCAACGAGTTCCGGCAGGGGCTCTCCGGAGCCCGCAACACGGGCGTCAAGCTCGCCTCCGGCGACGTCGTGGCGTTCCTCGACGACGACGCCACGGCCGAGCCCGACTGGCTCACGCACCTGCTCGCCCCCTTCGCCGACCCGGCGGTCGCCGGGGTCGGCGGGCATGCGACGCCGGTCTGGCCCGAGGGGGGCAACACCCTCTACCCCGCCGAGCTCCTCTGGATCGTCGGGTGCAGTCACCGCGGCCTGCCGACCGACCGGGCCGACGTCCGGAACGTGATCGGCTGCTCGATGGCGTTCCGCCGCGAGAGCATCCTGACGGTCGGGGGCTTCAACCTCGACACCGGTCGGGTGGGCAGCATCCCGCTCGGCTGCGAGGAGACCGACCTCTGCATCCGCATCCGTCAGGCCGACCCCTCCGCGCGGATCGTCCTCGAGCCCGGGGCCGACGTTCGCCACCATGTGACGGCGGGCCGGGTCACCTGGGCCTACCTGCGTCGACGCGCCTTCTACGAGGGCGTCTCGAAGGCCGCGCTCAGTCGGCAGCTCGGAGCCGCCGACTCGCTCTCGACCGAGTCCGCGTACCTGCGACGGGACATACCCCTCGCGGTGCTCCGCGAGCTCCGCTCGATCGGCCGAGGAGGCGCGGGTCGCCTCGTCGCGCTCGTCACCGCGGTCGTCGCCACGGTGTCCGGCTACGCCCTCGGCAGCCTGCGCCGCGCCTCCCTGTCACCCGTCGACCCGACGGTCGGCCGGGCCCTCCTCTCTTCCGACACGACCCGCGGGGCCACGGCCGCGCGGACGGACGGTGCCTCGTGACCAACCTGTACCTCACCCGGCCGATGAGCAGCGCCGAGGCCCCCACCTGGGACGGCGCGCTCTGGATCGGCGCCATCGACGTCGACGAGCTGGCCCGCCCCGACCTGGACGACATCGTCCCGCTGGCCGCCGTCGGCCACCGTGCCGCCCGACTGCTCGTGCGTCGCGGGCGGAGCGTGCTCGGGTTCGTCGAGGTGCCCGTCCTCCACGGCCGGATCTCCGTCGACCTCGTCCGGTCGGAGGTCTCGTCCTTGCCGTCGGCGGTCAGCCCCGTCGAGCCGATCGTCCTGCCGACCGTCACCGTGGTGCTGTGCACGCGCGACCGCGCCGAGCACCTGCGCGGGGCCCTGCGCAGCGTGCTCGACCTCGACTACCCGTCGTTCGACGTCGTCGTCGTCGACAACGCGGCGGCCACGACCGAGACCCGCGACCTGGTGCGCTCGTCGTTCGACGACCCCCGGGTCCGTTACGTCGAGGAGGGCGTCCCCGGCCTGTCGAGCGCCCGCAACGCGGGACTCGCGGCGGCGACCGGCGACGTCGTGGCCTTCACCGACGACGACGTCGTCGTCGACGCCGACTGGCTGCACGGCCTCGTCGCGGGCTTCGCCCAGGGCGAGGACGTCGCCTGCGTGTCGGGCCTCGTCCCGAGCGGCGAGCTGCGCACCCCCGTCCAGCGGTTCTTCGACGACCGCGTCTCGTGGTCGCGCAACGTCGAGACGCGCGTCTTCCGGCTGTCCGCCCCGCCGGCCGACCTCCCGCTCTTCCCGTTCTCGGTCGGCGCCTTCGGGACGGGGGCGAACTTCGCCCTCCGCCGTGAGGTCGCCCTGTCGCTCGGAGGGTTCGACACGGCGTTCGGCGTCGGCACCCGGACCGGCGGCGGGGAGGACCTCGACGTGTTCACCCGGGTGCTCCTCGCGGGGCACGCCCTCGTCGTCGAGCCCTCCGCCCTCGTCTGGCACCGTCACCGTTCCGACATCGCGGCCCTCCGCGTCCAGGCCACGGGCTACGGCACCGGTCTCGGAGCCTGGCTGACGAAGGTCGCGCTCGATCCGACGACCCTCCGTCTGGCCCTCCGCCGGGCACCGGGGGCGCTCGCCGTGCTCGCGGCGAAACGCCGCGTCGCCGAGCCGGCCGTGGCGCCCGCCCGCGTCGCCGTCGCCGTCCCGACCCCGGACTCCGACCTGGCGGGCGAGATCGCTCGGACGGCACGTCACGAGCTCGTCTCGGTGCTGCGCGGCCCGTACCTCTACCTCCGGCAGCGTCGGGCCGGCGCCGGCCTGATGGGCCGCCGCCTCCCGGCCTCGTCGTCCCGTCCCACCCGCGAGCACGCGCCCTCGGTGGCGGAGCGGGTCCGGTGACCTCCGTGGTCTCCGCCGTCCGCAGGAACGTCCCGTCCGCGCCCGCCGAGGCCCCGACGACGCGGTTCCCCATCGCCGCCGTCGACCGGCTGGGTGCCGGCGGCCACGTGCTGAGCGTCTTCGGCCCCGTCGCGCTGCCCTCCCGCGAGGCGCTGGTGGACGCCCTCTGGCGCATCGCGTCCCTCGGCCCCGACGCCCGCCTCGGCCTGCGGGCCACGGGCGCGCGCGACTGGGCGTTCACTCTCGAGGGCCTGCGGGAGCGCTGCGAGCGGATGGTCGTCGAGGCGCCCGAGCTCGAGGACGTCACCGCGGCCGAGGCGATCGAGCTCCTCGTCGACCGGATCGAGCCGGGGCTCCCGGTGCTCGTCCTGCTGGCGGGGGAGCGCCTCCTCACCGTCTTCGACCACGGCGTCGTCGACGCGCGCTTCACCACGCGCCTCCCCGCGACGCTCATCGACGTCGCGCGCGGAGGCGACCTGCCGACCTGGCTGAGCGCCGACAACGCCGGCCGACCGCTCTGGCGGGCCTTCGTCGAGACCTTCGCGAAGCACCCGAGTCGTGTCCTGACGCTGCTCCGCGCCCGCCGTGTCGAGTCGTCGGTCGTCCCGGTGGCCGAGCCGGTCGACCGTCCGGTCATCGACTGGACGGGCTCGACCTCCGTCGTGGCGGCCTCGGGCACCCGGGAGTCCTTCCGCGGGCTGCACACCTGGCTGCGTCGGCGCGACGAGTCGGTGTCGTTCGGAGCGGGCGCCATCGTCGCCCTGCGGGCGGCGCTCGCCGCGGAGGGCCTGAGACTGGCCGCCGACAGCGAGATGGTCTACGACGTCCGCGGCTACCTGCCCTCGGGCACGGAGGTGACCGGCAACTTCGTGACCGGCGTCCCGGTCACCGGCGGCGACGACCTCGTCGCCGTCGACCAGAGCATCGCCCAGACCACCGACTCGGGCCGGCCGCTCGCCGCTCTGATGGCGGGCGCCGTCAAGGAGTCGCTGCGCCCCGGTCGGCACGAGAGCCCCGACACGACGCCGGCCCACGCGCGCGCCCACGTCGTGGTGAGCAACCTCGGGGTCAACCGGCCCCTCCAGTCGCTGCCGTGGATCCGCGACGGCCGCACCATCGAGGCGGTGTCGGCCGTGCACCCGATCGCCCCGGAGACCGTCGCGGCGCAGCTGGTCGTGCTCGACGGCGTGCTGCACGCCACCGTCTCGTACAACGACACGACATTCGACCGGGAGGCCGTCGAGCGTGCCGTGCGATCGTTCGTCGACGACCCGGTCGCCCTGCTCGACGGAGTCGTGCGGCGGTAGCCGTCCGGGCTCAGACCCCGCCGCCGCCGTCGGTCGTCGCGCCGTCGGCCGCGCCGAGAGCGGCCAGATCGACGTCGAGGAGGGTGCGGATCCGCTCGTCGCGTCCGTCGTCGTAGTCGGGGGACGGCGCGGCCGCCCAGCCGAGCCGATCGACGACGGTGCTGCCGACGTCGTCCCAGGCGCGGGAGCGCGCAGCGGAGACGAGGGCGGCGACGAAGGCGTCGTCGCGCGCGCTGCGGGCGATGCGCGCGGCCAGCTCCTTGTGGGTCGCCTCGCGCAGGCGCAGCGCGTCGATGTCGTCGACGCGGTAGTCGAACTGATGACGGGACTGCCCGTAGGCCCGGTGGGTCCGTCGGCGCAGTGAGCGCAGTCGCCCGACGCCGTCCCGCTGCTCGGCCTCGAGGCGTCGGAGCTCGTCCCGGGCGGCCGCCGTGGCCACCTCGTCGTCGAAGGGCAGATGCTCCTGCAGGGCCCGACGGATCACCGTGTTCGCGACCGAGACGACGGCGGCCGCCCGGATGATCAGGAACCCCTCGTCGACGGCGCGCTCGAGCGGGCTCGGGTCCGCTGCGCGGTCGGGGTCGTCACGGGTCACCGTCCGGCGCTCCTCTCGGGGGTCTCCTCCGACCCTACTCACGCGACCCTCCCGGTTCCGTCCGGCGCACGTAGGGTGAGGCCATGACCGTCCGCGATCCCGAGCCCGTCTCCGCCGTCGCGCCCGACCTCGCCCGACGTGCCGTGATCCGTCAGCACTGGGGCGGGCTGGCCTTCGCGCACTGGCGGGTCGAGCCCGACCGGGTGGCTCCGCTCCTCCCGACCGGGACGCGGCCCGACGTCTTCGACGGATCGGCCTGGGTCGGCCTGATCCCGTTCGAGCTCTCGCGCAGCGCCTTCGGCCCGTTCCCGCCCGTCCCGGTGCTCGGCACGTTCCTCGAGACCAACGTGCGGCTCTACTCGGTCGACGACCTCGGCCGGCGCGGCGTCGTGTTCCGCACCCTCGAGGCGCAGAAGCTGCTGCCGGTGCTCGCCGCCAACGTCGGTCTCGGTCTGCCCTACCGCTGGGCCTCGATGACCCGCAGGAGGCGCGAGGGCGTCGTCGAGTACGCCTCGCGGCGTCACGGCCCCGGCCCCACCCCCTCGACGCGCCTGCACGTCCGTCCGACCGACGAGGTCGTCGACGGCGACCCCCTCGCCGAGTTCCTCACGGCCCGCTGGGGGATGCACGTCGAGCGGGCGGGACGCACGCTGTTCTGGCCGAACCGGCACGAGGCCTGGCCGCTCCGACGGGCCGAGCTGGTCGACCTGCGGGACGAGCTCGTGGCCGACTCCGGTCTGCCGGGCGTCGCGGATCGCGAACCCGACTCGCTGCTCTGGTCCGACGGCGTCGACACCGTCTTCGCGCCTCCCGGGGGTCGCTGGGTCTCGCCCTGACCCGCCGCCTTCGCGGCGGGGCGCTGCGCCCAGTACGGTTGCTCCCATGGTTTCCTCACCCGACGACTCGACCGACACCGCCTCCGCAGCCCCGGAGGCCCCGCCGGCGGAGTCGACCGGATCGACGGCCGAGGCCGCTCCCGAGCGCGAGGTGCTCGGCTGGCTCGAGTTCGGAGAGGCGGCCCGGCATCTGGCCAGCGACGTCGTCGCGGCCGACTTCACCCCCGACGTGATCGTGGCCGTCGCCCGAGGCGGGCTCGTCCTGGCCGGCGCGATCTCGTACGCCCTCGACACCAAGATGTGCGGTTCGATCAACGTCGAGTTCTACACCGGCGTCGACGAGCGTCTGCCCGAGCCCGTGCTGCTGCCCCCGACCCTCGACGCGCCGTCGCTCGAGGGCAAGCGCGTGCTGATCGTCGACGACGTCTCGGACTCCGGTCGCACCCTGGCGCTCGTGCGTGACCTGCTCGGCGAGGTCGCCGACGAGGTGCGCACCGTGTGCCTCTACAGCAAGCCGCGCACCATCCTCGAGCCCGACTTCGTCTGGAAGCGCACCTCGCGCTGGATCACCTTCCCGTGGAGCGCGCTCCCGCCGGTGACGCGCGACGCGACCGCGGCGGTCGGCGCGTGAGCATCCACCTGGTCGGCGGGGGCTGGTCCCCGGACGCCCCCGAGCTGTACGACCTCTTCGTCTCCGAGGCCGCCGTGCGCGGCGGCGCCGTCGGCCGCGCCGTGCCGCGCATCGCCCTGCTCGTCGTCGTCGCCGACGACTCGCCGTCGGCCGAGTTCCGCGACGGTTACCCGGCCATGCTGGCCGCGGGCGGGCGCTGCGAGGTGACCACCACGATCATCGAGGCGGGCGAGCGCTTCGAGACGCCCGTGCTGAGCGACGTCGACGGGCTCGTCGTCGCGGGCGGGCTGACGCCCGCCTATCTCGAGGCGATGACGCCTCTCGTCGACCAGGTGCGCCTCCTGGTGGCCGACGGGCTGCCCTACCTCGGCTTCTCGGCCGGAGCGATGATCGCCGCCGACCGGGCTCTGCTCGGCGGCTGGCTGATCGGCGACGTGCCGGTCTGCCCGGAGGACGCCTCCGAGGACCTCGACGAGGTCACCCTGAGCGGCGGCCTGGGCCTGGTCGACATCGCGGTCGACGTCCACGCCGCCCAGTGGGGCACGCTCACCCGGCTGATCGCCGCGACCGAGGCGGGACTGGTCTCGGGTGGCGTCGCCATCGACGAGGACACCGCGTTGGTGGTCGGCGAGGGCGCCCTGACCGTGCTCGGCACCGGCAGCGTCTGGCGGGTCGAGCCCCAGGTCGACGACGACGGCGAGATCGTCGGCGTCTCGGTCGGCACCCTGGGCGCCGCGTGACGGAGCCCGGCGACGTCCCGGGCCGGCGTCCCCTCGCCGAGCAGATCGACGCGGGCTGGGCCGAGGCCCTCGAGCCGGTCGCCGACCGCATCGCCGACATGGGCGAGTACCTCCGTGCCGAGGTGCGGGCCGGTCGCGGCTACCTCCCCGCGGGAGAGAACGTGCTCCGCGCCTTCCGGTACCCGCTCGCCGACGTGCGGGTGCTGATCGTCGGACAGGACCCCTACCCGACCCCCGGGCACCCGATCGGCCTGTCGTTCTCGGTGGACCCGAGCGTGCGTCCCGTCCCGCGCAGCCTGGCGAACATCTACCGCGAGCTGCACGACGATCTCGGCGTCGCGCCGGTCGAGCACGGCGACCTGACCTCGTGGTCGGCGAACGGCGTGATGCTCCTCAACAGGGTGCTGACCGTGCGTCCGGGCGAGACGGCGTCGCACCGCGGGAAGGGCTGGGAGCCGGTCACGCAGCGCGCGATCGAGGTCCTGGCGGCCAGGGGCGGGCCGCTCGTGGCGATCCTGTGGGGTCGCGACGCCCTCGCGCTCAAGCCCCTGCTCGGCGAGGTCCCCACGATCGAGTCGGCGCACCCGAGCCCGTTGTCGGCCTCCCGGGGGTTCTTCGGGTCGAAGCCGTTCGGTCGCGCCAACGAGCTGCTCGTCGCCCAGGCCGGCGAACCGATCGACTGGTCGCTGCCCCCCGCCTGACCGCGCCGGGCGTGGCAGAGTGGTGCCGTGCTCGAAGAGGAATACCAGCCCCGGCGTCGTCTGCCGCGCGCCCTGCAGCCGCCGACCCCGGTCGAGCCGTCCTTCGCCTTCGAGATCAGGCCCGCGAGGCCGACCGATCTGCCGTACGTGCGCGAGATCTACAACCACTACGTGGCGAACTCGTCGGTCACCTTCGACGAGGACGCCATGACGCTCGTCGAGTGGCGACGCAAGTTCGCGTTCGTCACGAACCTCGGCATGCCCTTCCTGGTGGCCGTGAACCCCTCGGGGGAGGCCCTCGGCTACGCTCTCGCCTCGCCGTGGGGCGGCAAGGCCGCCTATCGCTACACGGTCGAGAGCTCGATCTACCTCCGGGCCGCTTCGACCGGGAAGGGACTGGGCAGGGCCCTGCTGGAGGCGCTGGTCGAGTCGTGCCGCGAGGCCGGCATCCGCGAGATGGTCGCCGTCATCGCCGACAAGAACGCCGACGCGTCGATCGGGCTGCACGCCAGGCTCGGCTTCACCGAGGTCGGCCGGATGGGCCGCGTCGGCTTCAAGTTCGGCCGCTGGCTCGGCACCGTCACGATGCAGAAGTCGCTCAGGAGGCGCCGGGGTCGACCCGCCCGCTGACGATCTCGCCGAGCAGTCGTCCGGTGGCGTCGACGTCGGCGGGGTCGCCGCGCCAGAGCATGCGGAGGATCAGCCCGTCGACGCCGAGCGCGACGACGGGGAGACGCTCAGGGGCGACGCCGACGCGCGCGAGCACGTGCTCGAGCGACGAGTACCAGAGCTCGGCGTCGTCGCGCAGCGCCTCGTCGCGCATCGCCGCGAAGAGCAGCTCGTACTGCGCCAGGGCGGAGGTGCGCTCGACGATCGCGTACCGCACCAGGGTCTCGGCGAGGTTCCGCAGGGAGGCGCGCTCGAGTCGGTCGAACGAGCCCGCCCAGGCGGTGGTCGCGTGGCGCAGGGCCGCCCGGAGCATGTCGTCGCGCCCGGCGAAGTAGTACGTGGCCGCCGACACCGGCACGCCCGCCGCCCGGGCGACCGCGCGGTGCGTGACGGCGGAGGGGCCGCCCGCCTCGAGGACGGCCAGGACGCCGTCGAGGAGGGCGCGCCTCCTCGTCTCGCCCTTCGGGGTGCTGGCGGGGCCGGGCGGCGTTCCGGCACTCACGGGCTAGGCCGCGGCTTCGTGACGTCCGCCGAGCTCGAGCATGGTGACCCCGCCGATCACGAGCACGATGCCGCCGAGCTGGACGAGCGTCAGGGGCTCCTTGAAGATCAGCCAGCTGATCAGCGCCACGAGCACGACGCCGATCCCGGCCCAGACGGCGTAGGCGATGCCGAGCGGCACGCCCTTCGACAGGGACTGCGACAGCATGCTGAACGCGAAGACGTAGCCGACCACCACGGCGGCGTACTGCCACCACTTCGCGTCGGGACCGCTGGTCACCTTGAGGAAGCTGGTGGCGAAGACCTCGCCGACGATGGCGAGCGCCAGGAAGACGTAACCCATGATCCGAATCTCTCGATGCGTGCGACGATCCCGGCCGCCGTCTGCGGGCGAGGGAGCACGAATGGGACAAACGTACCAGAAAACGGCCGGAACGTCTCGCGGCCTAGGCTCGACGGGTGTTCGAACTTCACCACCTGACCGCTCACGAGCAGTGGGACTGGCTGCGTCGCGGCGAGGTCTCGCCGCTCGAGCTGACCCGGCACTACCTCGACCGCATCGAGCGGCTCGACGGCGACATCGGGGCGTTCGTCACGGTCACCGCCGACGCGGCCCGGGAGCGGGCGGCGGAGCTCACGGCGGGCGGCTCCTCCCCGGCGCCGCTCTGGGGGCTGCCGTTGGCCGACAAGGACCTCGGCGACCGGGCGGGCGTCGCCACCTGGTCGGGGTCGAGACTCTCGCGAGGGCGCGTCGCGGCCGCCTCGTCGGAGATCGTCGACGCCGTCGACGAGGCGGGGGCCGTCAGCCTCGGCAAGACCGCCACGCCCGAGTACGGTCTCACCGCCTACACCGAGACGCTGATCGGTCCGCCGACGCGCAATCCCTGGCGACCGGACACCGGTGCGGGCGGCTCCAGCGGCGGGGCCGCGGCCGCCGTCGCGGCCGGTCTCCTGCCGTTCGCGCCCGGATCCGACGGGGGAGGCAGCATCCGCATCCCGGCGGCCGCGACCGGGCTGGTCGGCCTCAAGCCGTCCCGTGGTCGCGTGCCCGCGCAGTCGGGGCTGTCCAGCCTCGCGGGTCTGCCGGTGGGCGGTCCGATAGCTCGGTCGGTGGCCGACGCCGCCCTGCTGCTCGACGCCCTGGTGTCGCCCGACGGGCGGCCTCCCCGGCACCACCAGGCGCTCTGGGCCCCGCCGTCGCCCGACGGCGCCTACCTCGGCACGGCCGTCCGGGGCGAGGGTCGGTTTCAGCTCGCGGTGATGACGACGAGCCCGTGGGACGACGCCTTCGACGTCCGGGTCGACCCGCGCCTCCTCGGCGTGCTGACCGACACCGCCGACATGCTCGCGACGATGGGTCACGGCGTCGACGAGACGTCGATGCCGGCGTCGGACTACCCCGACCTGTTCCGCACCATCTGGCAGGCCGGAGCCGCGGGCATCCCCGCCGACACCGAGGACGAGCTCGCGCTGCTCGAACCGATCACCCGGTGGCTGGTCGAGCGCGGCCGCGAGGTCCCGGCCCGTCAGCTCGGCGCCGCCCTGACCGGTCTCGCCGGCTTCGAGCGGATGGTCGTCGAGCGCTTCGCCCCGTTCGACGCGGTGCTCACCCCGACCCTGGCCATGCTGCCGCGACCGGTGGGCTGGTACGACGCCGTCGACGCCGAGCGGAACTTCGAGCAGCAGTGCCTCTACTCGCCGTTCACGTCGTTCGTCAACGTCGCCGGCCTGCCGGCGATCACCCTGCCGGTCGGCGAGGTCGACGGGCAGCCGGTCGGCGTGCAGCTGATCGGACGCCCCGGGCGGGAGGACGTCCTGCTCGCGATCGGCGCGCAGCTCGAGCGGCGCCTGCGCTGGCAGCGGAGGCACCCTCCCGTCTGGTGACCGCGCGTCAGTCGAGCGTCGGAACCGAGGCGACGAGCGACCGCGTGTAGGCGTGCTGCGGATGCCGGAGCACCGACCGGACCGGGCCCTCCTCGACGATGCGCCCGTCGTGCAGCACGGCCACGCGATCGGCCAGATGCTGCACGAGACCGATGTCGTGCGACACGGTCAGCAGGGCGAGGCCGAGATCGTCGCGCAGCTCGCGCAGCAGGCCGAGGATCTGGGCGCGCACGGTCACGTCGAGGGCGCTCATCGGCTCGTCGCCGACCAGCAGGCGCGGGCGGTGCACCACCGCTCGGGCGAGGGCGATGCGCTGACGCTGGCCGCCGCTGAACTCGTGCGGGTAGCCGTCGGCGTCGTCCCGCGAGAGGCCGACGCGCTCGAGCACCTCGTCGACGAGGGCGCGGTGGTCGCCGGGGATCCGCAGCGCGCGCAGCGGTTCGGCGACCGTGTCGCGCACCCGCATCCGCGGGTCGAGGGAGCTGTACGGGTCCTGCAGCACCACGCCCGTGTCGCGGCGGAACCAGCGCAGGTCGGCGGCCCTGCCCGGGCGGACGGCGCGTCCGTCGAAGACCACCTCGCCCGTGGTGGGCGCGTCGAGGGCGAGGAGCAGGCGCACCAGCGTGCTCTTGCCGCTGCCCGACTCGCCGATCAGGGCGACGCTCTCGCCGGCGGCGACGTCGAGGTCGGCGTCGACCAGGGCGTGCCGGACCGGTCCGGGCTGGAACGGCGACGAGCGGGGCAGGCGGAACGTCCGGCCGAGGCCTCGTCCGCTCAGCAGGGGTGCCGAGGAGGCGCGGGTCGTGTCGTCGGCGTTCACGTCGCCCTCCAGGTGGTCGCGCGGGTGGCCTCGACCAGGCCGCGGGTCACGGCGTGCCGCGGCGCGGTCAGCAGGGACTCGACGGGCCCGTGCTCGACGACGCGACCGTGCGACAGCACCGACGCGCTGTCGGTGACGCGCCGGAGGACGGCGAGGTCGTGGGTGACGAACAGGAGCGAGGCGCCGCGTTCGTCGACGAGCCGCTGGAACAGGTCGAGCACCTCGGCCTGCGTGGTCACGTCGAGCGCCGTGGTCGGCTCGTCGGCCAGGAGGAGGCGGGGCCCGGCGATGAGCGCCGTCGCGATGACGACGCGTTGGCGCTGACCGCCCGACAGCTGGTGCGGGTAGCGGTCGACGAGCGTCTCGGGGTCGGGCAGGCCGACCTCGGCCGCCGCGTCGACGGCTCGCCGGCGCGCCTCGCGTCGGGTGATGGCGCCGTGCAGTCGCAGGGGCTCGGCGATCTGGCGGCCGATGGTGCGCAGCGGGTCGAGCGAGGAGCGCGGATCCTGGAAGACGGCGCCCACCGAGGCGCCGCGCAACGGCGCGAGCTCCCGTTCGCCGAGGCCCACGAGCTCCCTTCCGTCGAGCAGCACGCTGCCGCTCACGGTGGCCGACTCGGGCAGGAGACCCAGCACGGCGAGCAGGGTCATCGACTTGCCCGATCCGGACTCGCCGATCAGTCCGACCCGGGCGCCGTCGGCGACCGAGAGCGAGACGCCGTCGACGACGCGTCGCCCGTCGACCTCGATCCGGAGGTCCGTGATCTCGAGACTCATGAGACGACCCCCGGCCGGTCGGTGTCGGTGCCCGCCGTCGCCGTCGGTGCGGCCGGCGAGGGACGTCGGGGGCGTCGCCGGAGCCGGGGGTCGCCCGCGTCGCGCACGGCGTCGCCCAGCAGGTTGAACGCCAGCACGGTCAGCGTGATGGCGGCCCCCGGCCAGACGACCGTCCACGGGTGGACGCCGATGAACTTCTGCAGGTCGCTGAGCAGGCGCCCCCACGACGCCGTCTCGGCCGACGCCCCGTACCCGAGGAACGAGAGCCCCGCCTCGGCCAGGAGGGAGGTCGCCATGGCGAGCGAGAGCTGCACGGCGAAGACGGGAGCCACGTTGGGCAGCAGGTGGCGGCGGAGCACCTCGATCGAGCCGACGCCCGCCGCACGGGCGGCGAGCACGTAGTCCTCGCGGCCGACCCGGCGGATCTCGGCGCGGGAGACCCTCGCCATGTTCACCCCGTAGCCGGTGCCCGCCGCGACGACGACGACGGCGAGCGAGCCGCCGAAGGCGGCGGCCAGGGCCATCGCGATCAGCACGGTGGGGAACGCGATGAGGATGTCGATCAGCACCGAGACCGACTCGCGCACCCACCGCGAGGTGAGCGAACCGAGGGCCGACAGGCTCACGCCGACCACGAGCGCGACGACGCCGGCGCAGAGCGCGACGACGACGGTCGTCGCCGAGCCGGCGGCCACGTAGCTGAAGATGTCGCGCCCGACCGAGTCCGTGCCGAAGAGGTGGGCGGGCGAGGGAGGCGCCCAGGCGGTGTAGGGGTCGGTCGCGAACGGATCGAGGGGCGTCCAGAAGCGGCTGACCACGGCCACCGCGACGACGAGGGCGAGCCATCCGACGCCGAAGGCCCCCTGCGGGCTCGCGACGAGGGCGCGGAACCACGACCCGCGCCTCATTCGCCGCGCTCCCGGAGTCGAGGATCGACGAGGCGGTGGACGACGTCGACGACGAAGCCCACGAGGAGCACGATCGCGGTCAGCGTCATCAGCTCGCCCTGGACCTTCGTGAGGTCGCGGCGGCCGACGTCGGCGACGAGCATGCGGCCGACGCCCGGCAGGGTGAAGAGCTGCTCGACGAGGACGGCGCCCACGACGAGCCCCGCGATCTGGATGCCGAGCACGCTCACGACGCTCAGCATGACGTTGGGCAGCCCGTGGCGCACGAGGGCGCGGTCGAGGGTCATGCCCTTGGCGGCCGCGGCGCGGACGTAGTCGGCCCCGAGCGCGCCGAGCGCGGCCGAGCGGGTGAAGCGGAGCAGGACGGCGCCTTCGACGACGCCGATGGTCACGGCGGGCAGGACGAGCGACCTCAGAGCGGCGGCCGGGTCGCCCCATCCGTCGATCGGGAACCCCTGCGTGGGCAGCCAGCCGAGGGTCACCGCGAAGAGGGCGATGAGCAGCATGCCGGCCCAGACGGCCGGGACGGCCGCCAGGACCTGAGCGCCGACGCCGACCCCCACGCCGAGCGGGCGGCGGCGGCGGAGGGCCGACAGCACGCCGAGCGGCACGCCGACCAGGAGGCCGACGACGAGCGACAGTCCGGCCAGGGGCAGCGTGACGGTGAGCTTCTCGGCGATCTCGTCGATCACGGGCGTGCCGGTGACCAGCGATCGTCCGAGGTCGAGGCGCAGCAGCCCGCCGACCCAGTCGAGGTACTGCGCCGCCACCGGCCGATCGAGACCGAGCTCGGAGCGGAGGGCGGCGACCTGGGCGGGTGAGCCGGTCGTCCCCGCGATCACCTGCGCGACATCGCCGGGGAGGAGGCGCAGCGTCGCGAAGATCAGGACGCTCGCGACGACCAGACCGAGGGCGAAGAGGAGGAACCGCCCCGCGACGAAACGGATCACTCCGTCGCGGCCAGGCTCGAGAGGTCGAGTCGGGTGGTCGTCGACGAGGTCGGGAACCCGGTCACCCCGTCGCGGACGGCCGTCAGCGTCGTCGAGGTGTAGAGCCATTCGGCCGGCGCGTCCTCCGAGACGATCTCGGCCGCCTCGGCCAGATCGGCGGCGGCCTCGGCGGGGTCCGTGGCCGCGAGCGAGTCGGCGTAGAGGGCCTGGACGTCGGGGGAGTCGTAGCCCCAGTAGTAGTCGGGGTTCGCCCAGTTGCCGAAGTCGTGGGTCTCGGCGTGGTTCACCATGCTGAGCTGGAAGTCGCGGGTCGAACCGTCGGACGGGGCCACGAAGACGTCGCTCAGCCAGGTCGAGAAGTCGACCTGCTCGACGGTGAGCGTGATGCCGACGGCGGCCAGCTGCGTGGTCAGCACGTCTCCGATCGCCGCGGGGTAGACGTTCGCGTACTCGAGGGTCAGGTCGAGGTCGCTCTGGCCCGCCTCGTCGAGCAGTTCGCGCGCGGCGTCCGGGTCGTAGGCGTCGACGGAGGTGAGGTCGGCGTAGCCGGGGTCGAGTTCGGGGATCGGTCCGCCCTGGTCGACGGCGGAGCCGCCCGTCGCCGTGATCAGCGCGTCGTTGTCGACGGCGAGCCGGATCGCCTTCCGCACCCGGGGGTCGGTGAAGGGGGCGACGGCGTTGTTGAAGGCGAGCGTGTACTTGTCGGTGGTCCTGCCCTCGTCGACGGTGATCCCGTCGACGCCGTCGAGCTGGCTCCGCAGGGTGGCGTCGACGGCCGTCTGGACGTCGATGTCGCCCGAGATCGACGCGTTCATCCGGGCGGAGGCGTCGGGGATGTACCGGAACACGACGCCGGCGACGGATGCGGGCGAGCCCCAGTAGTCGTCGTAACGGCTCAGCTGCAGGTTGTCGCCCTGGGTCCAGCTCGCCAGGGTGAAGGGGCCCGTCCCGTTCGCGCTCGTCGACAGGTCGTTGTCGGCGTCCTCCTGGAGGACGAGGCCGGCCCGTCCGGTGAGGGCGAACAGCAGCGCCGAGTCCGGCTGCGAGAGCGTGAGGACGACCGTGCTCGGGTCGGGCGACGAGATCGTGTCGACGGCGGCGAGGTCGGAGTGGTTCGCGAGGGTGTCGTCGTCGGCGACCTGCTGCAGCGACCACACGACGTCGTCGGCGGTCAGGGCCGCACCGTCGTGGAACGTGACGCCGTCGGCCAGGGTGAACGTGTAGGTGAGGCCGTCGGAGCTGACGGTGTGGCTCGCGGCGAGGACGTCGACGATCTCGTTGTCCTGCGTGCGGCCGACGAGACCCTGGTACACGTTGTCGATCAGCACCTGGTCGAGCGCGATGCCGGCGGTCCGGCGGATGTCGAGGTCGGTGGGTTCGAGGACGAGCCCGACGGTGACCGTCGCATCCGCGTCGGGGGTGCCGGTCGTGTCGGACGAGTCGCTCGACGTGCAGCCGGCGGTGACGAGGACGAGCGCGGCGACGGCGGCGAGGAGGGGGAGGGTGCGCACCTGGAGAGGCCTTCCGGAGAGGGCCGTGGCGACGTCGCCACGGCGGGGGATGCCGACACGGGGAGTCGGCGGTTCTTCGGGGGATCTCCGGTCGCTGCCGAACCGGTCGTCACGATCCGCCACCGTGGTGCTGTCGGACACGGCGCGGCCCCTCGCCGCGGGTCGCTGCCGGATCCGCGGACGCGTCAGAACTTACCATCCGGGCGGCCTCCCGCCCTCGAACCCGAGGTCCCGTGACGGACGGCGCGCCCTCGGTGCGATCGATCGCCTGGGAAAGCGTCGGGCGCCTATCGGGATAGGTGAGCCTTACCTATACTGAGATGGCCATGTACCTCGAATACCGCGACCCGCCCCTCCAGCACGACGCCACGCGCGTCCTGTTCGCCGGCGACGCCTCGTCCGTCGACGCCCTGCGCGCCATGCTCGCCGCCCTGCCCATCTGCGCCAGGGGCCAGGTCTTCGTCGAGGTCGACGACAGCGAACAGATCGAGACCCTCGTCGCGCCCGGTCGCGTCTCGGTCACCTGGCTGGCCCGCGACCGCCGATCGGGCGCGCCGGGGTCGGGTCGGGCCTGCGCGCCCGGCGAGGCGCTCGAACGCGCCGTCCGCGCCTGGCTCGCCGAGATGTACGTCGACACCGACTCCCTCCTGGCGGGAGAGCACGTCATCTGGATCGCCGGTCCGACGTCGTTCGCCTACGACCTCCGGCACGACCTCCACGGCGTCTTCCACGCCGTCGACGGGGCGTCGGTCCTCTGATCCGTGGCTGACACCCTGTCCCCGACAGCGCTCGACCGACCGGCCGCCGCGCCGTCGCGTCCGGCCCACCGCCCGTACCGCGTCCGGGTCGCCCGGCTGACGCCGCTCTCGCCGTCCTTCGTCCGCATCACGTTCACCGGCCCCGACCTGACGGACTTCGGCGCGGACGGGCTCGACCAGCGGATCAAGGTCGTGCTGCCCCTCGAGCGCACCGGCTACGCGACCTTCCCCACCGACGACTGGTGGACCTCCTGGCGCGCCCTTCCCGCGCACGAGCAGAACCCGTTCCGCACCTACACCGCGCGGGCCGCGCGCCCGGCCACCTGCGAGGTCGACGTCGACTTCGTCGTGCACGACGACGGAGGTCCGGCCGCGGCCTGGCTGTCGACCGCGGCGGTCGGCGACGAGATCGTGCTGATCGGCCCCGACGCCACCAGCGGCGTGACCGGCAGCGGGGTCGAATGGAACCCGCAGCGCGCCTCCTCGGTCCTCCTCGCCGGCGACGAGACCGCCGTCCCGGCGATCTGCTCGATCGTCGAGAGCCTGCCCGACGACGCCAGGGGGTGCGTCTTCCTCGAGGTCCCGACAGCCGCCGACCGCCTCGACCTCGTCGCGCCGGCCGGCGTCTCGGTCGTCTGGCTGCCCCGCTCCGCGAGCGGCTCCGAGCACGGCCGGCTGCTCGTCGACGCGGTGCGCGCCTGGACGGCCCGGTACGTCGCGGCCTGGCACCGGGGCGTCGAGCTCGACGAGGTGGACATCGACCACGACATCCTCTGGGACGTCCCCCCGGGCGATCGCCGCCACGGCGAGGCGCTCGAGGGGGAGCTCTACGCCTGGCTCGCCGGAGAAGCCGCCGCCATCAAGGCCCTGCGGAGGTTCCTGGTCGGCGAGGTGGGCCTCGATCGCCGGCAGGTCGCGTTCATGGGCTACTGGCGCCTGGGCCGGGCCGAGATGTAGCCCGGCCCGCCCGCGGTGCGTGTCAGACCTCGGCGGGAAGCCCCACGAGCTCGGAGCTGCGATCCCAGAGGGCCTCGGCGAGGTGATCGTCCTTCGCCTGACCGACGACCAGCCCGTTCGGCTTCAGCTGGTCGAAGTAGGTGCCGCTCGGCACGCCGACCGTGCTCGGACCGGCCAGTTGGATGAGCGGCAGCGCACCGGCGGCCGCGGAGATGCCGTAGTGACCGTTGGACAGCACGTTGGCCATGCGCCACATGGGCGAGTCGGCCCCGAAGTTCGTCTTGACGATCCCCGGATGGAACGAGAACGCCTCGAGTCCGGTGCGCTTCGCGAGCTCACGGATGAACAGGATGGTCTCGATCTTGCTCGTGCCGTACTGTCGCCAGCCGCCGAGCCAGGGGCGCTTCGACCAGTCGAGGTCGTCCAGGCGCAGACGGCCGAACAGGTTCGCGACGCTCGCCGTCGAGACGACGCGTGCTCCGCTCTCGACCAGGCGCGGCAGCAGGAGCCTCGTCAGCAGGAACGGGGCGAGGTGGTTCGACTGGAAGATGCGCTCATGCCCGTCGGCCGTGACGCCTCGGGGGTTCACGAGGCCCCCGGCGTTGTTGGCCAGCACGTCGATCCGCGGATAGCGGTCGAGGAGGCGCTCGGCCAGCGCGCGGACGTCGTCCAGTCGGTCGAAGTCGGCCGTGAACGCGGTGCCGCCGACCTCCTCCGCGACGGCGGTCGTCCTCTCGGGGTTGCGGCCGACGATCGCCAGGTCGGCTCCGCCCTTCGCCAGGGCCCTCGCGGCCTCCCGACCGATGCCGCTGCTGGCTCCGGTGATGATCACGGTGCGGGTCATCGATAACCCCCTTCTTCGAGGCCGGCCTCGATCTCGAACCTGTTCGTCAGTGGATCGCTGCCGGCCAGGAAGTACAGCAGTGGCATCAGCATGCCGTACTTCCGCCATTGGGTGACATGCACGGCCTCGTGGCGCAGCACGCGGGGGCCGTCGTTGTCGCGGGTCAGGTAGACCCGCCCGATGCACGTGCCGCCCCGTTTGAAGGCCCAGCGGGGGAGCCCTCGGCAGACGATGAGGTCGCCGACCACGCGCACCCGGCCGGTGCTGAGCGGCACGCCGATCGTGAGCCCCACGAGAGTCGCGAACGAGCAGCCGAGACGCGAGAGCGGCGAGTCGACGACGACACCCGTCACGGGCGCCCGTAGCTGTCGAGGAGGCGCAGCCAGACCTCGCTGACCGTGGGGTACGAGGGCACGGCGTGCCACAGGCGGCCGATCGGCACCTCGCCGACGACGGCGACGGTCGCGGCGTGCAGCAGGTCGCTGACGTCGGGGCCGACGAACGTGGCGCCGACGATCACCTTGCGGGACTCGTCGACGACGATGCGGGCCTGGCCCTTGTACGAGTCGGAGTGCAGAGCCGAGCCCGCGACGGCCGCGAGGTCGTAGTCGACGACCCGGACGTCGATGCCGCGCTTGGTCGCGGCGTCGGCGGTGAGGCCGACGCTCGCGACCTCGGGGTCGGTGAAGGTGACCTGGGGCACGGCCGCGTCGTCGGCCGTGGCGACGTGCGCGCCCCATGGGGCGGTCGACAGCTCGCGGCCCTGCGCCCGCGCCGCGATGACCTCGCCCGCCGCGCGGGCCTGGTACTTGCCCTGGTGGGTGAGGAGCGCGCGGTGGTTGACGTCGCCGACGCCGTAGAGCCAGTCGGTGCCGTGGACCAGCAGGGTGTCGTCGACCTGCAGCCAGTCGCCGGGCTCGATGCCGACGTTCTCGAGTCCGAGGTCCGAGGTGCGGGGCAGGCGCCCGGTCGCGACGAGCACCTCGTCGGCGACCACGGTGCTGCCGTCGTCCAGGGTCACCTCGACGGTGTCGTGCTCGGTGCGCAGCACGTTCGTCGGGGAGACCCCGACGCGCAGGTCGACCCCGAGCTCGCGCAGGCCGTCGGCCACGAGCTCCCCGGCGAAGGGCTCCTGCCCGCCGAGGAGTCCGCTGCGGGCGACCAGGGTCACGGTCGCGCCGAGTCCCTGGTACGCCGTCGCCATCTCGGTGGCGACGACGCCGCCGCCGATGACGACGAGGCTCTGCGGGACGGTCGTCGCGCTGGTCGCCTCGCGACTCGTCCAGGGGCGCGCGTCGGCGAGACCCGGGATGTCGGGCAGCAGCGCCGTCGAGCCGGTCGCGGCCACGACGGCGTGGGTCGCCGTGTGCACGACCCCGTCGACGGTCACCTCCTTGACGCCGGTGATGGTCGCGTGGCCCCGGACGAGGTCGATGCCGGCGCCGGAGACCCAGTCGGCCTGACCGGAGTCGTCCCAGCCGCTGGTGAACGAGTCGCGCCGGCGCAGCACCGCGGCGACGTCGACGTCGCCCGTCACGGCCTGGGCCGCGCCTCCGACCGAGCGCGCGGCCCGCAGCACGGAGGTCGAGCGGAGCAGGGCCTTGGACGGCATGCAGGCCCAGTACGAGCATTCGCCGCCGACCAGGTCGGCTTCGACCAGGGCGACCGAGAGGCCGTTTCGCTTGGCGTAGTCCGCCACGTTCTCGCCGACTGCGCCGGCGCCGATCACGATGAGGTCATAAGTCGTCATCGCTCGACCGTAGTCCTCGCGCCAGGGTGGATGCCCGGCGCCGCCCTGGCCGGGAACGGTGATGTTCCTGAACGCCAGGTGTGCGTTCGGTCGGGGCGATCCGCGGCGTGGATATCGTGCAGTCATCACGCGCTGACGCGCCAACATGAGGAGGTCACCATGGGACTCGACGACAAGATCAAGAACGCCGCTCAAGACATCGCGGGTAAGGCCAAAGAGGCCGTCGGTGACCACAAGGGTGACGACGACCTCAAGGTCGAAGGCCAGAAGGACCAGGCCTCCGCGACGGCGAAGAAGGCCGGCGAAGACGTGAAAGACGTCTTCAAGTAGGCTGCGCTGCCGCGTTCAGAGCCCGCCTGCCCCTCGGGGCGGGCGGGCTCTTCGCATGGGCGCTCTCGTCAGCGGCCGGTGAACTCGGCATCGCTGCGGGCGACGAACGCCTCGAATCCGATGCGCGCGTCGTCGGTGGCGAGCAGGCGCACGAGCTCCGGTTGCAGCCGCCGCTCCGCCGCGGCGTCGCCCTCGCGCACCGCGAGGCGGGCGTTCTCGAGCGTGGCCTGGACGGCGAGGGGGGCCTGGACGGCGATCCGTTCCGCGAGCTCGAGCGCCCGACCGAAAGCGGCGCCCTCGGGGACGAGATCCTGCACGAGTCCGATGCGCCGCGCCTCCTCGGCGTCCATCAGGTCGCCGGTCAGCAGATAGCGCATCGCGTCGCCCCACCCCACCCGCCGGGGCAGACGGATCGTCGCCCCGCCGAAGGGCAGGATGGCGCGGCCGACCTCGATCTGTCCGAACCGCGCGTCGCCGCTCGCCACCACGATGTCGCTGGCCAGGGCCAGCTCGACCCCGAGGGTCAGGCAGGTGCCCTGGGCCGCCATCACGACGGGCTTGCTCAGCGAGCGGCCGTGCACCTGCCACGGATCGATGCCGCCCTCGGGCACGACGTCGAGCCCGGCGTCGGTCACGGCCGGCATCACGTCGCCGAGGTCGAGCCCGGCCGTGAAGTGGTCGCCGTGCGCGAAGAGCAGGCCGACGCGGAGGTCGGGGTCGCGGTCGAGCCGGCCGTAGGCGAGCGCCAGCTCGCGCAGCATCCGGAGATCGGCGGCGTTCCGCTTCTCGGGGCGGTCGAGCCCCATCAGCAGGACGTGCCCGCGCTGCTCGACGCTGACCCGCGGGCGGTCGTCGGAGGTCGACGGGGTCATCGCGAGAGCGCCCCGACGATGCGCAGGATGGTGCCCATGTCGTCCGACGCGTGGGCGGCGTCGACCGGCGCGAACGAGCACAGGCCGGCTCCGACGAGGGTGAATCGGGCCTTCAGCGCCGCGATCGTCGAGATCAGCACGGCCGGCTCGATGCCGAACGGCTGGGGCGCGAGCAGACCGTCGAGGCTGCCGGGGTCGAGCACGTCGAGGTCGATGTGGATGTAGACCTCGGTCGCCCCGGAGTCGGCGACGGCCGCGACGACGTCGTCGGGTGCGAGGTCGAGCGACGAGACCGAGCGCACCCGGCGGCTCTCGACGTAGAGATCTTCGGCGTCGTCGAAGGTCCGGGTGCCCGCCAGCACCACCCGGGAGGGGTCGAGCGGCTCGGCGACGGGGCCGGGCTCGAGCGACGGCATCTCGTCGGTCGCGTCGCCGATCAGGGCGCGCAGCACCATGCCGCTGAAGGCGCCGCTCTCGCTGCTCCGCGGGCTGTGCAGGTCGGGGTGGGCGTCGAACCAGACCACCGCGGTGCGAGGGGTGAGCGCGTGACGGACGGCGGCGTACTCGACGCCGCAGTCGCCGCCCACGACGAGCGCGGGCGAGTCGTCGGACCGCAGCTCGCGCCCGACCGCCTCGGCGATCGACAGCACGGACGACAGTCGGTGGATCCGCGTGCCCAGGGAATCGCCGGCGCCCACGGGCACCTCGACCAGCGTGGTCGCCTTCGCGGGCAGATCGCCGAGGATCGCGTAGGCGCCCTCGGCGAGTCGCATCGCCCTCGACGACGGAGAACCCTGCCACTGCGGAACCACGACGAACCTCACGGGCGTCAGTCTGGCACAGCCGACGCCCGGTCGACAGGAGTCGTCCCCGAGGAGGCGCGGGTCATCCCGACGACACGTCGCCGGGTCGGTCCCAGGGCCGGCTCGCCCTCGCGACCAGGCGTTCGAGCGGACCCCGTCCGACGAACCGCCGCCACAGCGAGGCGTAGACGAGCGTGCCGACGACGGCCGTGACCAGCCAGCCGAGAGGGAGACCGTAGGAGCCTCCGGCGAACCGGTAGGCCGTGAAGAGCGGGGCGGTGATGAGCAGATGCAGGGTGTAGACGGTGAGCGGTTGCGCGCCCGTGGCCGCGAGGGGCGAGAGCGCGGTCCGGGCGATCGCCGTCGGTGCGCCGATCTCACGACCCGCACCGGTGACGAGCAGCAGGAGCCCGATCACGGCGACGGCGACGCCGCCGGAGCCGACGATCTCGGCGGGCATGCCCTCGTGGTCGGCGGGGTCGAGGGCGGGGACGGCCCCGGCGCCGGGGAGGAACCTCGCGGAGTACCCGAGCACCGCCGCGACGGCGCCGACGATCACCATGGTCAGCTGGGTGCGTCGGCGGCGCAGATCGCTCCGCGCGGCCACGAGACCGGCGATGAGGAACGGCAGCCAGACGAGCGCCGGGTAGGCGCCGACGAGCAGGGCGTCGGCGGCGAGGCCGAGCGGACCGGTGAGCGTCGTGTCGCCGAAGCCGTCGACGGGGACGCGGCCGGCGAGGTACGGCGCGACCAGGGTCACGACGGCGCCGACGGGCACGAGTGCGCGGCGAGGCAGCCAGAGCAGCCCCAGCAGCAGGACGAACATGACCCCGTAGTACGGCAGGATCACGAGGACGTAGGCGTTCCAGGCCTGGAGCAGGAGGCCCAGCACGATCAGGAGGGCCGCCCGGATCGCGATCGACCCCGCCACCGGTCCACGTCGATCCCGAGGCGCGGGGGAGGCGCCCCCGGAGACGAGCCCGAGGGAGACGCCGGCGAGCGTCGCGAAGAGGATGGCCGAGCGGCCGTCGAAGAACCGCTCGTCGAGCAGGTCGCGCGGCCACATGTGAGCCGCGAACATCCCGAGGACGGCGATCCCTCGCGCGACGTCGACTCCGACGAGACGGTCGGCCCCTCGGCGACGGGCGCCCACGGCCTCGGCCGTGGGCACGGCCGGACCCGCGGGGACCGCCGTCACGCCCCGAGCTTCAGAGCGGCCAGCCGGGCCTCGATCTCGGTCTGCTCGTCGAGGTCCTCGAGGTCCTCGAACTGCGCGTCGAGGCTGGAGGCGGCCAGCTCCTGCTGGCCGAGCACCTTGGCCTCCTCGCGACGGACCTTGTCCTCGAAGCGGCTGATCTCGCTGGTGGGGTCCATCAGGTCGATGCTCTTGACGGCGTCGGCCACCTTCGACTGGGCCTCGGCGGTCTTCACGCGCGCGTTCAGCTCGTCCCGCTTGCTGCTGAGCTGGTCGAGCTTGCCCCGCATCTGCGTCAGACCGGTCTTCAGGCGGTCGACCACCTCGGTCTGCGAGGCGATCGTGGGCTCGGCGTCCTTCGCCTCCTTCTCCGCGGAGAGCTGCTTGCCGAGGGCGACCTTCGCCAGGGCGTCGAACTTGTCGGCGTCGACGGTGTTGCCTCCCGTCCGCAGCTCGTCCGCCTTGCGGCTCGCCGCACGGGCCTTGCGCTCCCACTCGGCCGCGTTGGCGACGTCCTCGGCGTGGTCCTGCTCGATGAGGCGGAGGTTGCCGATCGTCTGCGCGACCGCGCTCTCGGCGTCCGAGATGCTGGCCGTGTAGTCGCGGACGAGCTGATCGAGCATGAGGCCCGGATCCTCGGCCTGATCGAGCAGGGCGTTGACGTTGGCTCGGGTCAGCTGGGCGATCCGACCGAAGATGGACTGCTTCGACATGGTGTGTTCCCTTCGAGTGATGATGCTGGTGATGATCGTGGACCGTGCGGAGTCGTGCGGGCCGGGGGAGAGCCGCTCAGAACCGGCCGCCGCCGGAGCGTCGGCCGCCGCCGCCGCCGCCTCCGCCGCCGAAGCCACCGCCGCCGCCGAAGCCGCCTCCGCCGCGGCCGCCTCCGCTGAACATGCCGCCGATGATCAGACCGGTGACGATGCCCCCGAGGTCGGCCCCCGCCGACCCCCGCCCGCCGCCCGGGGAGAACGGCGACTGCTGCTGGTACGACGAGACCTCCGCGGCCGCCTCGGTCGACGCGGCCTCGGCCGCCTGATTGGCCAGATGCGCCTCGCCCAGCGCGGCGTCGCGATCGGTGGTCGCGAGCGACACGGCGGTCGCCAGGTGTCGTTCGGCCTCCGAGAGCCGGGTACGGGGTCCGGGACCGATGCCTCCGCGGCGGGTCTCGATGAAGTCGCGGGCCGCGCTGATCCGGCTGCGGCCGGAGAGCAGCGCCTGATCGAGAGCCGCCTGGGCGCGCCGGGCGGCGGTCTCGGCGTCGCGGACCGCCGCGAGGGCGGCGTCCATCCGGCTGTTCGCCGTGTCGAGACGATCGATGACCGCGAGCGGATCGTCGCGGGTCGTCTCCGCGAAGCGCAGAGCCTCCTGCGTGGCCGTGACGGCAGCGGAGAGGTCGCCTCCGGACGGTGAGCTCGACGGATCGACGGATCGAGCCGTCGTGAGGTCGGACCGGAGATCCTCCGTCATGGCCGGGATGGTGCTGCCCGCCGTGGTGAGCGCGGACGCGGAGCGGTCGACCGCGTCGGCCAGCTGGTCGACCTGGCCGAGGGCCTGACGGGCGGCGCGGATACGGGCGACGGCCTGTCCGGTCTCGGCGGACGTCAGGTGGGCCTCGGCCGCCGACCGGCACTCCGAGACGAAGTCGAGCAGCCGATCGGCCTGGTCGGCGTTGTCGACGATGGTGGCGACGGCCGTGGGGGAGTACGTCCGTGCGAGCGAGACGAGGGTGGCGCGCGTGTCGTCGAGGCGGGCGCGGCGGACGCGCGCCTCGTCCGTGAGGGCCGCGGCGTCGCGCGGAGCGTCGTCCTCGGCGCGACGGAGCTCGTCGAAGGCGTCCGACTGCGTGTCCAGCGCCTCGCCGGCGCTCTCGCAGAGCTCGATGATGCGCTGAGTCCACTCGCGACGCTGCTCGTCCGAGTCGGGCACGGAGTCGTCCAGTCGCTGCCTCAGCTCGAACGCCTCACGCGCGCTCTCGCGTGCGGCGGCGACGGCCGCGACGAACGGCCGGGCGGCCTCGTCGCCGAACTGCGCCGACGCGAAGCCGACCTCCTGGGCACCCGCGGTGATCTCGTCGTCGAGCGCGACGAGCATGCCCGCCGCGCGGCGCTCGAGCTCGGTCAGCTCGGCGCGGGTCCGCTCGAGCAGCCGCCGGCGGCGACGGCCGCGCGCCAGCAGGACGACGGCCACCACCACGACGACGACGAGGGCCAGGACGCCCAGGGTCCAGAGCAGCCAGGTGGCGTCGCCACCGCCCCCGGAGTCCGCCCCGTCGGAACCGAGCGCGGCGGCCAACGACGTCGCGGCGCCCGCCCAGTCCGAGTCGCGCAGCTCGGGGACGAGCACGTCGGATTCGAGACTCGCCTGGTCCGCCGCGGTGACGGCGGAGTCGTCGGCGATCGAGAGGTCGTAGAGGCGGTCGTCGACGGCCACCGAGAGCAGGATGTCGTTGACCCCCAGCTGATTCAGCTCGGCCGTCGCCCGGCCCCAGTCCGTCCGATCGGACGGCGAGCTGAACGAGTCGACGTAGACGACGAAGAGGTTCGTGCCGTTCTCGGCCGCGAGGGTGTCGAGCGACTGCTCGACCCGCTGCTCGTCGTCGGGATCGAGCACACCGGCCTGGTCGACCACGTACGAGCCCGCGAGGTCCACGGGCGCCTCGGCATGGGCGGGGGAGACGCCGATCGTCGTCCCGGCGATCAGGACGACGGCGCCGAACGCCGTCGCCGCCGCGAACCGGACTGCCCGTGTGATGACGCCCACGACTCTCCCCTCGACGATTGGGGCCGAGTCTAGTGACGCCGTCCGCGTCGTCGGTCAGTCGACGAACAGGAGGGCCACCGAGGCGAGGGCGCACACCGC
This sequence comes from Frigoribacterium faeni, assembly GCF_007988805.1. Classification (GTDB taxonomy): domain Bacteria; phylum Actinomycetota; class Actinomycetes; order Actinomycetales; family Microbacteriaceae; genus Frigoribacterium; species Frigoribacterium faeni. The sequence continues at coordinate 62,389 of NZ_BJUV01000001.1, read as the reverse complement.
TCCGACGCTCAGCAGCACCCGGCCGACCATCGTCAGCGCACGCCCGTCCTCATGCGGCGCATCCGTCCGGGCCCGGGAGGGGCGGCGGGGGTCGTAGTGCACCGTCAGCTCGGTCTCGACCGGCGTCTCGATCGCGTACTCCTCGAACTGCGTCTCGTGGAGGTCGCCCCAGGAGTCCATCCAGCGGGCGGTCGCCACGCGCGCGTACGCGGGGGCCGGGATGACCACGGCGACCGTCTCCTCGTAGCGTCGGGCGCGGCTCCGCAGCGCGGCTCCGGCGAGGACGAACGGCGTCCCCACGACGAAGCCGAACCAGCCGAAGAGCTCGATCACCGAGGAGGTGACGGAGAGAGCGTCGGGCATGCCACGATCGTAGTGCCGCGTCGCGGCCACGGCCGCCCGCGGCACACGTCCCGACCGCCGTCCCGTCCGGCCGGTCCCTGTGAGGAGAGTCCCGTCGTGAGACGTCCGTCGCTCGAGCTCGTCCCCGCGCCCGTCCTCGCGGTCGCCGCCATCTTCTCCGTCCAGTTCGGCGCCGCCCTGGCCCGGACGCACTTCGAGGCGCTCGGCCCGATGGGGGCCGCGGCCCTGCGACTCGGCTTCGGAGCCGTCATCCTCCTCGTCGTGTTCCGGCCCCGGGTGCGGGGCTGGGACGCCCGCACCTGGCTCGGCGTCGTCCTCCTCGGCCTCGCGCTCGCCGGCATGAACTCCCTCATCTACCTCGCCATCGACGTCGTCCCGCTCGGCGTCGCGGTCACCCTGGAGTTCCTCGGCCCCCTCGTCGTCGCGCTCGCGCAGACCCGGAGATGGCTCGACGCGGGCTGGGCGGTGCTCGCGCTCGCCGGCGTGGTGGTGCTCGGCTCCGACTCGAGCGGGACGATCCCGGCGATCGGAGTCGTGCTGGCCCTCGGTGCGGGGGCCTTCTGGGCCGGCTACATCGTCGCCAACGCGAGCCTCGGACGGCGCCGGGACTCCCTGTCCGGACTCGCCGTCTCGATGCTCGTCGCCGCCGTGGTGGTCGTCCCCTTCGGCGCGGCGGACGCGACGGCCGCGGTCTCGGCCGACCCGCGCCTCCTCGGCGTCTTCGCGATCGTCGCCCTGGCGACCTCGGCCGTTCCCTACGCCCTCGAGATGGTGGCGCTCCGCCGCCTGCCGACGCGCGTGTTCGGCGTGCTGTCGAGCCTCGGGCCGGCGGTCGCGGCGCTCGCAGGGCTGGTCGTGCTCGGGGAGCGGCTGGGCCTGCGCGAACTGGTCGCGCTGACGTTCGTGACCGCGGCGAGCGTCGGCGTGACGGCCACGGCGCGGCGCCGGATCGCCCGACCGACCGAGCCACCACCCGTGTGATGGTTCCTGGGCGATCTGTACCCCGATCGCGGGGTGTCCACGCGTACTCTTCATCCGTCGGACCAGTGCCGGTCCGGCGACAGCAAGAGGAGGAACACCATGGGAGCTGTTCTCGAGAAGACGTCCCGCGCCGAGGTCATCCCGCTGGGCGAGGGCTATCACCGCGTCTCGACCCCCACGGCCGGCGTCATCGGCTTCGTCCGCGAGACCGACGGCCGCTTCGAGGTCCTGCGCGGTCGCGTCCGTTCGGCCACGCGCGCCGAAGGGGCCTACCGCACCCTCGACGTCGCGGTCATCGCCCTGACGTACAGCTGATCGACGCGGCTCACCCGCCCGGCGGGTGAGGCGACCAGACCACGGCCCCGCCTCGGCGGGGCCATTCGTCTCCCTCGGAGGGTTCGGGCCATGAGCGTCGTGGGCTACGCGCGGATCTCGGACGACGACGTGTCGCCCGACCGGCAGCAGGCCGCACTCGAAGCCGCCGCCTGCGAACGCATCTACATCGACCGCGCGACCGGGCTCCGGGCTCGGCGGCCCTTCCTGGCCGACGCCCTGGCCTCGCTCCGCGACGGCGACGTCTTCGTCGTCACCCGGCTCGATCGCCTCGGAGGCACGGTCGCCGACCTGCTCGCGCTCGTGGCCGACCTCGACGAGCGCGGTGTCGCCCTCCGCAGCCTGGACGAGGGGATCGACGAGATCGGCCCGTGGGGGAGGTTCTTCTTCCGGGCCGCGTCGGCGCTCGCCGCGCACGAACGGACCGTCGAGGCCGAGGTCGGTCTCGCGGCCGAGAGGAGGAAGCGCGATGCGCGTCAGCCCCGGCGCCAGACCGTGAGCCGGCATCGACTCCGCATCGCACGCGACATGCTGGCCGACGAGGCGCCCGTCCGCGACATCGCCCGGCACCTGGGGGTCAGTGAGCGCTTGCTCCGACGGGAGCTGGAGCGCGACTCGACCGGCGGCGGCGAGGACCGCGCGGACGACACGCGGCCGCAGACGTTCGGCTGATCGCACGACGGCCGTCGTCGCCTGCGACGAGGAGGACCATCGCGGTCGAGACGAGGAGAAGGGTGCCCCCAGAAGGATTCGAACCTTCGCCCCTGCCTCCGGAGGGCAGTGCTCTATCCCCTGAGCTATGGGGGCCCGGGTCGTCGACAAGGCTAGCAGCGATTCGGCGGGTCCTCCGACGCGCGACTCGTCCGGTCGCGGCTCGGGTCGGGGGAGCAGGGTGGGCGGATGAGCTCCGACGCCCCCGCCCCCGCCCTGCGAGACCGTCTCCGCGGGGCCAAGCCCCCGCATCCCGACCTGCCCGCCCTCGTCGCCGACGAGTCGCCGGACGACCCGCGCAGCCTGGTCGTCGACTGGCTGATCGACGCGGTCGACGCCGGCGTGGCCCAGCCGCAGGCGATGGTGCTCTCGACCGTCGACACCGGAGGCGGGGCGGCCGCCCGCGTCGTGCTGCTCAAGGACGTCGACGACGCGTTCTGGTTCGCCTCGTCGTCGCTCAGCCCGAAGGGTCGCCAGATCGGCGCCGATCCCCGCGTGGCCCTGACCTTCTTCTGGTCGGAGCGCGGACGACAGATCCGGGTCGTCGGGCGCGCGGTCGCCGGACCGCGGGCCGCGAGCGAGGCCGACTTCACATCGCGCCACCCCGACTCGCGGGCGGGCGCGATCGCCGTGCCGCAGAGCACCGTCGTCGACGACCCCGAGGAGGCGCGGCGCAGCCTGGCAGCGGCGCGCGAGCGGATCGCGGCGGACGACGACTTCGTGCCCGACGACTGGACGGCCTACCGGGTCGAGCCCTCGTCGATCGAGTTCTGGCAGGCCACGAGCGGGCGCGACCAGGTGCGTCTGCGGTACGACCGCGACGGCGACGGCTGGACCCGCGCCTCCCTCTGGCCCTGAGGCGCGGCGCGGCGCGTCGTAACGTGACGCAACGCGGCTGGCGTCCCGGCGCGGACGTGACGACGATGGGGTCATGTCCCGCGCCCCGCTCCGCCTCGCCGTCGTCGAGGTGACCCGCCGCCGCCCGCACGCCCCGCGCTACGACGCGTACGTGCAGACGATGGTGGCGCAGGTGCTGGCCGACGCGGGCGAGGGCGGCTGGGCGGCCGACCGGCTCTCGGCCGGCGACCTCGGCGTCGACGACCTGCTCCGGCTGAGCGACGCCGCCGACGCGATCGTCGTGCTCGGCGGCGAGGACATCGCCCCGGAGTTCTACGGCGGCGGCTCCGGCTACGTCGCCGAGGGGAGCCACGACGTCGTGGCCGATGCGGCGCAGATCGCGCTCGTCCGTCGGGCGATCGGTCGCGGCACCCCGCTGCTGGGCATCTGCCGCGGGCATCAGATCATCAACGTGGCGCTCGGGGGGACTCTCGTGCAGCACCTCGACGACGCGCACGGCCTGCACCGCGCCGCGGACGTCCCGGCCGATCGGTCGATGGTCGGCCACGACGTCGCGATCGAGCCCGGCAGCGGTCTGGCCGCCGCCCTGGGCGTCGGCGCGCGGGTGCGCAGCGCCCATCACCAGGCCGTCGGGCGTCTCGGCGACGGGCTGCGCGTCGTCGCCCGGTCGTCGGACGGCACGGTGGAGGCCGTGGAGCACCGCTCGGCGCCCGTCACCGGCGTGCAGTGGCACCCGGAGGACCGCGGTTCCGACCGTGCGCAGCTGCCGGCGCTGCTCGGACGGCTGCGCGCCGCCGTCGCGTCGGTCCGGGCCGTGGCCCACGCGGCCTGACCGCCGGACGAGCCGGAGCCGAGGAGGCGCGGGTCAGCCGGCCGTGCCCGTCGCGTCGAGCGCCGCCACCACCTGGGCGGCCATCGGCTCGGCCGAGCCCGGCTCGACGAAGGCCGTCGACTCGAGCACGACGTAGTAGGGCAGCGGGAAGAAGTCCGCGCGGCCGGTGCCGCCGTCGACCTGGAAGTACCCCTCGACCCCGTAGGTCGGGACGGAGTTGCTCGAGGCCACCAGCTCGTTCGCGAGCGAGGTGAGGCCCGCGTCGTCGTAGTGCGCGACGCCGAGGGTGAACTCGTCGCCCGCGGCATCGGTCCAGGCGCACAGCGTCCCGTCGGCGTCGGCGACCTGCTGGAGCGGAGTCGCGGTGGCGTCGTCGTCGTCGTCGTCGGCGGCGTCGACTCCCGTGCCCGGATCGGGCGCGTCCGCGACCGTGAGCCCGGGGAAGCTGGACTCCAGGGTCGCCGGATCGACGAGCGCGGCGCAGTCGGCGGCGAACGGCGTGCTCACCAGAGCGGGCGCGGTCGGGGTCGGCGATGCGGTGGTCGCCGAGCCGCTCGTTTCCGGCGCCGACGAGGGAGGCGTCGTGGGCGAGGTCGCGCCGGTCGCCGTGCAGGCCGACAGGGAGGCGAGGGCGAGTCCGACGAGGGCGGCGGCACGGAGTCCGCTCCGGGCGCGGCGGTGGTTCGACGTCATGCTCCCATCTTGACCGACGCGACCTCGGGAGGCGACCGGAGGCTGCGTCCCGAGGAGGCCGCAGCCGGTAAGATCGTCCACCGTGACTCCCGCCGAACTCTCCACGTCCCTCCTCGCCGTCGTCTCGGGTGTGCTCGAGCGTCGAGGCCTGGCCGACGAGGTCGCGGTGACCCCCGCGGACGTCGTCCTCGAGCGGCCTCGCAACCTCGACCACGGCGACTGGACGACCAACGTGGCCATGAAGTTCGCCAAGCGCGTCGGCAGCAGCCCGCGTGAGCTCGCGACCGAGATCGCGGGTGAGCTGGCCGAGGTCGACGGGGTCGCCGACGTGGACGTCGCCGGGCCCGGGTTCATCAACATCCGTCTCGACGCCGCCGCAGCCGGGCTGCTCGCGCAGTCGATCGTCGAGCAGGGCGACGCCTACGGCCGCGGCGACTACTACGAGGGCGTCACCATCGACCTCGAGTTCGTCTCGGCCAACCCGACCGGTCCCATCCACCTCGGCGGCGTCCGCTGGGCGGCCGTCGGCGACAGCCTGGCCCGGGTGTTCCAGGCGCAGGGCGCCCTCGTGACGCGCGAGTACTACTTCAACGACCACGGCGGGCAGATCGACCGGTTCTCCCGCAGCCTGCTGGCCCGTGCGCTGGGCGAGCCCACCCCGGAGGACGGCTACGGCGGGCAGTACATCTCCGACATCGCCGACCGCGTCATGGCCGCCGTCGACGGCGACGTCCGCGCCCTGCCGCGCGACGAGGCGCAGGAGACGTTCCGCTCGGTCGGAGTGGACTTCATGTTCGACGACATCAAGGCGTCGCTCCACGACTTCGGCGTCGACTTCGACGTGTACTTCCACGAGAACGCGCTGCACGAGTCGAAGGCCGTCGACCGGGCCGTCGCGCGGCTCCGCGAGCTGGGCCACGTCTACGAGGCCGAGGGTGCGACCTGGCTGCGCACCACCGAGTTCGGCGACGATCGCGACCGCGTCATCATCAAGACCGACGGCGAGGCCGCCTACATCGCGGGCGATCTGGCGTACTACCTCGACAAGCGCGAGCGCGGCTTCGAGCGGAACCTCATCATGCTCGGCGCCGACCACCACGGCTACGTCGGCCGCATGATGGCCATGTGCGCCGCCTTCGGCGACGAGCCCGGGGTGAACCTCGAGATCCTCATCGGCCAGATGGTCAACCTGCTCCGCGACGGCGAGCCGCTGCGCATGTCGAAGCGCAACGGCACCGTCGTCACGATGGAGGACCTCGTCGACGCGGTGGGCGTCGACGCCGGTCGGTACTCGCTCGTGCGGAGCCCGGTGAACAGCTCGATCGACATCGACCTCGATCTGCTCACCAGGCGCAGCAACGACAACCCGGTCTTCTACGTCCAGTACGCCCACGCCCGGACGCGGGCGGTGGCCCGCAACGCCGAAGCCGCCGGCGTCACCCGCGAGGCCTTCGACGCCGCCCTGCTCTCGCACCCGACCGAGGCCGCCCTGCTGGGCGCCCTCGCCGAGCTGCCGCGCGTCGTCCGCCAGGCCGCCGAGCTGCGCGAGCCGCACCGCGTGGCCCGCTACGTGGAGGAGCTGGCCGGCACCTACCACCGCTGGTACGACTCGTGCCGCGTCACCCCGCTCGGCGACGAGGCCGTCACCGACCTGCACCGCACCCGCCTGTGGCTCAACGACGCGGCCGGTCAGGTCATCCGCAACGGGCTCGGCCTGCTCGGCGTCAGCGCACCGGACCGCATGTGATCGCCGTCAGCACGGCGCGGTCCTCCGGGGGCGACCGATGAGCGCCCCCGACGACCTCCTCGTCGAGAGGCCGGTGACCCGGCGACGCCGTCGACGCCCCCTGCTCGTGGTCGTCGTCCTCCTCGCACTGGTGGCCATGCTCGCGATCGTCGCCGTCGTCGCCGACGTCATCACGAGGGCGGTCATCGAAGACAGGGCGGCGTCCGAGATCGAGTCCACCTCCGGCATCGACGACGTGACCGTCGACGTCCACGGTCTCTCCATCCTCTGGCAGCTCTCTCGGGGCACGCTCGATTCGGTGACCCTGTCGTCCGGCTCGGCGTCCGACCCGGTGAGCTTCCGCATCGACGCGGCCGACGTCCCGACCGACCTCGCCGGCGAGACCGGCGCCGTCCGGGGCACGATCTCCGCCGACGCCTCGACGGTGAACGCCCTGCAGGGCGTCCGCGACTCAGGAGGCACGGTGTCGTTCGGCGACGGATCGGTCACCTACGAGAAGACCTTCCAGATCCCGATCGTCGGCGACGTCCCCGTCGACGTGTCCGCGTCGCCCACGGTGGCCGACGGCGGCCGGGCCATCGCGTTCGCCCCCACGGCCGCCTCGCTGCCCGAGACGTCGCTGCGGATCGACCTCACGCGGTTCCTCGGGGACTTCGCCACGTCCGTGTGCGTGGCCGAGTACCTCCCCGCCGAGGCGACCATCAGCGATGTCGCCGTCACTCCCGAGCGCGCCACAGTCGATCTGTCGTCGGCGGGGCTCGACCTCTCGACGGCGACCCTCGACGAGGGCGCCACCTGCTCCTGACGGCTCGTGGCCGTGCGCGCTGTCGCTAGGCTCTGATCCGATCCCGCCGTCCCCGACCACCGAGGTATCCGTGTCGCCGAACCCCCTCGCCCCCGCCTGGCTCCGTGAGCCGGCCGACGCCAACGCGCTCGACGAGTCCGTCTGGTCCCGATCGGCGCGTCGCGACGCCACCGGCGAGATCGTCGTCGGCGGAGTCCGGGCCGGCGAGCTCGCCGCGACCTACGGCACTCCGCTCTACGTCGTCGACGAGGACGACGCCCGGGGGAGGGCGGCCGACGCCGTCGCCTCGTTCGGCCGCGAGTTCGGCCGCATCGGCACCACCGTCTCCGTGTACTACGCGGCCAAGGCGTTCCTGTCGGCCGAGGTCGCTCGCTGGGTCAGCGAGGCCGGCATGTCGGTCGACATCTGCACGGGCGGCGAGTTCGCGGTCGCCAGGGCCGCCGGCGTCGCCCCCGCCCGCATGGGGTTCCACGGCAACAACAAGTCCCTCGCCGAGATCGACCGCACCGTCGAGGCCGGCATCGGCGTCATCGTGCTCGACAACGCCGACGAGGTCGTCCGCGTCGCCGAGGCCGCCGAACGGCACGGCGTCGTGCAGGCCGTCCGACTGCGCGTCAACTCGGGTGTGCACGCGTCGACGCACGAGTACCTCGCGACCGCTCGAGAGGACCAGAAGTTCGGCGTGCCCCTCTCCGACGCACCCGACGTGGTCGCGTCGATCCGCGCCCGGGCGGCTCTGCGGTTCCTCGGCCTGCACTCGCACATCGGTTCGCAGATCTTCGGCTCGGACGGCTTCGCCGAGGCGGCCGCGCGGCTCCTCGGCGTGCACGCCGACCTCCTCCGCGACGGAGACGTGCCCGAGCTGAACCTCGGCGGCGGCTTCGGCATCGCCTACACGAGCGCCGACGACGCCAGGCCCCTCGGGGAGCTGGCGGCCGCCCTGGCCGACATCGTCGAGGCCGAGTGCCGACGGCTCGGCATCCCGGTGCCGGTGATGGCGGTCGAGCCGGGTCGCGCCGTGATCGGTCCGTCGGGCACGACGCTCTACGAGGTCGGGACGATCAAGGACGTCGTCGTGTCGCTCGACGACGGCGCGGGGCAGGCCGTGCGTCGCTACGTCAGCGTCGACGGCGGCATGAGCGACAACGCGCGGACGGCCCTCTACGCGGCCGACTACTCGGTCGCGATCGCCGGCCGCGCCTCCTCGGCTGCTCCGGCCCTCGTGCGCGTCGCCGGGAAGCACTGCGAGAGCGGCGACCTGGTCGTCCTCGCCGACTACCTCCCGGGCGACGTGTCGCCCGGCGACCTCCTCGCCGTGCCCGCGACGGGCGCCTACTGCTGGAGCCTGGCCAGCAACTACAACCACGTCGGCCGGCCTCCGGTCGTCGCCGTGCGGGACGGCGCCTCGCGCGTGATCGTCCGCGGCGAGACCGAGGCCGACCTGCTCGCGCGCGACGCCGGCCTCGGGTGACCTGCCGCCCGTCCTCCTCACCGACACGAGCCGCGCGACCGCGGACCCATCCAGAGAAACGGAACGCCATGATCGAATACCGCAACGTGAGGGTCGCCCTGCTGGGCGCCGGTTCCGTGGGGTCCCAGGTCGCCCGGCTGCTCCTCGAGCAGGCCGACGACCTGGCCGGGCGGGCCGGCGCCGGACTCGAGCTCGTCGGGATCGGCGTCCGCGACCTCGACGCCAAGCGCGACGTCGACCTGCCCCGCGAGCTGATGACGACCGACATCGAGTCGCTCATCCTCGGTGCCGACATCGTCGTCGAGCTGATGGGCGGCATCGAGCCCGCGCGCAGCCACGTGCTGAAGGCCCTCGGCTCGGGGGCGGACGTGGTCACGGGCAACAAGGCCCTGCTGGCCAGCCACGGTCCGGAGCTCTTCGAGGCCGCCGAGCAGGTCGGGGCGCAGCTGTACTACGAGGCCGCCGTCGCCGGGGCCATCCCGATCATCCGCCCGCTGCGCGACAGCCTGGCCGGCGACCGCATCGTCCGCATCATGGGCATCGTCAACGGCACGACCAACTTCATCCTCGACCGGATGGACACCGACGGCGACACGCTCGAGTCGGCTCTCGCGACGGCCACCGAGCTCGGTTACGCCGAAGCGGACCCGACCGCCGACATCGAGGGCTACGACGCCGCCCAGAAGGCGGCCATCCTGGCCAGTCTCGCGTTCCACACCACCGTGCCGCTGTCGGCGGTCCACCGCGAGGGCATCACCCGCGTCACGCACGAGCAGGTCGTCGCCGCCCGCAAGGCGGGATACGTCGTCAAGATCCTCGCGATCTGCGAGCGACTCGTGGACTCCGATGGCGCCGAGGGCGTCAGCGCCCGGGTCTATCCCGCGCTCGTGCCGCTCGACCACCCGCTCGCCGCCGTGCACGGCGCCAAGAACGCCGTGTTCGTCGAGGCGGAGGCGGCCGGCGACCTCATGTTCTACGGCGCCGGCGCCGGCGGAGTCGAGACCGCGTCCGCCGTGCTCGGCGATCTGGTGTCCGCCGCGCGTCGCCACGTCATCGGCGGCCCCGGCCTGGCCGAGTCGACGCACGCCAATCTGCGCGTGCTCCCGATCGGCGACGTCACGACGCGGTACCAGATCACCCTCGACGTCGCCGACCAGCCCGGGGTCCTCGCCGAGGTGGCGGGGGTGCTCAGCCAGCACGGCGTCAGCGTCCACAGCGTCGAGCAGACCGGCGGGGTCCGCCCCGAGGCGTCACACGGCGAGACCGGGTCGCCGGCCACCGCTACTCTGATCATCGGCACGCACCGCGCCCGCGAGTCCGCTCTCGCCGCCACGGTCGCCGCCTTGGAAGTATCCCCGGTCGTGAACTCCGTCACGAGCGTCCTGAGAGTCGAAGGAGCCTGATGGCCCACCAGTGGCAGGGTGTCCTGCGCGAGTACGCCGACCGTCTCGACGTGACGGAGGCGACCCCGATCGTCACCCTGGGCGAGGGCGGCACGCCCCTCATCCCGGCTCCAGCCCTGTCGGCCCGCACCGGGGCGAAGGTCTTCGTCAAGTACGAGGGCATGAACCCCACCGGTTCGTTCAAGGACCGCGGCATGACCATGGCGATCTCGAAGGCCGTCGAGCACGGCGCGAAGGCCGTCATCTGCGCCTCGACCGGCAACACCTCGGCGTCCGCCGCCGCCTACGCCGCACACGCCGGCATCACGGCGGCCGTGCTCGTGCCCGAGGGCAAGATCGCGATGGGCAAGCTCAGCCAGGCCGTCGCGCACGACGGACAGCTGCTGCAGATCCAGGGCAACTTCGACGACTGCCTCGACATCGCCCGCGACCTCGCGGCCAACTACCCCGTGCACCTGGTCAACTCGGTCAACAACGACCGGATCGAGGGCCAGAAGACGGCCGCGTTCGAGGTCGTCGACGTGCTCGGCGACGCTCCCGACTTCCACTTCATCCCCGTCGGCAACGCGGGCAACTACACCGCGTACACCCGGGGCTACCGCGAGGACCTCGAGGCCGGCCGGGCCACCCGGCTGCCGCGCATGTTCGGTTTCCAGGCGGCCGGGTCGGCTCCCATCGTCGCCGGCGAGGTCGTCAAGGCCCCCGAGACGATCGCGAGCGCCATCCGGATCGGCAACCCCGCGTCCTGGCAGCTCGCCCTCGAGGCACGCGATCTGACGAACGGCTGGTTCGGCGCCATCACCGACGAGGCGATCCTCGCGGCGCAGAAGATCCTGGCCGCCGAGGTCGGCGTCTTCGTCGAGCCGGCCTCCGCCATCAGCGTCGCGGGACTCCTCGAGCGCGCGGACGCCGGCGTGGTGCCCGCGGGGGCCACGGTCGTCCTCACGGTCACGGGCCACGGTCTGAAGGACCCGCAGTGGGCGCTCCGCCGTGCCGACGGCTCGAACGTCGAACCCACGGTCGTGGCGAGCGACACGGCGCGCGTCGCCGAGGTGCTCGGGCTCGTCCCGGCGTCTGCATGACCCTCGGTCCGGCCGTGAGGTCGGTCCTGGTCCGCGTGCCGGCGACGTCGGCCAACCTCGGTCCCGGCTTCGACACGCTCGGTCTCGCCCTCTCGCTCTACGACGAGCTCGTCGTCACGTCGACCCGGGGCACGGGGGTGGAGGTGAACGTCACCGGCGTCGGGGCGGGGGAGGTGCCGACCGACGACTCGCACCTCGTGGTGCGGGCGATCGCCGCGACCTACGCGTCGGTCGGCCGAGAGCTCCCCGGCCTCCGCCTCGACGCCCGCAACGCGATCCCGCACGGCCGCGGGCTCGGGTCGTCGGCCGCCGCCATCGTGGCGGGCATCATGGCGGCGAAGGGGCTGCTCGAGGGCGACGTCGCGTTCACGTCGGCGCAGCTCCTCGCCATCGCGACCGACCTCGAGGGTCATCCCGACAACGTCGCGCCCGCCCTGTTCGGCGGTCTGACCATCGCGTGGACCACGTCCTCGGGGCCGGCGCACAAGCGCCTCCTCGTCCACCGGGGCGTGTCGCCCGTGGTCTTCGTCCCCGAGTCGACCTTGTCGACCAAGCTCGCGCGCAGTCTCCAGCCCGCCTCGGTGCCGCACGAGGACGCCACCTTCAACGTGTCGCGGTCGGCGCTGCTGGTGGCCGCGTTGATCCAGAGCCCGGAGCTCCTGCATGCCGCGACGGAGGATCGCCTGCACCAGAGCTACCGGGCGAGCGCGATGCCCGAGACGGACGTCCTCATCCGCCTGCTCCGCGACGCCGGTCTCGCGGCGGTCGTCTCCGGCGCCGGGCCCTCGCTCCTGGTGCTCGGCAGCGACCCCGCGCAGCGGCTGTTCGCCGCCGAGCTGGTGGCCGAGCACGGCATCTCCGAGTGGAACGCGCTGATGCTGGCCGTCGATCTCAAAGGTGCTACAGTCGTAGCGCACCCGGTAGAAAACTCAGATTTCCTGGGCATCTAGCACCGTTCGGGCAGGTTTCCGCCGACCAGAGGTCGACGCGATCGCACCCGGGCCGCATGGGGTTTCACGTCTTCGAGTCCCCGGGTCGCAACCATCCCGTAGTGCACATCCAGCAGTGTCCGCCTGCCGATCCGGCAGTCGTGCACCGCACCTCCGAGAGCCTCTCCTGCAGCGAAGTCATGCAGGCCAGAGGCAACGAGGTGCGACCAGCTCTGCCCCGCCGTTCCGAGCGGGGGAGCGAAAGGAACCCATCCCGTGACTGACGTCGACACCTCCGCGTCCACCGATCGCACCGCCGAACTGAGCGCCATGCGCCTGCCGCAGCTGCAGGCTCTCGCCTCGTCGCTCGGCATCAGCGGCCTGTCCAAGCTCCGTAAGGGCGACCTCGTCGCCGCCATCGCCTCGACCGAGGCCGCCACCGCCGCCGCGACCGACGGCGCCTCCTCGGGGTCCGCCGAGCAGTCCGTCCCGGCCGCGACGACCGCCGCGCAGCCGACGCTCGACCTCTCGGCGGAGGCCCCGACGGCCGACGCCGCGACCGCCGACGCCGCGTCCGTCGAGCTCCCCGTCGCCGAGGCCCCTGCGGCCCGGCGCCGCGGATCGCGCCGCGCGACCTCCGCCGCCGGTGCGCCGGCCCAGCGTGGCGCCAGCGACCACGTCAACGCCGGCGAGACCGGCACGAGCCCCGTCGTCGAGTCGCCGACCACGACCCCCGCCGCCGTCGTGGCCGAGGCTCCCGTGGTCGAGGCCGCCGTGGAGCAGGCCCCCGCCGCCGAGCGTCCGTCCCGTGGCCGTCGCGGCTCGCGTCGAGCGACCGATGCGAGCGTCGCCGAGGCCGCGGCCGTGCCGTCGGCCGACGTCGCCCCCGCCAGCGCGCCGGAGGCCGCCGTCGCCCCGAGCGACGACACCGCCGACCAGAACGGCAGCGAGCAGAACGGCGCCGAGCAGCAGAACGGCGCCGACCAGAACGGCGCCGACCAGCAGAACGGCCAGCAGGGCGGTGGCCGCCGCAGCCGCAACCGCAACCGCGGCGACCGCAAGAACGGTCAGAACGGCCAGAGCGGCCAGACCGACGCCCCGAAGTCGGACGAGCCCGCCAAGCAGAACGGCGGCGAGAAGGCCGACTCCGGTCGCGGAGACCAGGCACCGGCCGCGCAGGGCAACGGCCAGCAGGGCAACGGCCCCCAGAACAACGGCCCGCAGAACGGCCAGCAGGCCGACGAGGCCCGCCAGGGTCGTGGTCGCCAGCGTGACCGCAAGCGCGGCCGCGGCAGCGTCCAGAACGACGACCTCGAGCCCGAGATCACCGAGGACGACGTCCTCATCCCCGTCGCGGGCATCCTCGACGTCCTCGAGAACTACGCGTTCGTGCGGACGACCGGCTACCTGCCCGGCGCCAGCGACGTGTACGTCTCGCTGGGCCAGGTCAAGAAGTACCACCTGCGCAAGGGCGACGCCGTCGTCGGCGCGATCCGTCAGCCCCGTGAGGGCGAGCAGGGTCAGGGCCGTCAGAAGTACAACGCCATCGTGCGGATCGACTCGATCAACGGCCAGCCCGTCGAGGAGGCCGCCAAGCGCGTCGAGTTCAGCAAGCTCACCCCGCTCTACCCGCAGGAGCGCCTCCGCCTCGAGACCGAGCCGCAGAAGCTGTCGACGCGCATCATCGACCTGGTCTCGCCGATCGGCAAGGGCCAGCGCGGACTGATCGTCTCGCCGCCCAAGGCCGGCAAGACGCTCGTCCTGCAGTCGATCGCGAACGCCATCGCGCAGAACAACCCCGAGGTCCACCTCATGGTCGTGCTCGTCGACGAGCGCCCCGAAGAGGTCACCGACATGCAGCGCACGGTCAAGGGCGAGGTCATCGCCTCGACCTTCGACCGTCCCGCGGAAGACCACACCACGGTCGCCGAGCTGGCCATCGAGCGCGCCAAGCGCCTCGTCGAGCTGGGTCACGACGTCGTCGTGCTGCTCGACTCGATCACGCGTCTGGGCCGTGCCTACAACCTCGCGGCGCCGGCCTCAGGTCGCGTCCTCTCCGGCGGCGTGGACTCGTCGGCGCTCTACCCGCCCAAGCGCTTCTTCGGCGCGGCGCGCAACATCGAGAACGGCGGCTCGCTCACCATCCTCGCGACGGCTCTCGTCGAGACCGGCTCCAAGATGGACGAGGTGATCTTCGAGGAGTTCAAGGGCACCGGCAACATGGAGCTCCGTCTCTCGCGCCACCTCGCCGACAAGCGGATCTTCCCCGCCGTCGACGTCAACGCCTCCGGCACCCGACGCGAGGAGATGCTGCTCAGCCCCGACGAGGTCAAGATCACCTGGCGCCTCCGCCGTGCCCTGGCCGGTCTCGACCAGCAGAAGGCGCTCGAGATCGTGCTCGGCAACCTGCGCGAGACCCAGAGCAACGTCGAGTTCCTCGTCCAGGTCCAGAAGTCGGTCCCGGCCAACGGGCACGACAACGGCCACAAGGACCACTGACCCGTGTTCGAGTCGGTGGCGGTGCTGCTGGCCGAGCACGACGCTCTGCAGACCCAGCTCAGCGACCCGGCCGTCCACGCCGACGCCGCCCGCGCCAAGAGGATCAACCGTCGCTACGCCGAGCTCAGCCGCATCGTGGCTGCGCATTCGGCGTGGCAGCAGGCGGGCGACGACCTCGAGGCCGCACGGGAGCTGGCGAAGGAGGACGAGGCGTTCGCCGACGAGGTCCCCGCTCTCGAGCTGGGGCTCGACGAGACCCAGGAGCGCCTGAGGCGCCTCCTGATCCCTCGCGATCCCGACGACGGCCGTGACGTCATCATGGAGATCAAGGGAGGCGAAGGAGGCGCGGAGAGCGCTCTGTTCGCCGCCGACCTCCTGCGCATGTACCTGCACTTCGCCGAGTCCCGGGGCTGGAAGACCGAGATGATCCAGAGCGACGACTCCGACCTCGGCGGGTACAAGAACGTCCAGGTGGCGATCAAGTCGAACGCGAGCGACCCGTCGCAAGGCGTCTGGGCCCACCTCAAGTACGAGGGCGGGGTGCACCGCGTCCAGCGCGTGCCCGCGACCGAGTCGCAGGGGCGGATCCACACCTCGACCACGGGCGTGCTCGTGTTCCCCGAGGTGGACGAGCCCGAGGAGGTCGAGATCAACCAGAACGACCTCAAGATCGACGTCTATCGATCGAGCGGTCCCGGCGGCCAGTCGGTCAACACGACCGACTCCGCGGTCCGCATCACGCACCTCCCGACCGGGATCGTCGTCGCGATGCAGAACGAGAAGAGCCAGCTGCAGAACCGCGAGGCCGGCATGCGGGTCCTTCGCGCGCGCATCCTCGCCCGCCAGCAGGAGGAGCAGGCCGCGATCGCGTCCGACGCCCGCAAGAGCCAGATCCGGGGGATGGACCGCTCCGAGCGGATCCGCACGTACAACTTCCCCGAGAACCGGATCGCCGACCACCGCACCGGTTACAAGGCGTACAACCTCGACGCCGTCATGGACGGCGCGCTGGGGCCCGTGATCGACTCCTGCATCCAGGCCGACGAAGAGGCTCGTCTCGCCGAGATCGGCGACACCGCGTCGTGACCGTCCCGGTCGCCGACGCGTTCCGCGCCGTGAGCACCGTCGACGCCGCCCTCGCGGCTGCGTCGGCGGTGCTGCGCGATGCCGGCGTCCCGACCCCGGAGGTCGACGCCGAGCTGCTGCTCGGCCACGTGACCGGGCTGCAGCGGGGCGTCCTGCGTGCCCGCGCCGTGACACGGGCGGGCCTCGCCCGTGATGTCGTCGACGCGATGTCCGCGGCCGTGGCGCGACGCGCCTCCCGGGAGCCCCTCCAGCACATCACGGGCACGGCCGCGTTCCGCTCGCTCGAGCTGCACGTGGGCCCCGGCGTCTTCGTGCCGCGTCCCGAGACCGAGGGCGTCGCCCAACTCGCCATCGACGCGCTCCGTGCCACGGCGACCCCGCATCCGGTGGCGGTCGATCTCGGCACGGGCAGCGGAGCACTCGCCCTCGCGTTGGCGACGGAGGTGCCGCACGCGTCCGTCGTGGCGGTCGAGCTCTCGCCGGACGCGGCCGTCTGGACCCGGCGCAACATCGCGTCGGTGGGAGCGGCGAACGTCCGGCTCGTCGAGGGCGACATGCGCGACGCCCTGCCCGAGCTCGACGGCACGGTCTCGGTGGTCGTGTCGAACCCGCCGTACGTCCCGCTCGGCATGATCCCGCGCGATCCCGAGGTGCGTCTGCACGATCCGGCGCTCGCGCTCTACGGTGGAGACGACGGCCTCGTGCTGGTCCGGGCGCTGTCGCTCACCGCACGTCGCCTCCTGCACTCCGGCGGGACCCTCGTCATCGAGCACGGCGAACTCCAGGGAGGCGCGATCCGGTCCATCCTCGAGGCCGACGGCTGGCGTTCACCCGCCACCACCACCGACCTCACCGGACGAGACCGGGCCACCACGGCGGTGCGCTGAGCGGGCCCGAGGGTCCGTCGCACTATCATCAACAGGTCATGGCCTCTCTCTACGACTGCTCCGTCGACTCCGAACTGCTCGCCGGCATGCGCTTCGCCCGTGCCGCGATCGGGCGTGGTGAGCTCGTCGTGCTGCCCACCGACACCGTCTACGGCATCGGCGCCGACGCGTTCGACCCCGCCGCCGTCCAGCGTCTGCTCGACGCCAAGGGGCGAGGGCGCCAGTCGCCGCCGCCCGTCCTCATCAAGGGCCACGACACGCTCGCCGCCCTCACCGAGTCGGTCCCCGGCATCGTCCGACCGCTGCTCGACGAGTTCTGGCCCGGTCCGCTCACCGTCATCTTCCGCGCCCGACCGTCGCTCACCTGGGACCTCGGCGAGACCCGCGGCACGGTGGCCCTCCGCATGCCGAGCCACCCGCTCGCTCTCGAGCTCCTCGAGGAGACGGGCCCGCTCGCCGTGTCGAGCGCGAACCTCACCGGTCGGCCCGCGGCGACGTCGGCTGCCGACGCCCGTGAGATGCTCGGCGACGACGTCGCGGTCTACCTCGACGCGGGCCCGGTCGGCGGCGGCTACGAACGCCGCGCCGGGGCGAACACCGGATCGACGATCGTCGACGCGACCGCGGCGGACGACGGCGTGCTGCGCATCGTCCGGCACGGCGTGCTCCCCGACACCGAGATCACACGCGTCGTCGGGGTCGACGCGATCGCGTGAGGTACTACCTGCTGGCGCTGGCCATCTCGGCCGCCGTCAGCTTCGTCATGTCGGTCATCGCCTGGCGCTTCGGACTCAAGTACAAGATCTACCCGAAGATCCGCGAACGCGACGTGCACAAGACGCCGACTCCCCGGCTCGGCGGCGTCGCGATGTGGGCGGGCGTCGTGGTGGCGCTCCTCTCGGCCTGGTTCGTCTTCCCCCTCATCTCCGACGTCGACTACTTCCGGCTCGTGTTCGCCGACCCGGGTCCGCCTCTGGCGATCATGGGCGCCGCGACCGTCATCGTGATCATCGGCGTGGTGGACGACCTCTACGATCTCGACTGGATGACCAAGCTCGCCGGTCAGATCATCGCGGCCGGGGTGCTGGCCTGGCAGGGCGTGCAACTGGTCTCGCTGCCGCTCGGCGGGAGCCTCGCCATCGGGTCGCCCTACATGTCGCTGATCCTCACGATCCTCGCGGTCGTGCTGGTCATGAACGCCGTGAACTTCATCGACGGTCTCGACGGGCTCGTGGCCGGGGTGGCGATCGTCGCGAACGGCGTCTTCTTCGTCTACAGCTTCGTCATCTCCATCACGATCAACCAGACCGAGTACTTCAACCTGGCGGCGCTGCTGTCGGCCGTGCTGATCGGCGCCTGCCTCGGATTCCTGCCGCTCAACTGGCATCCGGCCCGACTCTTCATGGGCGACGCCGGGGCTCTCCTGACGGGATTGCTGATGGCCACCAGCGCGATCTCCGTGACGGGTCAGATCGATCCCGCTCAGATCTCGCGGACGGCCCTGCTGCCCGCATTCATCCCGATCCTCCTGCCGTTCGCCATCCTCATCGTCCCGCTGCTCGACTTCGGTCTGGCCGTCCTGCGCAGGGTGAGCGCCGGCAAGTCCCCGTTCACGGCCGACCGGAAGCACCTCCACCACCGGCTGCTCGACATGGGCCACTCGCACTTCCAGGCCGTGCTGATCTTCTACGCCTGGACCATCGTCGTCGCGGTGGGGTGCCTGATGTTCCTCTTCGTCAAACCGACCTACTTCGTGCTGATCTTCCTGGGCGTGGGGCTGGTCGCCTGCGCCGCGGTGACCCTCGCGCCGCTGAGCCGACGCAAGCGCGTCGAGATCGCCGTCCAGGCGACCAGCCCCGACCAGCTCCAGGCGAGCGAATCGGGTCGCTTCGACCCGCTCGACGAAGCCGCCTCCGCCCTCGACCCCGCCGACACCGACACGGCCGCGCAGGCCGCGGTGCCCGAACTCACACCCCCGAAGGAACGACCATGAACGCCGCCCGACCGATCTTCGTCCAGGTCCTGCGCTACACGGCCGTGCTGGCCCTCGTCATCGCCGTCGTCGGCGGGGGAGTGGGCTACCTCGTCGCAGGGGCCGACGGCCTGTGGAGCGCCCTGCTGGGCACGGCCCTCGCCGTCGTCTTCGCCGCGATCACGGCCGCCAGCATGCTCGTGGCCATCCGGTTCGAGCTCGCCGCGTTCTTCGGCATCGTGATGGGGGCCTGGCTGCTCAAGCTGGTGATCTTCATCGCCCTGCTCCTCCTGGTGCGCGATCAGCCGTTCGTGAACGACGTGGTCCTCTTCCTCTCCCTGGTCGTGTCGATCGTGGGGACCCTCGCCATCGACGCCCTCGTCGTCGTGCGCGGTCGACTGTCGCACGTGAGCGACGCGACGCTCCCCGCAGCCCCGCGCGACTGACAGCGAACGCTGCAGCGAGTGAAATAAGCTGCGCCGATTCGTCGCGACGCTCGTTCAGTTGATAAGGTAATGACCGTTCCCCGGCCGCGATTCTCTGCGGGTTCGGATGACAAACCCACCAATCGTCGCGACACTTCAGGGTGCTCGCCCCGACACAGGAGATAGCGCTGATAGCGAACGCTGTGAACCTGCTCTCCGCCGCCGATGCCGGCCACGGAGACGGGGGATTCCACGCCCCGACTCTTGACGAGTTCTTCCCGCCCGCCATCTTCTTCGAGGGCACCCCCTTCGAGCTGAACCGCATCATGCTGGTCCGCCTCTTCGCGATCGCCGTCATGCTGCTGCTCTTCTGGCTGGCTCTCCGCAAGGGTCGGCTCATCCCGTCCCGCGGTCAGAGCATTGCCGAGCTTGGCCTCGATTTCGTCCGCATCCAGATCGTCGAGGAGATCCTCGGCGAACGGCTCGGCCGCAAGTACCTCCCGATCCTCGCCGCGATGTTCTTCGGCATCTTCGCCATGAACATCACCGGTATCATCCCGGGCCTGAACATCGCCGGCACCTCGGTCGTCGCGATGCCCCTGCTGCTCGCGGTCGTGGCCTACGTCATGTTCATCTACGCGGGGATCCGCGAAGCGGGGACGGGCACGTTCTTCCGCAACGCGCTGTTCCCGCCCGGTGTGCCGTGGCCGATGTACATCCTGCTGACCCCCATCGAGTTCATCAACATCTTCATCGTCCGGCCGATCTCCCTGGCCCTGCGACTGCTGCTGAACATGATGGTCGGCCACCTCCTGCTGGTGCTCTGCTTCGCGGCGACGCACTTCTTCTTCTTCAGCATGAGCGGCGGCTTCATGGCATTCGGTGCCCTGACGCTCGTCGGCGGATTCGTGATGACCATCGTCGAGATGGCCGTCGCCGTGCTGCAGGCGTATGTCTTCACACTCCTCGCCTCGGTCTACATCCAACAGGCCGCGGCGAAAGAACACTAAGCACGACGGCGTCCGTCGCCCGACGGACACCGCCCAATTGGAAGGAAACACAAGTGGACACCACCACGATCCTCGCTGAGATCAACGGCAACATCGCGACCGTCGGCTACGGCCTCGCTGCGATCGGCCCCGGTATCGGTATCGGCATCGTCGCGGGCAAGACCGTCGAAGCCATGGCTCGTCAGCCCGAGCTCGCCGGCCGCCTCCAGGTCACCATGTTCCTGGGTATCGCGTTCACCGAGCTGCTGGGCTTCATCGGCCTCGCCGCCGGCTTCATCTTCTCCTGATCAGTTAGGACGACACACCGATGATCGAGACGATCCTCGCGGCCGAGGGCGGTGCGCCCGAAGGGGCGGCCATCTTCTTCCCCGCTGGTTACGACATCCTCTGGTCCCTCGTCGTCTTCGTGGTCATCGCTGCGTTCTTCGGCATCTTCGCGATCCCGAGGTTCCGCAAGATCCTGGACGAGCGTGCCGAGCGAATCGAAGGTGGCATCAAGCACGCGGAGGCCGCCCAGGCCGAAGCTGCCGAAGCCCTCGACGAGTACAAGAAGCAGCTCGCCGACGCGCGGGCCGAGGCGGCTCGCATCCGTGAGGCCGCTCGCGCCGAAGGCGCCGAGATCCTGGCGGAGCTGAAGCAGCAGGCGCAGGCCGATGCCGAGCGCATCACCGCCACCGCGCACGCGCAGATCGAGGCCGAGCGACAGGCTGCCGTGGCCTCGCTGCGTGCCGAGGTCGGATCGCTCGCGATCGATCTCGCATCGGGCGTCATCGGCGAGTCGCTCAACGACGACGCCAAGGCGTCGGCCGTGGTCGACCGCTTCCTGGCCGACCTCGAGGCCGAGCAGAACGCTAAGGCGGGCAACTGACGATGGGTTCCATGTCCAGAGAGGCCCTCGGCTCGGCGCGGTCGGTTCTCGCCGACCTCGGCGGCTCGGCCGACCTGGCCACGGGCGAGCAGCTGCTCGACGCCGGCCGGGTCATCGGCGGGTCCGTCCAGCTGCAGGCCTACTTCGCCGATCCGTCGACCGACGTCGCGGTCAAGAAGCAGCTCGTCGACCGGCTCTTCGGTCCGTTCTCCGAAGCCGCTCGAGCGCTGCTCGTCTCGGTCGTCGGCAGCCGCTGGTCGTCCTCGGACGACCTGCTGGCCGGCATCGAGGAACTCGGCTTCCGGGTCATCGCCACAACGGCCGGTCCGGACACCAGCATCGAGGGCGAGCTGTTCGCGTTCGACGCGGCGGTCCGTTCCGATGCTCAGCTCGAGCTGGCGATCGGAACCAAGCTCAGCGACGGCGCCGCCAAGACGGGCCTCGTCCAGCGGCTCCTCGGCGGCAAGGCGAGCGAGCAGACGCTCGCCATCGTCTCGCACCTGGTCAGTCAGCCTCGCGGCCGGCGCATCGGCGAACTGATCCGCACCGCGGCCGACATCGTCGCCGACCAGTCGGACGAGCTCGTCGCCACCGTGACCAGCGCCTCGGTGCTCGACCCCGCCCACGCGAGCCGTCTCGAAGCAGGCCTCGCCCGACAGTTCGGGCGTAGCCTCCGCATCAACCAGGTCGTCGACCCCGCCATCATCGGCGGTCTGCGCGTGCAGATCGGCGACGAGGTCATCGACGGGACCGTCGCGACGAAGCTCAGCCTCCTCCGCTTGCAACTCGCCGGCTAGGCGCAGCTTCCCCCACACTGACTCGAGGCCTCCTGAAGCCTCGCTACGAATAGGAATCACAATGGCAGACATCAAGATCAGCCCCGATGAGATTCGCGACGCGCTGAAGGACTTCGTCTCGTCGTACGAGCCCTCGAAGGCCTCGACCACCGAGGTCGGCTACGTCACGGACGCCAGCGACGGCATCGCCCACGTCCAGGGTCTCCCCGGCGTCATGGCGAACGAGCTCATCCGCTTCGCCGACGGCACGCAGGGTCTCGCTCAGAACCTCGACGAAGACGAGATCGGCGCGATCGTCCTGGGCGAGTTCTCGGGCATCGTGGAGGGCATGGAGGTCACCCGCACCGGTGAGGTCCTCTCGGTCCCCGTCGGAGACGGCTACCTCGGTCGCGTCGTCGACCCGCTCGGCGCCCCCATCGACGGACTCGGCGACATCGCCACGGAGGGTCGTCGCGCTCTGGAGCTCCAGGCTCCCGGCGTCATGCAGCGCAAGTCGGTCCACGAGCCGATGCAGACCGGTATCAAGGCCATCGACGCCATGATCCCCGTCGGCCGCGGACAGCGTCAGCTGATCATCGGCGACCGCCAGACCGGCAAGACCGCGATCGCGATCGACACGATCATCAACCAGAAGGCCAACTGGGACTCCGGCGACGAGACCAAGCAGGTGCGCTGCATCTACGTGGCCATCGGCCAGAAGGGCTCGACGATCGCCTCCGTCAAGGGCGCGCTCGAAGAGTCCGGCGCCATGGAGTACACGACCATCGTCGCCGCCCCGGCCTCCGACCCCGCCGGCTTCAAGTACCTCGCCCCCTACACCGGTTCGGCAATCGGCCAGCACTGGATGTACGGCGGCAAGCACGTCCTCATCATCTTCGACGACCTGTCGAAGCAGGCCGAGGCCTACCGTGCCGTGTCGCTGCTCCTCCGTCGTCCGCCGGGCCGCGAGGCCTACCCGGGTGACGTCTTCTACCTGCACTCGCGTCTCCTCGAGCGCTGCGCGAAGCTGTCCGACGAGCTCGGCGCCGGCTCGATGACGGGTCTGCCCATCATCGAGACCAAGGCGAACGACGTCTCGGCGTACATCCCCACCAACGTGATCTCGATCACCGACGGTCAGATCTTCCTGCAGTCCGACCTCTTCAACGCCAACCAGCGTCCCGCGGTCGACGTCGGCATCTCCGTCTCCCGGGTCGGCGGTGACGCCCAGGTCAAGTCCATCAAGAAGGTCTCGGGAACGCTCAAGCTCGAGCTCGCCCAGTACCGCTCGCTCGAGGCGTTCGCCATGTTCGCCTCCGACCTCGACGCGGCCAGCCGTCGTCAGCTCGCCCGCGGTGCCCGACTGACGGAGCTTCTCAAGCAGCCGCAGTACTCGCCGTACCCCGTCGAGGAGCAGGTCGTCTCGATCTGGGCCGGAACGAACGGCAAGCTCGACGAGGTGCCCGTGCCCGACATCCTGCGTTTCGAGCGCGAGCTGCTCGACTACATGGGCCGCAACACCGATGTCCTCACGAAGCTGCGCGACACCAACGTGCTCAGCGACGACATCGTGTCGAGCCTCGACTCCGGCATCGACTCGTTCAAGCAGGAGTTCCAGACGGGCGAGGGCAAGCCGCTCGCTTCCGTCGGACGCGAGGAGTTCACGGCCACCGACGCCGACGACGTCAACCAGGAGAAGATCGTCAAGTCGAAGCGCTGACGCGTTCCGCCGACGATCACGACTGACGAGACAACAGGAGAACCATGGGAGCCCAACTCAGGGTCTACCGACAGAGGATCCGCTCAGCGCAGACGACCAAGAAGGTCACCCGCGCCATGGAGCTCATCTCCGCCTCGCGCATCCAGAAAGCGCAGGCGCGGATGAAGGCGTCCGGACCCTACTCGCGTGCCATCACGCGAGCGGTGTCCGCCGTCGCGACGTTCTCGGACGTCGACCACATCCTCACCACCGAGCCCGAGAACATCGAGCGCGCGGCGATCGTGGTCTTCACGTCCGACCGTGGTCTCAACGGCGCGTTCAGCTCGAACGCGTTGAAGGAGAGCGAACAACTCGCCGAGCTGCTGCGCAGCCAGGGCAAGGAGGTCGTCTTCTACATCGTCGGACGGAAGGCGCAGAGCTACTTCGCCTTCCGCAAGCGCGAGTCGGAGCAAAGCTGGACGGGCAACACCGACCAGCCCGAGTTCGCCACGGCCAAAGAGATCGGCGACGCCGTCGTCTCGAAGTTCCTGACGGATGCGAACGAGGGCGGCGTCGACGAGATCCACATCGTCTACAACCGCTTCGTCAACATGGTGAGCCAGGTGCCCGAGGTCGTCCGGCTGCTCCCGCTCGAGGTCGTCGAGGGAATCGACGAGCCGAGCGAGGGCGACGTCCTTCCGCTGTACGACTTCGAACCGGACCCGACCGAGGTGCTCGATGCGCTTCTGCCCGTCTACATCGAGAGCCGCATCTTCAACGCGATGCTGCAGTCGGCCGCTTCCGAGCACGCCGCGCGTCAGAAGGCGATGAAGGCGGCGAGCGACAACGCCGACACCCTCATCCGCGACTTCACCCGTCTGGCCAACAACGCCCGACAGGCCGAGATCACTCAGCAGATCTCCGAGATCGTGGGCGGCGCCGACGCCCTGAGCTCGTCCAAGTAGATCTGCACACCAGTTTCACCATCCGAAGAGAGAGAAGCCATGACTGACACCGCAACCGCGCCGGTCGCGACCGAGTCGGCTCCCGGCGTCGGGCGAATCGCCCGGGTCACGGGCCCCGTCGTCGACATCGAGTTCCCGCACGATGCCATCCCCGGCATCTACAACGCGCTCCACACCACCATCACCATCGGCGAGACGACCAGCGAGCTGACGCTCGAGGTCGCCCAGCACCTCGGTGACGACCTGGTCCGTGCCATCGCCCTCAAGCCGACCGACGGTCTGGTCCGCGGCCAGGAGGTCACCGACACGGGGGCGCCGATCTCGGTTCCCGTCGGAGATGTCACCAAGGGCAAGGTCTTCAGCGTCACCGGCGACATCCTGAACCTCGAGGGTGACGAGAAGATCGAGATCACCGAGCGCTGGCCCATCCACCGCAAGCCGCCGGCGTTCGACCAGCTCGAGTCGAAGACCCAGCTCTTCGAGACCGGCATCAAGTCGATCGACCTCCTGACTCCGTACGTCCAGGGCGGGAAGATCGGCCTCTTCGGTGGTGCCGGTGTCGGCAAGACCGTCCTCATCCAGGAGATGATCCAGCGCGTCGCCCAGGACCACGGCGGCGTGTCGGTGTTCGCCGGTGTCGGTGAGCGCACCCGTGAGGGCAACGACCTCATCGGCGAGATGGAGGAGGCGGGTGTCTTCGACAAGACGGCCCTCGTCTTCGGCCAGATGGACGAGCCGCCGGGAACGCGCCTCCGGGTCGCCCTGTCGGCGTTGACGATGGCGGAGTACTTCCGCGACGTGCAGAAGCAGGACGTCCTGCTCTTCATCGACAACATCTTCCGCTTCACGCAGGCCGGTTCCGAAGTCTCGACGCTGCTCGGTCGCATGCCCTCCGCCGTGGGCTACCAGCCGAACCTCGCCGACGAGATGGGCGTCCTCCAGGAGCGCATCACCTCGACCCGCGGTCACTCGATCACCTCGCTGCAGGCCATCTACGTGCCGGCTGACGACTACACCGACCCCGCCCCGGCGACGACGTTCGCGCACCTCGACGCGACGACCGAGCTCTCCCGTGAGATCGCATCGCAGGGCCTCTACCCCGCGATCGACCCGCTGACCTCGACCAGCCGCATCCTCGACCCCCGTTACCTGGGCGACGCGCACTACAACACGGCCATCCGCGTCAAGGCGATCCTGCAGAAGAACAAGGAGCTCCAGGAGATCATCGCGATCCTCGGTGTCGACGAACTGTCCGAAGAGGACAAGATCACCGTGTCGCGCGCCCGTCGCATCCAGCAGTTCCTGTCGCAGAACACCTACATGGCGAAGAAGTTCACCGGTGTCGAAGGGTCGACGGTCCCGCTGAAGGACACGATCGAGTCCTTCACGGCTATCGCCGACGGCGAGTTCGACCACGTCGCCACGCAGGCGTTCTTCAACGTCGGGTCCATCTCCGACGTCGAAGAGAAGTGGGCTCAGATCCAGAAGGAGAACGGCTGATCGTGGCTGCTCTCTCAGTGAGCGTCGTCTCGGCCGACCACGAGGTGTGGTCGGGCGAGGCGTCGTCGATCGTCGCTCGCACCGCCGAGGGTGAGATCGGGATCCTCCCCGGACACGAGCCCATCCTGGCGATCCTGGCAACGGGGCAGGTCCGCGTGCGGATGTCCGACGGTTCTACCGTCGAGGCGACCGCCGACGACGGCTTCCTCTCCGTCGAGAACGACACGGTCACCGTGGTGGCGCGCAACGCGCAGCTCGTCTGACCTCGTCCTCCACCTGCACCACCATGCTGTTCCTGCTGCCCCCGTCCGAGACGAAACTCGACGGGGGCAGTGGTGTGTCCGGACTGTCGCTCGGCGATCTCTCGTTCCCCGAGCTCACGGGGGTCCGTCAGGACGTCATCGCTCGGCTGACGACGCTGGCGCGTGATCCCGAGGCGGCCAGGGCGGCCCTGAAGCTCGGCCCTCGGCAGCTGCAGGAGATCGATCGCGACCTCGTGGTCGAGTCCTCGCCGACCATGCCGGCCCTGGCGCGGTACACCGGCGTCCTCTTCGATCCGATCGACGCGGCGTCCCTGACCGACTCCCAGTGGGAGTGGGCGCGGCGCCACATCGTCATCCATTCGGCGCTGTTCGGTCCGGTCCGCGCGGGGGACGCCATCCCGGCCTACCGGTTGTCGCACGATTCCCGGCTGCCGGGGGCGAGTCTCAAGTCGACCTGGCGAGACGACGTGGCCGCCGTGCTGCAGGCCACGGGGGAGTTCGTCGTCGACCTCCGTTCGGAGGGATACGTGGCGCTGGGGCCTCTCGGCAGCCGGTCGACGTACGTCCGTGTCGTCTCCGGCGACGCGGGTGGCCGCCGGGCGCTGAACCACTTCAACAAGAAGTCCAAGGGGCTCTTCGTCGCCGCCCTGCTGGCCGACCGGCCGGAGCTCTCGACGCTCGACGATCTGCTCGTCTGGGCGCGGATGCGAGGCATCGTGCTCGAGGCGGGCGCCGAGACCCTCCTCGTCTCGGAATCCGTCCTGGCGGAGCCGGGAGCTCAGAGGACGGGAACCGGTCCCTCGCGGTAGACGATCCCCTCGTGTCGGAGGAGCCACTGCTTCGTCGGCACACCGCGCCCGACGGTGTAGCCCGTGACCCCTCCGGTGCGGCCGAGGACGCGATGGCAGGGAACGAGCAGCGGCAGCGGGTTCGCCGCGATCGCTCCGCCGACCGCGCGGCCGGCCTGGGGGCTGCCGATGACGCCGCCGATTCGCCCGTAGGTGGTCGTCTCTCCCCAGGGGACGTCGGCGAGGGCCGACCAGACCGAGCGCTGGAAGGACGTGCCCTGCATGCGCAGGGGGAGGTCGAACCGGCGGCGATGGCCAGTGAAGTAGTCCTGGAGCTGGCGCCGGGCGGCATGGAGCAAGGCATCCGGCCGCTCGGCGTCGTCATCGTGGGGCAACGGTTCGTCGACGGCCACGACCACGCGCTCGACGGCGAAATGCCGGGTCACGACCTCGAGTCGGCCGATCGGACTGTCGAGGCGCACGAAGCCGATGCCGTCGTCGAGCTCGTCGTCGTCCGGTGGAAGAGGGGGGACGAGCACGAGGTCTGGCATGCCGTCACGGTAGGGCGGGGCCTTCCGGCGGGACGGCCTGACCCGAGCCGGGTGTGGACGAGTCGCCGAGACGAGCGTCGGGGGAGGGGAGGCGAGGTGCCCACCCGTGGACGCTAGCCTGGGCATCGAGGCGAGCCGCGCCTCCTGAACGACGTCCGACGGAAGGCCGGCAGGTGAGCACCCGAGAACCCGCACCGCGCCGGGACGACCTGGAGGACACGGTGATCGCCGCGTGGGGCGACACGGTCCTCCGACCGCGTGGCGCGACCGGCGGGCCCTCGACGTCGACGACGGTGGTGCCGCCGCGGATCGCGGCGGTCAGGATCGGGGAGCGGATCGAACGGCTCGACGTCCCGGTGATCGTCGGGCGGCGTCCGTCCGCTCCGCGTCTCGTCAGCGGCCCGGCCCCGCGCCTCGTCGTCGTGCCCTCGCCGGCCCAGGAGGTGTCGAGCAGTCACGTCGAGATCCGCCAGGACGGCGACGTGGTGGTCGTGACGGATCTGAGGTCGACCAACGGCACGGTCGTGCGCCTGCCGGCGCGACATCCCGTGAAACTCCGGCAAGGCGAGTCGACCGTGGCGCTCCCAGGCGCGATAGTGGACCTAGGTGACGGGAACACTCTCGAGATCCTCGCCCCTCCTCGAACCACCGTCCAGGAAGAACCCCACACGTGACAGAGCTCGGCCGCCCGACGACCGCCCATACCGTGACCGTCGAGGGCGACTCCCTCGTCCTCGACTGGGCGGGCGTGACCGACGTCGGTCGGCGTCGCGCCCACAACGAGGACAGCTACCTCGCCGAGTCGCCGTTCTTCGTCGTCGCCGACGGCATGGGAGGGCACAGCGCGGGCGATGTCGCGAGCGACGCGGTCGTCCGCCGCATGCTCGAGGTCGCGACGGCCCCCGTCCTCTCCACCGAGGACGTCGAGGAGGCCCTGCGCCGGGCGACCGCCGACATCGCGGTGGCGGCGGCGGAGTCCGAGCTCGGCGTCGGCACCACGGCGACCGGCGCGTTCCTCTCGCGCGGCGACGACGGCTACGAGTTCGTCGTGTTCAACGTCGGCGACTCGCGCGTCTATCTCCTCGACGCCGCCGGACTGCGCCAGATCACCGTCGACCACTCCGTCGTCCAGGAGATGGTCGACGCCGGACTGCTCAGCGCCGACGAGGCCGAAGGCCACCCCGACAGCAACGTCATCACCCGGGCCGTCGGCTTCGACGTGGACCAGCGGCCCGATTACTGGCGCGTTCCCGCGCGGGTCGGCCTGCGCCTCCTGGTCTGCTCGGACGGTCTGACGAAGGAGCTGCCGACCGTCCACATCGCCGCGATCCTCGGAGCCGTGGGCGACACGCTGGAGGCCGCGACGGCCCTCGTGGACGCCGCGGTCGACGCCGGAGGGCGCGACAACGTGACGGCGGTCGTGATCGACGTCCGGGGTACGGGCGACGACGAGGACCCGGCGTCGGACGGGGCGATCTCCGCCGACTGACAGGGCGGAGCGGATCCTCCCTCCCCTGAAATGGGGGCATTCGAGTCGTCCCCCGGCCATGTACCCCGGGGCACAGGCCGGCGGCCGCCCACTTACAATCGATGACGCCGACTCGACACCGGCGAATCCGCCGAAGTGACATCCGGCCGACCGTCAGAAGGAGGGCGACGTGGCGCGACGACTGCCGTCCCAGCCCCCCGTGCTGCCCGGCTTCACGCACGTCCGGGTGCTCGGATCGGGCGGCTTCGCCGACGTGTTCCTGTACGAGCAGAACATGCCCCGTCGGCAGGTGGCCGTCAAGGTCATGCTGAGCGAGGCCGTCGACGATCAGGTGCGGCGGATGTTCCAGGCGGAGGCCAACCTCATGGCCCAGCTCAGCGGGCACCCGTCGATCCTGACGGTCTACCAGGCCAGCGTGTCGGCGGACGGTCGCCCGTACCTCGTCATGGAGCTCTGCTCGTCGTCGCTCAGCGAGCGCTACCGTCGCGACCGCATCCCCGTGGCCGACGTCCTGCGCATCGGCGTCAAGATCGGCAGCGCCGTCGAGACCGCCCACCGGCAGGGCGTGCTGCACCGCGACATCAAGCCGTCCAACATCCTGACGACCGCCTACGGGCACCCGGTGCTGTCCGACTTCGGCATCGCCTCGTCCCTCGGCGAGGGCGAACCCAACGACATCGTCGGGATGTCCATCCCGTGGTCCGCGCCCGAGGTGCTGCTCGACGAGACCGACGGCACCATCGAGTCGGAGGTCTGGTCGCTCGGGGCCACCGTGTACTCGCTGCTCGCCGGCCGGAGCCCCTTCGAGATCCTGGGCAGCGACAGGAACACCGCGTCCGACCTCATCGGTCGGATCGACAAGGCCAGACTCGCCCCCACCGGTCGGACCGACGTGCCCGCCGGTCTCGAGCGCGTCCTCGCCAAGGCCATGTCCCGTCGTCTTGAGCATCGGCAGTCGAGCGTCCTCGAGCTGATCCGCGAGCTCCAGCAGGTCGAGACCGAGCTCGGGCTGTCGCCGACGTCCATCGAGGTGGCCGTCGACGACTGGGCCCTGGCCACCGTGGCCGATCTCGAGGACCGCACGCGCCTCCGAGGGGCCGCGCCGCTCGGATCGTCCGGCCGACGGCGGAGACGTCGTCGCCGGGTGACCGAGGCCCAGGCGTCCGCCGTGCACGGCTCCGAGCTGAGCCGTGGTCGCGCCGTTCCTCGGGGGACGGGCACGGGGACCAGGGCGGACGGACGCAGTGGGCGGATGCTCGCCGTGGTCTGGCTGCTCGTCGCGGCGGCCGTCGTCGTGATCGCCCTCGGGGCGGCCGCGACCCTGGTCCTGGTCCGGGCCGACTCGACGGAGATCCCGCGGGTGTCCGACGTCGAGGCGACGCGGACGGGTTCATCCGTGACGTTCGAGTGGGACGACCCGGGCCTCCGGGCAGGGGACGCCTACGTGATCGTCGCCGAGACGGACTCGGGAACCGACACGAGCCAGCAGACGACCACCCGCTTCGTCATGGGCGACGCCCCCGATCAGGGCGAGGTCTGCATCACGGTCCGGGTGAACCGGGCGGGCAAGACGGGAGCGCCGAGCGCGGAGACATGCACGGCGGAGCCGGGCGGATGAGTCGTCTCGTCGACTGGGCGAGGGGCCATCGGTCCGCCGTCGCCACGGCCGTGAGCAGCGTCGTCATCGCGGGGCTCGTCGCCGGGGTCGCGATCACGAGCACGGGCTACGAGTCGCGACGTCTCGACCTCGACGACGGGACGGTCTGGGCGGCGAACGGGTCCCGGACCGCCATCGGTCGGGCCAACGTCGACGTCGGCGAACTGAACAGCGCCGTCCGGAGCCAGGGATCGGACGTCGCCGTCGCGCAGGGGCCCGAGGCCGTCGTCATGGTCGACCGGAGCAGCGCCACCGCCGGTGTCGTCGACACCGCGACCGCGACCGTGGAGGTCAGCACGCCGCTCCCTCCGGACCGACCCGACGTCCTCGTCCGGGGTGACCAGGCCATCGTCGTCTCCGGAGGGACGGGAGAGCTCTGGACGCTCCCGGTCGCCGAGCTGGACTCGTTCGCGAGCGACTCGGAGCCCGACCTCGGTCTCGGAGGCGAGATCGTCACGGGCCTCTCGCCCGACGGCGCACTCGTGGTGTACTCGGCCGACAGCGGAACGGTCTCGAGGGTCGACACCTCGCAGGGACTCGACGTCGAGGAGACCCACCCCGTCGACCTCGCCGGTCCCGGCCCGTTCCAGGTCGCCTCCGTCGGCACGCACTGGGCGGTTCTGGACGAGTCCACCGGGACGCTCGTCCTCGACGGCCGGGACGTCGATCTCTCCGACCGGATCGGAGACGGCATCGCCCTCCAGACCAGCAGCGACGCGGGAGACGGCGTGCTCGTCGCGACCTCGACGGGACTCATCACGGTGCCCTTCTCCGGCGAGGGGATCGACACCCGTGTCTCCGACCGGTCCGGTCGGCCGGCCCGCCCCGTGGTCGTCGACGGCTGCATCCAGGCGGCGTGGTCGGACGGCACGGCCTGGAGCGACTGCTCGACCTCGCGAGGAGGCGTGACCCGGCTCGACGGCGTGCCCGGCAACGCCGAGCTGGTCTTCCAGGTGAACGGTCGACGCGCGATCCTCAACGACCCGGTCGGAGGACGGAGCTGGGCCGTGCAGTCCGACGGACGGGTGATCGACAACTGGGCTGCGCTGCTGGATCGCGACCAGCAGCCGCAGGACGACGAGAACGACTCCGCCGACGACAGCCCGGAGCTCGACCCCGACCAGAAGCCGCCGGTCGCGCTCGACGACGAGTCGGGCGTCCGTCCGGGGCGGGCGACGACCCTGTCGGTGCTCCTCAACGACTTCGACCCGAACGGCGACCCGCTCGTGATCGACTCGATCTCGGCGGTCGACGAGACCTTCGGGCGCGTCGATCTGATCAACGACCGACAGCAGCTCCTGGTGACCGTCGACGACGACGCGAGCGGCCGCTACGCGTTCGACTACACGATCTCCGACGGCCGGGGCGGGCAGGACACCGCCACGGTCACGCTCTCGGTGCAGGGGGCCGACGAGAACAGCCCGCCCGTCCAGGTGCGGACGACGACGGCCGCCGTGGCGACCTCCGGCCGGGTCACGACGCCCGCGCTCGGCGACTGGGTGGATCCCGACGGGGACGCCTTCTACCTGACGGGCGCGTCGGCCGACGCCGCGGTGTCGTTCACCCCGGCGGGCGACGTCGTCTATCAGGACAGCGGGGAGGGCGCGACCACGGTCGACGTGGCGCTCACGGTCTCGGATGGTCGGGCCGAGGCGAACGGGGTGCTGCGCATCACGGTGTCCGCGGCGGGTGACACGCCTCTGACGGCGGACTCCTTCTCGGTCCAGGCCTACGCCGGACAGCAGAAGACCATCAGGCCGCTCGTCTACGCCCACGGCGGCACGGGTGCGGTCACGCTGAACAGCGTCCCCGCGAAGACCGGGGCCGAGATCTCGCCGAGCTACGACGCGGGCACCTTCCTCTTCGTCAGCGACGAGGTCCGGACGCACGACCTCGAGTACACGGTGACCGACGGCGATCAGACCGCGAGCGGCACCATCCGCATCGAGGTCCAGTCCCCGCCCGACGTGAACAGCACCCCCATCACGACACCGAAGACCGTCTTCGTCGAGACCCTGAGCAGCCAGACCGTCGACGTCGTCGCGACCGACAGCGACCCGGCCGGCAACGTGCTGATGGTCACGTCGACGTCCGAGGTGCCACGGTCCAGCGGAGTCAGCGTCGAGACCCTCGACCAGAGGTACATCCGCGTCGTGCTCACCGGTCCGCTCGACGACGGCCCGGTGACGCTGACCTACACCGTGACGAACGGTCTGGCGTCGGCGGAGGGGACCGTCACCGTGGTCGAGATACCGCGGCGGGCGCAGACCCAGCCGCCGATCGCCGCCGACGATCAGGTGACGGTCCGAGTCGGCGACGTCGTCGACATCGACGTCCTGGCGAACGACTCGCAGCCCGACGGCGACGAGATCACGCTGGCCCACGACCTCCAGCGCGACGTCCCCTCCGGTGGCGGGCTGCTGTTCGCGGCGTCGAACGAGCTCCGTTACCTCGCGCCGTCCACACCCGGCAACGTGACGGCCGTCTACACGATCGAGGGCGAGGACGGTCAGACCGCCGACGCGCAGGTCACCATCGCCGTCCGCGAGGCCGACGTCACGACCAACACCCCTCCCGTGCCCGAGACCGTGACGGCCCGGGTCGTCGCGGGCGAGTCGGTCCGGATCGGGGTGCCCCTCGACGGCATCGACCCCGAGGGCGACAGCGTCCAGCTCGTCGGCATCGCCACGAACCCCGAGAAGGGGTCCGTGTCCATGGCCGGTGCGGACCGCCTCGAGTACCAGGCCGGTCCCTACTCCGCCGGCACCGACACCTTCACCTACAGCGTCATCGACGGTCTGGGGGCTCGTGCCACCGGCACCGTCCGCATCGGGATATCCGAGCGTTCGGACGGATCCCGCGACCCCGTCGCGGTGGCGGACGACGTCACGATGAGACCGGGGGGCTCCATCACGATCCGGGTCCTCGACAACGACTCCGATCCCGACGGGGGAGAGCTCACGGTCACGGCCGTCGAGCCGAACGACGACGCCGTGACGGCGTCCGTCGCCGAGGGGGGACTCGTGACGGTCACGCCGCCGGACACCGCCGGGAGGTACGGGGCGGTCTACACCGTCGAGAACGCCCAGGGAGGCTCCAGCTCGAGTTTCGTGACCGTCACCGTCGACCCGGACGCTCCGGTCAACCCGCCGATCGCCGACGACAGCGTGCTCGACCTCGGCGACATCGCCGGGCGGACGACGGTCGACGTCGACGTCATGGCCAACGTCTTCTTCGCCGACGGCCCCGTGTCGACGCTGGGGCTCGGCGTCGAGCCGGGCTACGGTTCGACGTCGGAGGTCACCGACGGCCGTCGGATCAGGGTCGCGATCACGGACGCGAGCCAGATCATCCCGTTCTGGGTGGCCCACCCCGACGACCCCGCCGTGCGGTCGCGTGCCTTCATCCGCGTACCGGGCTTCGACGACGCCCTTCCGCAGCTCGACCGGTCGGCGGGTCCGCTGTCCGTCGTCAGCGAGGACACCCTGCGGATCGATCTCAACGACTACGTCATCGCCGCCGGCGACCGCGGGGTGCGCCTCACCGACTCCGGCTCGGTGCGGGCCACCCATGCGAACGGCGACGATCTCGTCGTCGACGACACGACGCTGCGGTTCACCTCGGCCGACCTGTTCTTCGGAGCGGCGTCGGTGTCCTTCGAGGTGACGGACGGTCGCTCGTCCGATGATCCGGACGGTCGCACCGCGACGCTGGTCCTGCCGATCACGGTGACCCCGCGCGACAATCAGCCCCCGTCGTTCACCGGCACGTCCGTGGATCTCGAGCCCGGGCAGTCGCGCACCATCGATCTGACCCGTGTCACGACCTACCCCTACCCGGACGACACCGACGAACTGCGATTCACCCTGGGGCGCCTGTCCGACGACGGATTCACCTCCTCGCTCTCCGGGCGGGAGCTCACCGTGACGGCCGGGTCGTCGACGCCCAAGGGGACCACGGCGACGCTTCCCGTCACCGTGTCGGACGCCGCCTCGACGGGACAGGGCGGGGCGGTCCGACTGGCGGTCGTCGGGTCGACCCGGCCGCTGGTCGTCCCCGCAGCGGACTCGGTCGTCGTCGCCCGGGGAGCCTCCGCGCGCGTCGACGTCCTGGCGAACGACCAGGCGCGCAACCCGTTCCCGGGTCAACCCCTGCGGGTCGTGGCCATCCGAGGCCTCGGCGGCGCCTCGGTGCCTTCCGGCGTCACGGTGTCGCCGAGCGCCGACTCCCGCACGCTGTCGGTGTCCGTGGCGGCGTCCGCCTCTCCCGGCGACACCAACCTCCAGTACCAGGTGGCCGACGCGACGGGCGACGGCGACCGTTCCGTCTGGGGCAACGTGACCATCTCCGTGCAGGACGTCCCCGACACGCCCGTCGCACCCGTCCGCATCGGGAACTCCACCGGCGGGCAGTTGACGCTCAGCTACGCGGCCCCCAACGCGAACAACTCGCGGATCACCGGCTTCCGGCTGACGGGTGAGGGCTCGGCCGGCTCGACCTACTCGAGGGACTGCGGACTCTCGACGGTCTGCACGCTCACCGACCTCGACCCCGAGCAGACCTTCCGCTTCGCCGTCGTGGCGACCAACGGCATCGGCTCGTCCGAGGCGAGCGCGCCGAGCGCCCCGTACAGCGCCGACTTCGTCCCGGCCGCACCCGGTGGGGTCACGGTCGTCCCGTCGTCGTCGACCCCCGGGGCTCTCGACATCCGATGGGACGCGGTGGGCCGGCCGGCCGGAGGCACCGCGGTGACCGGCTACACCGTGGAGATCACCGGCACGAACGCGCCGGGCGGACAGACGACCGGGTCGACCTCGACGACGATCGGCGGACTCGTGCCGGGCGGCCGGTACGACGTGCGCGTCCACGCCTCGAACCGCGCCCAGGTGACCAGCGCCGCCGACTGGTCGAGGAGCGCCGCCGTCCGGGCCACCGCCGTGGGGACCCCCGGCTCGTTCGCCGTCCGTGCGGGGGCCACGCGGAACCAGGTCTCGGTCTCGTGGACGGTGCCCTCGGCGTCGGGAGGAGACGCCCCGCGCTTCGACGTGTACCGCTCGACCTCGGGCTCGACCGTCACGGGATGCGCAGGCACGGGCACGCGGGTCGCGTCGGGCATGACGACGACCACCTACAGCGAGTCACCCGAACGCGATGCCACGTACACCTACACCGTCGTCGCCAGCAACGGGCTCTTCTGCTCCAGCGCCGGAGCGTCGACCGAGAGCGTGACGCCCCCCGGGCAGACGACGGGCTCGATCACGGTGGCGGCCTACGGCACGGGCGGGCTCTTCAAGGCCTCCATCGGCGCTCTCGCGGCCTCCGGGGCGGTCGACTTCTACCAGTACCGCGTCGGAGGAGGCGCCTGGAACCCGATCCCGTCCGACCGCGTCGTCCTCGACGACAACGGGAACGGCGTCCCGATCGACGTGACGTTCCGCGCCTGCCGTGCCGGACAGACGCGCGACGAGTGCGGGCCGGCGTCGTCCGCCGCGACCGGGACGCCCGTCGACACCCGTGCCACGGTCGGGACCTGCACCGTCGGCTCGCCCCTCGGAGCGTCGCTGCCGCGCAACGCCGGATCGCCCGTAACGTCCGTTGTCGTGACGTTCGTGGGCGAGACGCTGCCCGGCGGCAGGAGCAGCACCGACGCCGGCGGAGACGCGTACACCACGTCGAGCATCGTCCCGGAGGGCGCGACGTCGGTCGAGGTCAAGGCGACCGTCGACGGTCACGTCGACCCCGGCGCGGCGATCGCCCGCTGCGCCGAGGCGCCCGCCCCGTCCACCACCGGCCCCACCCCCTGACCAGAGAGCCCACGATCGCATGAGCATGACCCCCGAGCAGGCCACCTGGTTCTCCGACGTCTTCGGGCGTCTCGTGGCGGGCGTCGACCAGGTGCTGCTGGGCAAGACCTTCGTCGTCCGGCTCTCGTTCACGGCGATGCTCAGCGAGGGCCACCTGCTGCTCGAGGACGTCCCGGGCACCGGGAAGACCTCGTTGGCGCGCGCCATCGCGCAGAGCGTGCAGGGCACGAGCAGCCGGGTGCAGTTCACCCCGGACCTGCTGCCGGGCGACATCACCGGCGTGAGCATCTACGACCAGAGACGCGGCGAGTTCGAGTTCCACCGAGGGCCCGTCTTCGCCAACGTCGTCCTCGCGGACGAGATCAACCGGGCGAGCCCGAAGACGCAGTCGGCCCTGCTCGAGGTCATGGAGGAGGGGCGGGTCACGGTCGACGGGATCAGCCACGACGTCGGCAGGCCCTTCATGGTGATCGCCACGCAGAACCCGGTCGAGCAGGCCGGCACGTACCGGCTCCCCGAGGCGCAGCTGGACCGCTTCATCATGAAGACCTCCATCGGCTACCCCGACCACGCGGCGACCGTCCGGATCCTCGCCGGCTCGGCCACCCGGGTGCACGAGGGCTCCATCCCGCCGGTCGTCCGCGCCGACGTCGTCACCGAGATGGCGCAACTCGCCCGCACGGTGCACGTCGAGCCCAGCATCAACGACTACGTCGCTCGCCTGGTCGAGGCGACCCGAACCGCCGACGAGGTCCGACTCGGCGTCAGCGTCCGAGGCGCGCTCGCGCTGGTGCGCTGCGCCAAGACCTACGCCGCCTCGTCCGGCCGTCACTACGTCGTCCCCGACGACGTGAAGTCGCTGGCCGAGCCCGTCCTCGCGCACCGCATCGTGCTCGACCCCGAGGCCGAGTTCGACGGCGTCACCCCGTCCAGCGTCGTGAGCCAGCTCCTCATCGAGACCCCGCCGCCGGCGGAGCGGGTCGCCGTGTGAACGCGTCCCGCACCGGACGACGCGGAGCCGACGACGGGGGAGTCACCGGCGCCGGCCGGGGTCGCGCCGCCACCAAGGCCTCCCCGCGCAGCGAGACACGGGCGGACTCGTCGTCCCTCACCGGAACGCAGGGCCTGACGAACGCCCGGACGCGCCTGGTCGGCCAGCGCACGGGCCCGGTGGCCGACGCGATCGTCGTGGCGGTCAAGGTGCTCCGGGCCGTGCGGCGCGGGTCGACCGCGCTCTGGCGGGGCGCGTCCTCCGTCGTGACGCCCCTCGGCTGGACGGTCCTCCTCCTCGTGCCGATCGGCCTCGCCGGCGGCCGCCTCCTCGGCTGGGTGGAGCTCCTCACCATCGGCCTCGCGGCCCTCGTGATGATCGCGCTCGCCGCCCTGTTCCTGATCGGACGGACGGCCGTCGACATCGACCTGGTCGTGCCGCACGAACGCGTGTCGGTCGGCGAACCCGCCTCCGGGGAGGTGCGGGTCGCCAACCCCTCGAGGCGTCGCGTCCTCGGCGTGACCGTCGAGATCCCGGTGGGCGACGCCCTGGTCGAGGTGGGGCTGCCCGGCCTGCGCTCCGGCGACGCCGTCGCCGAGTCGTTCCCGGTGCCGACCGGACGGCGCGGCGTCGTCCGGATCGGACCCGCTCGCACCGTCCGGGGCGACGCCGTGGGCCTCGTGCGTCGCGAGCTCGAATGGGCGACGGTCACCGAGCTCTTCGTGCACCCGGCGACCATCGGGATCCCGAGCACCAGCACGGGCCTCATCCGCGACCTCGAGGGCAGCCCGACCCGCGATCTGGCGCCCGACGACCTCTCGTTCCACGCCCTCCGCGAATACCAGCCGGGTGACGAGCGGCGGAACATCCACTGGAAGTCGACGGCGAAGGCGGGCGCGTACATGGTGCGGCAGTTCGATGCCAGCCGCCGATCGCACCTCGTCATCGCCCTGAGCCTCGCGACGTCCGACTTCGCCACCGACGAGGAGTTCGAGCTCGCGGTCAGCGCCGCGGGGTCGCTCGGGGCGCGCGCCATCCGCGACGCCCGTGAGGTGAGCGTCGTCGTGAGCGAGAGGACACCCGACTTCGCCAAGCGCAAGACGCTGGCCGTCCGCGCCCTCAGCACGATCACGCGCAACCGTCTGCTCGACGACCTGGCCGTCGTCGAGCGCGCGGAGTCCGCGCTCGTCATCACCGATGTCGCCCGGGTCGCGCGGGACCGCGTCGCGGGGATCTCGGTCGCGTTCCTCGTGGTCGGTTCCACCACGAGCCTCGCCGAGATGCGGGGTGCGGCCCTGCAGTTCCCGCTCGGCGTCGAGGTCGTGGCCATCGTCTGCGACCCGGAGGCCGTACCGGGCCTGCGCCGGGTCGCCGACCTGACCGTCCTGACGATCGGGTACCTCGACGACCTCCAGAAGTCGTTGTCCCGGGTGGCGGCGTCGTGAGCGTCCGGGACGGCGGCGAGGGGTCGGCGGCGACCGGACGGCGCACGCGGGTCAGGCGGCCCCGTCTCCGCGCCTCCTTCGTCACCACCGCGACGGGTCTGCACGTCCTCGCGGTCGTGATCGCGGCGTCGACGCTCTGGCCGGTCTACCGGAGCGCGGAGTTCGTCCTCCTCGTCGGGGTCACGGTCGTCGTCGGGGCCGTCGTCGCCGTCGCCGGTGCCGCGTCGCGGCTGTCGAGCTTCTCCGTCCTGCTCGCCACGGTGCTCGTCTACCTCGTGCTGGGCGTCCCCCTCGCGATCCCCTCCCGGGCCGTCGCCGGCGTCCTGCCCACCGCCGACGGGTTCGGCGAGCTCCTCGCGGCGACGGCCCTGGGCTGGAAGCGGCTGCTGACGATCACGCTCCCGGTGGGCAGCTACGAGTCCCTCCTCGTCCCGGCGTTCATCCTCGTCCTGCTCGCGACCGTCGTCGGGCTGACCATCGCCCTCCGTTCCCGTCGGGGCGAGCTCGCCGTCCTCGCTCCCGTCGGGCTGTACCTCGCGGGCATCGTCCTGGGCCCCCAGGAGGCCTGGTCGCCCGTGATCAGCGGGCTGGCGATGCTGTCCGTCGCCATCGCCTGGTCGGTCTGGTGGCGACTCCGACGCCGTCGGGCCGCCCTGGAGCGCTCGGGCGACGTCGCGAGGTCGACGCGGTCGTACGGACACCGGACGGTCGCGGCCCGAGCCGTCGCGGGCACCGTCGTCACGGTCCTCGTCTCGGGGGCCGTGGCCGCCGCCGTCGTCGAGGCGTCTCCGTCGTCGACTCCGCGCACCGTGGCGCGGACCCTCGTCGAGCAGCCCTTCGACCCGCGCGAGCTCGTGAGCCCCCTCACGCGGTTCCGGGTCTACGAGCAGCAGCCGACCGTCGACAGCACGCTCTTCACGGTCCGCGGGCTCGGTGCGGGGCAGCTCCTCCGCCTGGCCACGCTCGACACGTACGACGGCGTGTCGTACACGGTCGGCAGCCCCCGTGTGACGAGCGAATCCGGATCGTTCGACCGCGTCCCGTCGTCGATCGACCAGTCGGGCGTCGACGGCGACCGCACGACGCTGGCTGTGCAGGTCGGCGCCTACGACGACGTCTGGCTCCCCACGGTCGGCCGGCTCGAGTCGATCGCGTTCGAGGGAGCCGACGGACAGGCCCGTCGGGACGACTTCGTCTACAACGACGTCAGCGGGACGGCCGCCGTCGACGGCGGCATCTCGGCGGGGGACTCGTACCGGGTCGACGTCGTCCTCCCGGTCCAGCCGACCCCCGAGCAGCTCGCGGATCTCACCCCCGGATCGGCGACGGTGCCGGCGTCCGCGGACGTGCCCGAGGCGCTGACGACGGCGCTCGCCGACGACGTCCGCGGGGTCGAGGGGACCGGTGCACGGCTCCAGTCCGCCCTGTCCGCCCTGCGATCCGACGGATACATCAGCCACGGGGTGTCGGCCGACGAGCCGGCCAGCCGCTCGGGGCACGGCTCCGACCGGATCGCCGAGCTGTTCACCGACCCGGTCATGATCGGCGACGCCGAGCAGTACGCGACGGCGGCCGCGCTGATGGCCGGGGAGATCGGGTTCCCCTCGCGGGTCGTCATGGGCTTCACGGCGGACGGCGACACGCCGACGGGGGAGGCGGCGACGATCACCGGTGGCGACGTCACGGCCTGGATCGAGGTCGACACCGCGGAGTTCGGCTGGGTCGCCCTCGACCCGGTGCCCGAGGAGCGCCCCATCCCGGACGACCAGGTGCTCGACCCGAGCCGTCTCGAGCGCCCCGAGTCCGTCGTGCAGCCCCCGCCGCGTGAGCCCCAGGTCCGCGACGAGCAGACTCCGCCGCAGTCGGAGCAGGACGACGCCGACCTGCCGCCCGCCTGGGTGGGCATCGTCGTCCTGGCCGCGACGATCGCCGCGATCTCCGGCCTCGTCGTGGGCATCGTGGCCGCGCCCTTCCTGGTGATCGTCGCGGTCAAATGGCGTCGTCGTCGACGGCGCCGGCTCCAGGCCGATCCCGCCGCCCGGATCACCGGGGGGTGGCAGGAGTTCCACGACGCTCTCGCCGATCACGGGATCGAGACGCCGGTCGCGGCGACGAGGAGCGAGGTCGCCGCGGTGGTCGGGGGTTCTCGCCCGGCCGTGCTCGCCCGGGTGGCGGACCGCGCCTCCTTCGCCCCCTCGGCCCCGTCGGGTGACGACGCCGACCGGGTGTGGACGGCCGTCTCCGAGATGCGACGCTCGCTCGACACCGGGGCGACGAGGTGGCAGCGGCTGAAGGCCGCGGTCTCCTGGCGTTCCCTGCGCGGATACCATGGCCGGACACGTCCCGAGCGTTAGAGGTCTCTTCACGATGCAGTGCCCCACCTGTGCCAGCCCGTTGCCCGTCGGCGCGATGATCTGCGGCGAGTGCGGTCGCACGCTCTCGGGAGTCGACACGTCGGCTCCCGATCGCCCCCGCGGCGCCGACGAGCGCGACGGACGCCCGCCCGCGTGGAGCCCGCAGCGACCGACCCCGGCGTCGTCGGGCGAGCAGCCCTGGTGGCTCCGCGACCGGGAGCCCGCCGACCGGACCGACGCGCCGCTCGACCCGCCCGCGTGGCGGGACGCGCCCCCGACGGACGAGCCCGCCGCGCGCCGTGACGAGACCCCCGACGCGGCCCCCCACGCAGTCGCGCCCACGTCCTCGCAGCCCGCGACGTCGTCCGAGCCCGACGGCCCGGGAGGGCCGGCGCCCCGAGGAGGCGCGGGTCGTCCCGAGCCCGTGTCCTCCCCACCCCAGGCCGTCGCCCCCACCCCGGTGCCCACCCCCGTGCCCGCCCCGCTGCGAGAGCCCGACTCCCGATCCGACGACGGCCCTCGGCCGTCGACGGCTCCGCTCTGGACGGCCTCCCTCACACCCGTCGCGTCCGCGACGCCGCTCCCCGAGACCGACGAGGCGGGCGCCACGCCCGACGAAGGAGTCGGCGGAGCCTCCGACCTCGACCCGTCCCGCCCCGACGCGCAGCCCGAGACCCCGTCGGCCGACGACGACGCCCCAGCGGCCCCGAGCGCGACGGAACCCGCCGCGAGGTCGTCGCACGACGCGGCGACACCCGGAGTCGACGCCTCCACTCCGCGACCGGGCGACACCGTGCGAGTCGAGCCGGTGCTGCCGCAGGCGAGCGCGACGCCTGCCGCGGCCCCGGTGCCCCTCGTCGAGCCGGGTCAGGCCGCCGGCGTCGAGCGCTGCACCCAGTGCGGTGCCGACGTCCACGAGGACGACATCTTCTGCGGGGTCTGCGGTGCGGTCGTCCAGTCGGTGGCCCTGTCGTTCACGGGCCCTATCGTCCCGATCCTCCGCGGTGGAGCGCCTGCCGCCTCATCGGAGGTCGAGAGCGCCGCCGACCCGGCGATCGCCGCGGCCGAGCCCGGAGCGGCCGTCGCCGACGCGACCGGGCCCGCCGGCACGGGGACCGACGACGACCGTCGCGACCGTGACCGCGGCCGTGGCGGCCGAGACCGTCGCGACCGGAGCCGTCGTGACCGTCGTCGGCGGGACGACGTCGAGGAGCCGTCCCGGGAGGACCGCCCCGTGGCGTTCCCGGAACCCGCAGACCTGACGCCGCCGCCGACCTCGTCCGCGTCTCCGACGGCTCCCCCGGCCGCGGAGGCGCCCCCGACCGTGGAGGAGTCCCCGGCCCCGGAGGCACGCCCGACCGCGCCCGAGACCGCCTGGCGACCCCGGGAGCCGCTGCGACCCGCCACCGTCGACACGGACGACGACGTCGACGAGACGAGGATCGTCCGTCGGGGCCCGATGGGATCCGAGTTCGTCCTGCAGTTCAGCACCGGCGAGAGCGTGACGGTCGACGGCACCGGACTCGTCGGCCGTGCCCCCCTGCCCCAGCCGGGAGAGCGCTTCGACCAGCTCGTCCGCATCGTCGACCCGGGCAAGTCCGTCTCGAAGACCCACCTCGAGTTCGGACAGGAGCACGGGCAGCTCTGGCTCAGCGACCGCTGGTCCGGCAACGGCACGATCGTCCGCCCCCGCGACGAGCCGGCCCGGCGTCTCGAACCCGGGACCCGGGTGCGCGTCGCCCGTGGCTGCCGGGTCGAGATCGGCGAGCAGTTCTTCGTCATCGCCTGAGCCCTCCACACCGGTGACGTCCGGCCGGCTCTCCCCAGGGCCGTCGGGGACCGCCCCGCCCGTCGTCGGAGTCATGATGCTCTGAGGGCGTGCTCCCCGTCGACGACCGTCCCCTCGGCTCTCCCGGCGGCGGCCGCGCCGTCCCTCCCGGTGGCCGTGTCGTCGTCGTCCCCAGCCCGCCGCCGCGCGCGGCGACCGTCCGGGCGCCGGTGCTCACGGCCGTCGTGACCGCGGCGGCGGTCGCCGTCGCGTCGGGACGGTGCGTCGGCGTGATCCTCCCCGCGGCGATCGCGTTGGTCGCGGTCCTCGCGGCCTGGGCCGTCGAGGCCCTCATCGGCGCGCCGGCGACGGCACGGCGCGAGGGGCGCCGCTTCGACGACGACCTGGAGGCGGCCCGCGCGAGCGTCCTCGCCCACCACCGGCTCGAGCGCCTCGAGCTCGAGACCCTGTTCCCGGGCAGCCGCACGACGGCCCGGTCCGTCCGGGACGATGCGACCGCCGGCCACCCGGGGGACGACGACCCGGAGGGACGGCGTCGGCGGTACCTCGTCCTGGGGCGGGGCGCCGTCGAGAGCCGACTCCGGCTGTCGCGAGGGGCGGCGCCGACCCGGCGACGGGCGGACGCCGGTGCGGGTCCCGACGACGATCGCGTGCTCGCGCTGGCCCGGCTCGAGCAGGATGCGGCGACCCTCGCCGACGGCCCTCTCTGCATCGAGGCCAGGGGAGTCGTGGGAGTCGTCGGGCCGGGCGTCCTGGCCCGAGCAGCCGCCGACGGCTTCCGCCTCCAGGCGAGGATGCTCGGTGCCGGAGAGCTCACCGTCCGCGACGGGCGGACCCGAGCGGATGCGGGCCGCGTGGACACCCTGATCGAGATCGCCGACGACGGCACGGCCGTCGTCGTCCTCCGTGCGGGCGCGGCGTGCCGGACCCCGATCGAGCTCGACTACGTCTCGTGCCGCGAGGGGGACTGACGCCGGGGTCGGCGGCTTCAGGCCCGGGCCGCGAGCACCCCGTCTCCGAGCCGGATGCGACCGACGTCGTGCCCCGCTCCGAGCACCCGTTCGCGTGTGGCCTCGACGACCCCCTCCGCCGCCGTGGCGTCGACCGCACCCTGACCGACCAGCAGATGCAGGGCGACCATCGTGGCCGCGCGCAGGTTCCCGTCGAGGACCTTGACCGCGGTGCCGATCCCGTCGAGGGTCCCCATCACGAGGACGCCCTCCGCCCCGAGCTTGGCGAAGAGTCCGAGCTCGTCGATCGCGACGGTGTTGGCCCGGCCGGGTCCGTCGAGGGCCCAGGCGTCCGCCAGCACGGCTCGCACCAGAGC
The DNA here is from genome assembly GCF_007988805.1 of Frigoribacterium faeni. Classification (GTDB taxonomy): domain Bacteria; phylum Actinomycetota; class Actinomycetes; order Actinomycetales; family Microbacteriaceae; genus Frigoribacterium; species Frigoribacterium faeni. Next base: position 18,036 of record NZ_BJUV01000001.1, on the reverse strand, counting down.
GCCGGCACGGTGGTCGCCCGACGGCGTCCCGTCTCCGGCGGCGCCCGCGACGCGGGCGACGGCGAGGGCGAGCCCCGTGATCGTCGTCGCGAAGACCGGCGCGCCGCAGCCGTCGACGCCGGCGTGATCGATGGTCTCGTCCGTGAACTCGGCCACGGTCTCGCGCGTGGCCCGCTGCAGGGGGTGGTCGAGGTCGGTGTACGTCGCGGGATCCCAGCCGTTCTCGGCGCACGCCAGGAGGAACGACGCGTGCTTGCCCGAGCAGTTCATCGCGAGCCTCCTGGCCTCCGGAGCCCTGCGGGCGCTCGCCCGGTCGCCCGGCCAGTCGGCGGGGCAGAGCAGGTCGTCCTCGACGCTGCCCGAACGCTCGAGCAGCGACGAGACGACCGCGAGGTGCTCGGGCGTCCCGGCGTGGCTGGCCGTGGCCAGGACGGCCTGAGGCCCCTCGAGCTCGACCCCGGAGCGCATCACGGTCAGGGCCTGCAACGGCTTGAGGCACGAACGCGGATAGATCGAGGCCCCGACGTCGCCGACGGCACGGAGCACGGAGCCGGCGCTGTCGACGACGACGCCGGCCCCGACGTGCCGGCTCTCGTCGAGACCCGACCGGGTCAGGACCGCCAGCTCGACGCTCCCCTCGACCGTCAGCGGTCGGCGGGGGACGGCGGATGGAGCGGAACGGCGCAGGTCGGTCATGATGGGGAGTGTACCGACCGCCAGACCCCGACCCAGGAGGCCCCATGCTCGACCACGACTACGCCGTCGGCCTCCGATGGACGGGCGCCCGCGACGTCGGGACCGTGTCCTACCGGTCGTACGGACGCGACAACACGCTGAGCGCCGACGGCAAGCTGCACGAGATCGCCGCCTCGGCCGATCGGACGTTCCACGGAGACGCCGACCGCTGGAACCCGGAGGAGATGCTCCTCGGCGCCCTCGCGCAGTGCCACCTGCTCAGCTACCTGCACGTCGCGGCGACCGGCGGCGTCGTCGTCGTCGCCTACGAGGACTCCGCCGTCGGACGGATGACCCAGACCTCCGACGGCGGCGGCCGGTTCACCTCGGTCACCCTCCGCCCCGTCGTGACGGTCGCCGACGCCTCCATGGCCGAGCGCGCGCGCGAGCTGCACGCCGAGGCCGCGCGCAAGTGCTTCATCGCCTCGTCGGTGGCGTTCCCCGTCGAGCACGAACCCCGGATCGTGGTCGCGGGCGACCCGGCGACGGGCGACGCCGCAGCCGGCTGAACCGGGGGCGGCGCCCCCACTCAGCCACCGCTGCCGGCCGTGAGGCAGAATGGCCGGGGTCGCCGTGCCGATGGCGGCACCGCGTCACCGTCACCGTCCCCGCCCTCCGACCGAGAGATCCCCATGCGCCGTCCCCTCGCCCTCCTCGCCGTCCCCGCCCTGGTCCTCGCGCTCGCCGCCTGCGGCGGCACCGATGCCGGTGAGGAGTCCACCGCCGGGGGAGCATCCACGCCAAGCGCCTCGGCGAGCACCGAGGTGCCGCTCCGCGCGACGGGCGAGCCCCAGGACCCGACCCCCGGGTTCCCGACGGTCGAGCTCGCCGACGACGGCGCCCCGACGGTCACGGTCCCCGACACCGAGCCGCCGACCGACCTGCAGGTCGAGGTCCTCAAGAAGGGCGACGGCGACGTCGTCCAGGACGGCGACACCGTCACCGTCCAGTACGAGGGCGTCGTCTGGCAGACCGGCGAGACGTTCGACTCCAGCTGGCAGCGCGGCGAACCGGCCACGTTCGGCACGAGCCAGGTCATCACCGGCTTCGCCGACGGGATGGTCGGCCAGACCGTCGGCTCGCAGACCATCGTGTCGATCCCGCCGGCCGACGGCTACGGCGACAACGTGCCCCAGGGGGCCGCCTTCACGGCCACCGACACCCTGATCTTCGTCATCGACATCCTCGCCGTCGGCTGACCCCGCTGCACCGATCGAGACCCGCGACCTCCGTGATCAGACCGCTCCGCGCCTCCTCGACCACCCCGGCCACCCGGCGGAGGCCGTGGGCCGTCGCCGTGCTCCCCGTGATCGTGGTCGCCCTCGTGGCGGGGTGCACGGGCGGCTCGGAGCCGACCCCGACCGGGGACGACAGCACGGCCGCGGCGGCGCCGACCACCTGTCTCGAGTCCGGGGCCGAGTCCGACTCGGTCGACGTCTCCGGTGCCTTCGGGGAGAAGCCGAGCATCGGCCTCCCCGCGCCGCTCACGGCCGCCGAGACCCAGCAGACCGTGGTCGTGCCGGGCGACGGACCGACCACGGAGGTGGGCGACGTCGTGCAGGTGGCGATCACCGTCTTCGACGCCGAGACGGGAGCCGAGCTGAGCACGGCCGGGTACACCGGCTCCGCAGGCGAGCAGCTGACCATCAGCGGCGACTTCTACGTGCCGGGCATCGAGGGTGCGCTGTCGTGCGCTCAGGCGGGATCCCGCACCGTCACGGTCGCCTCGGCCGCCGACATGCAGCCCGGTTCGCCCGGCACGGACGCTCCCAATCCAGCGACCGTCATCGTCGTCGACACGTTCTCGATCGTGCCGACGCGGGCCACGGGCGCCGATCAGCCCGTGCAGAGCGGCTTCCCCGAGGTCGAGCTCGCCGACGACGGCCGTCCCACGGTGACGGTCCCGGACGACGACCCGCCCGCCGACCTGCGGATCGAGGTGCTGAAGAAGGGCGACGGCGCCGTCGTGCCCGATCCGGCCAACGTCACCGTCCAGTACCAGGGCACCAACTGGCGCACCGGCGAGGTCTTCGACGAGAGCTGGGGCAAGGGCACGCTGACTCCCTTCTCGACCGATCAGGTCGTGTCCGGTTTCGCCCAGGCGATGATCGGGCAGACGGTCGGTTCGCAGGTGGTCGTGATCGTGCCTCCTGCCGACGGATACGGCGAGGCGGGCGAGGCCGGCGCCGGCATCGAGCCGACCGACACCCTGGTGTTCGTCATCGACATCCTCGCGGTCGCCTGACGCGACCGGCACCCTGCGCGACCCGAGGGGTCGACGCGGCGGAGGGTCGGACGCGACCGTAGGGTGGGCTCATGCGACGCATCACCATCCTCGGGTCCACCGGTTCGATCGGCGTTCAAGCCCTCGACGTCATCGCTGCGAACCCGCAGCTGTTCGAGGTGGTCGGCCTGTCGGCCGGTACGAACCGCGACCTCGTCTCCGAGCAGGCCGCACGCTTCGGCGTCGAGCACGTGGCCCTCGGCACCGACGAGTCGGTCGCCCTCGTCCGCGACGTCGAGGCCGACGTCGTCCTGAACGGCATCACCGGCTCCGTCGGTCTGGCCCCGACCCTGGCGGCGCTCGAGTCGGGGGCGACCCTGGCGCTGGCGAACAAGGAGAGCCTGATCGTCGGGGGGGACCTGGTCCGCGACCGGGCCCGTCCCGGTCAGATCGTCCCCGTCGACTCCGAGCACTCGGCCATCGCGCAGGCGCTGCGCTCCGGGGCGACCGGCGAGGTGCGCCGGCTGGTCCTCACCGCGTCCGGCGGGCCGTTCCGCGGTCGTTCGCGCGCCTCGCTGGCGGACGTCACCCCCGCGGAGGCCCTCGCGCATCCCACCTGGGACATGGGCCTCGTGGTCACCACGAACTCGTCGACGATGGTGAACAAGGGGCTCGAGGTGATCGAGGCCCATCTCCTCTTCGACGTCGACTACGACGACATCGACGTCACCGTCCACCCCCAGTCGATCGTGCACTCCATGGTCGAGTTCGTCGACGGCTCCACGATCGCCCAGGCGTCGCCGCCGGACATGCGTCTGCCCATCTCCCTGGGGCTCGCGTGGCCGGACCGCGTGGCGGGAGTCGGCCGTCCCCTCGACTGGACCACCGCCTCCTCGTGGACCTTCGAGCCGCTCGATTCCGAGGCGTTCCCCGCCGTCGATCTCGCGAAGCAGGTGGGTCGGGCCGGGGGCACCTACCCGGCCGTCTTCAACGCCGCCAACGAGCAGGCCGTGCTCGCGTTCCACGAGGGGCGCGTGGGCTACCTCGGGATCCTCGACACCGTCAGCGAGGTCGTCGAGCGTCACGAGGGAGGCGCGTCCACGCTCGAGGGGGTCCTCGAGGCCGAGAGGTGGGCACGGCGGCAAGCCGACGCCCTGCTGGCCGGCTGATCCGGGCCGGACGGGCCCGGGTCCGGCCGGGGCCGGCCCCCGACCAGGCCGCTCCCAGCAACGCCTGGGGTGGAGCGCGGCGTGTTCCCGGTCCGCTGCGGCTACCCTTGCCCGGTGCTCACCGTTCTGCTCTTCATCGTCGGCGTCCTGATCATGGTGATCGGGCTCGCGGTCTCGATCGCCCTGCACGAGGTGGGCCACCTCGTTCCGGCCAAGCGGTTCGGGGTCAAGGTCGGCCAGTACATGATCGGCTTCGGCCCGACGATCCTCTCCCGGAAGAGGGGCGAGACCGAGTACGGCGTCAAGGCGATCCCGCTCGGCGGCTACATCTCGATGTCGGGGATGTTCCCGCCGGCCAAGAAGGGCGAGGCGGCGCGCACGGCCAGCACCGGGTTCTTCCAGACCCTCGTGCAGGACGCCCGCACGGCCAGCGCCGAGACGATCGACGAGGGCGACGAGGCCCGCACCTTCTACCGGCTGCCGGTCTACAAGCGCATCATCATCATGCTCGGCGGGCCGGTGATGAACCTCCTCATCGCGATCGTGCTCTTCGGCGTGGTCCTCTGCGGCTTCGGCGTGGCGCAGTCCAGCACGACCGTGGGGCTCGTCAACGAGTGCGTCCTGCCCGCCGGTTCCACGGAGACCTCGTGCCCGACCGACGCGACCCCGGCCCCCGCGTTCGCCGCCGGGATGCAGAACGGCGACCGCATCGTCTCGATCGACGGGACGACGATGAGCGACGGCGACCAGGTCAGCGCCGTCCTCCGCGACTCCGCCGGCACGACCCTCGACGTGGTCGTCGAGCGCGACGGCGCCGAGCAGACCCTGGAGGTGACCCCGACCCTGTCCGAGCGGTACGTCGTCGACGACAGCACGGGGCAGATCGAGGAGAACGCCGACGGGTCCCCGAAGACGCAGGACGTCGGCTTCGTCGGCATCGGCTTCGCGAGCGAGACCGTCCAGCAGCCGGTCACCGCCGTGCTGCCCGCGGTCTGGAACAACGTGACGCACGTCGTCGACCTCATCATCCACCTGCCCCAGCGCCTCGTCGGAGTCGCGCAGGCGGCGTTCGGCGGGGGAGAGCGCGACGCGAACGGACCGGTCAGCGTCGTCGGAGTCGGCCGGATGGCCGGCGAGATCGTCAGCCTCGACTCGGTGCCGATCGTGGATCGCGCGGCCTACGTCGTCAATCTCGTCGGCAGCCTCAACGTCGCGCTCTTCGTCTTCAACCTGATCCCGCTCATGCCGCTCGACGGCGGTCACGTGGCCGGTGCGCTCATCGAGGCGGTGCGTCGAGGGTTCGCCACGCTGTTCCGTCGACCCGACCCGGGTCCGGTCGACACGGCCAAGGTCATCCCCCTGACCTTCGCCGTCGTCATCCTCCTCGGCGGCATGAGCGCGCTGCTCATCTACGCGGACATCGTGAATCCGATCGATCTGTTCGGCTGACGGTCACTCGGCTTCCAGCGCCGAGGATTACGATTGCACTCGTGCCAGCAGTCAATCTCGGAATGCCGAAGGTCCCCGAAGTCCTCGCCCCGCGCCGCAAGACGCGGCAGATCAAGGTCGGCAAGGTGCTCGTGGGCGGCGACGCCCCCGTCAGCGTCCAGTCGATGACCACCACGCCGACGCCGAACATCAACGCGACGCTCCAGCAGATCGCCGAGCTGACCGCGTCGGGATGCGACATCGTGCGGGTCGCCGTGCCGAGTCGCGACGACGCCGAGGCCCTTCCGATCATCGCGAAGAAGAGTCAGATCCCGGTCATCGCCGACATCCACTTCCAGCCGAACTACGTCTACCAGGCGATCGACGCCGGTTGCGCGGCCGTGCGGGTGAACCCCGGCAACATCCGCAAGTTCGACGACCAGGTCGGCAAGATCGCCGCCGCCGCGAAGGCCGCCGGCGTGTCGATCCGCATCGGCGTCAACGCCGGTTCGCTCGAGCCCAGCATCCTCCAGAAGTACGGCAAGGCGACGCCCGAGGCGCTCGTCGAGTCCGCCGTCTGGGAGGCCTCGCTCTTCGAGGAGCACGACTTCCACGACTTCAAGATCTCGGTCAAGCACAACGACCCCATCGTCATGGTGAAGGCTTACCGCCAGCTCGCCGAACGCGGCGACTGGCCCCTGCACCTCGGGGTCACCGAGGCGGGGCCCGAGTTCCAGGGCACGATCAAGTCGGCCACGGCGTTCGGCATCCTGCTCGGCGAGGGCATCGGCGACACGATCCGGGTGAGCCTCAGCGCACCCCCGGCGCAGGAGGTCAAGGTCGGTCTCCAGATCCTCCAGTCGCTCAACCTCCGCGAGCGCAAGCTCGAGATCGTCAGCTGCCCCAGCTGCGGTCGGGCCCAGGTCGACGTCTACAAGCTGGCCAACGACGTCACCGACGGGCTCGAGGGCATGACCGTCCCGCTGCGCGTCGCCGTCATGGGGTGCGTGGTGAACGGCCCCGGCGAGGCCCGTGAGGCCGACCTCGGAGTCGCCTCCGGCAACGGCAAGGGCCAGATCTTCGTCAAGGGCGAGGTCATCAAGACCGTGCCCGAGTCCGAGATCGTCCAGACCCTGATCGACGAGGCCAACCGCCTCGCGGCCGAGATGCCCCCCGGCGAGACGGGCTCGCCCCAGGTGCTCACCGTCTAACGACGGCCGACGCGCGGACATCGAGGAGGCGCGGTGCAGGACGACCTGCATCGCGCCTCCTCGACGTCCGTCCTCATGTGTCGTCGTGTGACCTGCCGATGTCGGGTGCGAGCCGACGGTGCGTCATCATGGATGGGCCTCGACGGTCCGCACAGCAGCCGGCCTCGAGGCGTACCTGTGCCACCGAGAGGATCACCATGAGCGACGCCACCCCCCTGATCGACGCCCCCAAGAAGGGCCCCGGCCGACTGATCGCCATCATCGCGGTCATCGTCGTCGTCCTCGCCGCCGTCGGCATCGGCATCGCCGTGTCGCGGGGCGGCTCGTCCGACGACACCGTGCGGATCGGCGTCGTCGGGGCGAGCGACCCCTACTGGTCGACCTTCGCCGATGCCGCCGCCGACGAGGGCATCGACGTCGAGATCGTCGACTTCGGCAGCTACGAGCAGCCGAACCCCGCCCTGACGGAGGGCGAGCTCGACCTGAACCAGTTCCAGCACATCGTCTACCTGGCGCAGTACGACGTCGCCGCCGACGCCGACCTCGTCCCCATCGGGTCGACCGCGATCTACCCGCTGCCGCTCTACTCCGAGAAGTACACCGACGTGAGCGACTTCCAGAAGGGCGACACCATCGCCGTCCCCGACGACGCCAGCAACCTGGCGCGCTCGCTGCTCGTGCTGCAGTCCAACGGCCTCATCGAGCTGAAGGACGGCGGCGACATCTTCTCGGGGATCAACGACATCGACGAGGACGCCTCGACCGTGACGGTGACGCCGGTCGCCGCGGACCTCGCCGCCACGTCGCTGCCCGACTTCGACGGCGCCATCATCAACAACGACTACGCCACGAAGGCCGGTCTCTCGGTCGACGACGTCATCGCGCAGGACGACCCCAACGACCCCGCCGCGCTGCCCTACGTCAACGTGTTCGCCGCTCGTGCGGGCGACGCGGACGACGAGACCTACAAGAAGCTCGTCGAGATCTACCAGGACACCCAGTCGGTCACCGACGGCGTCGTCGAGAACTCCGGCGGGACCGCGGTCACCGTCAAGGTGCCCGTCGCCGACCTGCAGTCGTCGCTGGAGGACACGAAGAAGCTCGTCGAGCAGAACGGCTGACGCCGCCCGATCGACTCCCGGCCCGACCCGTGTGCCACGCTGGTGCGCGGGTCGGGCCGTTCCGCCCGTGACGAGGAGAACCATGCCCGCCATCACCCTGACCGACGTCGTCAAGACGTATCCGCCCCGAGAGAAGGGCGCGTCGCCGCTGACGGCCGTCGACGGCGTGAGCCTCGAGATCGCCGACGGCGAGATCTTCGGCATCATCGGCTACTCCGGTGCGGGGAAGAGCACCCTGGTGCGTCTGATCAACGCTCTCGAGCCGACCACCAGCGGCCGCATCGAGATCGACGGCTCGCCGATCACCGGTCTCCCCGAGCGGCAGCTGCGCGCCAAGCGCGCCGGGATCGGGATGATCTTCCAGCAGTTCAACCTGTTCTCGTCGAAGACCGTCTGGGGCAACGTGGAGTTCCCCCTCAAGGCGGCCGGCGTGCCGAAGGCCGAGCACCAGCGGCGCATCAGCGAACTCCTGCACTTCGTCGGGCTGGCCGACAAGGCGCACGCCCGTCCCGACCAGCTCTCCGGCGGGCAGAAGCAGCGCGTCGGCATCGCCCGGGCGCTGGCCACCTCGCCGGGCATCCTCCTCGCGGACGAGGCCACGAGCGCGCTGGACCCGGAGACCACCCAGGAGGTGCTGGCCCTGCTCCGTCGGGTCAACGCCGAGCTGGGCATCACCATCGTCGTGATCACCCACGAGATGGACGTCATCAAGTCCATCGCCGACCGCGTGGCCGTGATGGACAAGGGGCGCGTCGTCGAGATCGGCGAGACCTTCGAGGTCTTCTCGTCGCCCCGCGAGGCCTCGACCCGGCGCTTCGTCTCGACCGTGGTCGCCGGATCGCCCCAGGGCGAGGACCTCGCCGCGCTCCGCACCCGGCACGCCGGACGTCTGGTGACCGTGCGGGTCTCCGAGGGCGGTGTCGACCAGCAGCACGTGTTCGGCGTCCTCGCGCGGCACGCGGTCGGCTTCGAGATCGTCTTCGGCGGCATCGACGAGATCGCCGGCCGGACCTTCGGAACCCTGACCCTCGCCCTCTCCGGCGATCCGGCCGCCGTCGACGCCGCCGTCGTCGAGCTGGGCGCCGCCGCCACCGAACCGGAAGGGCGCTGACATGGACTCCCTCATCGAGCTCCAGCCCCTGCTCTGGCAGGCCGCCTACGAGACCGTCTACATCGTCGCCCTGACGCTGCTGTTCGGCGGTCTCGGCGGGCTCCTGCTCGGACTCGCGCTCTACCTCACCCGAGGAGGCGCGCTCTTCGACAACCGCGCCGTCTTCGGCGTCCTGAACGTGGTCGTCAACGTCTTCCGGCCCATCCCGTTCATCATCTTCCTCGCGGCGGCGCAACCGCTGGCCCGGGTCGCGGTGGGCAGCGGGGTCGGCAACTCGGCCATCATCTTCACCCTGTCGCTCGCGGCGTCGTTCGCGATCTCCCGCATCGTCGAGCAGAACCTCCTCACGGTGCAGCCGGGGGTCGTCGAGGCCGCGCGAGCGGCCGGGGCCGGACCGTTCCGCATCATCCGGAGCATCATCCTGCCCGAGGCGCTCGGCCCGCTCATCCTCGGCTACACGTTCGTCTTCGTGGCGCTCGTCGACATGTCGGCCGTCGCCGGCTACGTCGGAGGCGGCGGCCTCGGCGCCTTCGCCCTGCTGTACGGCTACCGGCAGTTCGACCCCGTGGTGACCTGGGCGGCCGTCCTGCTCATCATCGTGCTCGTGCAGCTGGTCCAGTTCCTGGGGAACACCCTGGCGCGGAGGGCGCTCCGGCGGTGACGTCGGAGGCCTGGTTTACAGTGGGCGGGTGACGGACACCGCGACACCCCAGCCACCCGCCCCGGCCCGCGGGCCGATCGACCCGGCGGAGCTCGAGCGGGCCCGCCACGTCGTGGGTGCGGTGTCCCAGGCGTTCTCGCGGAAGGTCGTGGGTCAGACCGGCCTCCGCGACACCCTGCTGATCGCCCTCATCACGGGCGGGCACGTGCTCCTCGAGAGCGTGCCGGGCCTGGCCAAGACCACCGCGGCGCAGACGCTGGCCCAGGCGGTCGCGGCCACCTTCACCCGCATCCAGTGCACGCCCGACCTCCTGCCGAGCGACATCACCGGCACGCAGATCTACGATGCCCAGAAGTCGACCTTCGTCACGCGACTCGGTCCGGTCCATTCGAACTTCGTCCTCCTCGACGAGATCAACCGGTCGAGCGCCAAGACCCAGAGCGCCATGCTCGAGGCGATGCAGGAGCGACAGACGAGCATCGGCGGCGTCGTGCACAAGCTGCCGCACCCCTTCCTCGTCCTGGCGACCCAGAACCCCATCGAGCAGGAGGGCACCTACCAGCTGCCCGAGGCCCAGCTCGACCGGTTCCTCCTCAAGGAGGTGCTCGACTACCCGTCGCCCGCCGAGGAGGCGGAGATCATCCGGCGGATCGAGTCGGGCGTCTACGACGAGGCGACGCCCGAAGCCGCCTCGGGGGTCTCCCTCGACGACGTCCTGTTCCTCCAGGGGCTGGCGAAGCGCGTCTACGTCGACCCGTCGATCGTCACCTACATCGTGCAGCTCGTCTACGTGACTCGGCACCCGCAGCAGTACATCCCGGGCAGCCTCGCCGACTACGTCCAGTTCGGGGCGAGCCCCCGCGCCAGCATCGCCTTCACGCAGGCCGCGCGGGCCCTGGCGCTGCTCCACGGCCGCGACTACGTGATCCCCGAGGACGTCAAGCACCTCCGCCACGGCGTCCTCCGGCACCGGGTCATCCTCGGTTACGAGGCCGCCGCCGACGAGATCGCGCCCGAGACCGTCATCGACGCCGTCTTCGGCGCGGTTCAGACTCCCTGACCTCGATGGCCAGCCTGCTGCTGCGGGTCCGGACGACCATGTCCCTCCGCGCCCACCGACGGACCCTCGACCTGCTCGAGGGCGGGTACGCGTCGGTCCACCACGGGCGCAGCCACGACTTCGACGACCTGCGGGCGTACGTGGCGGGCGACGACGTGAAGGACATCGACTGGAAGGCCACCGCCCGGCACGGCGAGCCCCTGGTCAAGCGCTACATCGCGAGTCGTCGGCAGCATCTGGTGCTGGTCGTCGACACGGGTCGCAACATGGCGGCGACCGCCGCGAGCGGCGAGACCAAGAAGGACATCGCGATCATGGCCGCGGGCGCGCTGGGCTACATCGCCGCGACCCACGGCGACACGGTCTCCCTCGTCACCGGTGACGAGTCGGGCACGCGGGCCCATCCGGCGGGCGGCACCGAGGCCCACCTCGAGATGCTCCTGCGTCAGGTCGACCGGAGGGCGACGCTCGACGCGGCGCGGAGCGACCTGGCAGGCGTGCTCGGCTGGGTCGCGCGGGGGATCCGTCGGCGGTCGATGCTCCTCGTCGTGACCGACGACGTCGCGCTCGACGAGCGGCTCGACCGCCTCCTCCGGCGTCTGCGCGCGCAGCACGAGATCGTCTGGCTGACGATCGGCGACGCCGATCTGATGACCCGTACAGGCCACGCCTCCGACGTCTACGACGTCCACGAGATGGCGGGCCTGCCCGCCTATCTGCGCGAGAGCCCCCTGCTGAGGCGGGAGTTCGACCGCGCCGACGAGGCGCGCCGCACCGCCACCGAGCACGAGCTGCGCTCGCTCGGCATCAGCAGCGAGCGGATCGCCAGCCGGGCCGAGGTCGTGCCCGCCCTGTTCGCCGTGATCGAGAAGCACCGCCGTGCTCGACGATAACGGCTTCTTCGGCCCCTACCAGTACCCCGGCTGGGTGCTGTGGCTCGTCCTCGGACTGCTGCTCGTGGCGCTGGTCGTCGCGTGGTACCTCTTCGTGCTCCGGTTCACCGCCCGTCGACTGCCGAAGGCCGTCCGGGAGGCGCGGCGCGGGCGGATGGTCGATCTCCCGTCCCTGAGAGACCGCTACCTCGGTCTCATCGACGAGGTCGCGGCCGCCTCCTCGAGCGGCCGCCTCGACGAGCGCGCCGTGCACTCGCGACTGAGCCTGCTCCTGCGTTTCTTCGTGCACGAGACGAACGGGGTCGACACGCACGTGATGACCCTCGCGGACCTGAGGGAGTCCGACCTTCCCCGCCTGACGGGCGCCGTCGAGCAGTTCTATCCGCCGGCGTTCCAGCGCCTCCACCCCGGCGATCCGGGCCGAGCGGTCGAGACCGCACGCGAGGTGGTGCGCTCATGGGGGTGATCTTCTGGTGGATGCCCCTCGTGCTCGCCGCGATCGCCGCGGGCGCCGTGCTCCTCCACCTCCGTCGACGTCGAAGCGACCGCGAGCGTCTGCGACGGCTCGGCACGCCCGTGGCTCATGGCGAGCGACTGACGAGCCTGCCCGTCTACCGGCGCCTCGTCGCCCGCTACCGCGTCGTCCTCGTCGCCACGCTGGTGGCCGTGGTCGGGCTCGCGGGCGTCGGCGCCCTGCTGTCCTCTCGGGTCTCGAGCGTCGACGTGGTCGAGCCGCAGTCGTACAAGCGCGACATCGTCCTCTGCCTCGACGTCTCCGGGTCCATGACCGAGGTCGACTCCCAGATCGTCGAGACGTTCTCGCGCCTCGCCGAGGGGCTCGACGGGGAGCGCATCGGGCTGTCGCTGTTCGACAGCTCGTCCGTCACCGCGTTCCCGTTGACCGACGACTACGACTTCGTCCGCACGCAGCTCGAGCAGTACCGCACCTCGTTCGACACCGTGGGCGAGGACGGCACCCGCTACTGGTCCGGCACCGACCTCGGGCGAGGCGCCTCGCTGATCGGCGACGGCCTCGCCTCGTGCGTGCTCGGCTTCGACGACCAGGGCGAGAGCACCCGGCCCCGCTCGGTCATCCTCGCGACCGACAACTACGTCAACGGCGAGGCGCTCGTCACCCTGCCCGAGGCCGGTGAGCTCGCCGTCGACCGCGACGTGCGCGTCTACGCCCTGAACCCGGCGGACTACTCGACCGACGCGGTCGCCGACGAGGTGGCCGCCGAGCTGAAGACGGTCGTCGAGTCGACCGACGGCGCCTACTACGCGCTCGACGACGAGACCTCGGTCGCGAGCATCATCGAGCAGATCGACGAACGCGAGGCCGGCCTCTTCACCGGCACGCGCCGACTCGTCGTCACCGACGACCCCGCGGGCCTCGCGATCGCCGGGCTCCTCGTCGCGCTGGGCGCGTTCGCGCTCCTCTGGCGGGTGCGCCTGTGACCCCGCTCGCCCTCGTCCTCGACCCGGTGCTCCCGGTCGGCGTGCTCGCGGTCGCGGCCGTCCTCCTCCTCGGGTTCACGGTCTGGCGGGTCGTCGCCGAACGAGGCAACGGCCGCCTCGTCCGCGCCTGGGCTCGCCGGTCCGCGATCGCTGCGCTGCTGCTCGTGATCGCCGTGCGGCCCGGCGTGCCCGGCGGCTCGTCGGCGGCGTCGGCCGCCGATCTGAACGTCTTCTTCGTCGTCGACACGACCTCGAGCATCGCCGCAGAGGACTGGGGGGACGGCGCCCCGCGTCTCGAGGGGGTGCGAGCCGACATCGGCGCCGTGACCGAGCAGCTGGCCGGTGCCCGCTTCTCCTTGATCTCGTTCGACAGCTCCGCGGTGCTGCGGACGCCGTTGACCGACGACAGCGCCGCCGTCGTCACCGCCGCGCAGGTCATGAACCAGGAGATCACCTACTACTCGAGCGGGAGCTCGATCACGGAGGCCGACGATCTCCTCGCCGACCGCCTGGAGGAGGCGCGCGAGAGCGACCCCGGGCGGGCCAACGTCGTGTACTACCTGGGTGACGGAGAGCAGACCGCCGACACCGAGCCCGGCTCCTTCGCCGGGTCCGCCGGTGACGTCGACGGCGGAGCCGTGTTCGGCTACGGAACGAGCGAGGGCGGCCGCATGAAGGTCTTCGACGGCTACGGCGACCGGTACTCGACGGACGAGTACATCGTCGACCGCTCGCTCCCGGGAGAGCCCGACGCGATCTCGACGATCGACGAGGACGCCCTGCGGCGCATCGCCGACCAGCTGGGCGTCCCGTACGTCCACCGCGATGCGCGGACCTCGGTGGACGCGGCGGTCGCCGACGCCCGCGACGGCAGGGTCACCTCGTCCGACGGCCGGGCCGAGAGCGTCACGGACCTGTACTGGATCCCCGCGATCCCGCTGTTCCTCCTCGTGCTCGTCGACGTCTTCGTGGTGGTCCGGGCGCTGGCGGAGATCCGGGTGAGGCGGCGCGACGACCCGGCACGCGCCTCCTCGGGTCCCGGCACCGAGAGAGGGGCCCGCCCATGACGACCGTGCTCGCGCCCCCGCCCGTCGACGACCGCACGCCGGCCGACGACGAGGCGGCCATCGGGGCGTACCGCCGGCGTCTTCGCCGGCGGCTCCTGCTCTGGTCGCTGCCGGTCGTGCTGATCGTGCTGCTCGTGGCGGCGAAGCTGCTCAGCATGCCCGTCTTCGCGGCTCTCACGCAGTGGTCGTACGCCGATCGGGAGTTCGAGCGCAGCACGAGCCTCAGCGAGCCGCTCGGCATCGCCAACGTGATCGAGCCGTGGGTGCACCACTTCGACCGCGGCACGGGCTACGCGCAGATCGGCGTGCTCGACGTGGCGCGCACCGAGTTCGCGACGGCGCTCGAGCTCGCGCCCGACGACCCGACGATCTCGTGCGTGATCCGCACCGATCTCGTGCTCACCATCGAGGCGCAGGGCGATGCGGCCCTGCTCGAGCTGCGCTACGCGGACGCCGAGGCGCTGTTCGCCCAAGGGCGGCAGGCCGTCGACGAGGCGCCCGAGGGCTGCTTCCAGCCCCCCGAGGACCCCGCCCGGCCCGACACGTCCGAACCGCTCGAGCAGGCCGACGGCCGCCTCGGCGACAAGCAGGACGAGGCGCAGCAGGAGCAGGAGGGCGGCGATCCTCAGGCGGGCGACGACGGGGAGCCCGGCCAGGGTGGAGGCGCCGACGGCGAGAGCGGAGGAGGGTCGTCCGATCCCCTCGACCAGCTGCGCGACCAGGGCGACCGGAGTCAGCGCGAGCAGCAGCAGGAGAACGACCGGCAGCGGTACTACGAGCAGAACCCGGGGGAGTACGACGGCAAGCCCTGGTGAGGTCAGCCCATAAGCTAGGGGCGTGTCCACGCGTCTCTCCCAGCTCTTCGTCCGAACCCTCCGTGAAGATCCCTCCGATGCGGAGGTGACCAGCCACCGTCTGCTCGTGCGCGCGGGCTACATCCGGCGCCAGGCACCCGGCGTCTTCGCCTGGCTGCCGCTCGGCCTGCGGGTCAAGGCCAGGATCGAGGCCGTGATCCGCGACGAGATGACCGCCGCCGGGGCGCAGGAGGTGCACTTCCCGGCGCTCCTGCCTCGCGAGCCCTACGAGGCCACGGGCCGGTGGACCGAGTACGGCGACGGCATGTTCCGCCTGAAGGACCGCAAGGGCGCCGACTACCTCCTGGCGCCGACCCACGAGGAGGCCTTCACACTGCTGGTGAAGGACCTCTACTCGTCGTACAAGGACCTGCCCCTGACGCTGTTCCAGATCCAGGACAAATACCGCGACGAGGCGCGTCCCCGTGCCGGACTCCTGCGCGGGCGCGAGTTCACCATGAAGGACGCCTACTCGTTCGACGCGTCCGACGCCGGTCTCGACACCAGCTATCAGGCGCAGCGCGACGCCTACGAGCGCATCTTCACGCGGCTCGGTCTCGAGTACGTCATCGTGAAGGCCGACGCCGGGGCGATGGGCGGCTCGCGCAGCGAGGAGTTCCTGCACCCCACCGCGGTCGGAGAGGACACCTTCGTGCGCTCGGCCGGCGGCTACGCCGCCAACGTCGAGGCGTTCACGACGATCGCGCCCGAGGCGATCCCGATCGAGGGGCAGCCCCCGGCCGTCGAGCTCGCGCCCGCCGACACCCCGACGATCGACACGCTGGTCGGTCAGCTCAACGACGCGCACGCGCGCGGCGACGGACGCGCCTGGACGGCCGGCGACACCCTCAAGAACGTCGTGGTCGCCCTGAGTCACCTCGACGGCACCCGCGAGCTCGTCGTGGTCGGTCTGCCCGGCGACCGCGACGTCGACATGAAGCGACTCGAGGTCGCGTTCGCGCCGGCCGAGGTCGATGCGGCGGGCGACGCCGACTTCGCTCAGAACCCCGTCCTGGTCAAGGGCTACATCGGACCGCAGGCGCTGGGGCTCGAGTCCGAGTCGGGCATCCGCTACGTCGTCGACCCCCGTGTCGTCGACGGCTCCGCCTGGGTGACCGGCGCCAACCGCCGGGGAGTTCACGTGACCGGTCTGGTGGCCGGCCGCGACTTCGTCGCCGACGCCGTGATCGAGGCGGCGCAGGTGCGCGAGGGCGACCCCGCCCCCGACGGCTCCGGTCCGATCGAGACCGCCCGCGGCATGGAGATCGGACACGTCTTCCAGCTCGGGCGCAAGTACGCCGAGGCGCTCGGCCTCAAGGTGCTCGACGAGAACGGCAAGCAGGTCACGGTGACGATGGGCTCGTACGGCATCGGCGTCACGCGCATCCTCGCGGTCATCGCCGAGTCGAACAACGACGAGAAGGGCCTCGTCTGGCCCGAGAACGTGTCGCCCTTCGACGTGCACGTCGTCGCCACCGGCAAGGACCCCGTCGTCTACGAGGTGGCCGAGAAGCTCACCGCCGATCTCGAGGCGCACCGTCTCGACGTCCTCTACGACGACCGCCCCAAGGTCTCGCCCGGCGTCAAGTTCGGCGACGCCGAGCTGCTCGGCGTTCCCCGGATCGTCGTCGTCGGCCGGTCGGCGGGCGAGGGCGTCGTCGAGCTGTGGGACCGCCGCACGGGGGAGCGGACACCCCTCCCCGTCGCCGAGGCGGTCGCCGCGCTGACCGCGCCGCGGGCCTCCTGACCGCCGGCACCGCGCCTCCTCGGCTCGACACGCCGTCGAGATCGGGAGGCGCGGTGCCGACGTCCGAGAACGGTCCGTCCCGTGCTCCCCACTCGGGTACCGTAGAGGGATGCTGTGTGCGCCACCGCGCGCGCAGCCTGCAGATCTGAATAGTGGAGGCCCTCAGTGGACATCGACCTGAGTGTGCTGCGCCTCATGGAGCGCGAGCGTGAAATCCCCTTCGACGAGCTCGTGGGCATCATCGAGCAGGCCATCCTGACGGCCTATCTCAAGCACACGAACCAGCCCGAGAGCCGCGTGCCGGCTGCTCGCGTCGAACTCGACCGAAAGTCCGGCCACGTGTCGGTGTACGCCATCGAGCGCGACGACGAGGGCGAGGTGATCGGCGAGTCCGTCGACAGCCCGAGCGACTTCGGCCGTATCGCCGCCTTCGCCGCGAAGCAGGTGATCAACCAGCGTCTCCGCGACATCGGCGACGACAAGGTGCTCGGCCAGTTCAAGGGCCGCGAGGGCGACATCATCGCCGGCGTCATCCAGCAGGGGCCCAACCCGCGCATGGTGCACGTCGACCTCGGCACCGTCGAGGCGATCCTGCCGCCCGAGGAGCAGGTGCCCGGCGAGAAGTACGAGCACGGCTCCCGCATCCGCGTCTACGTGACCGGGGTCAGCAAGGGCACGAAGGGTCCGCAGATCACCGTCTCGCGCACGCATCCGTCGCTCGTCCGCAAGCTGTTCGCGCTGGAGGTCCCCGAGATCGCCAGCGGCGTGGTCGAGATCGTCTCGCTCGCCCGCGAGGCGGGGCACCGCACCAAGATCGCCGTGCGCGCCACCGAGCCCGGCGTCAACGCCAAGGGTGCCTGCATCGGCGAGATGGGGCAGCGCGTGCGCGCCGTCACCACCGAGCTGAACGACGAGAAGATCGACATCGTCGACTACTCCAGCGACCTGCCCGCGTTCGTCGCCAGCGCCCTCTCTCCGGCCAAGGTCTCGTCCGCCTTCGTCATCGACGCGTCGACCAAGGCCGTGCGCGCCCTCGTCCCCGATTACCAGCTCTCGCTGGCCATCGGCAAGGAGGGCCAGAACGCCCGTCTCGCCGCGAAGCTGACGGGCGCGCGGATCGACATCCAGCCCGACAGCATCCTCGAAGACGACTGATCGGATGTCGATCCGCGCGCCGGGTCGACGACGCGCCAGCGGCGGCGGCCCGGTGGTGCAGATGACCCATCCAGCCCGACAGCATCCTCGAAGACGACTGATCGACTCGACCACGGGTCCCGCCGGGGGCGACCGGCCGCAC